>NZ_JBHUEM010000003.1:0-707650 GCF_042680805.1 Bacillus salitolerans | reverse complement strand
GCTCTCAATGAGCGGATGATTACTATACCATGTCTTATAGAAGAGATTCAATATCATTTTCTTCCATTTAACCGTATGTCGTTCATCTTCTCTTGTTGCTCTCATGAGCGGATAATTACTATATCATGTCTTATGGAAGTGATTCAATATCATTTTCTTCCATTTAACCTGTGTCGTTCATCTTCTCTTGTTGCTCTCATGAGCGGATAATTACTATATCATGTCTTATAGAAGTGATTCAATATCATTTTCTTCCATTAAACCTTGTTGCTCTCAATGAGCGGATGATTACTATACCATGTCTAATTGTATATGTTCAATAACAATTCCCTTCCATTTTCTAATCTACAAAATAATCTTGCCTTTAGGCTCAACTATCACAAAGATTAAAACGAAAAAGCTTGATTTCTTTGAAGATAGAAATCACTTGTAAATAAGAAGACAAATGCTAGAACAAAACACGCTGGGCTGGATTTAGCAGTAACATTGTATAAGCTAAACACAGAAATTATAATTTCTTACTTATAAAAAATAAAATGGATAGTTTCACTACCCATTTCATTTATTATTTATTTATATCATTTACGATTTGTTCTAAATCTTGTTGAAACTGACGTAATTGATCCTTTTGTGTTTCAGAAGCTACCTCCATAGCGTTATTTATCTGTTCGTATGCTTCATTAACTTCATTTTTTAAATGATTTAGGTGAGCCCCATAATCTCCACCAGTAACTTCCATATTCTCATATATATCCTTTGCCTGATGAGTTCCTTGTTGAGCTGCTTGAAAGGCTTGTTGTTTATCCTTATGATATGGCATTGAGCATTCTCTCCTTCATTTATTTATTACCTTTTTATTTTTATCCAAGTAATTAAGAATCATTCTAAGAATAAAAGTCTTTATTTTTTTCATCCTAATCAAGAAGGAGGGATAAACAATGGTAAATAAAAATGACGGGAAAGACATGCGTAAAAATGCACCTAAGGGGAATAACCCAGGGCAACCTGAACCTTTAAGCGGTTCAAAGAAAGTAAAGAATCATAACCACACAAGACAGAAAAACAACCAAGGACACGATATGTAATTAGTTAATTTGTTTAAGAGCAATAACGATATCTAACATTTCATCATCCTGTATCGTCCTAAAGTCAAAAATGACTTTATCATTTTTAATACGAGTAACAATACTTGGAGTACTAATGCGGAGGTCTTTACTTAAGGTCTCCGCGTTTTTTGTTTTGTGTTGAACAGAAACAATATAGGTTGGAAGTTCAACTTCTGGCATTGTTCCTCCACCAACTTGAGATACATCTTCTTCTAAAAATGACTTATAGGTAGTATCAGTTAATTTATCGATGAATCCAAGTGCCTTTATTCTGATTTCCTCAGGTTTTATAAGCATGTCCCTTATAACAGGTAGGTTTAAAATACTGTTAGTCCCTTTTTGATAAGCTATTAAAGTTGCTTCAAGAGCTGCAAACGTTAGTTTATCAACTCGTAGTACCCTTGCTAATTGATGTTTCTTTAGCTTTTGAATTAGAGATTTTTTACCGACTATAATACCTGCTTGCGGGCCACCTAATAGTTTATCACCGCTAAACGAAACAATATCAGCACCTAGTTTTATGACATCACTTACTACTGGTTCGTCCCCTATTCCATACTTTTTAAAATCAAACAATACTCCACTTCCTAGATCTTCATAATATACGACATCTTCATGGTTTCGTGAAAGATCAACAAGTTCCTCTGTAGATACACTCTTAGTAAACCCAATTGTTTTAAAATTACTTGTGTGAACCTTCATAATCATTTTCGTTTGGTCATTAATTGCATTTTCATAGTCGTACAAATGAGTTTTATTAGTTGTCCCTACTTCCACAAGCTTGGCACCACTCTCCTCCATAATGGAAGAAACACGAAAGGAACCACCAATCTCAACAAGCTGTCCTCTCGAAACGACCACTTCCGCATCTTTTGCTAGCGCACGTAATATGAGGTAGACCGCTGCTGCATTATTATTGACCACCATCGCTGCTTCTGCATTTGTAACCTTCGCAATTATTCCTTCAATAATATCGTGCCTTGATCCTCTCTCACCTTCTTCAATACGATACTCTAGGTTTGAGTAATACTTAGCAATAGTTGATACATGTTCGATAGCTTCCTCACTTAAACGTGCACGACCCAAGTTTGTATGCAATATCGTACCTGTTGCATTTATTACCTTTTTTAAGTAGTAATCACCATATGATGATGCATCTGCTTCTATCAGTAGAAAAAGCTCATCAGTAAACTTTTCTTTAGTTGGCTCTTGCTCACTCCACTCATTTCTAAGTAATGAATCTCTCACCAGCTGCATTTTTTCTTGTAGCATTTCTGTTAAAACATTCGTATCTAAATTGTATTTTTGCTGAACAATAGAAAATCGTTTATCTTTTTGTAATTCGTGAACAGGTGGTAATAATCGTAGAAAATGTTTCACATTAACTTCCCTCCGTTTTATCATACTGTTTATTATAATAGTCACTTCCGTTATTCTCAAATACTGTGACCTGCTTATATTTTATGAATTAAATAGAGGGAGACTTATTATTCACAACTTTATATGAAGGTGAATACGATAATCCAAGAACCAGTTGGAGGGCTTGTAATGGTAGATGAGAAGAACGAAGGTTACTCGTTAGATTTAGAAGGAATCGAGGACTGGATGAAACAGTTTATCACAGACCCTTTTTTTGATGGAAGCGAAGATGGTATTAGATTAGATTTATTTGAAACTGAACATTCATATATAGTGGAGGCAACTACACCTGGTTATAAAAAAGAAGACCTTCTAATTGAGGTCGAAAAAAATGGTCTTCGGATACAATGCCGTAATAAAAAGATTAATACTAGTCGTTTTGTCACTCTTCCTGTTACGATATGCAGAAAAATAATTAAAGCAACTTATAGTAAGGATATACTGGAAATCACGATACAAAAAGCTGGGGAAGTTAAGAACCACGAAAGAAATATTAACATAAAGTAGACAGGAGAACCTGTCTTTTTTTATTTTCTTAATTCTTTTACCACTAAGAAGGCATGTACAGTTTTAAGAATAGAAACAGTTTCAAAACCCCATTTGCTGTATACCTTTACCCACTTGTACATTGATCGGATAGACCCAAAGATTAGATAAATCTAATCTATTAGCTTTAATTTGTAAATGCTGAAGTAAATACCCTATTAGCCCTTAATTCTTCTAGTGTTGCCACACTTTCAACCCTTCCTTGATTGCCTTGTCGAAATAAACATGCTATCGAACAAGGAAATACCATTATATTTTATAGTGTTGATAATGGTTGTTTTGAAACTAAATCTCAAATGCCCTTTCTCGAACCTCCTTTCCACATAATTCGTTATCTGTCACTCGACCGAAACGGCTTGATGATAATTTTCAATTGATATGCGCATGATTAGCATCATAATACATCGGCTGTTCTTCCTGATAAAATAGAATGCCCCACTCCTTATCAATTCGATTAGAAAATGATTGTAAATAGGCGAACGCAAGTTCTTCTATTTGTTGGGTATAATCCATGATAAACACCTTTCTCTCTAAATAATAAGGGAAGTATCAAATCATGACACTTCCCTTCACTTTAACTATTTCACAATTTCGATATAATCTCTTCTAAGTTTGGAAATTTCCCTACTTCTAGCTTAGAGTATATTTTATCTCCGTTTACAGTAACTTCAAAAGCACCACCCGAACTAGGAACAAGCTCTAAACTCGTTATATCATGACGGAAATGACTGAATAATTCTTCTGCGAAACTCGCAGCCTTTGGCGCATAGTTTCACTGCATGCAAAACTCAACTGATACCTTGTAACTCATGATCCTTCCTCCTTTAAAAAACGTCTCATCAAAAGCTTTTCAATATTTCCTATATTTTAATACATGTTAGTATTGGAATCAAAAGATAGGATTTAAATGCATCTTCTTTGGAAATATAAATACAAAGCTATATAATATTGGACAGGAGGTGTTAGAATCATGACTAATCAAGAAAAGGTTCGACTTACACAATTATCAACTAAAGCTGGTTGAGGATGCAAAATCGGTCCAAGTGACCTGGCGCAAGTATTGCGTCTTTTACCCGAGAGAGAACACGATCCAAATTTATTAGTTGGATTAGATACTGCTGATGACGCAGGAGTGTATAAACTAACAGATGATATAGCTATCATACAAACGGTTGACTATTTTACACCAATCGTTGATGATCCATACATGTTTGGACAAATCGCTGCTGCCAATGCACTTAGCGATGTTTATGCCATGGGTGGAAAACCAAAAACAGTTTTAAATATTGTTGGTTATCCAATAAAAAAATTAGGTCCAGATATGTTAGCAGAAATATTAAAGGGTGCTGCAGATAAAGTCAAAGAAGCAGATGCACTTCTTGTTGGTGGACATTCCATCGACGATCAAGAACCAAAATTCGGACTATCTGTAACAGGTCTCATTCACCCAGATAAAGTTCTAAAGAATGTCGGCGCCAAACCTGGGGATTCTTTAGTTATTACGAAACCTATCGGTGTTGGAATTATGACAACAGGTATTAAACGTGATATGGTTACCGAAGAACAACTTCAAAAAGTAACAGAGACAATGGCTACACTTAACAAAGTTGCGGCTGAGTGTCTAGAAGGTCTTCATCCGAATGCATGTACTGATATTACTGGATTTGGATTGTTAGGACATGCAAGTGAAATGGCAAGAGGGAGTGATAGTAGTTTAACTATCCACTTTCATAAAGTGCCTTTGCTTGAAGGAACAGTAGAGTTAGCAGAAAAAGGTATCATTCCAGGTGGAACCAAATCCAATTATGAATGGTTGCAGGACTCCATTGTTTATGGGGAGGCTCTATCAGAAACAGAAAAATATATTCTTTGTGATGCAGTTACATCAGGTGGTTTACTTGTAAGTTTACCAACTGAAGAAGCTAAACAGTATGTAGATAGACTTCGTTCTAGTGGAATTGCAGAGGCTTCAATAGTAGGAGATGTAACAGAAAAGAAAGAATGTTGTATATATGTAGAAAAATAAACCAGAAGCTCAGCTTCTGGTTTATTTAATAGATGTTCTCAAGATCTTCCGCAGTTAATTTATCAGGGATATCATCAAAAACAACCCGACCATTTGAAATTCCAATAATTCTTGTTGCAAAATCTTTTGCAAGTTTTACATCATGTAGATTGATCATCATAGTTATTTTATCTTCTTGATTGATTTTTTTTAGTAAAGACATCACTTGAACAGAAGTATTCGGATCTAAACTAGCAACTGGTTCATCTCCTAAAATAAGCTTCGGCTTTTGAAGAAGAGCCCTTGCAATGGCTACCCGCTGCCTCTGACCGCCACTTAGTTGACTGACTCGTTTATTCGCATGTTCCTTTAACCCTACCCTATCAAGTGCTTCAAGTGCTCCCTCCCTTTCCTGTTTACTAAATTGGAAAAAGAGTGCTCTTCTTAGTGGAATAGTACCTATAATGCCAACGAGTACATTAACTATAGTAGACATACGTTCGATTAAATTAAAAGACTGAAAAATCATTCCAATTGAGCTTCTATATTTCCGAAGCTTCTCACCTTTATAGGAAAGAACATCGTTACCACCCCATATAACCTGGCCACCAGTTGGCTCTACCAACCGGTTAATACACCTTATTAAAGTAGACTTACCCGCCCCACTTAAACCAAGTACAGCAACAAATTCTCCTTCGTTAATTGAAAAGCTTACATCATGTAATGCAGCTTGGGTACTCTTTGGATATTGCTTATGGAGGTTTTTTACTTCGATCATCAAATCACCTTCTTACGAACAAATGCCCCAATATAATCAACTAGCATCACAAGTCCCATTATAAAAATGACTTCGGTGGCTACCATTTGATAATTTGCAATCTTGAAATCAATATATAACATACTTCCGATTCCGCCACCTCCGATAAAACCTAAAATAAGGGAGGCTCTAATCCCTACTTCTAATCGATAAAAGTAGTGCGACAATATATTGGGGATGATTTGTGGTAATATACCATAGGTAACCACTAATATTCTTTTTGCCCCGACTGATCGGACAGCCTCTTGAGGCCCTTCATCTGCCGCTTCTATTAACTCTGAGATTAACTTACTTAACACTCCAATATTATGAAGCGCTATAGCCAACACTGCCGGAAATGGACCTAGTCCAAATGTCGGTACTAATAAGAGTCCAAATACGATTTCTGGTACAGAACGAAAGAAATTCATGATTGCTCTTGTTATATTGTAAATCGATTTTGTGGGAGATGTATTCCAAGCTCCTAAAAAGCTTAATGGGAGGGCAAATAATAAACCAAGAAAAGTTCCCATGATGGCAATTTGAAGAGTAATAATAGATGCCTTTAAAGCATAGTTAGCAATCGAAAAATCCGGCGGCCACCATTTCCTTTGAAAAAATTCAATGGTTCTACCAAAGTCAAAAAATTCCCTTATATTAAATTCAACTCCGTACGCACTCCATAAAAGAATAGTCGCTGACAATATAGCCAACGACCATTTATTCATGCCTTTCATTCATAGCACCTTCTTTAAAGAAGCTTATTGGCTAGCTTCTTTTTTAGCTTCACGAATCGCTTCGTAATCTTCATCTGTTGCTTTTGTAAAACCAGAAGCAGCAAATGCATCTAATATTTCTTGATCCTCTACCTTTAAAAATGCGTCCTGTATTTTTGCTGCAAGCTCATCACTGACCGCTTTACTAACTGCCCAAGGATATTGAAATAACTTCTCTGATTGCCAGATTGTTTTAAAATTATCTCCAACCGTACCATTTTCTAATAATGTGTTAAAGATGGCACTGTCAATTGCACCAGCTTCTACTTGTTTATTTTCTACCGCAATTGCCGTTGCATCATGACCACCTGTATAGAGAAGGTTTTTAAATTCATGTTCATTTTGGTTCGTAAAAACACCTTGTTTCTTTAATTCAATGCTCGGTATTAAAGAACCTGAGGTTGACTTAGGGTCACCAAATGCAAACGTAATCTTTTTACTATTAGCGATAAGATCCTCAATTGTTTTTAACTCAGAATCTATATGCGTGATGATATAAGAGTAATAAAATGGTTCTCCGTCTACTAGTTGAGTCATAATTGCACGAGCTCCACTTTCTTCATTTGCATCAACGTATGTAGATGGTCCGAAATAAGCCATATTTACTTCATCAAAATTCATTGCTTCTACTACAGCTTGGTAATCAGGATATACAGTAATTTCAACATCCATACCTAGCTCAGACTCAAAGTGAGTGGTTAATTTATCCATAGCCGCTTGCATGTTCCCTTGATTTAAGGAAGGAATAACGCCAACTACTAATTTTTCTAATTTCACTGTTTCTGTTTTCGTTTCTTCATCTGTATTCTCTACGGATTCATTTCCCCCGCCACATGCAGCTAGAAGAAGCAAAGTTAAAATAGATAGTAATGCCCCTACTTTTTTCATTCCAAAACCCCCATTATATATTTACCGTATATTATCATAGTAAAGCAATCAGATTTTGTCTAATATATTGCCTATACCAATTGTTTGTACAGGGAGACATATCGACTGATCTCCGTTTCTAACGAATGATGCTTTAGAACATATGAATGGGCATTAGCTATTATTTCTTTTCTTTGTATACTATTTTCTAATAAAGCTATCGCTAAAGAATGAAATTCCGCTTGCTTTTCGAATACAAACCCAGTTTTTCCATGAGTCACTACACTTAAATTCCCTTCATTCTTCCTTACAATTAGTGGACTCCCGCAATACATAGCTTCAATCAATGCAGATGATTGTCCCTCAGAAATGGATGTATTAATGGTTATATCAGCTTGCCGGTAAAGTTGCTCCATTTGTCCAAAAGGAACATTCTCAAAAAAGTGAACCCAATCATACTTTTGGCAAAGGCTAAGAATTTCTTTAAATAAATCCTTTTCAATAACAACCCCAGCAATGATGAATTGTAAGTCTTTATACTTATCCTTTAATGTCTTAATCTCTTTCCATACATAGAGTGGGTCTTTTACCTTACGTATTCCCGCAGGTAAAAATATTGTCGGTTTACCCTTTGGAATATTTAATAAACGCTGATCGCTGCTATCTTCAAACCATACACTTTGAGGAATGATATTTATTTCACTTACCTTACTAGGATATGCTTCCGCTAATTTTTGTTTAGCATCTTCAGTAAATACAGTAATAAATGAGGCATTATCGACAAGATAAGCCATTTCTTTTACTTGATCTGCATTAGCAATATCATGGTTAATATCTGTACCCCCACTTGTTAAAATATATGGTTTTGTAAGAGGTAGCTCCCTGCACATGTTCCATCTTGTAAAGCGAAATAAATGAACCATGTGATAAAGTTGACATTCTGCTAGTTTAGCGTCTTTTTCTTCTGACCACGATTCTTCTAGATATGGGACTACATATGTTTCTACTCCAGCACGATTAAGGCCATGAATAATTCGCCTTGTCGTTGTTGCATTCCCTCGATTACTTTTGTAATACGGTGTAAAAAAGCCTATTTTTAACTTACTCAATGGTATCTCTCACCCACACTCGATTTTGTTCATCTCGCTTCGTAATTCCTAAGGTGTCAAGAAGTTCAAGGAGTGGTATTAAATATTTTCTTGATGTATTCAAACTATCCTTGGCTACTTTTAAATCAAATTGTTGATTTGTATTTTTTCGTAATGTTTGAATGACTTCTTGTAACGATTGTTTGGTTATAAAATGTTTCTCATCTAATACATATAGTTTACTTGTTTGCAGTAAATAATGCTTAAGTTCATCTAATACTTCCTTCGGTATGCCCGAGTCTTTGCCGTATTCATCCCATTGTTTAACTTCAAGTAAGTCATCATCTAGCCTCTGGATCATTTGAACAATCCTTTTTTCCCATTGTGTTGGGTATGAAGGTGTGAAGTCAGAAGTAGAAACAAACTGTCCTAGTCTTTGTAAAGCTTTTTCATCTATTAAATCTTCAATTACATAGATTACCCATTCTTTTGGAGCTGATTGGCTCAATAAATTTACAAGCTCTGCTTTATTTATACCAAACCGCATCGGATGCTTTTGGTGATATAGAACTAAAGTTTCGTTTATTATTGATAATAAGTTGATTTGTTCCGATTTTAATGAATAACCTTGAAGTATTTCAATAATATTGGAATCCTCACTCATCACTTCTGGCATTTGTTCTTCTTTAATTGAAGTTAGCTGGAACAACTCCTTTTTCCGAAGATACTTTCTTTCCTTTAATAGTTCAGCCACTCGCTGAGCTTGGGAGCCTTCTTTTTTCTTATGTAACATTTCGATCGTTGCATCACTAAAACGATATTTTTCTCCATTCGGATCAATAATCCAACCTCCACCAATTGTTTCTGTAGGTGTAGGCCGTCGTAAAATAAATCGGTCTCCTCTTTTTGTTACAACCTCTTCATCTAATCGAAGCTGACATAAAACTTCACCTACATCACCGGTCACTTCATTTCGATCAAAAAAGACAATATTCCCCATAACTTCTGAAGTACCTAAATGTAATCTAACTGGTGAACGTTGTTTAATTGGATATTTTAAACTAGGAATAAATGAAATCGAAATATCAATAGTATCGGTCACAAAAAAATGTTCTTTATCAACAATTACATCCCCGCGTTCAATCTCTTCTTTTGTAACATTGGATAAGTTAACCGCTACCCGCTGCCCAGCAACCGCTGATTGTGCAGGGCGATGATGAACCTGCAATTGTCTAGCTTTTGTTTCCCGTCTTGAAGGAAGCACAAGTAGTGACTGACCCTCTATAACCGTTCCTTCGTATACGGTACCTCTTACGACCGTTCCTTGACCCTTAACCGTAAATACTTGATCAATCGGGAGACGGAATGCTCCACTTGCATTTCTCTCTTCTGTTTGATGAAGCTCTTCTTTTATTATATTCTTTAAATCATCTATTCCTATTTCTTTCAAGCTGTCTACAAGAACAAGAGGAGATTCTGAAAATACAGTTCCTTGTAATTGATCCTTTATTTCTTCTTTCACAAGCTCTACAAAATCTGATTCAACTTTATCTATTTTGGTTATCGCCACAATCCCTCTTTTGATACCTAGAAAAGAAAGAATATCCAAATGTTCCTTTGTTTGTGGCATAACACCTTCATCAGCCGCAACGACAAGAATGACTAAGTCAATCCCAGCTACTCCTGCAATCATTTGCCTAATAAACCTTTCATGTCCAGGAACATCAATAATGGATGCGGAAATATTGTCACCAAGATCTAACGGAGCGAAGCCTAACTCTATCGAGATTTGTCTTTCCTTCTCTTCTTTTAATCGATCTGTATCAATATTTGTTAATGCTTTCGTAAGCGAAGTTTTTCCATGATCAATATGACCTGCCATCCCGACCGTATAATAATGAATACTCATATTCGTTCACTTCCTTGTATGTCAATAGCACTATTAACTTTACCTTGATTTAGAGGCAGTTTCAAGTGATGAATGTTGCAAATATAAAATAAAAAAAGTTACCCATTCCCTAGGTAACGATAACTAAATTCTATGTATTTATTGGCGGGACTGCGTGGGAATCGAACCCACCTAACCACGCACGGTGGTCACAAGCGGTTTTGAAGACCGTGGGGTTTAAAACTCCAGTCAATCACCGTCAACTCAACGGCCACACGTATTTCTACATTGTTGTTAGTGACACTTTTTACAACCTCTCTTTTCCAAAACTAAACTCCTTTATGTATTTCGACCTTATTTACTTTTTGTCCTTTGTCTAAAATAAATAATCCCGCCGTTAGGCGAACGAAGGCAGGCGAATAATCTAACCTTTTTATATTCGCGAAACTTAATGCGACATTCAAAAGGCTCCACATACACGAAGTCATCAACTTCGCGCAACCTCTTAACCTTTCTTTCTAAACAAGCGGTGGCACGCCTAACTCCATAATACCAAGTTTCTTACCGTAGGATCACTTAGTAACCAACCGAACTCTGACTTCCGCCAACCTGTAACAATTATGTCAGCATATAGGTAATTAGTACACTTCAGCCTGCTATGACTACGTTTACCTACCTCGTATTTAGAATGCTTTCGTTTCATCACAATGCCCTCTAATCACTGATCCCGAGTTTATTCAAATAAAGCCGTGCCATTACCTTCAATGAATTGTGATTTTGCGAGTAAGACAGTATCATCAGGAATTAAATGCGCAAGTATCTCCTTACGATCAATCAGCGGCAAGTGAGTCACTGCTTCATCTATAGCAATTTAGAGTCGAATAAATCCTAAAAATAATTGGAATAACTTGTAAATCTCGCCGATATATTAGCTCTGTAATAATACAAAATTATCTATTTCTAAAGACCTTCTTATTCAAGAAGGTCTTCATATTAATTGGATCTACAGGGGAGAAAAAATTATGTCAAAAGTTTTGTTTCAACGTAATTTTACTCTGTTATTACTTAGTAGGCAAATCTCAAAATTAGGTGATGGAATATTACTTATTGCTTTACCGTTCTTTATTTATGACATTACCGGATCTGCTTTAGCTGCAGGCACTATGTTCATTGCCCAAATGGCTCCCAATTTATTATTTGGTCTTATAGCAGGTGTTTTTGTTGATCGATGGGACCAAAAAAAGATAATGATAGTATCTGACATATTAAGGGCACTCTTACTTTTTTCATTAGTATTTGTTAATTCTGCTGAGATGTTATGGATGATTTATGTTGTTGCTTTTATTCAGTCAAGTATAGCTTCTTTTTTTAATCCAGCCAGTCGTGTGATTCTCTTAAAAGTAGTTGATAAACAAAATTTAATGGAAGCAAATTCTATCATTTCTGTTAGTAGCAATATCATCAATCTAATAGGTCCTTCACTAGGTGGGGCTCTTTTAGGTTTAGGAAGTTTCACGGTGGTTGTTTTTGTGGACACTGTCTCGTTTTTTCTTTCAGCGCTTTTAACATTTTTTATTGATATTGGTAACAATAATAGTAATAGTATTAAGTCAACATATTCTAACAATACCAATGATCAAGTTAAGAATATACTGTACGAAATAAGAGAAGGTCTTTGCTTAATATTAAAGAATAAAATATTATATTCTGCTATAGTTTTTATGATTATAGTATGGATATCCCTAGGAATTATTAACGTACTTTTTCTTCCATTTGTTAAAGATGTATTGAATGGGGGAGCAATGGAGCTTGGCTGGCTTCAATCAGCAGCAAGTGTCGGAGGAATTCTAGGGGGAATCATACTCCTTCGCATAAAGAAAATTTTTTCTATTTATCGACTCATTATTTACTGTTCCATATTAACAGGAGTTGTTTACTTATTTGTGTTTAATTTCCCATCTCTACTTTTGGCTCTCTTTTTGTATGTATTATTAGAAATCCCTAGTGTAATATTTCTGGTAAGTATTGAATCTTTACTTCAAGAAACCGTTGATGAAAACTATAGAGGGAGATTTTATGGAGCTTACGGTACAGTAATTGGAATTGCAGTAATTTCGGGAATGTTACTCTCTGGTTTATTGGAAAAATCCATTGGGGTAGTACCTGCTCTTAACGTAGCTGCAATCCTTCTAATTGGTTCAGGAATATTTTATTTTTTGACCTTTCAGCTTACTATGAGAAACACGAAAAACCAATTAGACATCTCATCTAGAAGTGATTAAATTATGGTTATGGTAAATATGTTTAAGTCTCCACAGTCATTGTGAACGAGATACATTCAGGACAAACCAACAAAAATAGCTCCGAAGATATCCAAAACGGAGAACTTCAGGACTTTTATTACTACCATGATTTACTCATAAAAAATCACACTTTAGGGATATCATGAATCATGAATTCTCTATGGTTTGATTTTTAAAACAACATTATTATTCGCAGACAACAGTATTAATAGGTATATACTAATACTGTTAGCAAACTTTATGACTTTTTGTAATATAATCTATCACAACGAATCGCTAAACTAATGACAAAACATGTTCAAATACACAGCATGCATGGCGGTAGGTTTAACGTAACTAACTCAATATACTTTACGGTTCCTTCGTTTTTGTGACTTGTATAAGCGCACCTTATCTTGCACATCAACAGTATATAGTAAACAGATACTGTTGAGCTTTAATTCGGTGATGTAGTCCGTTGAGTCGAACGGTTCATCCATTTTGTGTAGTAACTTTGGTGATAAAAACACCTCATCCTAATTGTAGCAGTAATTGCCGTAATTCTGACGAGGGAATGAATGGAATTACGTATGGAGACAATAAATGAAACACAATGAGGTGAGTATATTGTCAAGAACGAATACTCGAGCGAAGCAAAAGCCGTGGTATATGGCGCAGCTTTTGTGTTTATTATATTCTTTACGCGTCAAGGGCATGAATTTCTTGCAGTTTTAATTGCTGAAACTTCTCCGTTTTTAATTGCAACGGCATTAGCTTTCGGTTTTTACTTCTTTTTTATTAAGAAACGCAAGCATTACCGTATTAAAGAGTTTTACGAAGTCGATGAAATGGATGGCCATGACTTCGAGCATTACCTAGCGCCATTATTTGAACGTTTAGGTTATCGCGCTGAAGTAACGAAAGGCAGCTGTGATTTCGGTGCTGATTTATGTTCCGCATGGCATTCTCCGCACTAATTCTTCTACATCATCAACCGGAATTGTATGTGTATCTCCTTTACCGCCTGCATATTCAATTTCGTACGCTTCAACAGGATCGCCGTAGATAAGAAGAATGGTCCCTTCTCGGCCGTCCTTCGTTTTTACGACGTCTAGCTCGCGGTATGTCATTGCGTATCCCCCCTATCCCCTAACCCTGTGTTCTTTAATTCCATAAAAATAACGCCCTTTCTTTAGGCGTTAGTACAAACGTATTTAGCTTCCGGTCATCAACGTACTTCCGTATAAATTGATAAAAATACGTGGGGGGTCCGACTCAATCACCGATCAACGCACCGTTACCATAAACGAGGTAAAAACGTTGATATGACGGTAAAATATGGCGGGACTGCGTGGGAATCGAACCCACCTAACCACGCACGGTGGTCACAAGCGGTTTTGAAGACCGTGGGGGACACCAGTACCCCATTCAGCCCCATTTAAGGTGCCTAAATATTATAACTCTATTCACATAACAAATTCAAGGTATTTATCCTAACCAATTAATCAAATGTCGGAAATAGTTTGATTTATTATAAAAATATACATCAATTTACAAAAAAATCTACTTTTTTCCAAATAAATTGAAACGTTTTCGAATATTCATCGTCTAATTATGTAGATACTTATCAAAAGTCATAGAGGAGGAGGCAAGTCTAAATGAACCTTAAACTTGATCTTAATAGACTTAAGAAAATATCTACATTAATGTTTCTTAGTATCGCTACCCTATACGTGTTACACTTGTTTTCAATTGCATTTTAAAAAACAGGTGATATACATAAATTCTAATAACTGACCTTTTCACGGTTTCCCCAAAACTTGAAAAAGGAAAAAAGCCACAAAAGGAACCTGTGGCTTTTTTTACAATCACTTAAAATATGTAGGAGGACTTTGGGGAGATTCGAACTCCCGACATACTTAGTGATGGCACTAAGTTGATCTAACCGCTAATCTACAAAGTCCTTTATTACATTATTTATCATAGGTTTACTTTTTATTCATTAATCTCTTATTATCCACTATCATTACCTACATTAACTAATATCTATGAGTGAGTTTCTAAAAAATACCTGTTTTAGGTGATAGAGAGTGATGTTATTGTATATAATAGAAGTATTCCCTTCCGAAACCTTTCGCTTGTTGCGGGACACTTAACCAATGTACGGATCGGAAGGGATACAAAAAAACGCCTGGACATAGTCCAGGCGTTTTTATATTCTCGGAACAAAAGGCTCAGGGCGCCTCGTTTAGCCTCAGGCATAGCAAATGTTCCTTGAAGAGAAAAAGGGCGCTCTTTCCCTTTTACTCTTCTAGGGTTATTTGACCAAGGAAAAAGTGATTTTTCTTTTTCCCTCGAGTAGGATGAAATTGCGACGATCTTTGCAATTTCATCGTGGCTGGTCGCTGGAGCCGGATTACTACGCACATCACTAAGTTATCCACAAATGGTGAGCTTTTATCATTTCCTAAGCAACAAAATAACTCGGAATCATCAGATTCCGAGTTATTTTTCACCTAATTTGACCGTCACCGGTCATGATATATTTTACGGTTGTTAGAGCTGGTAACCCCATCGGACCACGTGCATGTAGTTTTTGAGTGGAAATACCGATTTCAGCACCGAAACCAAGAGCTCCTCCATCAGTAAACCGAGTTGAGGCATTATGATAAAGTGCTGCAGCGTCAACTTGTTTAAAGAATTCATGTGCTGTTTCTTTGTTTTCTGTAATAATGGCTTCAGAGTGTTTAGTTCCATATTCATCAATATGTTCAATGGCCTCTGATACATGATCAACAGCTTTTATAGCAATACTCATATTGAGAAATTCATTTGCCCATTCATGTTCAGTAGCTTTTCTTGCATCAGGAATAACTGAAATAATATGCTCATCACCGTATACTGTAATATTATGTTCTGCAAGTGTCGCAACTAAATGTTGGTGATGGTTTGTAAACCATTCCTTATGAACAATTAAAGTCTCTGCAGCATTACAAACAGCTGGACGGTCTGTCTTAGCGTTTACAAAGATGGATAAAGCCTTTTGTAAATCTGCTTCTTTATCAATATATATGTGACAGTTCCCTACACCTGTTTCTAATACTGGTACAGTCGCGTTATTGACAACTGCATTAATCAATGAACCTCCTCCGCGGGGGATAAGTACATCAATATGTTGTTTCATTGTAAATAATTGTTTAGTCGCTTCTCTATCAGTAGTTGCAATAAATTGTACAGCGTCTTTAGGAATATCAGTCTCTTCTAACGCTTGGTGGATTACATCTACTATTCTTTCATTGGATGAAATGGCTGAAGAACCTCCCTTTAATACAATGGCATTACCTGATTTTAAGGCTAAGCCTGTTGCATCTACTGTAACATTAGGTCTTGCTTCATATATCATTCCAATTACCCCTAATGGAACTGATATCTTTTCAACGGTTAGGCCATTATCAAGAGTCCATCCCGATAATACCTTGCCTGTTGGATCATCCAATATTGCTACATTTCGTAATCCATTTGCGAATTCAAAGATTCTTTCTTTTGATAATGAAAGACGATCCATAAAGGCCTCATCATACCCCTTGGTTTTCCCATTATCTAAATCTACTACATTCGCTTTTAGAATTTCATGATATTCTCTTTCTAAAAAATTTGCAATGGTCATTAGAGCTTCATTCTTTTTTTCAGTCGATAATGTGCTTAGCACTTTTGCAGCTTTCTTTGCTCTTATTGCCTGCTCTTCAACGTTTACTTTTTCTTTAATTGTCATCAAATACCTCCCTGTATGATTAGACACCAACTGGTAATTGAACCTCTAGTTTACAAACGAAATTTTCATTATCTATAATTGAGACATTTCTTCCCTTGTCTTCAATCTGTAAGTTAATTAACTCCTCAGATGAATATCGGACAACTCCTAATCCTATTTCTAGTCCTTTATCATCTAATATTCGAATAACTGAATTGCTACCAAACCTACCATTCACAGCAAGTAATCCTGTCGCAAACAAGTTACTTTTCTTTTCCACAAGGTCTTTTTTCGCTTCCTGATGAATCGTAATTTCTCCTTCTGGACCAGAGTGAAACGCAATCCATTGTTTTTTCTGATTTAGATTGAGGTGATGCTCTGTAGATTCAAAATAGGTACCTTTTGCTTTTTTCTGTACCGCATCAAATATAATATTGTTCACACCTGCCTTACCTAGGAATGTTCGGATTCCAGAAGCCATGGCAATTTTGACAGCGTCAATTTTAGATCTCATGCCACCGGTTCCAACTGTGCTACCAGATCCTCCTGCTGATGCCTCAATTTCTGATGTGATTTCATACACCTTCTCAAGTAGCTTTGCATTTGGGTTCTTACGAGGATCTGAGTCATATAATCCATCTATATCTGATAAAATTAATAATTCATCTGCCTCTATAAGACCTGCAACTTTAGCCGAAAGAGTATCGTTATCACCAAATTTTAGTCTGTCAACTGTAACAGTATCATTTTCATTTACAATGGGGATAATTCCTCTGTCTAGTAATACATTTAATGTATTTCTAACATTCTTGTAACGATTCTCATCTGAAAAATCACTTCTTGTGATTAGAATTTGTGAAGCTACATAGCCATGAGATAAAAACAACTCTGAGTAAGCTTCCATTAGTAAACCTTGCCCAATAGAAGCAGCTGCTTGCTTCTCTTGTAATAGAGTGGGTCTATCTAGAAATCCTAACTTACGATAGCCAGCTGCTACCGCCCCAGATGAAACAAGTAATACTTCATGACCTAAATCCTTTAATGTAACGATTTCATCTACAAGCTTCTCTAGTTTCTTCCGACTAATTTCACCATGTAAGCTTGTAAGTGAACTGCTTCCAATCTTAATGACAACGCGCCTATTGTCTGCGTCTGGGCTCATTCTATCACTCCTGTATTTATCTTCTGCCTTTAGATTATATTTGTATAAATAGCTTTTTCTCTAATTGCGAGCTAATTTCCATTGATTTACTTGCTGCATGCTTTATCGCTTGTGAAATAGCTTTCCCTCCACCATATTGGGCAAGTGCTTCTAAACCAGCAGCAGTTGTACCGTTCGGTGATGTCACATTCTTTCTTAATTGAGAAGGTGTTTCATCGTTTTCTAAAATCATTTTTGCAGCACCTAATATAGTTTGCGCCATAATATGGCGAGTTGTTTCTGTATCCAATCCACCATCCTTACCCGCTTTCTCCATATGCTCCATCAAATAGTAAAAGTAAGCGGGTCCACTTCCAGCAATTCCTGTAAAGATGTCCATTTGCTCTTCTTCTATTTCAAATACTTCACCAATACTAGTTAAAAGCTCTGTTGCAATCTTAATGTGTTCATTAGAACTATACTTTCCTGGAGATATGGCTGTTGCTGATTCTCCAATCATACTAGATGTATTAGGCATCACTCGTATAACTGGTTGACCGTCTTGTAAGTGGTGTTCCATATAAGAAGTTGTAATACCAGCTAGGACTGATACAACAAGTTGATGTGGTTTTAAGCGGTCCTTTATGGAGGTGAGTACTGCTTCTGCGTCTTTTGGTTTCATTGCAAGGATAAATACATCTATATGATCAAAAGAAAGCTGATCTCCTTTCGATACCTGAATTCCATACCTCTTTTGTAACTCTTTTAAACGTCTTTCATTACTTTTATTTGTGACATATATTTGTTCTTTGGATACTTTATTTGCACTTACGATCCCAGCAAGCATTGCTTCTGCCATCGATCCAGCACCTAAAAATGCGATATTCTTGTTTTTTAACATGAAATCTCTCCCTAGACGTTCGTATTTTTGTTCTCATTAACAACAACGTTTTTAATACTACCATGTACGAAATATGTTTCAAGAACTTTACGGAAAGTCATAAGGAAAAGGCTCAATTAGTGAGTGAAAGCGTTATCATTACCTAATATATATTATAAATCAGTTCTCATGGCTGAAAATTCCACTACATGCTTATATATAGTATATAACTGATTCGTTAAAATTTTCTGAATATGTCTAATTATCAGCATGATTGTCGAAATATCAAACACATTGTCAAAGAGTGTAATTTAGGTGCTTTGCAATATTCATCTAATGTTGTTCTAAGGTACTATTTTTGTCGATATCACAGCAAAGGAATGTTTAAAGCAAGGCTTCACTGCATTGTCTGTACAAAACGATTCCTGCATTTTCACTTTTTTACATTCCACTCTTCTACAAATTGAATGTCAGTTCTGTATGTCCCACTATAATGTGTTACCCTTTACCAGTGGTAAAAACTTGAATAATGAATCATTTTTTACGATAATAATGCTAGGAAGTTTGTTACTATGAGGTGAAGGAATTGCAATTAGAAGGTTGGTTTCTATGGTTTATCTTATTTTGGGTCGTTTTTTTAGTCACAATGATGGCAATTGGTGGTTTTTTTATGTTCCGAAAGTTTTTAAAAAGACTTCCCAAAAATGATGGTAAAAGCGAGTTAGACTGGCAGGACTACTATTTACAGAAAACAATAGATTTATGGACAGATGACCAAAAGCTATTGTTAGAAGATTTAGTAAAACCTGTTCCCGAGCTATTTCGTGACGTGGCACGTCAAAAAATTGCCGGTAAGATTGGGGAATTAGCACTTAAAGAAAAAGCATCCTCTATTACTCAAGATTTAGTTATACGTGGTTATATCATCGCTACTCCAAAAAGAGATTACAAATTCTTAATTAAAACGCTGAAGAATAAAAACATAGATCTTAGACCTTATGAAGAGCTATTATCTTAGATCCGTAACACCAAAAAGCTCATTGGCACAAAACTGCCAGTGAGCTTTTTATATGGTAGGATTTCCAATTTTTTGTACAAGCTCTGTATACAGCTTTCGATAAGAGAAGTACATAGCAATTCTCCATGGAACAATCATACCTAATGCTAGTAGATAAAACATTCCACTTAATTCACCAAAATCAATAGAAGAGCTCAATACGGTTTTTAAGATGATACGTAAGATGAGGAGACCAAATAAAATAAAAATAAACGCTTTTGAACGCTGTAAATAAATCTCATCATCTTTAATTTCGAAATGGGAAGTCTTTATTAAAAATATCGAAAATATCATCCCAACACTTACCGCCTCTAGCACTTGAAGTGGGGAGACTTGGAACATAGGAAAAACGAACATGAGTGATCCTGTGCTCATAAATAATGGAGGTAAAATGATTTTTTTTACAGATGCAGGTCTTTTTGCGGCCTTCATCCGGATAAAAATGGCTAAAGTTGCCATTATGATGGCTAAAATAGATGAAACTACTACCAATAACATCAACCCTTTTTTTCCTTACTATTTGTATTATAACTCGAACAACATAAAAAAAGCCATTAAGTTTGGTACTTAAATGGCTACCTGTACTATCCTAAAACTCGATTAATAGCTTCTAAGACACGACTTTCCTCAAACGGTTTCACAATAAAATCCTTTGCACCCGCTTCAATGGCTTCAACCACCATTTTTTGTTGCCCCATAGCAGAGCACATGATGATTTTAGCCTGAGGTGCTTTATTCTTAATTGCCTTAAGTGCGTCAAGTCCATTCATTTCCGGCATTGTTATATCCATAGTTACAAGGTCAGGGGATAGCTCTTCAAAAAGCTGGATGGCTTGAGTGCCATTTTCAGCTTCTCCTACTATTTCATGATCTCCCTTTTGTAAAATATTTGATAAAGTTACTCGCATAAATTTTGCGTCATCAACTATTAAAATTCTTGCCATTGAACATACACCTCCCCTAAAACCAAGAAAATATAAAATAAATAATCAAAATTTTTTAAACCTTCTTTCACTTTAGCGAAAAAAGTCCTACTCTTCAATAGGCAAAAAGAACCAGTATGATTATTTATCCTCTGCAATTGATAAAATAATCGTCATCGTTACTCCAATGACTGTTAAGTATACCCCAACATCAAATAGTACAGCAGTAGCTAGATGTGTTTTACCTAAAAAAGGTAAATAGAAATACCCATCTGTATGACTTAAAAATGGAGCATCAAAAAGAAACGCACCAATTCCTGTTGCAACCGCTATAGCTAACCCTAAAGAAATTAAAAAGGTGAAACTAACACGAAGCACTTTTTTCATTGGACCTATTCCATATGTTAAGTACATCAGAATTAAAGCACCAGAAGTCATTAATCCTCCAATAAATCCTCCACCAGGGTTATTGTGACCTACTAAAAATAATTTGAATGAGAAGGCCAGTATGATAAACACAATGATATTGGTCGTTGTTTTGAGTATTAAATCATTTGTCTTCATCTTCTCTTCCCTTCCTTTTTGTTTGTTTTTCTACTTAGTCTATAACATTATAATATACTTTCATTCACAATGCAGGTAATAAAATTAAAATCCAGTAAATCCTCCGTAAAGATTAGTAAAAAAGATCGTTATTCTAGTTAACCAATCAAAAAATAGAAATACTCCCATAACAATCATCAAATAACCGCCAATTTTCATTATCTTCACATTATACTTCTTGATCCAGTTAAGTCGACTAATAAAGAATGACAAAATGAAGAAGGGTATTGCAAATCCTAAAATGTATGCAATCATATAGATTAATCCCGAACCTGGATTTGATGCCGCTAACGTGATAACAGACAGTAGAATTGGCCCTGTACATGGGGTCCATCCTGCTGCAAATGCTAACCCAATTAAAAAGGAACCAAAGTAGCCAGTCGGTCTGCTCTTAAAGGTTACTTTGCGGTCTTTTATTAAGAAATCTGGTTTTAGTAGACCGACTACCATAAAACCAAAAAATACAATTAAGATGGCACCTAATTGCCGAATTAAATCCTGGTAATCCACAAAAAACGATCCAACAAAAGTTGTGCCAAAACCTATTGCTAAAAAGATAACAGAGAAGCCGACTAGAAAACATGCAGTATGTAGAAAGCTTTTCTTTTGAAGCATTGCATTTTCGGTTTTTAAATCACTAACACTCATTCCTGTAATATAAGATAAAAATGCAGGATACAACGGTAGACAACAAGGTGAAATAAATGATAAGAACCCTGCACCGAATGCTAAAAATAAATTAATATCTGTCAACGTTAGTCAACTCCCTATGTTTCTTTAACTTTCATTCCATTTTACCAAATTCAGTTGAAAGAATCCTACCTAAAGCTTGACACCTTTGTGTCCAAAACGCGAACTGGAAAAAACTATAAATTTATGCATTTTGCTTTGAAATGGAATGATAGAATGGTAGAATTAGGTTACTAGTATTTCTATTTTTTAATGATATTTACATTGAATTAATTTACATAAGTATTTATAATTATTAATTACAGACTAACCATATGATTATAAAGTGAACTGAAAGGACAAGTACTCGTGGGTAAAAATGAACTTCTACAACTTATAGAACAGAAACGACAAGAGCTGATTCAAATTGTTGCCTATAACGGGCTTACTTCGTCAATAACTATTGAATCTAGTAAACAATTAGATGATCTACTCAATAAGTATAATCGACTTTATTTAAATGTCTTACATAAGTAAAGAGCCTCTTAAATGGAGGCCCTTTTTGTTTTAAGATACAATATTTTCAATCGATTCTGTCGCTTGATTTTGTAATAAATACATTTTGTAATATAAACCATTTTGATCCAATAGCTCCTGGTGTGTACCTTTTTCAACGATTTGCCCTTGGTGCAGTACAAGAATTTGATCAGCATCTTGTATCGTCGATAAACGATGTGCAATTGCAATCGTTGTTCTACCTTTTCTCATTATTTCTAGTGCTTCTTGAATACTCCCTTCTGTTTCGGTATCAATACTCGCTGTAGCTTCATCTAATACAAGTATTTTAGGATTTGTTGCAATTGTCCTGGCAAAAGCAATTAACTGTCGTTGGCCACTTGAGAATGTTGTCCCTCTTTCAGTTACTTCCTGGTTGTATTGTTCAGGTAATTTTTCAATAAAGGAAGCAGCTTGAACAAATTTTGCAGCTTCTACTATATCAGCGTCTGTGATATCTTCATTGTATAACTGTATATTTTGCTTTATTGTACCAGCAAATAGGAATGGGTCTTGTAATACTAACCCCATCTTTCGTCTAAGCTCCTGGTCCTGATATTCCTTTATAGATACTCCATCAATTTTTATATCCCCTCGATCAATGTGATAGAATCTCATTAGTAAATTGATTATTGAGCTTTTACCACTTCCCGTATGACCAACAAGTGCAACAGTTTCTCCATGTTTTGCGGTAAATGAAATGTCTTTCAATACATCCCGTTTACCATCATAAGAAAAGCTTACATTTTCAAATTCAATTACTCCATCTGTTATCTTTGGATTTTTGTCCCCAATCGCCTTTGGAGCAAGTTCATCATGATCTAACAAGTCGAACACTCTACTTGCTGAAACAATTGCTTGTTGAAACATGGATAATCTCATCATCATTTGATTAACAGGTTCAAAGAAACGTTCAAGATAGTTTACAAAAGCATACAGAACACCAATTTCTACAGGACTATTCCATGATTGAATTCCAAAAAAACTAAGAACTAATATAAGAGAACTTACATAAACCAAGTCAACAGCAGGACGTAATAGTAACCCATCTAATTTTATACCTTTTATACCTGCTTGATAATGTCCCTCATTTATATCTTCAAATTCTCTTCTCAATCTACGTTCCTGTCTAAAAACTTGAATGATTGCCATGCCCTGGAGAGACTCATTGATTTTAGCATTGAGTTGACTTAATTTCTCTCTCATATCATGAAAATATATCGAGCTTAATTTACGATAAGTGCTCATGATAAGAAAAATTATAGGGATTATCCCTAAACAGAAGAAGGCAAGCTTTACATTTAAGAGGAACATAGCAATAAAAATACCAAATAAAAAGAAAAAGTTTTGGACAAAGACAGATAAAACACTAACAAAGAGATCTTTAATTGATTCTGTGTCGTTCGTTACTCTAGAAACAATACTTCCACCTGGTGTTTTATCAAAAAACTTCAATCCTAGCTGCTGCACTTTAGAAAAAACATCTATTCGTAGTTGTTGGATAATCTTCAGCGCAATCTTGTGAAATAAATAAAGCTGGAAATAGGTAATAAAAACTTTTGCAATCTGAATCGTGATGTAGGCAACTGCTAAATATAAAATAGGTTTATATGGAAATGAATTTTTTACTAAATATTCATCAATAAATACCTTTACTAAATATGGTCCAAGCGTTTCTCCAATTGTAGCTAAAACCAATAAGATGAACGCAACGATTAATGATAATTTATGAGGTACTGCATACGATAGCAAACGCAGGAGTACCATACGCTGAACTTTAGAAGTTTTATTTTTTATCAAATTCTCGTCCATTATCTCAACCTCCATGTTCCACGAGAATTTCTAGTTGTTGACGGTGATACATATCCTTATACCAGCCTGTCTCATTCATTAACTCTCGATGTGTTCCATACTGGGATATTCCCCCATTATCTAATACGATAATAAGATCCGCATGTTCAATTGCACTTAAACGATGGGAAGTAATAACTGTTGTCTTTCCTTGACGATTCTGCTTTAAAGAACTCAAAATAGCTTCTTCTGTCTTAGCATCTACTGCTGATAAAGAATCATCTAGAATGAGTACTTCTGGATCAACGATTAAAGCTCTAGCTATTGATATCCTTTGTTTTTGTCCACCCGATAACGACACACCTCTTTCACCAACTACTGTTTCATAGCCATCTGTAAACTGAATAATATCATGATGAATATGAGCAAGTTTTGCTGCTTCATATATTTCTCCAATCGATGCATCTGGTTTAGCAAAAGAGATATTATCTGCTACTGTAGCTGAAAATAAGAAGTGATCCTGTGGAACATAGCCGATAGATGATCTCAGCGCTTCACGACTATACGAATCAATTGAGTTCCCACCGAATTTGATATCTCCTTCGTATCCTTCAATCTCTCGAAATAGAAGCTTTAATAATGTTGTTTTGCCTGCACCTGTTTTTCCTACAATCCCTAATGTTTGCCCTTTATGCAAGGTAAAGATAATGTCTTTCAAGACCATTTCATCACTAGTTGGATAAGCAAATGATTGAATGTTATATTGTATATCTCCAGTTGGGCGTGTCATTATTGCCCCCCTAACATCTGTTATATCTTCTTTCTCGGCCAATAAAGAGTTTACTCGATCATAAGATGCTCTTCCTCTCTCTACGATATTAAATAACCATCCAAAGGCAAGCATCGGCCAAATAAGTAACCCTAAATATGTAGTGAATGATATTAATTCTCCTATTGTCATCTCACCGTTCATAACGAATCTTGAGCCAAACAGTATAGCAAGGAAAAAGGAAATTCCTACAATTAAGGAAATGGTAGGATCGAATAAAGCATCCACCCTAGCAACCGATATATTCTTATCCACAACATCCTTTGATTGCTTTACAAAGCTGTCTGTATCTTCTTTCTCTTGGCCAAATGTTTTAATCACCTTAATTCCGCTAATACTTTCTTGCACTTTATCATTTAACGAAGAAAAAGCCTCTTGAGCTTTATGAAAACTTTTATGCAATAATGTTCCATAGTGATTCGTTAAAATAGCCATAAACGGCATGGGGATTAAACAAATCAATGTTAATTTCCAGCTTATCGTTAATGCCATCGTGATCATAACAAATCCACCGGTTAAAAGTGAATCGACTAACGTAAGAATCCCAGCCCCTGCTGTTTGCTGAATCGCTTGTAAGTCATTAGTAGAGTGAGCCATTAGGTCACCAATCCTGCGCTTTTGATAAAAATTTTGAGACATTTTAGTAAAATGCTCAAATAATTGGTTGCGTAAGAGTCTAGCTAGTCTCACAGAGGCACCAAATATCATAATACGCCACCAATACCGTAGAACATAGACTGTTATCGCCATACCTAAAAGGACTCCAAGCCATTTTAGTAATATATCCTTTGTAAGAGTATTAACGGTTAAATGGTCGACTACAATTCCGATAACTTTCGGTGGGATTAATTCTAATAGTGCAACAAATGCTAGAAGGATAATACCTAACATATAAGATCTTTTTTCTTTCTTAAAAAACCACCATAAATCCTTAAAGATACTCATACTTTCACCATCCCCGTTATATATCCAACATATTTTAGCATAAATGTATTGGAAAGTGTTGTAAAAATCCTTAAAGTTATTCTTATCATAATTGTTTTATTCCACGTAAATACTGATTTTTTCTGCCTGTTGTCATGAAAAGAACACAAGGGTCAGGGCGCTCCGTTTAGCCTCAGACAGAGCAAATGTTCTGCCATGAAAAAAAGAGTGGTTTTCCCTTTTATTCATGACAGAACATTTGACTTCAAGTGGCTGGGTGCTGGTGCTGGATCCAAGTCACTAGCCCATTCTCTTGCTGAAAACTTTTATACTTTCAAAATAATTAAAAAAAGGAGCATGGCATGCTCCCTTCTACACAAGCTGTATTTGTCCGATAATCTCCTCTATCTTATCCCTCACCTTACTAATTCCGTCCTGCAAATCGTTAATCAATATAGTTTCAACAGGAGTGTTATATTTTAACGAGGTATGGACATATCTTGGATCATAATAATCTTTTAATAATATAGTCACGACAGCTTGCAAATCCCCCTTTTGAAGGTATTCCTCAAGCAATTCATTAGATTCTTTAGACAGCCTTTTCTTTAAAAGCTGGATACCTTCTACAAACTCTATCCTATGGTTATCAAGGTTATACGTCTCACAAATGGTTTCAGCCCTCTTTTGAAGCTCCATTTCAATATGAATTCTTGCACCTTGTTCTTTCCCTTCTAGGAGAAAATCTGGGATAATAATACTACCTAGCCTCTTACTTTCCGCTTCAATAATATAATAAGATGAATGCTGCAATTGTTGTAAACGATGATAAAGTAAACTTTCAAATTCCTTTTGACTTCTTGGTTTTAGGCCAATTTGACCGAATAAGGAACCTCGGTGAGATGCTAATTCTTCTATGTTGATAACAGGATACCCCAATTGTTGTAACCTTGCCAAAATTTCTGTCTTCTTTGTCCCAGTCAAACCTTCTAGCACAATATATTTTTTTGTTACCTTTTTAGCTTTTTCAAGCTCATCCATTATGATTTGCCTATATGACCTTATTCCACCTTCTAGTTGTAAAGTTGGAATTTCCATCATGCCCATAATAGAAACAATCGACTTACTTCTCATCCCTCCTCGCCAGCAGTATACAACAATTGGTTTTTTTTCTATACCTTGTTGATGATATAAATCTTTAATATTTTGATAAAAATGAGGTAACTTCGATGAAAGTATATCAACACCTAGATGCTTGGCAAATTCTTTTCCTTCTTGTTTATAGGTTGTTCCGACAATAGCTCTCTCTTCATCGGAAAATATAGGCATGCTAATCGCTCCAGGAATATGAAACTCTCTATATTCACTTGGTGAACGAACATCTATTAAGGAATAATCACCTTTTAACAGGCTAGAAATCGATATTTTTGGAACTTCAAGTTTTCCTTCCACGTTTGAATTCACCCTTTTTTATTGAAATCTTGTACAATTGCTGGACTTAAACCAATAGAATGCACTATGACTTTCTTATTATTGATTTAATGGAATGAATGGTACTGTTTTTCTCCATTCTTTCTATGATAGGAAAAATTTATGCTCTCTCATAAACTAAAGAAAAGCACCCGGTATGCGAGTGCTTCGTCTTTCCTTTATTTAATGCGATTATTCATCGCCTTCATCATTTGGTTAACCTTCTTTTGAGATGGTTTTTGACCCATCTGCATCATCATAGTACGTAGCATTTGTTCATTAATCGGTGGATTCTTTTTTAAGTAACTCATCATATATTGACGAGCAATGAAAAATCCTAGAGCGACCCCAGCTATTAGAGCTAGAACACCAACTAGAATAACGACCCATAAATCCATATTTCTTCCTCCTTCAAGTTGTCTATTTTACAGTTTACACAAACAGAATCTATTATACAATATGAAAATAATATTTACACAAATTTTCGTTGCTTTATGGGTGAAAGCCAACCGTACCTTGCTTGTCCTAAATCAATGGCTAAAAATCTAGAATCCCATTTCCTTAATAAATCAAATAGCATCATTTCAGTCTCATAGTTTCCAGTTCCTACTACCCATATATACCGTTCATGAACAGAAAGACTAGCTCCACTTCTAGTTGCTTGATCATGAAACATAAAACCTTCTGTTGTGATGGTGAAATTGATATTCCCCTTCAATTCTGATTCTATAAACTGATTAAGCTGTATAGCTGGAAGAGGCTTTGTTATATATTCAACCTGCTTATTAAGAATATTTTTTCTCTCTTCATTTCGTTCCTCATTAAACTGAAAAAATAACCTATAGAACATGATTTCCCTTCCGAAGTAATGATTCGCAAATTCTTCTTCTACCCAATAAATTTGATATTGCCTCATCCTTTTACTCCCCCCGCTTCATACAGCAACCTATATTATATGTATGATTATACAGGAGGATTATTAAAAGGATTGTCTAACACTGACGCGCGAAGGCTCTATTTTTGTCGAAAAAACACCCCTTATAATATAAGGGGCATTTTGGATTAATTATTTACAGTAATGATTTCATTTGGGACACAACATTTTCAACGGTAAAGCCATACTCTTTCATAACGATTTCACCTGGCGCAGAAGCACCAAATGTATGAATACCAATGATCTTACCTTCATCACCTGTGTAACGCTCCCACCCAAGAGGATTTGCCATTTCAATGGCTAAACGTTTTTTTACATCCTTTGGAATAACTGACTGCTTATATTCAGGTGTTTGTTTTTCAAAACGATCCCAAGAAGGCATACTGACGACAGAAACTGAAATACCTTCTGTTTCTAATACTTTTTGGGCCTCAATTGCAAGTGTTACTTCAGAACCACTAGCAAGTAGGATTCCATCCGGTATCTCCTTCGTTGCGCTTGACACAACGTAAGCACCTTTCTTCACACCATCATAGGCAAGTTCTTTACTAGAATCCATTGTAACTAAGTTTTGTCTAGTAAGAACTAGAACAGTTGGAGTATCCTCTGATTCAATTGCCAATTTCCAAGCAGCTGAAGTTTCATTACCATCAGCTGGTCGAATAACACTTAACCCAGGCATTGCTCTTAATGACGGAAGTTGTTCTATCGGTTCATGTGTAGGTCCATCCTCACCAACTGCAATACTATCATGAGTGAATACGTAAGTAACAGGGATTTGCATAAGGGCTGAAAGACGAATGGCCGGACGAAGATAATCTGAAAACACAAAAAATGTTCCGCCATATACTTTTAACCCACCATGAAGAGCCATACCATTTAGCGCAGCACCCATTGCAAATTCTCTTACACCAAACCATATATTTCTTCCACTGTAGTCTTCATGAGAAAAATCTACCGTTCCTTTTATCATCGTTTTATTGGACCCTGCTAGATCTGCTGATCCACCGAAGAAAAACGGTACACCTTTTGCAATTGCATTTAACGCTTCTCCAGATGATGCACGAGTGGCTAAGCTCTTCCCTGCTTCATAAGTAGGAAGATCATTAGCCCAGCCATCAGGTAGTTTACCTTGCATTGCTGAAGTAAGCTCCGAAGCTAGATCCGGATAGTTTTCCTGATACTTTTTAAACAGATGTTCCCATTCTTGCTCTTTCTCTTTACCCTTTTCCACTATGGTTTTATGAAAATGTCTATATACTTCCTCTGGGACATGGAAATCTTCTTCAAAAGTCCATTTATAAGCTTCTTTCGTCAGTTTTGCCTCATCTGACCCAAGTGGGGCACCATGGACATCTGATGTTCCTGCTCTATTTGGAGAACCATAGCCAATTGTAGTCTTTACTTCAATTAATGTTGGACGATTAAGTTCTGTTTTTGCCTCGGCAAGTGCCCGACTTAATTCCTCAACACTATTTCCATCCTCCACTCGAATAACTTGCCAACCGTAAGCTTTAAAACGGTCTTCCACGCTTTCTGTAAAGGCTTTGTCTAGTTCACCATCTAACGAAATATCGTTTGAATCATAAAGAACAACTAATTTTCCTAATCGTAAATGAGCAGCTAAAGATGCAGCTTCAGCAGATACACCTTCCATTAAATCTCCATCGCCACAAATGGTGTATGTAAAATGGTCAATGATGTTCAAATTATCTCGATTATATTTGCCTGCTAAATGGCTTTCAGCCATTGCCATTCCAACCGCCATTGCAATCCCCTGTCCTAAAGGACCTGTCGTTGCTTCTACTCCAGGTGTGTGCTTATATTCAGGGTGACCTGGTGTTTTACTTCCCCACTGTCGGAATGCTTTAATATCATCCATTGAGAGGTCATAACCTGAAATATGTAATAAACTATATAGAAGCATTGAACCATGACCAGCTGATAATACAAATCGATCGCGATTAAACCAGCTTGGATTTTTAGGATTGTGATTCATAAATTTCGTCCATAATGTATATGCCATTGGAGCAGCCCCCATTGGCATCCCTGGGTGACCAGAATTCGCCTTTTCAATTGCATCGATTGACAATGTTCTAATAGCGTTAATAGATAAATGATCGATAGTTTCTGTCAAATTCAACATCCTTTCTAATTAAACTAATATGTTTTTATAGATTGGCTTATTCTTATATATAGTATATCAATGATAAGAACAAAATTAATGAAGATTTTTTCTCTGTGCTTTACTTTTCTTTAACTTTTCTGGGGTAACATCTGTTCCTTTTTCATCAACAACCTTTATAGAATGTAAATGATCTACCATTTGACCTCTAAAAGCTTTTAAATATTCTTCCCTAAGACTTTTCTGTTCTTCCATTTCTTCCTTTGTTAACCCAACTTCTTTTGATTTCTTCGATAGATGGTTAATTCTAGCTAATTTTTCCTGTGATAGCATTTTTAGTATACTCCTTTACTTCGGTCTTAAGCATATACGTATGATACTAAAAGAACCTGCTTGGAATCAAGCAGGTTACATTTTTCATCTAATTAATGAGCTTAATGAGCGACTGATCCATCAGCGACAAGTAAAACTGTATCTGATATATGTTCCTTTTTAACAGGTATTACAATCCTTTCACCCGCAACAATAAGGTTTCCGTCAATGTTATTCTTTTCTTCGACCCATTTAATAAACTGAGTCGTCGCTAAACCATGTTGATCTGCAAACTGTTCAGCAACATCCCATAACGTATCCCCAGAAGATAGCTGAATAAACAAGTACTCTTCTTCTAGTCGACTATCTTTATTGATATAGGAAGAAACAAAGAAAATAGAAAAAATTGTGAACAGGAAAAGTATATAGAATGATAGATTCATCATTTTTATTTTCATATAAGCGACCCCCAAAAATAGAATGTATGTTCTTATATGATTAATTTAATACGAACATTTGTTTTTGTCAATCATTTTTCTCGAACTTATGTTTGTATATTTGTAGTAGGCATGGTATACTGTTTGTAATTATATGGAGCTATTGGAGTGTTTTACTATGAAGAAACTATCAAAACGACAACAAGATATTTTGGAGTTTATTAAACGCGAGGTTCAGCTAAAGGGTTATCCACCTTCTGTTCGTGAAATTGGAGAGGCCGTTGGCCTAGCATCTAGTTCCACCGTCCATGGTCATCTCGCAAGATTAGAGAGTAAGGGATTAATTCGAAGAGATCCTACTAAACCAAGAGCTATTGAAATTCTTGATCAAGACAATATTGTTCAGCCTGTTTTTAATGGATCTGTTATTAATGTACCGATTATCGGGAAAGTAACTGCTGGACAACCCATTACTGCGGTAGAAAATATAGAAGATTTCTTTCCTATACCTGACCGGTATGTAACACCTGGAGAAAATGTATTTATGTTAGAAATTATGGGTGATAGCATGATTGAAGCTGGGATATTTGACGGAGATCTCGTACTTGTCCGTCAACAGAAAACAGCCAATAACGGGGATATTGTTGTTGCTATGACTGAAGAAGATGAAGCAACAGTGAAAAGGTTTTTTAAAGAGAAAGACTATATTCGTTTGCAACCTGAAAATTCCAGTCTTGAGCCAATTCTATTAAAAAGTGTTTCAATACTGGGTAAAGTCATTGGTGTCTATCGAACATTACACTAAGAAGAAAAGTCTTGGAAAACCCAAGACTTTTGTCATTCTTTTCTAACAAACAATCTATTTACTACACTTTTTGCATTAATAGAGCAATGGATCTGATTCAATGATATCAAGCGTTAAATGCTCCTTCGAGGATAAATCGATTTCATAAGGTACAATTTTTTGGTTATATTCATCTCGAATGATCCTTACTTTTGGTCTACCTACCGAATGAAAATTATAATCCGAAATAATTCCTATCCTGCCATCATTCATTTTCACTGTTAATCCTTGAGGGTAAATTGCAATACACCCTTTAAATAATTGAATTTGTTTACTTTCAAATTGGGAGCCACTACCAGCATACAAAATTTCTAATGCTTCATGTGGCAAAAAAGGCGTCCGATAAGCTCGATGACTTGTCAATGCACTAAATACATCTGCAACACTAATAATTTTTGCATAACTATGAATTTCAGTTTCTTTTAACCCTCTTGGATATCCCGTTCCATCTAATTTTTCATGATGTTGAAGTGCACAATGTGAGACAGTCATTGGAATTTCATGAATTTTACGTAATAGATCAAACCCCAGTTCTGTGTGTTTCTTCACATATTCATATTCCTCTTCTGTTAGTTTTCCAGGTTTATTTAATACCTCATGGGAGATAAACACCTTTCCTACATCATGTAACATTGCACCTAATCCGATTTCTTCAATATTTTTTAGTGGCAATCCATTCTCAATGGCTAATTGACATGCATATATGGTCACATTTAAGCTATGCTGGTAAATATCATTTCCGTGAATTTTTGTAGTAGCCAATAAATTAATAACTGTTCTGTTTTCTGAAAGGCATGATAATAAGTCCTTAAAAACTTTTTGCAAGCTTCGGATTGCTCTTCCTGTCTTCATCATTCCTTGTAGGTTGCTACCGCTTGTATCCTTTAGTTCAGCGATAGTGTTTAAACTATCTGTAATTACATTGACTGCTTCTATACGAAGCCTCTCAGGAACTGATTCAACAATTTCTATTCCTTGCGAAAGTTCATCTTCTATATAGACAGAATAAATATGAAGTTTTTTAAGTCTCTGGATTAAGCGATCAGAAAGTTCAGTCCCTTTAGCTAGAAGAACTCTTCCATTTCCATCATAAATCGATTGCCCTAACATCATTTTTGATTCACATCGTTCTAGTGGTACTAACCGCATATCTATTCTCTCCTAAGTATGATTCGTCCCGTATCCTTTGATAAACCTTGATGAAGTACTTTCTTTTATGAAAGGATTTATTTTCACTAAATGTCTACTATACAATATTCTTCGACATAAAATGACGAATTCCTTGCTACATTTTTAATAATTCTGTTCTCTATTACACATCATTTAATTCTCTGTAACATACATTCTTTTCACAGAATTCAGTTTTTTTCAGAACAAAAGTCTCAGGGGGCCCCCCTTAGCCTAAGGCAGAGCAAATGTTCTGTCATGAAAAAAAGGGTGGTGTTCCCTTTTATTCATGACAGGTTAGTTGACCAAGGAAAAAGTGATTTTTCTTTTCCCCCTCGAGTAGGATGAAATGGCAAAGATCGTCGCCATTTCATCTTGGCTGGGTGCTGGAGCTGGATTTAGCCGTAACATTGTATCAACTAAACACCAGAAACTTATACTTTCTTAGTTTAATAAAAAAACCTCGATACCAATGGTATCAAGGTTTTATATATATTAATACGTTGACATATATTGCTCACGTTCCCAAGGATGAACTTGAGTACGGAACATATCCCATTCAATTTCCTTTGCTTCAATAAAGTGCTCTAGTAAGTGACTTCCCAATGCCCCTTTAATGACTTCGTCTGTTTTTAGGTTCTCTAGTGCATGGTAAAGTGTTGCTGGTAAATCAACGATACCATTTTCTAAGCGCTCTTGCTTGTTCATTACATAGATGTTACGATCTACCGGCTTAGGAGCTTGAAGTTTATTCTTGATACCATCAAGACCTGAAGCTAGTAGTACTGCCATTGCTAAATATGGGTTAGCAGAAGGATCCACACTTCGTATTTCTACACGAGTACTTAGGCCACGTGAAGAAGGAATACGAATTAGTGGACTTCTGTTTCTTGCAGACCACGCAACATAGCAAGGTGCCTCATAGCCAGGAACTAGTCGCTTGTATGAATTTACAGTAGGGTTTGTTACAGCTGTAAAATTAGGCGCATGCTTTAACACACCAGCGATAAAATGAATTGCATCGTCACTTAATTGCAAATCTTTGCTTGGATCAAAGAACGCATTTTCGTTACCCTTGAATAACGAAACGTTAGCATGCATCCCAGAGCCGTTCACTCCAAATAATGGTTTTGGCATGAAAGTAGCATGTAAACCATGTTTACGAGCTATTGTTTTTACTACTAGTTTAAATGTTTGAATATCATCACATGCCTTGAGAGCATTAGCATATTTAAAGTCAATTTCATGCTGTCCAGGTGCAACCTCATGGTGTGAAGCTTCAATTTCAAAGCCCATTTCTTCTAATTCAAGTACGATATCACGACGGCAATTTTCCCCTAGGTCAGTTGGTGCTAGGTCAAAGTATCCACCCGCATCATTTAACTCAAGAGTAGGTTCCCCTTTTTCATCTAGCTTGAATAAGAAGAACTCTGGTTCAGGTCCTAGGTTGAAATCAGTAAAGCCTAGAGCTTCCATTTCTCTTAACACACGCTTTAAATTATTTCGTGGATCTCCTTCAAATGGAGTGCCGTCTGGATTGTAAATGTCACAAATTAAGCGTGCAACCTTTCCTTTTTCAGCAGTCCAAGGAAATACAACCCACGTGTCTAAATCTGGGTATAAGTACATATCTGATTCTTCAATTCTAACAAACCCTTCAATAGAAGAACCGTCAAACATCATTTTATTGTCAAGTGCTTTTTCTAATTGACTAACAGGGATTTCAACATTTTTAATAATCCCTAGTAAGTCAGTAAATTGAAGGCGGATATACTTTACATTTTCTTCATTGGCAATTCTAAAAATATCTTCCTTTGTAAATCTTGACATTCTAATTTCCTCCCTTAGTGTTCATCTCTTTTAATGGAAAAATCTGGCCATGTCACCTTGTCTTAAAGATGTACGGTTAAATCGACCGGCCTGGATGAGTTCATCTTTAAGCATTTTACGAAGTTCCTCATCCGTTAACTCTTTTTTCACAATTTCAACTTGCTTGTTTTCTGTTTCATCTGATTGGTGTTTTACTTGGAAAACCTGCTTGATCCCTGCCATATTTACACCTTGGTCAATTAAATCTTTAATTTCCAAGAGTCGATCAACGTCATTAAAGGAAAATAAACGACGATTCCCATCTGTTCTTGCAGGTGTCACTAATCCATGTTCTTCATAATACCGGATTTGGCGAGCAGACAAATCGGTTAAGTTCATAACAATTCCAATTGGAAATAATGGCATATTACGACGAATGTGTTTGTCACTCACTTCAAATCCTCCTTTATTTTTTCTTCATACTTACATCATATTCCATGTAAGGTAAACTGTCAATATCATGTTATGTTTTCTTACATGAATAAATTCAAAAAAAGAAATGTATGTTAGTTCATACATTTCCACCCCATTAATCATATTTCAAACAACCTTTTTTCAAGTAATGAATTTACGGCAGACAGAATTGCCGTTTTAACATGACTATATGTAAGTCCACCTTGGACAAAAGCAACAAACGGTGACCTCAATGGACCATCTGCTGATAGTTCAATACTTGCACCTTGAATAAACGTTCCAGCAGCCATGATGACGTCATCTTGATATCCTGGCATGTAACTTGGATAGGGCGTAACGTGACTGTTTATCGGAGATGCGTATTGAATGGCTTGACAAAATGCAATCATTTTTTCGCGATCGTCAAATTGAACTGACTGAATTAAATCAGTTCGCTTACTATCCCATCTTGGGCTCGTATTAAAGCCAAGTTTTTCTAAGAAAGCTGACGTGAACACCGCCCCTTTTAAAGCTTGACTAACAACGTGGGGAGCTAAAAAGAAGCCTTGGTACATTTCTAGGAGGCTATAAAGAGATGCTCCTGCTTCCGCCCCTATACCTGGTGAAGTCATCCTGTAACTGCAGGCTTCAACTAATGACTGCTTGCCGACTATATATCCACCAGTTTTAGCTAAACCTCCACCTGGATTTTTTATTAATGACCCTGCCATTAAATCAGCCCCAACATGACAAGGTTCAAATTCTTCAACAAATTCACCGTAGCAGTTATCTACAAATACGATGATATCTTTATTTATTGATTTTACGAATTCAATCATTTCCTTTATTTCAGAAATAGTGAAGGATGGTCGTGTCGCATATCCCTTTGAACGTTGAATTCCTATCATTTTCGTGTTCGGCTTAATTTTATTCCGAACAGCATCATAGTCAATAAGACCACTTTCTTTCAGGTTTACAGTTTTATACCCAATTTGAAAATCCTTTAGAGAGCCAACTCCATTTCCCCGTAGGCCAACAATTTCTTCAAGTGTATCATAGGGCTTTCCAGTTATGTATAGTAGCTCATCACCTGGCCGTAAAACACCAAATAGAGCGATCGAAATTGCATGAGTTCCTGAAATTATTTGAGGGCGTACTAACCCAGCCTCACCACCAAAAACTTCAGCATATATACTTTCAAGCGTATCTCTACCTCTATCATCATAACCATAGCCTGTAGAAGGTATAAAGTGAGAATCACTTACCTGAAAATGTTGATAACTTTGTAAAATGCGAAATTGGTTCTTTTCAGCAAGTTGGTCTATCCTTTCTTGAATCGGTTTTATTTGTTGTTCAATCTCTGAAACAATTGGTGCCAATACATGACCATAACTCAATTTTTCTAACATGTTTTTCCCCTCTTCTACTGCATGTAGTTTTTTAGTTGCTGCGTCAGCGAAAGACTTGGTTGGATATAGCCCGTACATTTATAACAATCTTTGTCCTCCTGATAAGTAAGTTCAGTTAAAACAGACGTTGATTTCAATAATGCAAGAAGCTTTCCTTCGGAATTGGGAAGACAAACACTATATTCTTCCATACTTTCCTTCATCATCAATTGGATTTTTTGTTTTAATGTTTCTTGGTCCTTACTATTAAAAGCACTTATTAGCAATGAAGCGCTTTTTGATGAAGGAACAAACTCGTGATGCAATTCATCGCGCTTATTGTAAACAGTTAATACAGGAATTTGATCTGCTTTTAACTCTTCCAACAATTTATAAACGGTTTGCTCATGATTAAAGTAATCTGGATTAGAAGAGTCTACAACGTGTAAAATCAGATCAGCTTCTTTTGCCTCTTCTAATGTCGAACGAAATGCCGCTATCAATGATGTAGGTAAATCTTGAATGAATCCTACTGTATCTGTTAGTAAAGCCGTGAATCCAGAAGGTAATATACACTTTCTTGTCATAGGATCAAGGGTTGCAAAAAGCTGATTTTCTTCAAAAGAGTCAGCCTCCGTTAACCGATTAAATAAGGTCGATTTACCTGCATTTGTATACCCAACTAGCGCAATTTGGTACGTTTGATTATGTTTTCTACGTTCTCGATATCGTTCTCTATGTTGTACGATACTTGTAAGCTGAGCTTTAATCTCATCAATTCTTCGATGAATATGTCGGCGATCCGTTTCTAGCTTTGTTTCACCAGGACCTCTTGTTCCAATACCTCCCCCTAGCCTTGAGAGTGAAACGCCTTTTCCAACGAGACGTGGCAATAAATACTGTAACTGAGCTAATTCTACTTGAAGTTTACCTTCTCTAGACCTAGCTCTACTCGCAAATATATCTAGAATTAATTGTGTCCGATCAATAACTCTAGCCTCAAATGTATTTGATAAGTTTCTTAGTTGACTTGGTGAGAGTTCATCGTTAAAAATAATAACATCAGGTTCTAGTTCTTGTTCAAGTGCTAGAATTTCTTCTACTTTCCCTTTTCCTATATATGTCGCAGAATGAATACTATTTCGCTTTTGTATGACGCTTGTGAGAACCCTCCCATTTGCTGTTTTAGTTAAAGAAGCCAGCTCATCCAATGAATACTCCAGCTGTCTATCATCATCTGTCGGCAACTGACAACCGACTAAAATCACTTTTTCTAATGCCTCAATTGTTTTTTCAGTCAACATAATCCCCCATTCCATATGTAAGTACAGGTAGGTACTCAATATCATATCAAATAAAAAACAGATTCGAAACCATTAACCCTTCCACTAACTAGTAAGGACAATTCTATTCTGATCCATACATATCGTCTCATAGAAAAAGCTACGTTTTTAACGTAGCTTTCACAAATCAAAATCAAGATCTTGTTTATGAATGGTCATAAGCTCTGTACGCTCATAGGATTCATGCATTAATAATCTCATTGCTTGGGATCGAATCGTTTTCTCTATAATATTCCGAATATATCTTCCATTACTAAATGATTTCTGGTTTTTACTTGTGATTTCCCTTAAATGATTCCTCAATTCCCATTCAGCCTCTTTTGAAAGCTGATATTCCTTTTCTGCTACCATCCGCCGGCCAATCTCTAGTAATTGTTCAACAGTATAATCTGGAAAATCTAAAACAACTGGAAACCTTGATTTTAAGCCAGGATTCAATGATAAAAAATGATCCATCTCTCGAGAATACCCCGCTAAAATGAGAATAAAGTCATGTTGTTTGTCTTCCATGTGCTTTACTAATGTATCAATGGCTTCTTTACCAAAATCCTTTTCCCCACCTCTCGCAAGGGAATATGCCTCATCAACAAATAAAATGCCCCCCATTGCCTTTTTAATTAAGTCGCGTGTTTTTTGTGCAGTATGACCAATATATTCTCCAACTAAGTCAGCTCTTTCAGCTTCAATTAAATGTCCTTTAGATAGTACATTCATATGAAAGAATAATTTACCTAGTAATCTAGCTACTGTCGTTTTTCCCGTTCCAGGGTTTCCTTTAAATAACATGTGTAAGACTTGCTTACTTGCCTTCAGTCCTTGTTCTTCTCTTTTCTTATTAATATATAACCACGCATAAATCTCTTTCACCATTTTTTTCATCTCATCAAGACCTATTAAAGCAGACATCTCTTCTTCAATTTGTCTTAGTTCTGCGTGTTTAGAAGGTACCTCAGTTTGTGAAATCGTTTCTCGTTCTTTTTCTATTGGCTTGGAACGCGCCTTTTGATCATGTAGGATAATATTGATTTGTCCATTATTTTTTAATTTTATTGGTTGATCCAAGGACTATCACCTCACATTTCCTTATTAGTATACGCCCGTAGCATAAAATGTGTGACAAATGCCCATATATTACAAATTTCCAGCATTTCCTCAAGTGTAAACGTTCAATAGTATGCATGTATTTGTTACACCTTGTCAAAATATGCGCTTTCCCAAGAAATAGATCATATATGATTTGGCCTTATATGATACATATTCCTAAACCAATAAAAAAAACCCCGTTTTCACAGAGTTCATGTTTATAACAATATTTACACAAAATTTTACTTGTTCGAATGATGTTAACACCCTTATGTAAACAGGAATCGAGGTAACTCTTCGTTTAGTTTTATGAACAAAAGGCTCAGGGTGCCCCGTTTAGCCTCAGGCAAAGCAATTGTTTTGTCATGAAAAAAGATGGTTTTCGCTTTTATTCATGACAGGTTATTTAACTTCGAGTAGGATGAAATGGCAAAGATTGTCGCCATTTCATCTTGGCTGTGCGCTGGAGCTGGATTTAGCCGTAACATTGTATAAACTATACACCAGAAACTTATACTTTCATAACTTACAATAAAATAGAAAATCCTTTGTTTACGAAAGAGGTTGTGTTAATGAGTATCTAGTTCTAATTGAACGTTTTTTTGTGGAACAAACGTCGATATGGCATGTTTGTAAATAAGTTGTTGTTTACCCTCCGATTCCAGAAGAACCGTAAAATTATCGAACCCTTTTACCAAACCCCTTAATTGAAAGCCATTAAGTAAATACACTGTGACGAATGCATTATCTTTTCGGAGTTGATTTAAAAATTGGTCTTGAATATTAATTGACTGCTTCATATTTATGTCCTCCTCTTTTTCTCTATAAAGATTATTTCGATTTAAGATTGTAGCTTTCCTGCTATTATTTGTATAATTTGTGTTAACTTTTTTTCATAGTCAGAATCAGTCATATCAATCCATGTAACATTCAGTTTATTTCTAAACCAAGTTAACTGGCGTTTAGCATACCTTCTCGAGTTCCTTTTTAACGTTTCAATGGCTTCATCAAAACTTACTTTCCCTTCCAAGTACTCGTAAATTTCCTTGTATCCAATCGCTTGAATGGATTGAACATCTCTTATCCCCTGATTAAATAAAGTTGTTACTTCACTCACTAAACCTTCCCTAACCATAATATCTACTCGTTTATTAATTCTTTCATATAACTTATCGCGGTCCATAGTTAGACCGATTAAAGCTACATCATATAATAAAATATCCTCTTCCTGTTCATCTTGATATTCTGTCATTGTTTTGCCTGTTGTTAAAAATATTTCCAGTGCTCGGATTACCCGTCTATGATTATTTGGATGAATCCTCTCCGCACTAATTGGATCTAATGTCTTTAACTTTTCATACAGTGGTTCTATCCCTGTCTCACCGAGTTCTTTTTCTAGCTGATTTCTTACCGTTGTTTCAGAACCAATACTTGAGAAAACATAATCATAAATTACAGATTGTATGTATAATCCAGTACCACCGACAATCATTGGTAGCTTTCCTCGATTTGTGATATCCGTAATTAAGCTTCTAACATCTTGTTGAAACTCAGCAACAGAGTAGGATTCAGTCGGATCCTTAATATCTATTAAATGGTGGGGGACGCCTTCCATTTCAGACTTCGTAATTTTTGCTGTACCAATATCCATAGATCGATAAATTTGCATGGAATCTCCACTAATAATCTCGCCATTTAGCCTTTTAGCAATGTCAATACTTAATTTCGTCTTCCCAACTGCTGTTGGACCAATTAAAACAACAAGTTTTTCTTTTTCACGTTCTCCCAAACCTAATCCCATTCCTTATGTATCAAATTTCTCTTATTTTAACATAAGTTTCATAACATCTAATCATTATATCCAATATTCCCTCGTCCATTCAGTATAATTTCACAAAAAAATTAAAGCTGCTTGAGGCAGCTTTTACATGACACGTTTAAATAACTTTTCCATCTCGTACGTTGAAAAATGAACAATAATTGGGCGGCCGTGGGGACATGTATAGGGATCTTGAGATTTTCTAAGTGACTCTAGCAATGAAAAGATATCCGCCTCCCTTAAAAATTGATTTGCTTTAATGGACCCTTTACAGCTCATCATAATCGCCGCATCTTCTCTAAGTTTTTTTATACTTAGCTTCTTTTCTTTTAATACTTGCTCTATAATCTCCTCGATTACCTCTGCTTCATGATCCTTTGGAAACCATTGAGGATGGGATCTTACAATATAGCTATTTAAACCAAATTCCTCTAAAAAGATTCCAACCTCCTGTAATAGAGATAAATGTTCTTGAAGAATTAAAGATTCGTTTTGTGAAAAATCAAAGGTTAATGGAACGAGTAAATCTTGAAGCTCTCTCCTTACCTCTCCTACCTTTTCGCGAAAATATTCATACTTCACTCTCTCTTGAGCTGCATGCTGGTCGATAATATATAACCCATTTTCGTTTTGAGCAATAATATATGTCCCATGCATTTGACCGATTGGATACAAAGGAGGGATTCGGTTATGCTGGTCATGATCACCCTCGTATACTTCACCTTCCACCTGTCTTGTTGCAGAGAAATGAGGATCATTCATCTTCAGGTCAATATTCCCTGGCAATAATGATTCGTTTCCATTCAAGCTTCTATCTATTGAAGGTTTATTACTTATATCATAAGTTGTTTTTTCTACTCGTTCCTTTGTACCCAATATTGGCACCGATGCTTCTTGAATTGTATGAGAAAAACTAAGTTCTTCTTGAACAGTATGATCCTTCCTCATTTCCTTTTTTGCTGGAATCGAAGGGATAAGCTGCTGTTTTTTGAAGGTATTCTGTATACCCTCCTCAATCAATTGATGAAGCTCTGTTTCCTTACTTAACCTTACCTCTAATTTTGCAGGATGAACGTTAACATCCACAAGTAAAGGATCCATATTAATTTCAAGCAACACAATTGGATACCTTCCAATAGGGAGTAAGGTGTGGTATCCATCCTGTACCGCTTTGGCTAATGGAAAGTTTTTTACATATCGCCCATTAATGATAAGTGACATATAATTTCGTGATGCCCTTGTTATTTCTGGTAAAGAAATATAGCCTGTGACTTGAAAATCTAGCGAGTCTAGTTTAAGAGGTATCATGTTTTTCGCAATAGACACACCGTAAATGGCTGCTAACACCTGGATTACTTCACCATTGCCAGTAGTGTAGAGTATTCTTTTATCATTGTGGACCAGCTTAAAAGAAATTCCTGGATAAGCCAGTGCAATCCGATTCATGACATCTGTAACATTACCCAGCTCCGTATGAATGGTTTTCATATACTTCAGTCTAGCTGGAGTATTAAAGAAGAGGTTACTAACTGTTATTTCTGTTCCTTTGCGGCTGTTTGTCTGTTCGTGCTTCTGAATTTCTCCGCCACGAAGTAAAAGATAGGTACCAGGTCCATCCCCAGTACATGTTTTAATTTCTAAATACGAGACAGATGCAATGCTCGGAAGCGCCTCGCCTCTGAAACCTAATGTGCGAATTCGAAATAGATCATTTTCATCTTTAATCTTACTTGTTGCATGTCTTTCAAATGCAACTAAAACATCATCTTCCCTAATCCCATGACCATTGTCAATAATTCTAATTTTTGAGAGGCCAGCCTCTTCTATTTCCACTTCAATGATTGTACTTCCAGCATCTATAGCATTTTCTACTAATTCTTTTACAACCGAAGCAGGACGCTCGACTACTTCTCCCGCTGCAATTTTGTTTGAAAGTGAATCATCTAGTTTTCGAATGATTCCCATCTAGCCTCCCCCTTTCTTACTGCTTTTTAGCTTTTTTATGCAATTCGAATAGCTTGTTCATAGCATCCATTGGAGTCATCTCCATTAAATTGACCAACTTAAGAGATGTAATGATATCATTCTCATGATCGAATGTTTTCTTTCCTTTGCTTTGAGAAGGAGCTTGTCCAAAGAATGATAATTGCTCAGACTCTTTTACTTCATCAGTATTAATCTTTTCAATTGACTCAAACTTACTAAGTAGCTGTCTAGCTCGTGATATTAATGATGGTGGTAGTTCAGCTAATTCAGCGACATGTATACCGTAACTTTTGTCTGCTGCTCCTTCTAGAACTTTGTGTAAAAATACTACTTTTCCGTTTTGCTCTACAGCTTTAACGTGAACATTTATAAGATGGGGAAGCTCCTCTTCTAATGAAGTCAATTCATGGTAGTGTGTTGAGAACAAGGTTTTAGCTCCGATATGCTCATAGATATATTCAATGATAGCTTGTGCTAAAGCCATTCCATCATAGGTTGAAGTTCCTCTTCCAATTTCATCGAAAAGAATTAAACTTTGCTTTGTTGCATTGGCAATTGCATTTTTCGCCTCGAGCATTTCAACCATAAACGTACTTTGACCCGATATTAAGTCATCAGCTGCTCCAATTCTTGTGAACACCTGATCAAAAATAGGGAGGTGTGCTTCTTCTGCAGGTACAAAACATCCGATTTGAGAAAGAATAGCCGTTAAAGCAATCTGTCTCATAAATGTACTTTTACCTGACATATTTGGTCCAGTAATTAAGAGCATTTGTCGGTCTTGGTTAAGGAAACAATCATTCGCTACATATTCTTGCGCATTCATCATTTTTTCTACTACAGGGTGTCGACCATTTTTCACATGAAGTACATGTTCAGTTGAAAGTATCGGTCTTTTGAAATGACGTTCCTCACTAACTTTTGAAAAGCCTTGTAATACATCAATTTCACTAATAAGCTTGGCAAGATTTTGCAGCCTTGGAATGTATTCCTTAACCTGTTCACGTATTGTCTGGAAGAGTTCATATTCAAGCTGAACGATTTTTTCTTCAGCTTCAAGGATTAAGGTTTCCTTCTCCTTTAATTCAGGGGTAATATATCGTTCAGCATTTGATAACGTTTGTTTCCGTTCGTATCTTCCCTCAGGAAGCATTGAGATATTGGCTTTTGTAACCTCAAGAAAATAACCAAATACTCTGTTATAGCCGATCTTAAGTGACTTTATCCCTGTTAATTTTCTCTCTTTCTGTTCTAATTCAGCAATCCACGTCTTCCCATTTCTACTCGCATCACGATATTGATCAAGCTTTTCATTATATCCATCTTGAATGATGTCACCGTCTTTAACACTAAGCGGAGGATTTTCTTTTAAGGAAACAGCTAATAAATCTGTTAGCTCTTCGCACGGATCGATGTTCGTTGAAAGCTCTTTCGCATAAGGCAATTCTAACTTTGCTACGATATCTTGGATAAACGGAACTTGCTGGAGGGAACGTTTTAGTTGAACGAGATCTCTAGCATTCACATTTCCAAAAGCTACCCTACCAACAAGTCTCTCAATATCGTATACTTCTTTTAGTTTTTCTCTTAATTCTTCTCTTTCAAAAAAATGGGTCATAAGGACACCGACCATATCATGTCGATTCTGTATCTTATCGCGACTAATAAGCGGTCTGTCAATCCACATTTTCAGCATCCGCCCACCCATCGATGTCATCGTTTCGTCAAGTAGCCATAATAATGAACCCTTTTTCCCTTTAGACCGAATGGTTTCCGTTAACTCCAAATTTCGTTTAGAGTGAACATCTATTTTCATAAATTCATTCATTTGATAGAACACTACTGGTTGTAAATGATCTAGGCTTCTCTTCTGTGTTCTTTTTAAATAATGCAGCAGTCTTAACACTGTCTGAACAAGCAATTCCTGTCTAATGTTTTGAAAAAGTGCGTTATTCTCTAGTATGATCGACGTCTCATCTTCATAGGAAATAGTTAATTGGTAGCGATCAATTAACAATCTAGTTTTTTCACCGGCAAATGTACTTGGTACAACGATTTCCTTCGCATTGGTTGACAAGACTTCTCCAACACAATCCTCCCAGCTTGTAAGCTGCGTTACATACAGTTCTCCAGTGGAAAGATCATTATAACAGTAGCCATATGAACCATCTTCAAACTGAGATAATGTTGATATGTAATTGTTACTTTTATCCTCTAAACTCCTTCCTTCCATGACTGTTCCCGGAGTAATTAATTGAACAACCTCTCTTCTTACGACGCCTTTAGCTTGTTTCGGGTCTTCTGTTTGTTCACAGATAGCAACCTTATACCCTTTTTCCACTAATTGTTCTATATAGTTAGGTGCAGAGTGATAAGGGACTCCGCACATTGGTATTCTTTCAGTGCTTCCACCTTCTCTGCTTGTTAGGGTAATCTCTAGTTCATGAGCCGCTTTTACGGCATCCTCAAAAAACATCTCATAAAAATCACCTAAACGAAAAAATAAAAAGGCATCCTGATATTCTGCCTTAATCTTTAAGTATTGTTGAATCATTGGCGTGTACTGTGCCATCATAAACCCCCATAACGAGAAACTATAAATCTATTTTTTAGAAATACAACGAGTGCATGTTTATAACTCAAGTGTATTGATCAAAGTTCTTTCTTTCTATTATAGCATAATTCTACAATTTTCTTGTTTGGAAAAGTAACACATTTACGTGTTTACAAAGGTGGCATTTATAGAGGTTAAATGCAAAAATTGGTGTGTTAAAAGGGGGCATGAAGAAGAACGCGGATCGCGTATAGTTATCCTAAGTAGATACACAAAAAATGCTCAGGTGTTCTGGCGATAGCGCCCAGTACCCACATCCTATTCAAAGGATACTCGGCTAAGAACGGCGACGTCCTGTCGCCAACGCCGAGTAGGTACATCCTGTACCCAAGAAAAAAACTAGGAAGTTATCCTCCCTAGTTACTGGTTATTCCTCTTCATCGCCTAATAAGAAGTCTGGATTTAGATCTTCGAAATCCTCATCATCATCGCAATCAAAATCGAAGTCATCCTCGCATGCATCTGGATTTACAGCAACACATACTTTCGTTTCACCAATCACTTCTACTAGAAATTCTCTTTCGACTTCTATCACAACCTTGTGGCCATTAGGTGAGATCGTTGCTTCTAAGCAGTTAGGCTGTTGAACGACTCGGGCAATGACTTCGTGTTCGTCACCGAAGAAATTTTCATCACGGTAACGAAGTTTGACTACATCCTTATATGATACTGTTTCTGTTACAACCTCTGTTTTTGTATTGTCGTTGTAAGAGTACCATACGTTAATGTCATAACGTCCTTCTACCTCAACTACATCCCCACATTTTTCTGCATTGTAAACATGATTGATTACCCAGCAGCCAAGGATACTTGTTGGTCTGTGCGAAGGTGAAATCGTATGAGTGGACTGCGTGAATTTTTTACCTTTTCCAACGACAGCCTTTGTAATAATCTCTCTGTATTGGGACATAAGAACAAACCCTCCTCAATTAAATCTTCAATTCATCCTATGCGTGACAAATGACTAGTGTGCTACAAATTTTTAAGTAATAAAAAAAGTTCCCATTTGACCATAATTAGGCGGTATAGTTCATTGTATGCACGGAAGCCCAGATATGTACCATATTTTTATATTTATGATAAGTTTATTGAAGTGAGGAGTCAGCATGCTCTACTGAATCAAATAGACATGAACATAGGGATCCAGCCACCATCTTCTAGACACACCGACGAAGTATTCCTTCAGAATAAAACGGTAGCTTCTATGACATTAGGTTCGCTGGGTGCCAGGTTAGGATGACCCCAAAATGCACCTTGGACCAGAACAAAAGGTTAATGGCGCCCCGTTTAGCCTCAGGCAGAGCAAATATTTCTAAATGAGAAAAAGGGAGCTTTTCCCTCTTTTTACTCATTTAGGGTTATTTGACCTCGAGTGGCTGGGTGCTGGAGCTGGATTCCAAGTCACTAGCCCATTTTATTGCTGAAAAACTTTTATACTTCTTAATAATTGAAAAAAGAAGCAGAGATGGACTCTGCTTCTTTCATATTTTAGTGACAGCCACAGCCGTCGCCACAGCTTCCGCTTGAACCATTTACCTTTGAACCAGTTTCGCCTCTAAGGACATTACCACCAGTTGATTCAATGATTTCATCAGTTACTGTATTTGAAATAGTGGCTGCAACAATTTGTAATAAATCATTTACGTCCATTTGTGATGATTTAAAATCTTGTACAACCGGAATATTATCTAGTTCATCTTGCAAAGCATCAATCTTTTCTTCTACCTTTTTTAATGCTTCCTGTTTTCCAAAATGTTGATAGTTTACAGCTTGTTTTTGAAGTGCTTTTATTTGAGCAATTGTTTGTTGGATTTTACTATTTTGATTAATTTGTGCTTCTGCTTTCTTAAAAAGATCAACTTCTTCAGTTTCAGCAATCATTTTCGCTAAATCTTTTGCTCTTGTAATAATGTCTTCTTTTGTATATGCCATCCTATTTCACCTCTACCGTTTCCTCAACCATTTCTCCATCTAGTGTCCATGTCTTAGCCTTAACTACCTTCACCTTAACAATTTTTCCAATTGCCGACTTAGGTGCCCTAAAGTTAACTAATTTACTCTTTGATGTATAGCCAGCAAGAACCTCTGGGTTATTCTTACTTTCCCCTTCAACAAGTACTTCTACAATCTTACCTTCATACTCTTTAAGCTTCTTAGCAGATATTTCATTTACAACACTATTTAATCGTTGTAGACGTTCTTTCTTCACTTCCATTGGGATATTATCTTCCATCTTCGCAGCTGGTGTTCCTTCACGCGGAGAATAAATAAATGTATAAGCTGAGTCAAATTCAACTTCACGATACAATGAAAGCGTTTCTTCGAATTGCTCTTCTGTTTCATTCGGAAATCCTACAATGATATCTGTTGTTAAAGATGCGTTAGGCATTGCTTCTTTAATTTTTCGAACTAGTTCTAAATAATGCTCACGACTATACTTGCGCGCCATTAATTTCAATACTTCAGAGCTTCCTGACTGTACTGGCAGGTGTATGTGGTCTAAGAGATTTCCACCCTTCGCTAGTACTTCTATTAAATAATCATCAAAATCACGCGGGTGACTCGTCGTAAAACGAATACGTGGGATATCGATTTTACGTAATTCATCCATTAAATGACCTAGACCATACTCCATGTCTGGAAAGTCCTTACCATACGCATTTACGTTTTGACCGAGTAACGTGATTTCCTGATATCCTTGAGCGGCAAGGTGTCGCACCTCTTGAATAATTTCTTCTGGACGACGGCTTCTTTCTTTTCCACGAGTATATGGAACTATACAGTACGTACAGAACTTATCGCAGCCGTACATAATATTAACCCAGCCCTTAATGTTTCCTTTACGTACTCTTGGAAGGTTTTCAATAACGTCTCCTTCCTTCGACCATACCTCCACAACCATCTCCTTTGAAAGATAAGCTTCATTCAAAATTTGTGGAAGGCGGTGAATATTATGGGTTCCAAAAATCATATCTACAAAATGATGTTTCTGGAGTATTCTGTTTACAACCGATTCCTCTTGAGACATACAACCACATACCCCGATTAACAGATCGGGTCTTTCTTTCTTTAGTGGCTTTAAATGACCCAGCTCTCCAAACACTTTATCCTCTGCATTCTCACGAATAGCACATGTATTCAAGAGAATGACATCAGCGGTTTCTTTAGAGTCTGTTGGTTCAAATCCAAGCTGCATAAAAATACCCGCAAGCACCTCTGTATCATGCTCATTCATTTGACAGCCATACGTGCGAATATAAAACTTACGGCCTTTTCCCATCCCAAGTAGCTCTTCAGGTATACCGAAGTCATTATGATAAGCAACTTCTTCTTTGCCACGCTTCTTTGCTTCTTTTAAAGAAGGAGGCATGTACACGGCTTCAAAGTACTTGCTGTAATCCTTGCCGGATTTTTTGTCCGTTGAATCTTGGGCTTGTACTTGTTGTGATTCAAGTCGTTGTTTTTCGTTCATATCGTCAATCTCCTTTCTATATATAAAAGCAACATTCTATTATTGTATTAAATAAGGTACATACTACCATAGTATATAGGTTTGGACTTCTATAAACAATGAAAAAAGCAATTTGTAGAAAATTGTACACTCTTTTACGGTAAAATGCGAATGTAAATTATTGATTGATAGGAAAATCCTGTTTTGAACAAAAGGCTCAGGGCGCACCATTAAGCTTAAGGCAGAGCTAAAGTTCTGTCATGAAAAGAAGGTGGTTTTCCCTTTTATTCATGACAGGTTATTTGACCAAGGAAAACGTGATTTTTCTTTTTCCCTCGAGTAGGATGAAATGGTAAAGAGCGTCGCCATTTCATCTTGGCTGTGTGCTGGAGCTGGATTTAGCAGTATCATTGTTTATACTAAACACCAGAAACTTATACTTTCTTATCTTTTTTAAAAAAAAAGTCACTTCTCCAGGTAGGAGAAATGACTTTTTTTTACATAAATTCTGAAACTAATTCATTGAATTGTTCTTCAGAAATCTTTAAATCTGCTTGTGATAGTGGAGTTTCACTATAACCAGTAACAAGTTCTTGGTAAGATTTTTGATCTTTGTTTTGGTAAATTAATCCCGTTACAAGACCTTTGTTCTCCATTAACGTTGTCATTGCCTTCATTTTACTATGAGGGTCATACCCTTCAATATCACTTAATTTAACAAGGTTTTCTTTAAACCAGTCATATGTGTTTACTTTATTGTAGGTTACACATGGACTGAATACGTTGATTAAAGAGAAGCCTTTATGATTAATTCCAGCTTCGATTAGAGCTGTAAGCTCTTTTAAATCTGTAGAGAAACTTTGTGCAACGAATGTAGCACCAGCAGTTAATGCCATTTCCATTACGTTTAATGCTGGCTCGATAGACCCTTGAGGTGTACTCTTTGTCTTAAAACCAACCTCACTACGAGGAGAAGTTTGACCTTTTGTTAAACCGTATATTTGGTTATCCATTACAATATACGTAACATCGATGTTACGACGAATGGCATGAATGGTATGACCTAGACCAATAGCAAATCCGTCTCCATCACCACCAGAAGCGATAACCGTTAAATCTTTGTTTGCCATTTTTACACCTTGTGCAATTGGCAAAGAACGTCCGTGGATTCCGTGGAATCCAAATGCATTAATATAACCTGATATACGACCGGAACATCCGATTCCAGATACAACTGCTAGCTGTTCAGGTTCAAGTCCAACGTTAGCAGCAGCACGCTGAATAGCAGCCTGTACGGAGAAGTCTCCACAACCTGGGCACCAGTTCGGTTTTACAGAGTTACGAAAGTCTTTAAATGTTGCCATTGTTTATAACAACTCCTTGCTTCTGTTGTGAATTTCTTTTGGTAGGAATGGGTTTCCATCATACTTCAATAAGGAAGCGATCTTCTCACCATGACCTACACTCATTTTCATAATGTTAGCAAGCTGACCAGTTGCGTTGTTTTCAACAACAACTACTTTCTTCGCAGACTTCACATACGGGAGTATCACATCTGCTGGGAAAGGATGAACTAAACGAACATGTGCATGGTTAACTTTAATTCCGTCTTGTTCTAGACGTCCCATAGCTTCTTCAATCGTACCACGAGTAGAGTTAAAACCAACTAATAGTATGTCTGCTTCTTCATGCTTTGCATTTATATGAACTGGAGTATCGAATTTAGATACTAGCGCGTTTAATTTACGTAGACGCTTATCCATTTGAGCATGGCGATTTGTTGGTGATTCTGATGGTTTACCAGCCTCTTCATGTTCAACACCAGTTACATGGTGGATACCATTTTTCATACCTGGAAGAACACGAGGAGATACTCCATCCTCTGTTACTTCAAAACGCTTGAAATATTCTTTATTTTCAATTTCTGGTAGTTCTTCTGTTTGAAGCTTACCACGGCGAATTTCTATCTTGTTGTAATCAAGAGGCTCTACCGTTTGTTTACCTAATGAAAGTTGAAGGTCTGTTAAGAAGATAACTGGTACTTGATATTCTTCTGCAATGTTAAACGCTTCAACGATATCGTAAAATGCTTCTTGAACTGTACTTGGTGCAATAACCACTTTCGGTATTTCACCATGAGTACCGTAGATCATTGCCATTAAATCTGATTGCTCTTGCTTTGTTGGAAGACCCGTTGAAGGACCACCACGTTGTGTATCAACCACTACAAGAGGTTGTTCTGTAATACCTGAAAGACCAATCGCTTCCATCATTAACGAAAGCCCTGGCCCTGCAGATGCTGTCAAAGCACGGACACCAGCATAATTAGCACCTATTGCCATTGTACAAGCGGCAATTTCGTCCTCTGTTTGAATGACTGTTCCACCAAACTTTGGTAGCTTCTTAATTAAATATTCCATAATTTCTGAAGCTGGTGTAATTGGGTATGCGGGCATAAAACGAGCTCCACCGGCTAATGCCCCCATAGCAATAGCGTCATTTCCAATTAGGAATAGACGTTTCTTTCCATCAGCCTTTTCAAGTTGCATTGTTTGTACGTTATCACCAGTTTGATTCACAACGTAATCAAAGCCTTGTTTGATTGCTTCCATATTTTTATCTACAATCTGTTGACCTTTACGACCGAAAATTTCTTGCACTACTTCTTTAAATACATCAATATCAAGATCCAATACTGCACTACTTGCCCCAATCGCAACCATGTTCTTCATTAATGAAGTACCAAGTTCTGTTGCAATGTCAGTAAATGGAACAGAATATAAAGTTACGTTTGAGTTATCAGGAATAGTTGGATCGAACTTTGCATCGGCAATAACAATCCCGCCATCGCGTAACTCGTGGAAATTCACATCAATTGTCTCTTGGTCAAAAGCTACTAAAATATCAAGATCGTCAGAGATCGAACGAACTTGCGTTGTACTTACACGGATTTTGTTATTCGTATGACCACCTTTAATACGTGAAGAAAAGTGGCGATAACCATATAAATAATACCCTAAGCGATTTAATGCAATTGAGAAGATCTCCCCTGTACTTTCAATACCTTCCCCTTGCTGTCCTCCAACTTTCCATGAAAGTTGATTGATCATGTGTTTTACACCCCTTTGAATTACGTTCATTCTATCGAATAGTTGTTTTATGATAAGGATGCTCAAAAAGAAAAAGATCCACCCCAAAGAAATGTTCTTTATTAGGTTTCAACACTTAATGAACATACTATTATAGTGTAGCACTTTTCCAAGTAAATCACTAGAAATTAAAATTCCTGTTGGATATGTACTAAACGCTTACAATTCTAGACCTAACCCACAAAAAAAGCAACCCTTTTCACGTCAATTTTTGGCGAATTATCGAATATTTTTTGTAATCACTATTTACACAACTTCATCATTTTTTTCATGAGGGAAGATGATTAAGAAAATTCTGGTAACAAAACCCTTCGACTTGCTCGTGCGAATAATGCTTTAGAAGCTCTTCTACTAAATTATTGTAGCAAGCAAAGTTCTCTAATCCAATTACTGTTTTTGAAATCCCATCGAAGTCTGATCCAAATCCAATATTACTTTCCCCACCTAGTGAGCATACATACTCAATATGGTTAATTACATCACTTATGGTTGCTGAATCTTTATCTGTTAAAAAGTATGGAACAAAGTTAATCCCAATCATGCCATCCTTTTTAATAAGAGCTAGTAGCTGTTCATCATTTAGGTTTCTAGGATGACTACATAATGATAAAGCATTTGAATGGGAAGCAATCGGATATTTAGCTAACTCTAACACATCCCAAAATCCTTTAATGGAAAGGTGCGAAACATCAGTCCACACTTTGAATTGATTGTTCTCTTCAACCACCTTCCTTCCAAACAACGATAGTCCAGCACCTCTAGGCTCAAGAATTCCGTCAGCCACAGCATTTCCGTAATTCCACGTGAGTCCTACTGATTTTATTCCTAAGTGAAACAGAGTTTGGAGCTTTGTTATACTTTGTCCAATACAATCACAGCCCTCTAAAGTCAATATTACCCCAATCTCATCACTCTTAAGCTTTTCAATATCTTCTTTTGCCTTTACTAATTTGATAAATGGGTATACTGCAAGGATTTTTTGATGAAAGATATGTACCATCTCTAATGCGACCTCAAACCTCTCTTGATAGGAAACCTCCTCTGGTATATAAATAGCCATACATTGTACTTTACTATTCGCCTTTTTCAGCCTATCTACTGTAATATGTAAATCCCCTTCCGCTTGAAGGTTGATTGCTGGATTTAACCATAATTTGTATAAGACATCACAATGTGCATCAAAAATTTTCATGTAAGTTCCCTCCAAATCATAATAAAAGAAAACCTGCTCGCATATGTGCAAACAGGTTATACTTATTTACTAATATACACAAATGAGTACCATTTATCTAGGTTCTACAATTAATTTAATGGCTGTACGCTCCTCACCATCAATCAAAATATCGGTAAATGCAGGGATACAAATTAAATCAACTCCACTAGGTGCCACAAAGCCTCTGGCAATTGCAACTGCTTTAACTGCTTGGTTTAATGCTCCTGCACCAATCGCTTGTATTTCTGCTCCTCCGCGCTCTCGAAGGACTCCTGCAAGGGCACCAGCTACAGAATTTGGATTGGATTTTGCTGAAACCTTTAAAATCTCCATTTCTAGTTCCTCCTTGTACATTTCAGTAAATGATGTAAGTTCAATAGAACAAATAGTAAATTATCATTCCACTGATACTATATTCACGAGGAACTGCTTGTATTCCTGCTTCATAGGAGTTAATTTTTCAAAAAATTCAAAATCAATAGAATTTAACGAGCGTTAGGAGAAAAACGGGTGGTCGTCATTTATGATAATTCGTTGTATTTTCGTTGCTAATCCCGTTTTAGGGTCTAGGTCAATTAAGACACTGTTTAATTGGTTACGTCCATCCTTTACTACCTCAAACCGGACTGGCATTTCAGTCAAAAACTTTTTCAGAACTGCTTCTTTTTCAACACCTAAGACGCTATCATAAGGACCAGTCATCCCTACATCCGTTATATAAGCTGTTCCATTTGTTAGAATCCGTTCATCTGCAGTTTGAACATGAGTATGTGTACCAACTACCGCTGAGACTCTTCCATCTAAATACCACCCTAATGCTTGCTTTTCACTTGTTGCTTCAGCATGAAAGTCTACAAATATATATGGAGTTCTTTTTTTAGCAATTTCCACTAGCTCATCCGCTTTCCTAAATGGGCAATCAATAGATGGTAAGAACGTTCTACCTTGTAAATTAATGATAGCAAGCTCATATTGATTAATTTTTATAAACACAATTCCTTGTCCTGGGTTTCCCTCAGGAAAATTAGCTGGACGGACAAGGTATTTGGCATGATCAATAAATTCAAATACCTCCTTGTTATGCCATGCATGATTTCCTAATGTAACGACTTGGGTGCCCCATTCTAAAAATTGTCTGTATATTTTTTCTGTTATTCCCTTTCCTCCCGCAGAGTTTTCACCATTTATGATTGTGACTGTTGGTCCGTATTTTGCTTTTAGCTGTGGTAAATACTGCTGTACCATATCTCTTCCAGGAGTACTTACAACATCTCCAATAAATAGTATTCTCATTTTAAACCCTCACTATTTCATGATTTCTTCTCTATTAGTTTGTACATTTTTTTGATAGAAGTCAAAAATCTATTTACTATTTCACGAACAAAAGGCTAAGGGCGCCCCGCTTAGCCACAAAAAGCAAATGTTCTGGCATGAAAAACGGGTGGATTCCCTTTTATTCATGACAGGTTATTTGACGAAGGAAAAAGTGATTTTTCTTTTCCCTCGAGCAGGATGAAATGTCAAAGATTGTCGCCATTTCATCTTGGCTGGGCGCTGGAGCTGGATTTAGCCGTAACATTGTATAAACTAAACACCAGAAACTTTTACTTTTAAAACATATAAAAAATAAAACGACGTTTACACGTCGTTTTATTTTGCATATTCAACAGCTCTCGTTTCACGAATCACTGTTACTTTAATATGACCAGGATAGTCTAACTCTTCCTCAATACGTTTTCGAATATCTCTTGCTAAACGATGTGCTTGAAGGTCATCCACTGTATCAGGTTTAACCATAATCCGAACCTCACGACCAGCTTGAATGGCAAAGGATTTTTCTACTCCTTCATAAGATTCCGATATCTCTTCAAGCTTCTCAAGACGACGAATGTAGTTTTCTAATGTCTCACTTCTTGCACCAGGACGAGCAGCGCTTAATGCATCAGCAGCAGCTACTAGAACTGCAATAATTGATGTTGGCTCTGAATCACCATGATGTGAAGCAATACTATTGATGACAACTGGATGTTCCTTGTATTTCGTTGCTAATTCTACACCAATTTCTACGTGGCTTCCTTCTACTTCATGATCGATCGCTTTACCGATATCATGGAGTAAACCAGCACGACGAGCTAGTACTTCATCTTCACCTAATTCAGCTGCCATCAACCCAGATAGGTAAGCAACCTCCATAGAATGCTTCAGTACATTTTGTCCATAACTTGTACGGAACTTTAATCGTCCTAGTATCTTTATTAAGTCTGGATGAAGTCCGTGAACACCCACTTCGAAAGTTGTTTGTTCTCCCACTTCTCGAATAAATTCATCCACTTCACGTCTAGATTTCTCGACCATTTCTTCTATACGTGCTGGATGAATACGACCATCTTGTACTAGCTTATCTAATGCAAGACGAGCAGTTTCACGACGAATTGGGTCAAACCCTGATAAAATGACGGCCTCTGGTGTATCATCGATAATAAGATCGATACCAGTAAGTGTTTCAAGGGTACGAATGTTTCTACCTTCTCGCCCAATGATTCTGCCCTTCATTTCATCATTTGGTAAGTTAACAACAGAAACTGTTGTTTCAGCAACATGGTCAGCTGCACAACGTTGAATAGCTAAAGAAAGAATTTCTTTTGCTTTTTTGTCACCTTCCTCTTTTGCACGATGCTCACTTTCTTTTACATGCATGGCAATTTCATGGGAAAGCTCATTTTCAACTTTTTCAAGAATAATATTTTTCGCTTCTTCTCGTGTCAAGCTAGAGATGCGTTCAAGCTCAGCTTGTTGTTTCTTAATCATCTCTTCCACTTTGCTTTCCATTTCTTCAATATGCTGTTGTTTTTGGGCTAGAGATCCCTCTTTCTTTTCCAACATCGCCTCACGATTGTCTAGATTCTCATCTTTACGATCAAGGTTCTCTTCCTTCTGTAATAAACGATTTTCTTGCTTTTGAAGTTCATTTCTTCGATCACGAATTTCTTGTTCTGCTTCTGTACGAAGTTTATGAATTTCGTCTTTTGCTTCAAGAAGCGCTTCTTTCTTTAATGCGTCCGCCTCACGTTTTGCATCATCAACGATTTGTTCTGCTGCATTTTTCGCACCAGCAATTTTCGCTTCTGCAATAGATTTACGAACAAAATATCCAACAACTGCACCGACGATTGTGGCAAGCAAAGTGGAGATGATAAGTACGATAACATCCATCATTTCACCTCCCATTTGCCTAAGAGATGTTCAAAAAGTCCGGTATAACAGCCTACACAGCTAGCTGGCTTATTATTAAGGTTGTCATGTATGTTAGAAACACTCTAATAGTACACAAAATAAAGCTCTTTAGCAGGAATTTGTCAGATCGTATCTTTTTGAACAAACTCTAAGAATATTTTTAAATAAATTGATGAACTACTGTCTCCATGTACATTGATAACTTATATAAACAATATACAGGACAAAGACTCCATTCGAGGTTGTCCAAACAGCGGCCAAATGAAAAAGCTTCTTGTAAACTGCTACATTACCTCTGCAGAATTGGAATTTACATTTTCATTTGAAGATTTTTTGAACATAGGGTTTCAAGTTTCGTATTTTCACATCTTACAATAAGGATAAGATAAAAATATACACTATAATTGTATATTTGGAAAAATTTATTGTCAAGGGTTGTCGTCAGTCAGGAATTGGATATATCATATTTTTTGAATATAATGAAAGGGAGCAAGATTATGCCCCCTTTCATTACTCGTTATTCATCTAACAAATCAAAGATTTCTTCATCCTTTTCATCTACAACTTTCGCTTCGTCTAATGCATAATGCTCACGAATCGATTTTTGAATTTCTAGACGAACCTCTGGATTTTCTTTCAAGAACTGCTTTGCATTTTCACGACCTTGACCTAAGCGTTCCTCATTGTACGAGTACCATGCTCCACTCTTAAGAACAATATCAAGCTCGGAACCCATATCTAAAATTTCGCCCTCTTTTGAAATTCCTTCTCCATACATAATATCAACTTCTGCAGTACGGAACGGAGGAGCGACTTTATTTTTTACTACTTTAATTTTTGTTTTGTTCCCGACCATGTCATTACCTTGCTTTAATGTTTCAGCACGACGAACTTCTAAACGAACAGACGAATAGAACTTCAATGCTCGACCTCCAGGAGTTGTCTCAGGGTTCCCGAACATGACGCCAACCTTCTCACGAATTTGGTTGATGAAGATTGCGATTGTCTTCGATTTATTTATTGCACCTGATAATTTACGTAGAGCCTGTGACATTAGTCGCGCTTGTAATCCAACGTGTGAATCTCCCATTTCTCCTTCAATCTCTGCTTTAGGAACAAGTGCAGCAACTGAGTCAATAACAAGAATGTCAATAGCACCACTTCGTACTAGTGCCTCAGCAATCTCTAGTGCTTGTTCTCCAGTGTCTGGCTGTGATAGTAGTAATTCATCAATATTTACACCTAACTTTTGTGCATAAACCGGATCTAGAGCATGTTCTGCATCAATAAATGCTGCTTGTCCACCATTTTGTTGGACTTCCGCAATAGCATGAAGGGCAACAGTTGTTTTACCTGAGGATTCTGGACCGTATATTTCAACAATTCTTCCTCTTGGATAGCCACCAACACCAAGTGCAACATCTAATGCTAACGAACCACTTGGAGAAGTAGATATCTTTCTATCTGTTTGTTCTCCTAATTTCATTATGGAACCTTTTCCAAATTGCTTTTCTATTTGTTTTAATGCCATTTCTAAGGCAGCTTGACGATCGCTCACTAAATTTCCTCCTTTATTCTATGAAACTACTTCTACTATACCTGTTTTCACTCTATTTGCCAAGCAAAAAAACGAACATCCATTCGGTAATTTTATTTGGAAATAAATTTAGAAAATGTAATTTTTATTAAATCATTCATATATTATCGTGATATAAAAACAGGTGAAATTCAATTTTAGAGGTTTTTTATTTCTTCCAATAAATAGTGTAAGCCATATTTGACAGCTCTTTCTCTAATACCTTGCCTGCTCCCAGCTAATAACACATTGTATATTTTAACCTTATCATTTGGAAGAGCGATTCCGATATAGACTGTTCCTACTGGCTTCCCTTCTAATTCCTCTGGGCCAGCAACACCAGTGAAGCTAATTCCAATATTACTAGAAAGGCATGACTTTACATTAATCGCCAATTCTCTTGCACAACGTTCACTTACAGAACCATTTTCGCTTAATGTCATTTCAGAAACTTGGAGAACAGATTGTTTAATCTCGTTGGTGTAACAAACAATACCACCTTTAACAATTGAAGAAGCACCAGACACCCTTGTTAAGCTCTCTGAAAACAATCCACCTGTTAAGCTTTCAGCACTTGAGATGGTTAAGGATTTATCAGTCAACATTTTGATAACTTCATCGCATAATGTAGTATCGTTATAACCATAAAAGAAACGTCCAACACGGCTCAAGATGTCCTTTTCCACCATATCTAACAGTTTTTTAGCTCCCTCAGATGTTCCATGCTTTGCCGTTAAACGTAATGTTACTTCATAATCGGATGCTAATGGAGCAATAGTTGGATTCGTTTGTGAATCTATCAAATCAGAAATATCAGTTTCTAGTTGTGACTCACCTATACCAAAAAATCGTAAAACTCTTGATTCAATTCTTTCTTGTATTTTTAGCTGTTTCATGATTGCTGGACAGCCAAATTCTATAAACATTGGCTGCATTTCTTTTGGTGGTCCAGGTAGAAGCATATAAGATTTTCCGTGAATTGATACGAGCATTCCTGGAGCCATCCCATGCTTATTTGGTAATACTTCAGATCCCTCAATAACTAATGCTTGCTTACGGTTGTTCTCAGACATTTCTCTATTAATTTTCTTATAATAGTCTTCAATAGATAACAAGGCTTCTTCATCCATTACTAAAGAGCGCTTTAATGAAGAGGAAATCGTTTCTTTTGTTAAGTCGTCTTTAGTAGGACCTAAACCACCTGTGAAAATAAGTAGGTCGGCTCTTTTCTTTGCAATTTCAATAGCACTTTTCAATCTAGTTTGGTTGTCTCCAACAACAGTATGGTAATAAACATTTATACCAAGTTCGGCGAGTTGTTTTGATAAGAATTGGGCATTGGTGTTTGTTATTTGACCTAATAATAATTCCGTTCCAACCGCAATAATTTCTGCGTTCATAATACATTCCCTCTTCTCCTATTTGGACTTTAGTATCGCTTCTTTGTTCTTATAAAAATAGTCCCAACCTGAAATCACAGTGAAGAAAACAGCAATCCATAAAGCGATATGATCCAGTGGTAAATTCAAGAAAGCAAATGGGAAATTATGTACTAACAATAATGAAATTGCTATAATTTGTGTCCAAGTCTTTATTTTACCAAGCATATTGGCTGCAACAACTTCTCCTTCTCCCGCTAATATTAATCTTAAGCCTGTCACGGCGAATTCGCGACTAATAATTACAATAACCATCCAAGCAGGAGCGAATTGAAGTTCTACAAGAACGATTAAAGCAGCTGAAACTAAAAGTTTGTCAGCGAGTGGATCTAAAAATTTTCCAAAGTTTGTAACCAAATTTAATTTTCTAGCATAATAGCCGTCAATCCAATCCGTACAAGAGGCAACAATAAAAATAGTCGCTCCCACTATGTGAGTAATCGGAATTGTATATTCCTTCATCACAAGTTCTCCCCAATTAAAAGGAACAAGCATTACAATCATAAATAGTGGAATTAGCAATACTCTTGAAACTGTAATTTTATTTGGTAGATTCATTTGAAGACTCCCTTATTTTTTGTGTTATCTTATGGATGAAAATATGCCCACAAAATATAGTGGGCATCATCTTTAGCATCTGTTTTACTCCAGTGGTTTTTCAAAACGGATCGTAATTTCTTGAACATCTTTCGGTTCCTCTGGAATGGCTAGAACCTCACCATTAATTTTTATAACAGAATCCATTGCTTTACCAACCTTGATTCTTGCCTCTGTTTCATTTGAATAATCATAGGATGTTCGGTCAGGAATCTCATCTTCAGCCTTATGAGTTAACATCCCACTAAAAAACTTTCGATTCTTTCCGTTCTTTAAGTCAAGCCATGTCTCTCCGGTTGTCTCAACCTCTACTAGAAACTCTGTTGAACCAGTTAACGTATAAATTGAGTTTCTTCCAGATGACTCAACAAGCTGTACGTGTTGTGTTGGTTCAGAAACCTGCTCTTCAGCCTGCTCTTCTTCTGATGCACTGGTCTCATCTTCTTCATTTGTCTTGTTGTCAGAAGGTTGCGATGTTTTTAATGGATTTTCAGTACCTTCTTCGAATTCAGCACCATTTTCTGATTCATTGTTATTTCGTAACTCTTCAGGGCTATTTTGGTTCTGTAATAATGTCCAGACGGCAATTGCTACCCCAATAATCACAACTGACACTAACACCTTAGGCAGTATTTGGAAAACTCTATTATCACTTGAATTCACTTCTGCTCTTGTTCGCTTCACGCGTGAAAGCTGTTCAGGAATCGCGTCACTTTGAGTGCTCGGAATTTCATCTTTAAACTCCTCAAAAATTATCTCGGGATTTAGCCCTACTGCTTCTGCATATTGTTTTACAAAGGCACGTGCATAAAAAACACCAGGAAGAGAAGAATAATTATTTTCTTCAATATTTTGTAAATATCTCTTCTGGATTTTCGTTATAGCTTGTAGTTCTTCAAGTGTTAAATTCTTATCTTCTCTCGCTTGTTTTAAGCGTTGCCCTAATTCAGCCAATCCTAACACCTACCAATATTTAAAAATCGAATGTTGAAAAAGAAGAATCATTTGACATCATTTGATGCCCTTCCACTACTTCATATGTAATTTCCTCATCAGGTTCATTTCTGAGTTCAATAATATAGTCAAAGTCATCAAGTGTGTATTCCGTTTCTCTAACAAATATATCTGGATGCTCAACAACTTTTGTTGCTGGTAGTCTCATAATTTCTCTAACCAATTGCCAGTGTCTTTCATTTGCACGTCTTGTAGAGACGATTCCATCTATAATAAACAAATTTTCTTCGTTATATTCATCTTCTATTAGCTGGCTTCGAATTGTTTGCTTTAATAAAGTGGAGGAAACGAACAGCCATTTCTTGTTTGCACAAACACTTGAAGCAACAACAGACTCTGTTTTTCCTACTCTAGGCATTCCTCTGATTCCAACAAGCTTATGCCCTTCTTTTTTGAAAAGCTCAGCCATAAAATCAACAAGAAGTCCAAGTTCATCTCTTACAAAACGGAACGTTTTTTTATCATCTGCATCGCGTTGGATATACCTTCCATGTCTTACAGCTAATCGATCACGAAGTTTAGGTTCACGAAGCTTTGTAACGGTTATATTATCCATAGTTCGTAAGATTGATTCAAGCCTGAGGATTTGTTCTTGATGATCGGACAGAAGAAGCATTCCTCTTCTCATATCCTCAACACCATTTATGGTAACAATATTGATTGATAACATTCCTAATAGTGAAGAGATATCCCCTAAAAGTCCTGGACGGTTTTTATGAATTTCATATTCAAGATACCATTCTTTTTTTGCCACATATCCAGCTCCTTCCAGCCTATAGGTAGAATAAAATTCTAGTATATCTCTATAATAAAGCATTTTAATATATTAGGAAAGGTAAAGAGGAAACAATTTCCGGTTAAACTTTAAAGTCCTAATTGGAAAATAAAAAAAGAGAGGGTGCTTACCTCCCTCCCTTAACTACTAGTCCCATTATTCTCAACTAGTTTAACCATCATGTTAGCGATAGCATGCTGTTCTTCTGGTGAAGCAACACTCCAAAGGTCAGCTAATACTTTTTCTTGTTCATTTTGGGGCTCTACTTGTTTAGCTAAATAGCCACCAATTTGATAAGCTAAGTCATTGATCGTGCTTTGATCCATACCTTGATTTTCAGCATGGTGCAAGCGATTAGCTAAAAAATCTTTCCATTGTTCCCAGTTATCTAAAACCGACATGAAGAAATTCCTCCTTTAAGGTGTGGTACATGGTTATTTTGCCTGTTTTCAAAGAAAGTATGTACACAAAATTGAGGTGTTATGTATACCATGCACCATCTACGGTAAGGATTTGTCCACTTAAATAAGGAACTTTTTCTGATAATAAGAATAATACCATTTCAGCTATTTCAATTGGTTTACCAAGTCTCCCCATCGGAATTTCTTCCTTAAGCTTTACTAACTCTTCTTCTGAAAAATGACTAAGCATACTAGTATCAATAGCGCCAGGTGCTACAGCATTTACTCTAATGTTCGAAGGTGCAACCTCTTTAGCTAACGCTTTTACAAATGAATTTTGTCCACCTTTTAGCATGGAATACAGAACCTCACAAGAAGCTCCTACATTCCCCCATATTGAGCTAATAACGACAATATTACCTTCTTTCTTATATATCATTGAAGGTAATAGATGTTTTGTTAGCGTAAAGGGACTGGTGATATGAAGTTGTATACTTTCTTCGATCTCCTCGTGTGTCATATCGGTTATTAATCCATAAAACGTATTCCCACTACATAAAACGAGATGATCAATTGAATGATGTAGTTGAGAAAGTAATTTCTCTACACCAGTTCCCTTTGAAAGGTCACTATGTACAATAAAAGCTTCCTCATTCGGAAATTCCTTTATTATTTGTTGTATGCCTTCAATATTTTGATTATAGTGCGCATAAACTCCGTATCCATTTCTGAGAAGCTGTCTCGTAATTTCGTTACCAATGCCCCCACTGGCCCCTGTTATTAAAACATATTTTTTCATGATTGATTCTTCCTTTATTAGTTGTTAAAAAAGAACGATTGATTATTTCACAGCAGTCATATACCTTCACTTCTAAAAAGTCGCATTGCCACAATATAAAAAAGAGAAGGACTTGTTGTAAATTGTCCTACTCTTCCCATTGAACTGTCAAGTTTACTTTGGCACGACTTGGCAAACTGTCATATTGTTTTCATCAATAATTTGTTTCGCACTTTTCTCAATTTCAGTTAGGGTAAGAGATTCGAGAACTTCAACAACCTCAAACATGTTCATGTTGTTAAAGGAATAACGTGTGAATTGATTTGCAATAAATTCCGGAGAGTTTAAAGCACGTAAGAATGCTCCAATTTTCTTCTTTTTTACACGTTCTAAATATTCTGTATCTAACGTTGATTGGTAATTCTTAAGCATACTTTTTAATGTATCTCCCAGTTTGTCTGGTTCTCTCGTATCACCTCCTACTAATCCAAAACCAAACTCAAATTCTTCTGTATAATCATAGGCAAATGTATCATCAATCAAACCATCATTGTATAATTGTTCATAGTTTGATGAGCTTTTCCCAAATAGCATATCTAAAAGAACATTCGTTGATAATTCGTTTCGAAGGAGTTCACTTCCTGATTTTCCTGGCTTTTTAACTTTTATACCTACTAAACATTTAGAGGATTGAACAGACATTTTTAATACATGATGCTTCTTTTCAACCTCTTCAGGTTCTTCATCAAAGAATCTCTGAATAGGTGGTTGATCTTGATATTCTTTTTTCGCTTGATTTTCACGAATTTGATTCATGATTTTTTCTGGATCAATTGGGCCAACCACAAACAATAGCATATTACTTGGATGATAGAACGTCTCATAGCAAGTATATAATAATTTGTCGGTTATCTTTGAAATCGAATCAATGGTACCTGCAATATCAATCTTTACAGGGTGATTTTTAAACATATTTTGAATGACACCAAAATATAACTTCCAATCAGGGTTATCATCATACATTGTAATTTCCTGCCCAATAATTCCCTTTTCCTTTTCAACCGTTTTTTCAGTGAAGTATGGGTCTTGAACAAAATCAATTAATGTTTCAAGATTTAATTCTACATTGGAAGTACTTGAAAACAAATAGGCTGTCCTTGTAAATGATGTAAATGCATTAGCTGATGCTCCTTGTTTACTAAACTGTTGAAATACATCTCCATCTTCTTTTTCAAATAGCTTATGCTCTAAAAAGTGTGCAATTCCATCGGGGACATGTACTTCTTCCTGACCATTTAAAGGAATAAAGCGATTATCTATCGATCCATATTTTGTTGTAAAAGTAGCGTACGTTTTATTAAAGCCTTGTTTTGGAAGTATATATACTTGCAGTCCATTTGGTAGTTTTTCATGATATAGTTCTTCTTTTAATTGCTCAAAGTAATGCTTCTCCATCAAACCTCCTCCTTTCCTTTAAGGAAATAAATGGTATCTAATTCGATTTTGTTTGCAACATGTACAATTTCATTCCTTGTTACTTGACCGATCCTAGTAAGACTGCTTTCAATTGATTCCTTCACTTTCCCGACAACCTCATTATATAGAATCTCAACAAGTCCTCTTGGGGTATCAATTGCTTCTAGAATTTGATTTATTAATACGGCTTTCGTCTGCTCTATTTCTTGGTCGGAAAAATCTCCATTTTCCATTGCTTTCATTTGTTCGTTAATAATCGTAACGGCCTGATGATAATTTTTAGCATCGACTCCAGACATCACCATTAATAGTCCCTTATGACTTTCTACCCTTGATGCAGCGTAATATGCAAGGCTAGCTTTTTCCCTTACATTGATAAAGAGTTTTGAATGGGAAAAACCACCAAATATTCCATTGAAAACTTGTAAAGCCGGATATTCTTGATCTTGGTATTTTGTATTGGTACGATATCCGATGTTAAGCTTACCTTGCTTCACGTCCTGTTGTTCAATTACTTCCTTCTCCTTTACTACTCTTACATTTGATTCTGTTATGAAAGTGGGATGTCGATTTTCAATAGTAAATAATCTTGACGCCAAATTCCTAATTGTATTAGAATCCACGTCTCCTACAATATACAAATCGATTTCATCTTCTTTGATAGCCTTTTGATAGTATTCATAAAGTAATTCAGGGGTGATGGAAGCAACATCTTCCTTCTCTCCATTTACATGTAAAGAGTATGGCTCATTTTTACACATTTCTTCAACAAGTCGTAGATTCGCGTACCGCATTTTATCATCGTAAACAGCTTGTATACGTTGTATTAATGAGCGTTTTTCCTTTTCAACAATCGAGCTTTCAAACGCTTGATTAATCCGAAGTGGATTTAATATGATTTCAGCTAACAAATTTAATCCCTTCTCCAGTAAGGGGGTCTGATCCGTTAAGTATGTTTCATTCGCGATCTCTATACGTATCGTGATAATATGATATTCGCCCTTTTTAGATAAATCAACATTTAATGAAGCACCGTACAGTTCATCTAAATAGCTTCTGAGTTTACTTGTAGATGGATAGGAACTTGTAGCGCTCTGTAAAACGTAAGGGAGCAAGGCACGCTTCGTTACATCTTCTTTCGTTAAAGGTGCCTTGAGCTTAAGGACGAATGTATTGGTTTTATATTTCTTCGTTTCAATAGTATGCAATGTCATACCATTGATTGTTTCTACAATTTCTTGATCTACCTTCATACTACTACCTCCTTTTTAGAACTACCTTAGCATAGTGTTCCATCTTTGCGGAGTAATTAAACTCCCTTCAATATATCGTTCTATTGTAATTTATTCATATCCATCATGTATTATCTATAAAAGTAAGCTTCTCTTTGAATGACTGATTGATTTATTTCTTCTCGCTTTAGGATATTTTTTTTGAAATAAATAAGAACTATACTTTAAAAGTATAGTTCGATGTAACCTTATCTTTTCCCTTTCTCATAAGGAGTACCTAACGCCTTAGGAGCTTCAGCTCTACCAACAAAACCAGCTAATGCTAAAATCGTTAAGACATATGGTGCTATTGTTAAGTAAATCTTTGGTACTTCTTTTAAATATGGGATTGATTCTCCTGTAATACTTAATGATTGAGCTAAACCAAAAAATAATGCAGCTCCTAGTGCACCAAGTGGATGCCATTTACCGAAAATCATCGCAGCTAATGCCATAAACCCTTGCCCAGAAATTGTGCCGCCAGTAAAGTTACCTGAAATGGATGTCGCATACACAGCACCACCAAGACCTGCAAAAACTCCCGAAAGCATAACCGCAATATATCGCATTCTATTTACCTTTATCCCCATTGTATCCGCTGCCATTGGATGTTCACCAACCGAACGCAATCTTAGACCGAATGGGGTTTTGTAAATCACATACCAAACGATAAATGCTAAAGCAATGGCAATGTACGATGTTATATAAATGGAAGAGAAAAATAAATCTCCTATAATTGGTATATCAGACAAAAATGGAATATCTCGTTTGTAAATACGATGATCAATAAAATCGGTTTGACCTTTATTATAAATTTTCTTGATCAAAAATACTGAGAGTCCGGCTGCTAAGAAGTTGATTGCAACCCCACTAACAACTTGGTCCGCTCTAAATGTAATGGATGCTAACGCGTGTAAGAGGGCAAACATCCCACCAACAATACCGCCGACTAAAATACCAAACCAAGGAGCAACATCCCCTAACATCGCCTCTGTTGTTAGAGTTGTTAAAATACCAATGAACGCACCAAAGAGCATTAATCCTTCTAAACCAATATTTACAACACCTGATCTTTCACTAAATACTCCACCAAGTGCAGTTAGAATTAAAGGGGCTGCAGAATAGATAGCTGCTGGTATGATAAGGCCTAATATATCTAGAACGGTCATCTATTTCCCCTCCTTATTTAGACGGCTGATCACTAAACGAATAATATAACTTGACGCGACAAAGAAAATAATTAAAGCAATAACAATTTCAACAAGTTCAGTTGGTACTTTTGCAGCTGATTGCATCGTGAGTGCTCCAATTTTTAGTCCACCAAATAAAAGAGATGCAAAAATAATTCCGAACGCATTGTTTGCACCAAGGAGGGCTACAGCAATCCCATCAAAACCTTGACCTGTGAAGGAACCATTTATTGTCATGTATTGATAGGTACCTAATCCTTCCATTGCACCGGCCACACCAGCAAAGGCACCGGAGATAACCATTGATAGTATGATATTGGTTGATACATTCATTCCCGCATACTGAGAAGCATGTTGATTATAACCAACAGATTTTAATTCATATCCCTTGGTTGTTCTTTCAATTAGGAACCACATAATAACTGCACCAATGATAGCAACAATAATTCCATAATGTAAACGTGAGAATTCAGTCATAGCCATTAAGTTTTCGGATGCAAGTGATGCACTTTGTTTAATTTTGTCAGTTCTCTCCCCAGGTGCAAGTAAATATGTACGAATTAAGAAGTTTGTTACGTGTAATGCTACATAATTCAACATGATTGTAACAATTACTTCATGTACTCGTAATTTTGCTTTTAATAATCCCGGAATAAAGCCCCATAGTGCACCAGCTGCCGCTGCAGCTAGGATCGCCAATGGAAGGTGGATGATTTTAGGCAAATCAAATGCAACACCAACCCATACAGATGCAAGCCAACCAACTAAAAGCTGTCCCTCAACTCCTATATTAAAAAGCCCGGTTCTAAAAGCGAAAGCAACTGCTAGTCCAGATAAGATAAGAGGAGTCATGGCTCTAATCGTTTCACCAATCACATACGGATCCCCAACGATACCATCAAATAATGCCACATACCCTTTGATTGGGTTATAACCGCTTACTAGCATGATAATAGCTCCAACAAGTAAGCCTAATACGACCGCTAATATAGGAATAAAAATTCGAAAAAGACGCTCATTTTTCAAGATAGATTGCATTATTTTCCACCTTCTCTCTTGCTCTTACCGCCAGCCATTAAAATACCTAGCTCTTGTTCATTTGTTTCTTTCGCATCTAATATTTCAACTATTCTACCTTCATAAATAACAGCAATTCTGTCACTAACATTTAGAACTTCATCTAGTTCAAGTGATATCAGTAATACGGCTTTTCCGTTATCTCTTTCTTGAATTAATTTGGAATGAATGAACTCAATAGCCCCAACATCAAGACCCCGTGTAGGCTGAGCAGCAATTAATAAATCTGGGCTACGATCTACTTCTCTTGCAATAATGGCTTTCTGCTGATTTCCCCCAGATAATGCTCTTGCTGGTGTATGTTCATTTGGAGTTCTAACATCAAACTCCTTTATCAGACTTCTTGCCTTATCAAAAATATGTTTGAAGTTAAGAATTCCATTTGATGAATAAGGCTTTTGATAATACGTTTGTAATACCATATTCTCTCCAATCGAATAATCTAAAACTAATCCATGTTTATGACGGTCCTCAGGAATGTGCCCTACTCCTGATTCAGTAATTTTTCTTGGTGTTTGACCGGTGATTTCTTTATCCTTTAGTAAAATGGAACCAGAAGAAATTTTACGCAAACCTGTAATTGCTTCTATTAATTCCGTTTGTCCATTCCCGTCGACACCAGCAATTCCTACAATTTCACCAGCTCTAACTGTTAAATCTAATTCATTTACTGCTGGTACTTCGCGGGAATCTTTTACGACAAGTTTATTAATCTTTAAAACATCGTTTCCAATTGAAGGATCTGACTTCTCTGTCTTAAAGTTTACAGCCCTACCAACCATCATCTCTGCTAACTCCTTAGGACTTGAATCGGCCACCTTTACTGTACCAATCCCAACCCCTTTTCGTATGACGGTACACTGGTCACAAACCTCCATTATCTCCTTAAGTTTATGTGTAATTAGGATAATTGATTTACCTTCTTTCACAAGCTTTCTTAAGATTTGGATAAGCTCTATGATTTCTTGGGGGGTTAGTACTGCAGTTGGTTCATCAAAAATAAGAATTTCAGCCCCACGATAAAGTGTTTTTAAAATTTCAACACGCTGCTGCATGCCCACCGAAATATCCTCTATTTTTGCATTAGGATCAACCTTTAATCCGTACTGTTCGGAGATCTTCCTAACTTCCTCAGCTGCCTCTGCAATGTTAATACGCCCTCGAGAAGTTGGCTCATTCCCTAGAATAATATTCTCTGTAACAGTAAAATTTTTGACTAACATAAAGTGCTGGTGAACCATTCCAATGCCTAAATCATTCGCAACATTAGGATCCGTTATTTTGACTGATTGCCCTTTTACCTTGATTTCTCCTTTTTCAGGTTGGTATAAACCAAACAGGACATTCATTAATGTTGACTTCCCAGCTCCGTTTTCACCTAAGAGGGCATGAATTTCCCCTTTGGCAAGACGTAACGTAATATTGTCATTCGCAACAATTCCTGGGAATTCTTTTCGAATATTGAGCATCTCAATTACATATTCCATATGATCAACTCCTAAGGTATGAATAATAAGAAATGTAAAGCATATGTAAGATTATTATATGGTGTAAATGTTTCCTCACTATTAAAAGCAAGAGGTAAAGGATCAAGCAGGAACTGTTTAAGGAATGGATAGATATTGACCACTTACCTCTTACTTCAAATTACTAAATAATGGCTTTATAGGAAAAATAAAGGCTAGTAGAGTCACTAGCCTTTATCACCCTATCTTTGATTATAGAGAATTTAAATACTCTTCGTATTCAGCATCAGTTGCAGGAACTTTAATTTCGTCATTTAGAATCTTTTCTTCGTATTCTTTAACAAGATTTAAGGATTCTTCAGTGACGTTTTCTTGAGTTGGTGCAATTCCAACTCCATCATTATCAAGACCAAATTCTACGATTTGTCCTCCAGGGAAGTTTCCTTCCATTGCCATCTTTGATACTTCATATACAGCTGTATCCACACGCTTTACCATTGAAGTTAGTGTAACGTTTTCTGGCATACCTTCTTCATGTTGATCTTTATCAACACCGATTACCCAAACCTTCTCACCTTGCTTCGCACGGTTTTTAGCTTCTGTAAATACACCGTTACCTGTACCACCGGCAGCGTGATATATAATATCTACACCTTGTCCATACATCGTGTTTGCAATTTGAGTACCTTTTTCAGGAGCATTAAAGTCTTCAGCATATTGTACAATAACTTCTGCATTAGGATTTGCCGCCTTAACACCAGCTTTAAATCCGCTTTCAAATTTCTTGATTAGGTCACTATTCACTCCACCAACAAATCCAATCTTATTTGTTGTTGTTTGCTTTCCAGCAACTAATCCTACAAGAAATGATCCTTGGTGCTCTTTAAATGTAATGTTTGCAACGTTAGGCAAGAATTCTCCAGCGTCATTTGTTACTACCATATCAACAATTGCTAAATTAGCATCTGGCTTCTGTTCAGCAACTGTTTTTACATCATCGGCTAAAAGGAATCCAATTCCGTACACTAGGTTATACCCTTCACGAACTAAAGAATTTAAGTTCGGAGCATAATCTGTCGGTGCAGTTGATTGAAGATACTTAAAGCCTTCACCTTCTGTTAAGTTGTTATCAGCACCAAATTGTTTCAGACCTTCCCAAGCAGATTGGTTAAATGACTTATCATCTACCCCACCAGTATCTGTAACCATTGCAACCTTGAAATCTCCAGTTGCTTCGTCTGTTCCTTCAGTACCTTGTGTACCTTCTTCATCTGCTGTTCCACAAGCACTTAAAAGCGTACCAGCAGCTAAGAATAAAGATAGAGCTAATCCAAATTTGCGCTTCTTCATCTTATGTACCCCCTAATTCATAATAATATATTGTCACTATTAAATAGTAATGACCTAAAGTATTTGTTAATAAAAAACTATTCCTACATAAACTGCTCAAAATCTGACAAAAATATCCCCTCTATAACCTTAAACAATTGCTGTTAACTATTCAAGAAAGGTCTAATTTCGGGTGGGTGATTTAGTGTCTTACACCCTTTTCCTTAGTACATGAAAGCTAAACTTGTCAGCTCTAAAATAGTTTAATGAAAACAACACAGGGTGATCGTTTTGGTCATAGTGCATTTGTTTTAATAAAAGTAGTGCTGTCTCTGGCTCGCACTCTAATATTGGAGATATTTTCTCGTGATAACCAAGTGGTTCAATATGAACGACAGCATATGAAATATATTTCCCTTCTTTTTCGAGCAAATCGAATAATGATTCCCCGCGATGGCTATAGCCCTGAGGGATATATTGACTTGGAATTTTATCAATACAATAAACGACTGGCTCGCCATCTGCTGTACGAACTCGTTCCACTACTGTAATTTCATCATCAATAGAACATTGGAAACGTCGTACATCCTCTTCTGTCGGCCCTTGCACAGATGAAGATAAAAAGATTGTACCAGGTACTTTACCAGCTTGGATAATCATGTTTGTCACACTATTTAGCTGTTCAATCCCAGAAGTAAATAATGGCTTTGCATTTACGAACGTGCCCACGCCATGTCTTCGAATGACAACGTTTTCTTCTTCAAGTATGCGAAGAGCTTCCCTTAATGTAGCACGACTAACTCCTAGCTGTTTTGCCAAATCGAATTCAGACGGTAATTTTTCGCGCTCCTTATAAAAACCCTTTTCAATATCACCTTTTAACCGGTCAATCACCTGTAAATACAAATGCCGGTTATCGGATTTTATAGACATGAGCCGACCTCCAGTTGCTTTTCCAAGCTGAATGAAAACTAAAGTAAGATGTCTAACCTTTATGTACATACCTTCTCCTAATGGAAAATGATATCATTATTTGCTTAAGAAATAAATAGAAAATATGATTTTGTCGAAAATTGTTATCGATAATGTAAGCGATTTAAAAGAAGAGGGATATTCCTCTTCTTTATTTATGATGATGCTTCTTCTTGGTTTGCAGAGACAAGCACTTCTCTAGGTTTACTTCCTTCATAAGGACCTACAATCCCTCTTGCTTCCATCGCATCAATTAATCTTGCAGCGCGAGTGTACCCTACTCTGAATCTCCTTTGCAGCATAGAAACAGAGGCAGTTTGCATCTCAATAACTAACTGAACGGCATCATCAAATAATTCATCTTCTACCTCTTCTTGAACAGTCTGAGCTTCTGTCGGTATCATGTTTTCTTGATATTGAGCTTTTTGTTGTTCTATTACAAAATTTACAATATCCTCAACTTCTTGGTCAGATAAGAAGGCTCCTTGAACCCTGATAGGCTTTGACATACCTACTGGCAAGAAAAGCATGTCCCCTTTTCCTAATAACTTCTCAGCTCCACCCATATCTAATATAGTTCTTGAATCTGTTTGAGACGATACACTAAAAGCGATACGTGAAGGAATATTCGCTTTTATTACCCCTGTTATAACATCTACAGATGGTCGTTGTGTCGCAATGATTAAATGTATTCCAGCAGCACGTGCCATTTGTGCGAGACGTGTGATCGCATCTTCAACATCTGAGGAAGCAACCATCATCAAATCTGCTAATTCGTCTACAATCACGACTATAAATGGGAGTAACGGTTGCTTTCCATCCTCTAACTGGTTTTGTCTTTTTATATAGTCATTATATCCCTCTATATTTCTAGTTCCAGTATGTGAGAATAGCTCATATCTTCTTTCCATTTCAGAGACAACTTTTTTCAATGCTTGTGAAGCTTTTTTAGCATCTGTTACAACAGGTGCTAACAGGTGTGGAATACCATTATATACATTTAGCTCTACCATCTTTGGGTCAATCATCATCATTTTTACTTCGTGAGGTTTAGCCCTCATTAAAATACTCGTAATGATTCCATTTATACATACACTTTTTCCACTGCCAGTGGCACCTGCTACAAGTAGATGTGGCATTTTATTAAGTTCTGACACGACTGCTTCACCAGAAATATCTCTACCAAGACCTATTAATAGCTTGGAATCCAAATTATGATTATGGGATTCAAGCACTTCTCGAAGTGACACCATTGATACCTCTGCATTTGGCACCTCTATCCCTACAGCTGATTTTCCAGGGATAGGTGCTTCGATTCTTATATCTTTCGCTGCAAGAGCAAGAGCAAGATCATCAGAAAGATTTACAATCTTACTAACCTTGACCCCTACATCTGGATACACTTCATATTTTGTTACAGCCGGTCCAAGGTGTACTTTTTTTACCTTAGCTTTAACGCCAAAGCTTTCAAATGTTCGTTCAAGCTTACGAATATTGATTCGAATATACTCATTGTCTTGTCCGGTTGATTGATTCTTTGGCTGCGTGAGTAAATCAAGGGGAGGAAGCTCATAATCGAGATTTTCCTCCTCTGCAAATGTAATTTTGTTAGAATTTGTGAGAGTATCTAATGGTTCTTCATTTACATCATGGCTTTGTTCTTTACTCTCTTCTGCTGCATGATGAACATCCATTTTTGTCGCACGATCTTGAAAGTTAGAAATGATAGGACGAACGATAATTGGCTCCTCTTCCTGGATATTCTCATGATCGATCTCATCTGTATAAGTATCAAGGTTCGAATCATCTTCTATTACCACTTCTTTTTTCTTTTTTGTATTTGCGCGGTTAGATGAGGATTTTCGTTTTCCGATATTTTTCAGCCATGCTTTCATATCTGTAAGAAATGCAAAAAATTGCCTTTTTAACATTTGGAAGAGAGGAGAAACCATTTTTTCCATTACATCCTTTAACGATTTTCCAGAAATCAAGATTGCTCCAATTACCATGAACAATAACGCAATTAGTTCTGTCCCTTGTGCAGCAAATAAAACGTGGAATAAAGCAAATAGAGTTGCTCCTATCATCCCTCCGCCAAGATCTGTAGTCGCAGTATCACCATTTACTTCCATCCAAAATAGCTCCCACGTATTTTTAATTACAGAAGGTTCTTTAAATACACCATCTCTAATCAGTAATTCAAATAAATTTACATGACTAAACAGCAGTAATGAACCGGTTATAAAATAAATTCCGATAAGCCTTTGTTTAAATAAATGAGGATATTGCCTTTTCCAGATTAGGTATATCGATAGTACTAGAAATCCTAGGAGTAATAACATGTACCATTCACCCATGAAAAATCTTGTGAATTTCGTTAAGACTCCACCAACCATACCTAAACTTGAAATTGCAATACACGTAACAGCAAACAGAGTTAATCCGATCAGTTCATATTTAAGAGTCTGCTTCCATTCTTGACTTTTTCGCTTTTGCCTTTGCTTCTGTTTTGCCATGCTTACACCTCTGTTACTTTCTTAATATGTATATCTCTATTATAAGAATAACTGTTCTGATAATACAATGCTTGTTTCCTTATGACAAGAACAAAAGGCTCAGGGCGCCCCGTTTAGCCTCTGGCATAGCAAATGTTCCTTGAAGAGAAAAAGGGCGCTCTTTCCCTTTTACTCTTCAAGGGTTATTTGACCAAGGAAAAAAGTGATTTTTCTTTTTCCCTCGAGTAGGATGAAATTGCGACGATCTTTGCAATTTCATCTTGGCTGGGCTCTGGAGCCGGATTACTACGCACATCACTAAGTTATCCACAAATGGTGAGCTTTTATCATTTCCTAAGCAAAAAAAAGAACTTAAGGATTTCCTTAAGTTCTAAACTATTAATTTGAGATGAGATTACCGGGAGCGTATTGTTCACATAAGAAATGCTGTGGATCTGTGCTTAAACAGCGTATAACCCGATAGTCCTGATTATCAGTTCTTTCGACAAGTAGTGAAACTCCATTCATAGAAATAAGCTGTTGATTTTGAAAATCTGATTCATTCATAGGAAACATAACTTCTTGAGGCATCACCGTATATAGAATCATTGAAGCATCTTCCCATCTTCTTTTATATTATTTCTCTCTTCAATTAGTGAGTTAATTTTCAATAAGGCTTTACCTACACCGCCAACCTCATTAATCAATCCATATTTAACTGCATCTTCACCTACTACATTTGTACCAATATCGCGAGTTAAATTTCCCTTTGAAAGCATAAGTTCTTTAAATCGGTCTTCTGTAACATTTGAATGTCTTGTAACAAATCTAACCACTCGATCTTGCATTTTATCTAGATACTCAAATGTTTGTGGAACACCAATAACAAGTCCAGTTAACCGAACAGGATGAATGGTCATGGTTGCAGTCTCAGCAATAAAAGAATAGTCGGTTGAAACTGCGATAGGTACTCCAATTGAGTGACCTCCACCTAATACAATGGAGACAGTTGGTTTAGATAAAGATGCAATCATTTCCGCAATAGCTAAACCTGCCTCTACATCCCCTCCGACTGTATTCAAAATAATAAGTAAACCCTCGATCTTAGGGTTTTGTTCAATTGCAACAATTTGCGGAATTAAATGTTCATACTTGGTTGTTTTATTTTGTGGGGGAAGCTGGACATGCCCCTCAATTTGACCAATTATGGTTAAGCAATGAATTTTCGAATCATTTGTCATTTGTGGAATATTGGTTTGACCTAACTGCTGTATTTTATCGATAAGTCCTTCTTTTGCTTCGTCTTTTTTTTCTTGCTCTTCTTCACTTTTTTGTCCAGAAAAAATGTTGTCCATAAACAGAGAAGTCTCCTTTCAAACAATAAGATACCTTTAGTATGAACGTTCATATTAATTTAATTCTAAGAGAAATAAAGAAGCGATCGAGACTTATAGATAATCGAGTAGGAGGCGCCAAAATGCACCGACCTCTCTCACCGCCGTACGTACCGTCCGGTATACGGCGGTTCGAAAGTTTATGAAATAACGACTGATAAAAAATATCTGTCACATTTATTCCAATTTCATCCGGGGATATTTTGGACTTCACCTTATTATGCCGATTCGTCCTGAAATAGGAACCTCGAAGTGTACCTCAGACCGAGGAATTTTCTAGGGCTTCCTTCAGATTCCATGTCACCACAGAATACCTGCCTTCGAATAGTGGTTCGCATATCCCAACGCCCATAACGGACTTTCACCGTCGAGTTGATGAACATTCCTGGCACACATAAAAAGTCTATCCTTTATAAAGGATAGACTTTCTTTTATGCTTCCATAATAATCGGTAATATCATCGGTCTTCGCTTCGTCTTTTCATATAAATACTGATTTAACGAATCTCTAATGCTTAGCTTTAATGTAGACCAATCCATAATTTGATCTTTTATGCATTTATCTAATATATCTTTAACAATTCCCGTTGCATCAATCAGTAATTGTTCTGATTCTCTCACATAGACGAACCCTCTTGAGATAATCTCCGGTCCAGCTACTATTTCATTTCTATCCTTACTTAAGGTCACAACAATCACTAAGATACCATCCTGCGATAATAATCTACGATCTCGCAAGACAATATTACCAACGTCTCCTATTCCAAGTCCATCTATCAGAACATTCCCGGCATACACTTTTGAGCCGTAGCTTGCCTTTTGATCAGTAAATTCAATGACTTCACCTTTTTCTAAAATGATGATTTGGTCATCCTGCATTCCCATCGACTTTGCAATTTTAGCATGAGCCTTTTGCATTCTATATTCACCGTGGATTGGAACAATATACTTTGGTTTCATTAAATGAAGCATCATTTTTATATCCTCTTGACTGCCATGTCCAGAGGCATGGAATCTCTTTGAACCTCCACTAATCACATTAGCTCCTGCTCTATATAACAAGTCGACAGATTTAGAGATACTAATTTCAGTCCCTGGGGATGAAGCTGCTGCAAAAATAAACGTATCACCTTGAGAAACTTGAATTTGCTTATGTGTACCCTTCGCAATCTTAGATAATGCAGCAACTGGCTCTCCTTGGTGATTGGTCGTAATCATTACAACCTGATTACTTGGCAATTGCATGATTTCATTATACGAGACTAGTGTATCTTCTGGTATAGTCAAATAACCTAATCCTTTTGCTATTTCGACAACTCGTGTCATCTTCTGACCGACAATCCCCACTTTTCGACCCGATTCATTTGCGGCAAGAAATATGGATTGAAGTCGTTGTATATTGGTTGCATATGTTACAACAATAATTCGACCTTCAATATTATAAAAGGCATCACTAAACTCCTGACCCACTTGGTTTTCAGAGCCAGTATGTCCTGGCTTTTCAGCATTCATACTGTCTGATAAGAGACAAAGGACACCTTCAGATCCCACCTGTGCCATTATATCAATATCGGTGCTAAACACTCCTATCGATGTAGGGTCAAACTTATAATCACCACTATGTACAATTGCACCTTGATCAGTATGAAAAACAATACCTACGGAATCTGGTATACTATGGGTCGTTCTAAAAAAAGATACCTTTACTTCATCAAATGTAAGAATAGTTGTTCGATCCACTTCTTTAAGATCACTCTTTCTTACATTAGCCTGCTCTAATTCTTCCTTTAGAAGTGCTAACGTAAATTTTGTACCAAAGACAGGTACTTCTAACTTACGTAAAATATAGGTTAATGCCCCCATGTGTTCCTCATGTCCATGAGTGATAAAAATGGCTTTCACCTTTGTCTTATGATCCATTAGATAGGATATATCTGGTATAACCATGTCAATACCTAGCATTTCATCTTCTGGTATCATTAATCCGGCATCCACTATAAAAATTTGGCTACCAGTTTCAATTACGTACATGTTTTTCCCGACTTCCCCTACTCCTCCGAGGGCAAACACCTTTATTTTTTCTGTCTCTTGATTCGTCAATGTCAAGTCCTCCTACTATCTGTATCTAATATAAGCCCCGTCCCTTAAACCATATCAACATTATAACTGATGAAAGAAATGGAAGACAAGTGAATTTATCCCTAGCTCATTAGGCAAGATTATCAATTGAGAATAAACCATCGCTTATAACAACTTTGTATTTTATACGTTCTATATTTAGTCACAATAGGGGAAGGGTGTTATTTTTCAATAAAAAATGCGATGTGAAGCGGAAAAGGTCAACCGAAATGGCTGACCTTCTTCATTAATTTAATGTATTTAAAATGTTTATTAACTGTTGACGCTCCTGCTCTGATAACGGAATCAACGGCAACCTTACAGATCCAACATCCAACCCTTTAAGTTGTAATGCCGTTTTAACAGGTGTTGGGCTTGGTGCCATAAATAACCCTTTCATAACTGGTAATAGACGTCCGTGCTCTGTGGCAGCCGTTTGTAGGTCACCAGATATAAATGATCGAATCATAGACTGCATTTCAGGCCCAATAATATGAGAGGCTACTGATACAATCCCCGCACCTCCTATTGCTAAGACAGGGAGTGTGAGTCCATCATCACCACAATACAGGCGAAAATCATCTGTTGTATTAGCAATAATCAATGTCATGGCATCTAAATCTCCACTAGCCTCTTTCACAGCTACAATATTATCAATTTCAGCTAATCGGATAATAGTTTCTGGTGAAATATTGACGGCGGTACGTCCAGGGACATTATAAACCATGAAAGGTAGCTTCGTTGATTCAGCTACTGCTTTAAAATGTTGATAAAGTCCCTCTTGTGATGGACGATTATAATATGGTGCAACGACCATTACAGCATCCACACCTGCTTCTTCAGCTTTTTTTGTAAGTTCAATCGAAGCCCTAGTATTATTGCTACCAGTTCCAGCTATAACAGGAACCCTACCATTAACAGTTGAGACAACATGCTTGAACAATGCAATCTTCTCTTCCGATGTAAGTGTAGGTGATTCCCCAGTAGTACCTCCAACTACTAAAGAGTCTGTTCCATTGTTTATTAAATAGTTAATTAATTGAGTTGTCTTCGCAAAGTCAATATTTCCTTTCGAATCGAAAGGAGTCACCATTGCTGTCGATACTTTTCCAAAATCCATTAATCTAAATCCCCCTTGAACTTCCTATTTTACATGTTCTTCCGAAAGTTGAAAGGCATCATGTAATGCATTTACTGCTTTTACTAAGTCCTCTTCTTTCACTAAAACCCAGATGGTTGTATTACTATCTGCTGATTGAAGAATTTGAATCCCGTTTTCTGATAGAGAAGTAACTATTTTAGAAGTTACACCAGGAACACCACTCATACCTGCACCAACAGCAGATACTTTTGCACAATTTCTCGTAACCACAGGGTCATAGCCTAGTTTTTGAAGAATTTTAATGGCGGGCTCTGTATTCTCACCTGAAACAGTGTAAACAACACCAGTTGGTGTAATATTAAAAAAATCAACACTTATTTCAGCGTTTGCCATTCCCTTAAATACTTCGGTTTGAGTATCATAATGTCCTTCTTTAGAGAAGACTTTTATTTGGGTAACATTCGATACATGAGCAATTCCAGTAATGACTCGTTCCGAAAAGTCGGTTCCCTTTTTTGCATCTCCAAGAGATGTCACCAGTGTCCCTAAAGTATTTGTATAGGTAGATCGGATTCTTAGGGGGACCTTACCTTGCATAGCTATTTCTACTGCTCGTGGATGAATCACTTTAGCACCTTGATAGGCCATATTACAAATTTCTGTATAGGTGACAACATTTAAAGGTCTTGCAGATTCAACAATTCTTGGATCTGCCGTCATTACTCCTTCCACGTCAGTGAAAATATCAATCCACTCTGCATTTAATGCTACACCGAGCGCAGAGGCAGAAGTATCACTCCCCCCTCTACCTAGTGTTGTAACCTCATTTTCCTTTGACAACCCCTGGAAACCGGCAACTATAATGACATCAAACTCTTCAAGCATTTGAATAATCGGCTCACACTGCATATCGATAATCTTTGCATTTTGATAGTCATTATTTGTACGAAATCCAGCCTTTGCTCCAGTAATCGCTGCGGACTTAATGCCCCGTTCGTTTAACATGTTTGAAAATACAACAGATGAGATAATTTCTCCGCATGAAAGCAATAAATCGTATTCTCTTTTACTAATCTTACCGTCTAACCCATTTACTAGACTGAGTAAAGTGTCAGTTGCGTAAGGATCACCACTTCTCCCCATAGCAGACACAACTGTAACAACTTTATACCCTTGATCTAACGCTACTTCTATATGCTTGATTGCATGTAGGCGGCTCTCTTCGTCTTTAACGGAAGTACCACCAAATTTCTGAACAATAATTTTCATGTCAGCACCCCATTCATGATGTAAAGAGGCAGGGAGATAAACATCGTCCCTTACTTTAAAGTTACTTGACAATCCCAAGTTTTACTAGACTTTCTGCGATTTGAACAGAGTTCCATGCTGCACCTTTTAATAGATTATCGGAAACGACCCACATTTGAAAGCCCTTATCGTTAGAAAGATCCTTTCGGATACGTCCAACAAATACATCATTTTTTCCTACACAATGTGCTGGCATTGGATATATTTGTTCACTTGTATTATCTTGCAAAGTGACGCCAGGAGCATTAGCTAACAATTTTTGGATATCTTCTCTTGTCACACCATCTTTTTCTACTTCTAAAAATAAGCTCTCAGAGTGTCCAGTTGCAATCGGTAGTCGAACACAAGTTGCAGCAACTTGCAATTCGGGCATATTCATAATTTTCTTTGTCTCGTTAATCATCTTCATTTCCTCAAACGTATAACCATTATCTTGGAACTTATCAATTTGTGGAATTGCATTAAAAGCTATTTGATATTTTTTTTCATCTGAGCCAACAGGAAGAATATTCGGTTTTACCTCTTCTCCCATCATGATGGCTTTTGTTTGATTCATTAATTCTTCAACTGCAGCTGCACCAGCACCTGATACTGCCTGGTATGTTGATACGATAATCTTATTTAGACCAAATGCCTTGCGAATAGGCTCTAATGCAACAACCATTTGTATGGTTGAACAATTAGGATTTGCAATAATCCCATTGTGGTTATGAAGTTCCTCTTCGTTTACTTCTGGTACTACGAGTGGAGTCCCTTCATCCATTCTAAATGCACTAGTATTATCAATGACAATTGCACCACGCTTTACCGCTTCTGGAGCAAATTGTTTAGAAACTGATCCCCCTGCACTAAATAATGCTATTTGGACTCCTTCAAAGCTACCAGGTGTTGCTTCTTCCACTACAATTTCTTGGCCTTTAAACACTACCTTCTTTCCTGCTGAACGTTTTGAAGATAGTAATGTTAGTTTTGATATTGGAAAATTTCTATCTTCTAATGTTTTAAGCATTTGTTCTCCTACTGCACCAGTTGCACCTACAACTGCAACATGAAATCCATTTGCCATATATATACCCCTTTTCGGAATGTTAATGATAAAATGAAGTAAAGAAAGGAGAAAATATCATGATTCTCTCCTTTACTATGCATTCATTGTAGCATAATCTTACTATTTTTACGCACCCTTTTTTATTCTCCATCTAAAAATCTCTCGATGATTACAGGCTGTATTTGTCTCCCTTCTATAGCTGCAATGACCGTATCTTTTAAAGCACTCATTCTAGCAACCATAGAATTAGGTTTTTTATCTGGTGCATCTTGACCAAAAGGGATAAAGTAGATATTTTTTGTAGCCATTAATTTCATGAGATTCATACCATTTAAACCAAGAGCATCATTCGTTGAAATCCCTAGAACAACAGGTTTTTGGTTTCTTAATGTTGCTTTTGCAGCCATTAATACAGGGGAATCCGTCATTGCATTAGCAAATTTACTCATGGAGTTACCTGTTAAAGGTGAAATAATCATACAATCAAGTGGAATCTTCGGGCCTAAAGGTTCAGCTTTGACAATCGAATCAATTAGTTTGTTACCGGTAATCTCTTCTAACTTCGCTATCCAATCTTCCCCTTTACCAAACCTCGTATCAGTTGTCATCACCGTAGTAGTTGCAACTGGTAACACATCTGCACCAGCCTCCACCAGCTGTTCAATTGGACGTATCACTGCATCATACGTGCAGTGTGAACCTGTTAATCCAAATCCTATTCTTTTACCTTTAAGTGAAGTCATTCTTTATTCCCCTTTCGCTCTAAGATGTCTTCTCTTAATAATTTTGACAAAACATTGGCGACAATTTGCCCAGCGGTTTTTGGTGCAACAATTCCAGGTAAACCAGGAGCTAACAGAGCTTTAATCCCTCTTTTTTCTGCATATCTAAAATCAGTGCCACCAGGTTTTGATGCTAAATCAATGATTAAAGTGTGTGGAAGCATTCGTGAAATAACACTTGCTGTTACAATGTGATGTGGAATGGTATTAATACAAACGTCTACATCCTGGATTTCACTTTCTAAATGAGATAGATGAAACGGCTTCATTCCCATCTCAAAAATTCTTGCGATATGCTCACTCTTTCGTGCCCCAACCTTCACGTTTGCCCCAAGAGCTGCAAACGTTCGTGCAACGCTTAATCCTACACGCCCCATTCCTAAGACTGCAACATTGGAGTTGTGAATCGTAAATTCTGTATGTTGAATCACCATCATAATTGTTCCTTCAACGGTTGGAATGGAGTTATAAATGGCGACATCATCACGTTCAAATAATTTCACAAGCCTTCTTTTAATTTTCTCTGCTAAGTTATCAAGATAATGATTACTGATTCCTGAATAGATCACACAATGTTCCGGTGTATTTGACAGAAGTTCCTCTGTTAATACAACTTTTTCATTAGAAAAAATTGTATCTACCTCACCCTCATTATTTGTACCAGCGACAGGTAGGATAATGGAATCAACATTTGAGAAATCCACCTCGTCAAGTTGTTCCTTTGAAGCACCGGTAAAACCATGATCTAGTTGATCAAATCCAATTAGGGAAAGCTTAGCATCTAAATCAGTTAGCTTGCGAATGACTTCAAGCTGTCTTGCATCTCCACCAATAATTGCTATATGCAATCCAGTTAACATGTCTTCATTCACCTTCTTTTTTTAGTCTTGCTTGAAAAGGCTCAGAGCGCCCGTTTTGCCTAAAGCAGAGCAAATGTTCCTTGATGAGAAAAAAGGCCATTTCTCCCTTTTTACTCTTTAGGGTTTTTTGCCCAAGGAAGAAGTGATATTTCTTTTTCTATCGAGTAGGATGAATTTGCGACAATCTTTGCAATTTCATCTTGGCTAGGTGCTGGACCCAGATTATTTAAAAGTCTAACGCCATACGAATCTGTTTACTTCCACATCTTATGTAAGTAGTTAAATATAGGTGAATGAATCAGCTTATTTCATAGTAAAAACCCTTCTAGGATAGAAGGGTTTTTAATGATGATCCTCATGGATATCGATAATGATCATATCTGTTCCGATTTTTTTTATATGATGCCATGGTACTCGTACTTCATTTCCTTGTTTCCTAAATCCAAACCATTTGACAGACGGAATAATGAAAGCCTTAATGTGCCCCGTTGTTTCATCAATTTCTAAATCAGTTTGCCCAAGAATACCAAGACGTTCCGCCTTTTTTAAATCTACTAATTCTTTACCACTTAACTCACTTAGTCTCAATTATTTTCCCCTCCTTAACTTGTACACTCTTTTTATCATTGTATAAGAAGTCAAATTAAAAAATGCCTGTAAGTTTGCTTAACCTACAGGCACTCTACAAATTATTTATTTTAGATTCTCTGGCAAAGCACCATCTGGACTAATTAAAGCTACAGACACATCTGATTGAAAAAGTCTTCTTCCAAGGTTATTTACGGACGCTTCTGTTACTTCCTCCACATTTTCTAAAATCTCATCTAAAGAACGATGTTTCTTTAAAAGAAGTTCATTCTTTCCATTTCTACTCATGCGGCTGTTCGTGCTTTCTAAACTTAGCATTAAATTGCCCTTTATCTGTTCTTTACTGTTTTTTAACTCCTTGGATGTAATCCCTGAATCCATCAATTTATTTAATGTTTGCTGGATCGTTTCAAATAGAAGATTTAACTGTGCACTTCCAGTACCACCATATATCGTAAGCATACCACTATCCTTATAGGATGAGTGATAAGAATAAACAGAATAGGCTAAACCCCTTTGTTCACGAACTTCTTGAAATAAGCGACTACTCATACTACCGCCTAAAATATTATTTAGAACGATTAAGCTGTATATATGTTCATCCCCAACAGGGAGACCTTTATAGCCTAAGCATAAATGAGCCTGTTCCGTTTCCTTTTTTCTAGATAGCTTTTCAGTAAAGAAGGAAGGGGCTGTTTCTTCGGGCCGTGCACCCGTTGTTGTAAATTCGCCAAAATATCCCTCAATCTCCTTAATAAAGGTTTCATCAATATTTCCAGCTACTGATACAACTACATTTTCAGGGGTATATGTATCATTCATATATTGACGGAGAGAGTCGCCATTAAAAGAGGCTAAGGTTTCCTCTGTTCCTAAAATTGGATATCCTAACGAATGGTCTTTATACGAGGCACGACTTAACAAGTCATGAACTATATCATCAGGTGTATCCTCATACATTTTAATTTCTTCATACACAACGTTCTTTTCCTTTTTTAGTTCTTCCTCATCAAAAGTAGAATTAAAAAACATATCAGCAAGTACCTCTAAAGCATAGTTAGAATGTTCATCTAGTACTTTTGCATAATAGCATGTGTACTCTTTAGAAGTAAATGCATTCACTTGACCACCAATACTATCGAAAGATTCAGCAATTTCCCTTGCAGAACGAGTTTTTGTTCCTTTAAAGAACATATGCTCAAGAAAGTGAGAGATCCCATTATTTTCTTTGGACTCATTTCGAGAACCGGTGCCAATCCAAACTCCAATTGCAACCGATCTTACCGTTGGGATGTTTTCTAATACAATTCTTACACCGTTTTTACATGTATATTTTTTTATCAACTGCTTTTCCTCCAATCGTGATGCTTATAACAAAGTAGAATGAATAAGTTTTATTTAAATACTGCAATGATTATTCTACTCGTTTCTCACTCAACAAGTTAGATACGTTGCTAATCTTTAATTTTTTTTCTTTGATTTGGACAATTAATCGATCAAGTGATTGAGATGTTGATTCAGTTGGATGCATCAATATTAAGGCTCCAGGATGTACTTTTTGCATGACTCGATTGATTAAGACTTCAGGTGATGGTTTTTGCCAATCAATAGTGTCAACACTCCACATAATCGTTCTCATATTTAATTCAGAAGCAATTTCCACGACCTCTTGACGATAACTTCCACTGGGGGGAGCAAACCATTTAGGTGTTACTCCTGTAGTTGCTTCAATTACTTCATTCGTGTTAACTAACTGGTCTCTTACTAAAGTGCCAGTCATTGTTTTCAAGTTGGGATGACTGTAAGAATGATTACCTACTTCATGACCAGCATCTACAATCATCTTTGCGAGCTCTGGATTTTCTTTCACCCAGCGGCCTTCAAGAAAAAAGGTAGCGGTTACTTTATGTTTTTTTAATATCTCAAGCATTGTTGGGATATATTCATTCCCCCAAGCTACATTAATTAAAAATGCTACCATCTGTTTATCTGGATGGCCACGGTAAATAGGCTGGGGCGGCAGGTCAGATAGATGTACGGATGGCGGCACCTCCTTAAACACTAACCTTTTTGGGTCAAAGACACCATCCTTCTTCATATTCTCATATGATTTTTCAACATCAACTGATAAACCGTTATACCCAGGTGTTGCTTTCCACACTTTATGTATTTCAGCATTTTGTGGTTGTATTTCATATTCTGCTTTCTTCGATTCAATCTCCTTAAATAAATCATCATGCACAGTAGAAACAGTAATTGCCGCTTGTTTCATTTGGCTTAAATAATCATTAGCGAAGGGATTTTGCACCGAACTAAAAGTTAATAGAAGAATAGTTGAAAAAGCAATTAGCTGAATCATCATTCTTTTCATTTATACTTCCCCCTTTGTAGTAAAAATTATGTACAAGGGGGACAAGGTAGAACTAAAAGTGGACGTAGCTCAATTCCAAATTCTAAATGGTATGCAACAAAAAGAAGCCGGTACTCCCAGCTTCTGTTCTGATTATTTCTAAGATGTTGGGTTTTCTTCCTTTTGTTGTTTTAGAACTGCTTTACGTGATAGGTTCACTCTTCCTTGCTTATCAATCTCAGTAACCTTTACTAAGATTTCATCACCAATTGACACAACATCCTCAACTTTACCTACACGTTCCTCGGCTAATTCAGAAATATGGACAAGACCATCTTTTCCACTAAATATCTCAACAAAGCAGCCAAACTTTTCAATACGCTTTACTTTACCTAAGTACATTTGGCCAACTTCTACTTCTCGTACGATATCCTCTATAATTTTCTTCGCCTTTTGATTCATTGGTTCATCAATGGAAGAGATAAAGATTGTACCATCTTGCTCGATATCAATTTTAACACCTGTTTCTTCAATTATCTTGTTGATTTGCTTACCACTTGGCCCAATCACATCTCGGATTTTATCTGGGTTAATACTCATTGTTAAGATTTTTGGTGCATAACGAGACAGTTCAACACGAGGCTCATTAATAGTGCTTAACATATGCTCTAATATATGCATACGACCAACTTTAGCTTGGGTTAAGGCTTCTTCCAAAATTTCCCTCGACAACCCATCTATTTTTATATCCATTTGAAGAGCTGTGACACCATTTGCTGTTCCAGCTACTTTAAAATCCATATCTCCTAAGTGATCTTCCATCCCTTGTATATCAGAAAGAATAGTATAGTGTTCATCCTTTTTCACAAGCCCCATCGCAATACCAGCCACTGGTGCTTTAATAGGCACACCTGCATCCATCATTGCAAGTGTACTTGCACAAATACTTGCTTGGGAAGTTGATCCATTAGACTCGAGAACTTCTGAAACAAGGCGAATAGTATACGGGAAATCCTTCTCTGACGGTATGATTGGTTCTAATGCTCTTTCTCCTAGTGCGCCATGACCGATCTCTCTTCTACCTGGGCCTCTTATCGGTCCTGTTTCCCCTACGCTAAATTGTGGGAAGTTGTAATGATGCATAAAGCGCTTCTCTTCTTCAATTCCAAGCCCATCTAAAATTTGCACATCCCCTAAAGCTCCTAATGTACAAACACTTAAAGCTTGGGTTTGTCCGCGGGTGAAAAGTCCTGAACCGTGTGTTCTTGGTAATATACCTACCTCTGAAGTTAATGGCCTGATTTCATCTTTCTTTCGACCATCTGGTCTAACTTTATCTTGTGTAATTAGTCGACGAACTTCTTCCTTTACAAGCATATAAAGGACTTCTGATACTTCTTTTAATGCTTTATCATCAAGCTCTTTTTCTTCAAAAACTGCCATAACTTCTTTTTTTACTTCGTTAATCGCTTCTTCACGTGCATGTTTTTCAAAGACTTGAACAGCTAACTTCATTTTTTCTTCAGCAAGTGCTCTAACTTCATTTTCTATTTCTTTATTCACTTCATAAAGAATAACTTCTCTCTTTTCTTTTCCAACTTGACCAACTATCTTTTCTTGGAACTCAATTAATCGTTTGATTTCCTCATGTCCAAACATGATTGCCTCTAACATTGTTTCTTCTGGAACTTCATTTGCTCCAGCCTCTACCATGTTTATGGCTTCCTTTGTACCAGCAACAACTAAATCTATATCTGATTGTTCCATTTGGTCAACAGAAGGATTGATTAGGAATTCCCCGTTTACTCTACCAACTGTTACCCCAGCGATAGGTCCTTCAAACGGTATGTCTGAAACACATAAGGCAAGTGAAGACCCGAACATAGCTGCCATTTCAGATGAACAATCCTGATCCACACTCATGACGATACTAATGACTTGAACTTCGTTTCTAAACCCTTCAGCAAATAGTGGTCTAATTGGGCGGTCAATTAATCGACTTGCTAGAATAGCCTTTTCACTAGGTCGACCTTCACGCTTAATAAAGCCACCTGGAATTTTCCCAACGGCATATAGTCTTTCTTCATAGTTCACTGTAAGTGGGAAAAAGCTTAAATCTTTTGGTTCTTTCGATGCTGTTGCTGTTGATAAAACAGCAGTATCTCCATAACGAATGAGTACAGCTCCATTTGCTTGTTTTGCTAACTGTCCTACTTCAACAACCAGTGGACGACCAGCCCATTCCATGGAGAAGACTTGTTTTTCTTGTCCCATATTGATGAGTACCCCTCTCTTGCATTTCCAAAATTACTATTTTATTCCTAGAAAATAAATAATCCAGTATGTAGTATTTCCTATATTGATTAAAACATATCAAATAGATGAAGTATATGTAAATAATTTTTAACGAAAATCGTAGTAAAAACTAGTATAACCGGAAATTAATGGGATTTATAAATAATATAATAAAAAAGCGGGATATTTCCCGCTTTTACTTAAACATAACCAACATTTATCGACGAAGACCAAGCTTGTTAATTAAATCGCGATAACGAGTTACATCCTTATTACGTAGGTAGTTAAGTAAGTTACGACGCTTACCAACCATCTTAAGTAGACCACGACGTGAGTGGTGATCTTTCTTATGAGTACGTAAATGATCGTTCAAAGTATTGATTTGCTCTGTTAGGACAGCAATTTGAACTTCTGGTGATCCAGTATCTGTTGCATGAGTTTTGTATTCAGCAATGATTTCGTTCTTACGCTCTTGTGTTAAAGCCATCCTTTTCACCTCCTATTTTATAAATCCCCTATTACCGAGCAAGCGTCGGTGAATCGACTTGCCAAGCAATGGTTCATAACATACGCTTTCTATCATACATAATTTCAAATCATAATGCAAGTTTTTTAAATGGTTACAGGTTAGGTTAATCTTTTAATGTAGGGATGATTAAAGAATTAAAGAAGTTTTTTGCTTCTGATACATCTCTATGAATTCTATCAATTAACTCCTGAATATTTCCAAATTTTTGTTCATCACGGATACGAGCGATGAATTCCAGTTCAACTTTTTGATCATAAATCGTATCACTAAATTCAAGAAGGTGCACTTCGATGGAAACTTCCTTTAAATCATCATGGAATGTTGGTTTAAGTCCGATGTTACAAACACCTTCATACCATGTATCCCGAACCTTTAATTTGACTACATACACTCCAAGTTTCGGGAGTAAGTATTGTTCTTCCATCTTTATATTGGCAGTTGGAAAACCGATTGTTCTCCCTCTTTTTTCTCCATGAATAATAGTACCTTTAATTTTGTAATTCCTACCCAATAGCATCTGTACCTTTGATACATCTCCTTCTTGGAGTAAAGATCGAATATAAGTAGAGCTTACTTTTTTATGAGCTAATTCGATTTTTCCTACTACCGTTTGCTCGAATTCATGGCGTGAATGAAATGGGAGTGTTTCCATCGTTCCTTTCCCCATTTTTCCATATGTAAAATCAAATCCAGCTACAGCATGTTTAACATGTAAACCAATGATATAGCTATCTACAAATTCTTGTGGAAGTAACATCGAAAAAGCTTCGGAAAATTCGACTACATACAATTCATCCACCCCAAGGCTTTCTATGATTTCAATTTTATCATTCAGTGGAGTTAATGAATGCCTAATTGGGTTATTCTTGCCTAGGACAATCGAAGGGTGTGGATGAAATGTCATTACAGCACTCTGATAGCCTTTCCTATGTGCCATTTTTCTAGCTTCGTTTATCACTTGTTGATGACCGAGGTGGACGCCATCAAAATAGCCAAAAGCCATCGCTTTCGGTTTCGTTAATTCTCTCTTGATATGATGTGGATGGTTAAGAAAAAAAGTTTCCACTTTTTATCACCTTATTTCTAACATATTCCCCTAATTACGTAACACTTTCATTGGTTTCATTAATCCAGGTTTACTAGGATGTTTCTCATATATTGCCAGTGCCCTATGGCTTTCATCTAACAATACAATAAATGGTGCGTTATTTAGGAGTTCAACAGCTTCTAAGACTGCTCCATTTCGAACTTTCATTGCTACTTTATCATCTATTTGTAAGTTAGGCAAATGTGCAAGCGCACGCTCCAGTGGGATGAGAATGGATTGAATTTGACCAAGCTCAAGCACCTTTTCTATTTCTTCAAAGGTAATACACTCTTCAATTTGAAAGCCTCCCGATGCAGTGCGTATAAGATGTGACATATGGGCAGGAAAACCAAGCTTCTCTCCAATTGTAACAGCGAGTGTACGTACATAAGTCCCTTTACTACATGTTACTTTAAATTGAAAGGATATCGTTTCTCCCTCAAAAACACTTCTATCATCTAAAAGCTGTAAATCATGTATGGTAATCTCCCTAGTCGGACGTTCTATCTCCATTCCTTTCCTAGCATACTCATATAAGCGTTTACCGTTTACCTTTACAGCTGAATACATGGGTGGTGTTTGAAGCTGCTTGCCCATCAAGCCTTGAAGTACTTCTTCTATTTCGCTTCTAGTGATCGTTCTATCTACTTCCTTTTTTTGAACGATTTCCCCTGATGAATCCTCTGTAATGGTGGAATAACCAATGGTTACTTCACCGATATACGTTTTACTTGTACCTGTAACATATTCTGCAATTTTAGTTGCTCTACCAATACATATAGGCAGAACTCCTGTTACGTCAGGATCCAGCGTTCCAGTGTGACCAACCTTCTTAGTTTTTAATAGTTTTCTGACTTTAAAGACACAGTCATGGGAAGTTAATCCTTTTGGTTTATGTAATAATAATATTCCGTCCATTTTTACCCTCCAAACAGCTTTATAGCAATAAAAGGATAGACATAAAGTCTATCCTTAATCAATGGGTGAAGAATAGGGTAAAAGCCTTTCATCTCCGCTACAAAAGCTTATGCGTCATCATGCTTAGTATTTTTGTTTAAATCGGCCAGTAAAGACTCTATTCGATTTCCATAGTCAACAGACTCGTCAAATTCAAACGTTATTTCAGGAGTTTTACGCAATCTTATACGCTGACCAATTTCTGATCTTATAAACCCTTTTGCTTTCGCTAAACCCTTTAGCGTGTTTTGCCTTTGTTCGTCATCTCCTAGGACAGAGATAAACACTTTTGCCTGTTGTAAATCACCTGTTACTTCAACATCTGTTACTGTGACAAAGCCAATGCGAGGATCTTTAATTTTTCGACCAATTATCTCGCCTAGCTCTTTTTTCATTTGCTCCCCGACTCGAGTTGCACGTAAACTCATACGATCACCTCGTCTTAATACCATTCAAAGCTAGTAATAGCCCTTTCTATCTCAGGAAAAGAATCAATAAGATTCAGCGCATTTTGCAACTCTCGTTCTGTCGTATGCTTGGATGTTGTGATGGCAACAATTCCTATAGTTGTCCGTTGCCAAACATCGTGATGATCAATTTCTGATACAGAAACATTAAATTTCTGCTTTATTCTTGACATAATCCGTTGCAAAACCGCACGTTTTTCCTTTAGTGACCCAGCATCATAAATGATGCATTCACATTGAACAAATCCAATCATTTTCTAGCGATTTCCTGCATAACATAGGCTTCAATAACATCGCCTTCTTTAATATCATTGAATTTCTCTATTGTAATACCGCACTCATATCCTTGTGCTACTTCCTTTACATCATCCTTGAATCGCTTTAACGTATCAAGTTGACCTTCAAAAATAACAATTCCATCACGAATGACACGCACGCCACTATCACGTGTAATTTTCCCATCCGTTACATAGCTTCCTGCGATTGTACCGACTTTCGATACTTTGAAGGTAGTACGAACTTCTGCTTGACCGATAACTTTTTCTTCGTACTCAGGATCTAGCATTCCCTTCATCGCCGATTCTATTTCATCAATTACATTATAAATTATTCTGTGAAGACGAATATCAACATCTTCAGCCTCTGCTGTGCGTTTTGCATTAACGTCTGGGCGGACATTGAAACCAACTACAATTGCATTAGAAGCAGATGCAAGGATGATATCAGATTCTGTAATTGCTCCAACACCAGTGTGAATGATCTTGACTCTTACTCCTTCAACGTCTATCTTCAAAAGAGATGCAGAAAGAGCTTCAACTGAACCTTGAACATCACCTTTTACAATGATGTTAATGTCTTTAATATCACCTTGTTTAATTTGTTCAAATAAATCCTCTAAGCTTAATTTAGCTCCTTCGCTACGCTGGGCAGCGAGTTGCTTTTGTGCACGTGCTTCACCGACAGAGCGTGCCATTTTTTCATCAGCAAATACCATGAATTGGTCCCCAGCTTGAGGAACATCATTTAAACCAGTAATCTCAACAGGCGTGGAAGGACCTGCTTCCTTTACGCGTCTGCCAATATCATTCACCATTGCACGAACCCGCCCATGGGCACTTCCAACTACGATTGGATCTCCAACACGTAATGTCCCATTCTGCACTAAAAGGGTTGCAACTGATCCACGACCTTTATCAAGCTGTGCTTCAATCACAGTTCCTGTTGCAAAACGTTTTGGGTTTGCTTTCCACTCTTCTACTTCACTTACAAGAACAATCATCTCGAGTAGATCATCAATACCTTCACCGCTTAACGCTGAAACTGGTACGAAAATCGTATCTCCGCCCCACGCCTCAGGTACTAAACCATGTTCTGTAAGCTCTTGCATGACACGATCTGGATTTGCAGAAGGTTTATCAATTTTATTTACTGCAACAATAATCGGTACTTCAGCAGCTTTCGCATGATTGATTGCCTCGACCGTTTGTGGCATTACACCATCATCAGCTGCCACAACCAGAATCGTAATATCTGTAATCTGAGCACCACGAGCCCGCATTGTTGTAAAGGCAGCGTGACCCGGTGTATCTAAAAATGTAATTTTCTTTTCATTTACTACTACTTGATAAGCCCCAATATGCTGAGTGATTCCACCCGCTTCACCTTCTGTAACCTTTGTGTTTCGAATAGAATCTAATAAAGTTGTTTTCCCGTGGTCAACATGTCCCATGATTGTAACGACTGGAGGACGCTCCTCTAAGTTTTCTGGTTTATCTTCAATTTCATATCCTTCAAACTCTGTTTTTTCATATGTTATAAGTTCCTCAACTTCTACACCATAATCACCTGCTAGAAGTTCAATCGTATCTTTATCAAGATCTTGGTTAATTGTAGCCATTGTACCTAGAAGGAATAGTTTCTTTATTAGCTCAGAAGGTTCCTTACCAAGCTTTGCAGCTAATTCAGCCACTGTTAGTGTTCCTTCAAATGTGATCTTTTCTGGTAGTTCTGTTACTTTTTGTGTTGGGTTATGTTTGCCATGTTTTTTATTTCGATTTTTTTGCAATGCAGCTTGCTCCTGTTGGTTAGACTTCTTATTATCTTTTTCTTTCCGTTTATTTGCACCTTTTTTCTTACGAGGAACTTCAATTTCTTCCTCATCTTCATCCGTTTCATAAGCTTTACTCTTTACTTTTGGCTGATCAGTTTCGGTCTTTTCCTGTTTAGTTTCGTTATTCTGTATAGCTGTGGTTTCAGCTTTTCCCACTTTTTTTGAGAATCGGCTGTCTAATTTCTCGACTACTTCGTCCTCAATTGTAGACATATGGTTGGTTACTTCTACATTTAATTCTTTTAATATGTTAATCACTTCTTTACTTGTAATGTTCTGTTTTTTTGCATATTCATATACACGCACTTTACTCATACGTTCACCCCCGAATTTATTCCTCGAGCAATGTGTTTAGCTTGTTGGCAAATCCCTCATCCATTACTCCTATTACGACCCTTGCGTCTTTTCCAATTGCTTGACCTAACTCATCACGGTTTTCTACTAAGCGAAGTGGAATACGATAATAAGAGCATTTATCTGTAATCTTTTTTTCCGTATTGCCTGAAGCATCCTTCGATAAAAGCACAAGTTTCACCGTTTTTCTTTGAATTCCCTTTACGACTAACTCTTCACCTGAAACAATCTTCCTCGCCCTGGCTGCTAAACCAAGAAGAGATTTCCATGGCTGCTCATTCATATCATATTATCCCTCTTTCTCAACAAGAGAGAGTAGTTCGTCGTAAAGTGAGTCACTTATTTGAGCCTTTAAATGATTTGCGAGCACGTTTTTCTTCTTTGCCTGTAAAATAACATCCTTATTCTTACTTAAATAAGCACCGCGCCCAGACTTTTTACCTGTTAAATCAATGGAAACTTCTCCCTCTTTTGATCGAACAATACGTATAAGCTCTTTTTTATCCATCATTTCTTGAGTGACGACACACTTCCGCTGTGGGACTTTTCGATTGCTCACTGTCACTCACCTCTTAATCAATTTCTTCTGTTGACAGTTCGTCGTCTTCAAAGTCTTCTTTATCATTGAAAAGTGGCTGATTGTTAAAAAGCCCTAGTTTTTCTGCATCTGAATGGCTTTTAATATCAATTTTCCAGCCTGTCAGTTTTGCTGCTAGACGGGCATTTTGGCCACGCTTACCTATTGCAAGAGATAGCTGGTTATCTGGTACAATCACAACCGTCGCCTTCTCTTCTTCATTTACTCTTACTTCCTCCACTTGTGAAGGACTTAATGCATTAGCCACAAATTCTACTGGATCTTTGGACCATTTAACAATATCAATTTTTTCACCTTTTAATTCATTCACAATTGCCTGTACACGTTGTCCCTTAGGACCAACACAAGAACCAACTGGATCCAAATCCTCATTCTCAGAATAAACGGAGATTTTCGAACGATCACCAGCTTCTCTCGCAACAGATTTAATCTCAACTGTTCCGTCATAAATCTCTGGAACTTCAAGTTCAAATAATCGCTTTAAAAGTCCAGGATGTGTTCTAGAAACAAAAATTTGTGGCCCCTTTGTGGTTTTCTCTACTTTTGTGATAAAAACCTTAATTCGGTCATGTGGTTTATACGATTCATTCGGCATTTGTTCAGCAGCTGGTAACAACGCTTCAATTTTACCTAAATTCACATAGATAAAACGAGCATCTTGACGTTGAACGATACCAGTCATGATATCTTCTTCACGGTCGATAAATTCGGAATATATGACTCCTCGCTCCGCTTCTCGAACTCGCTGAGTCACAACTTGCTTGGCAGTTTGTGCGGCAATTCTTCCAAAATCCTTAGGTGTAACTTCAAGCTCAAGTACATCACCCGCTTGATAATTAGGATTAATAGATTTCGCTTGTTCAACTGATATTTCTAATCTCGGATCAAACACGTCATCTACAACATCTTTGCGAGCAAAAACTCGCATTGTTCCCAATTCAGGATTCACATCTACTCTTACGTTTTGCGCCTGATTAAAATTTCGTTTATAAGCAGAAATAAGTGCTGCTTCTATCGCGTCTAGCAATATATCCTTGCTAATACCCTTTTCTTTTTCAAGCATTAACAGGGCATCTAATAATTCACTACTCATTAAATTGGATCCCCCTTTTTCCATGTTTAGAATTGACTATTGATTATGCTTTTTTAGTTAAATGTGACAGCAAGGCGGGCACTGGCTACTTTCTCATATGGTATTGTTGCAACCTTCTTTCTGGCTTTCACCATATAGGTGATTGTAACTGTTTCACCATCGAAATTCGTAAGCTCACCCTCGAATTGCTTTTCCCCATCAATCGGTTCATACGTTTTTACAAATACTTGTTTTCCAATCGACTTTTCAAAATCTTTCGCTCTCTTTAAAGGTCTCTCTGCTCCTGGAGAAGATACCTCTAAGAAATAAAGGTGTGAAATAGGATCAAGCTCATCTAGCTTCTCGCTTAGCTTCTCACTCACTATACCGCATTGCTCAATGTCAATTCCATTATTTGAGTCTATATATACTCTCAAGAACCAGTCTTTTCCTTCTTTTACATACTCAACATCAACTAGTTCTAACTCTAGTTCTTCCAAAATGGGTGTCACTAGCTCCTCGACAATATCCGTTACTTTTTTACTCATTCATACCCTCCTTCACTAGTCACATGATGAAAATACCCTGCTTTAACAGCAGGGAGATTCTACGAAGACATTATCCCGCTTTAACGGGCAGTAATTTCTTACCTTAGTTCAATCAAAGGTGAGAAAAAGCGTAATGGGATTAACTGTCCGTAAAAGCCTGAAATAATAAGAACACAGATTAAGACCGCCACATCCTGTAGCAACTTTTGTGTGACCCCTATCATGTGGGCCTCAATTACAATCAGTGATACCCACTTAATGTAGTTCACTTTATGTAGAAAACTCGGATAGTAATACAAAAGAGCGGGTTCCCCCACTCTTTTACCTTGCCCTTATTCATAGCATTTCCACAGTAACTATAACATAATCAACTATAATATGCAAATTGTAGTAAAAAAGTGGATTCGCACGTTGAGCCTTGACAATGCTAATCTCTGAAGAAGAGAATTGGATTGCTCAATCCCTTTATCTCTTCAAGATATCCTCTTCTAATTGTCATACAAATTAGAACAATAGAAAAGTTACTCATAGATACTTAAAGTATGAATCCTAAAATAGCGAAAGCTGGTTTTGATCTGGTAGTGATTCTAAACATCCTTGTGATTCTAAATATTCTAATACCGTCTTTGAAATTTTACTTCGCTGTTGAAGGTCTTCTTTTGATAAAAATTCTCCTTGTTCCCTAGCTTTTACAATATTGATAGCAGCATTCGTACCGAGTCCAGGTATTGCGTTAAAAGGTGGGATTAAAGTGTTTCCTTCTACTATAAACTCAGTAGCACTAGAACGGTATAAGTCAACCTTTTGGAATGAAAAACCACGTTCACACATTTCAAAAGCAATTTCCAAAACTGTTAGTAGATTTTTTTCTTTTGTTGATGCTTCCAGACCTTTTGCATTGATTTCTTCAATTTTAGCTCGTAGTGCATTTGAACCTCTTACCATCGCCTCAACATCAAAATCATCTGCACGAACTGTAAAATATGCTGCGTAGTAAAGAATTGGATGATGGACCTTGAAATAGGCTATTCTAACAGCCATTAAAACGTAAGCTGCAGCATGGGCTTTTGGGAACATATATTTAATCTTTAAGCAAGAATCAATATACCAATCTGGTACGTTGTTGTTTTTCATTTCTTCAATCCACTCATCTGGTAGACCTTTTCCTTTACGAACACTCTCCATTATTTTAAATGCCAAAGAAGGTTCTAAACCTTTATAAATTAGATACACCATAATATCATCACGACAACCGATCACTTCACTAAGTGTACATGTACCATTTGCTATTAGTTCAGATGCATTACCAAGCCAAACATCTGTACCGTGAGAAAGTCCTGAAATTTGGACCAACTCAGAAAATGTATTCGGCTTTGTCTCTTCCAACATTTGACGAACAAACCTTGTCCCAAACTCTGGAATTCCATATGTTCCTGTTTTACACATAATTTGTTCTGGTGTGACTCCTAATGATTCCGTTCCTCCAAAAATTTTCATCACTTCAGGGTCATCAGTTGGAATCGTTTTGGGATCTATCCCACTCAAATCTTGAAGCATACGAATAACCGTAGGATCGTCGTGTCCTAAAATATCTAACTTTAACAAATTATCATGGATTGAATGGAAATCAAAATGAGTCGTTTTCCATTCAGAAGATGAATCATCAGCAGGATATTGAATCGGCGAGAAATCGAATATATCCATATAGTCAGGTACAACAATTATTCCACCAGGATGCTGACCTGTTGTTCTTTTCACACCAGTACAACCTTGTACTAAACGATCAATTTCTGCACTTCTAATTGTTAAGTTATGATCATTGGCATATCCCTTCACATAGCCATAGGCTGTTTTCTCAGCGACTGTTCCTATTGTTCCAGCTCTATACACGAACTCTTCCCCGAACAATACCTTCGTATAATTATGAGCCCTTGGTTGATATTCACCAGAGAAATTCAAGTCGATATCTGGTACTTTATCTCCTTTGAATCCAAGGAATGTCTCAAATGGAATATCATGACCATCTTTTTTATATTGAGCTCCGCATTCAGGACATTCTTTATTTGGCAAATCGAATCCTGAACCAATTGAGCCATCATCAAAAAAGTGAGAATGTTTACATTTTGGACAAACATAGTGTGGGGGCAATGGATTTACCTCTGTAATTTCTGTCATTGTTGCAACTAATGACGATCCAACAGACCCACGTGATCCTACTAGGTACCCATCATCAAGTGACTTTTTTACGAGTTTATGAGAAATTAAATAGATTACTGCAAACCCGTGACCGATAATCGACTTTAGTTCCTTTTCTAATCGATCCTCAACGATTTTGGGCAGATTCTCACCATAAATAGATCTTGCCATTTGATAACTCATTTCTCTAATTTCTTCATCCGCTCCTTCAATTTTAGGCGTATAAAGATCATCCTTAATTGGCTTGATTTCCTCTAGAGAGTCTGCAATTCTATTTGTATTTGTTACGACGATTTCTTTTGCTTTTTCTGTACCAAGAAACGAAAAGGCCTCTAACATCTCATCGGTTGTTCTAAAGTGAACTTTCGGTAATTTATGTCTATTAAGTGGGTTTGCCCCCCCTTGAGAGCTTACAAGAATTTTACGGTATATATGGTCCTCTGGATGGAGGTAATGCACATTTCCTGTTGCTACTACTGGTTTTTCAAGCTTCTCTCCAAGCTTTACAAGATTTGTAATAATATCAAGTAATGCATTCTGACTATGAACTAAGTCAAGTTCAATTAAATGTGAATATACCTCTGGTGGATGGACTTCAATGTAATCGTAAAATTGTGCAATGTCTTCTACTTCTTCGGGTGATTTTTGCATCATTGCTTCAAACACTTCGCCTTTGTCACACGCAGATCCAATTAATAGTCCTTCACGAAGCTTCATTAATTTAGACCTTGGGATTCTCGGAACTCTGTAATAATAATCCATATGAGATATCGAAACTATTTTAAATAGGTTTTTTAAACCAACTTCATTTTTAGCTAGGATTGTCATATGGTAAGGTCGTGAGCGTTGATATGCGTTTCCTTTTCCCATGTTCTCATTCAGCTGATCATGATATTCAATGCCCATTTCAGCGGCATTTTTCAAAAGTCTTAACAGCAAGTATCCTGTAGCCTCAGCATCATATATTGCACGGTGATGTTGTGTTAACTCAATATCAAACTTCTTACATAAAGTGTTTAAGCGGTGATTTTTCATATCTGGTAGGAGAAATCTTGCTAATTCTAACGTATCAATAACTGGGTTAACTGCCTTCTGATATCCTAGTTTTTTGTATGCCACATTTAAAAAGCCCATATCAAAGCTAGCATTATGTGCAACTAATACACTATCTCCAATCCAATTTTTAAATCGTTCAACAACTTCAGCCACCTCAGGAGCATCTCTCACCATATCGTCAGTAATACCAGTAAGTTCGATTGTGGTAGCCGAAAGGGGATGGTGAGGATTTGCAAACGCTTCAAATCGATCAATAACCTGACCATCATGGACTTTTACAGCAGCAAGTTCAATAATCGTATCATATACGGCTGAGAGACCTGTTGTTTCAACATCAAATACAACAAACGTATCAGTAGAAAGCAAGCGATGTTGTTCATTGTAAGCAATTGGTACACCGTCATCTACTAGATTCGCTTCTAAACCATATAATACTTTTATTCCGTTTTTCTTTCCAGCTGAATACGCTTCTGGAAAAGACTGAGCGACAGCATGATCGGTTAAAGCAATAGCTCGATGTCCCCATTTTTTTGCCTGTGCAATTAACTTACTAACTGATGTAACAGCATCCATTTGGCTCATTGGCGAATGGAGGTGGAGCTCCACTCGCTTTTCATCTTCTGGTGCATTGTCCTGTCTTTCTACTGGTTGTATTTCTTGTATGTCATTAGCCATCATAACTAAATCTCGCACGAACGTATCGTTTTGTACCCCACCTCTAACCTTTAGCCACATTCCTTTTTTTATAGACTGCAATAACGGAATATCCTCTTTGTCCCTAGAAAACATTTTGACTAGAAACGAACTTGTATAGTCAGTAATTTTAAAGGTTAATAGATGTCTTCCACTACGTAACTCTTTCGTTTCAGCATCAAAGACATATCCTTGAATAACAACTCTTCTTTCCTCTTCTTGTATAGACTGAATACTAACTGGATCTTCTTTAATGGTATATCCAATCATAACTGGACCAGTGATTTCAGAAGAAGAAGTTTCCCTCTCTTTCTTTTGCATTTCAGTGATAGCAGCAAGAACTTTACTTCTGTCCTCTTGCTCTTTTTGTTCTACAAACCGCTCAAATTCTTCTGCTGAATATTCGACGGTTGTTTCAAGTTGAAACGGTGGGAACCCCATATTTTCATATTGCATGGAAATCACTTGTCCAAATTTTTTCTTTACTGATACTGCTTCTGCATCATTTCTTGTTTTAATCGTTATTTTTGAACCTTGAATAATAGGGTCTTGCTCTTTTAATAATGGTAGAAACATAGGTGAAACTTGGTCAAGAGAATCAATACAAATGGGCCAGTAGTCCTTGATTTGTTCAGTAGTGAATGTTTTATCTACAGTTTTTATCGTAAACCCAACATTTGCGATGTGGGAAAAAGCTTGGACTAACTGATGTGAAAACAATTCAAAGATTTTTGATGGAATAACCTTCTGCCAGATGAATGAAAAATGCCAAGTACCGCTTTGTTTATGAACAGTTAATTTTTCTATTGCTGCGTCCTCAAAGTAATCCTGCACTTCTTCTGTTAACTTCAATTGCTGCACTAGGATTTGAAAACGATCTTTCATTTCTTGTGAAAGTTCTGTCATGGATAGACTCCTCTCCCTTTTAGACTATCACTTACACCTCTAGTAATTATTAGTATCGTCTTTCGATTTAATAGGTAAAGGTACCTCTTCGTATAAAAAAGAGGTACCTCTTTGTCTACATCTATTTTACAATAAATTTCTCAATTGTCTCGATAAGATTTTCAGTATTTATTTCCATTGACTCACCAGTTTGACGAATCTTCACTTCTACGATACCTTCTGCTGCCCGCTTTCCAACCGTGATTCGAATAGGTAAACCTATAAGATCCGAGTCTGCAAACTTAACTCCTGGTCGTTCCATGCGGTCATCATATAATACTTCATAATCTTTTGTAAGTAATTCATATAGCTTGTCCGACAATTCTTTTTGATCTTCTTGTTTCGTATTAATTGGTACTAAATGAAGATCAAATGGTGAAACAGATCTCGGCCAGACCAAACCGTTTTCATCATTAAATTGCTCTGCAATGGCGGCAACAGTTCTAGAAACGCCAATACCATAGCACCCCATTATCATTGGCCTAGACTTACCATTTTCATCTAAGAAGGTTGCATTCATCGCTTCACTGTAACGTGTTCCTAATTTAAACACATGCCCTACTTCTATTCCTTTGGCAAATACAACTTTACCTTTTCCATCTGGAGATGGATCTCCCTCTTGTATAAATCGTACATCTTCATATTGAATATTTTCTAGGTCTCGTAAAGGATTTACCCCAGAAAAGTGCATCCCCTCTTCGTTTGCACCGCAAATACCGTTCACCATAAACTTTACTGCATGATCACTTAATATACAAACTGAAGACGGTACACCAACTGGTCCTAATGAGCCGATCGTACAACCTAATACTTCTTTAGCCTCTTTAGGAGTTGCTAGTTCAACCACTGATGCCTCAAGAATGTTCTTAATTTTTATATCATTAACTTCGTGATCCCCTCGAACTAACACTAAAACATATTGATCATCTACCTTAAAAAGCATAGATTTAATACATTTTTCTTTTGGTACACTAAGGAATTTAGATACTTCTTCAATAGAGTGCTGGTTCGGTGTGTCAACTTTTGCTAGCTGAGCCTCAGCTTCATGACTCACTTCATAATTGACTATAACTGGTGCCATTTCGATATTAGCAGCAAAGGAAGAACTATCAGAATAAGCAATTGTATCCTCTCCAATATCTGATAGCACCATAAATTCGTGAGTGTCCTTACCGCCCATTGCACCAGAGTCAGCTATGACTGCTCTAAAGTCCAAACCACACCTAGAAAAGATGTTCGAATAGGCCTGAAACAGCTTTTCATACACCTCATCTAAACTTTCATGATTGGCATGAAATGAATAAGCATCCTTCATCAAAAATTCCCTCCCACGCAATATTCCAAATCTTGGTCGTTTTTCATCCCTAAATTTTGTTTGGATTTGGTAGAGTGTAAGCGGTAGTTTTTTATATGAATTGATTTCATCACGAACTAGGCTTGTAATCATTTCCTCGTGTGTTGGTCCAAGTGCAAAATCACGGTTATGTCGATCTTGCATACGCATCATTTCAGGTCCATATGAATACCATCTTCCAGATTCTTGCCATAATTCTGCTTGCTGAAGCGCAGGCATTAATAGTTCTACTGCTCCTGCACGTTCCATCTCTTCTCTTACAATTTTCTCAACCTTCTGTAAAACCTTCTTTCCAAGCGGAAGGAAGCTATACACTCCAGCTGCGTTTTGACGAACAAATCCTGCTCGTAGCAATAACTGATGACTTCTTACATCTGCGTCAGATGGTATTTCTCTTAGAGTAGGGATAAACATCATACTTTGCTTCAATTAGAACACCTCATTTACATTACCTCAATCTTCCTCTTTACGAACTAAAGAAAATTCTTTGAATATCATTCCAAGTAACAACTAGCATTAGTAGCATAAGAAGAGCAAATCCAATAAAATGGACAATTCCCTCTTTTTGACGATCAATTGGTTTTCCGCGGACTGCTTCTACTGCAAAAAACATTAGTCTTCCTCCATCTAAAGCAGGTAGCGGCAACAAATTAATAATACCTAAGTTGATACTTAAGATAGCTCCCCATCTCATTAAGTTATATACACCTGTTTGAGCGACTTCATCTGTTGCGTCATATATACCAACAGGGCCAGATAGCATATCAATCGAAAATTGACCCGTGATTAACTTCCCTAATCCGGTAATGATCGTCTTTGTCCAATACACCGTATCTGTTGCTCCGTGCACAATTGAGCTTACGAACCCTTTTTCAAATGGTGGATAGACACCGATAACTCCTTTTGTAATCGTTCCATCAGATTCTAAATCAGGTACTACTTCAACTTGATTTGTTGAACCGGCTCTTTCGAAAGTGAGAACAAGTTCCTCTTCTGGATGTTGCTGTATGATCTGAACAATATCTTGCCATGAATCAACAGCAATACCATCTACAGACTTAATTACATCACCTTCTTTTAAGCCTGCCTCTGCAGCAGGTTTGCCAGATACAAGTTCCCCAAGGCGCGGCTCCTCTGAAGGTGTGCCTTGTATTAAGCCCAGCAAAAAGAATACAACGAAGGCTAATAAAAAATTCATCACTGGACCAGCTAGAATCGCTAGTGTTCTTTGACTGAGTGTTTTCGATCCAAACTGTCTATTGTAAGGTGCAATTTGAGTTTCAGATCCATCAACTACAAGAGAAGCTTTTTCATGGACCTTAAATCGCTCAAGGCTATCGTTATCCTGTTCGTATCCAGATATCCATAATTGTTTTTCCAGATCCGCTTGCTCAACTTCTATTATTTTCGCATCAGGGTATTTATCCTTATTATTGATGATAAGCTTTGCTACCTCACCGTTATGATTGAATATTAACCCAACATGATACCCTGGTTTTACTTCGATTACTTCAGGATCATCCCCAGCCATTCTTACAAAGCCACCTATTGGTAGTAGCCTAATTGTATATACAGTTTCATTTTTCTTAAATGAAAAAACCTTTGGTCCAAAGCCAATTGCAAACTCTCTACATAATATACCAGCTCTTTTGGCCAATACTAAGTGACCTAACTCATGAAAGAATACAAGTGCACCAAATATGATGACGAATGCTATAATTGTGTTCACTTTAACCCACCTTTACGATAATAATGATGTTACAAATTCTCTTGTCTCAATGTCAACTTGTTGAATGGTATCTAGATCCGGTTCGTTAATAGTGTGATGTTCTTGTAACGCCTTTTCTATTAATTCCTCTATATGTAAAAAAGAGATTTTCCCCTTAAGAAACCCATCTACCGCTACTTCATTCGCTGCATTTAAAACGGTTGTCATTGTACCACCTTTTTTACCAGCATAATAGGCATACTCTAAACACCTATAGCGACTAAAGTCCATTTTTTGAAAATGTAGGGAGCCCATTTCCCATAGATTTAATATTTTTCCTTGTGGGAATTTTAATCGTTTTGGATAGGTTAATGCATACTGAATCGGAACTCTCATGTCTGGTGTTCCAAGCTGTGCAATCACACTTGTGTCATCATATTCAACCATAGAATGAATAATACTCTCTTTATGTAAAATTACATCAATTTTCTCATATGGTATATCAAAAAGCCACCTTGCTTCAATTACCTCTAATCCCTTGTTCATCATGGTCGCAGAATCAATGGTTATCTTTGCACCCATCGACCAGTTTGGATGAGATAAAGCTGCCTCCACCGACACGCCCTTTAGCTCTTCTCTAGTCTTATCCCGAAAACTACCTCCAGAAGCTGTTAGTATGAGCCGGTTAATCTTTGTGATATCTTGTCCAACTAATGATTGAAAAATAGCAGAATGTTCACTATCAACAGGTAAAATGGAAACATTATGCGCTTTTGCAAGACCCATCACAAGATGTCCAGCAGTAACTAATGTTTCTTTATTGGCAATCGCAATGGTTTTCTTCATCTTAATGGCTTCAAGAGTTGGTATTAAACCTACACTTCCTAAAAGAGCATTGACCACAATATCTGCATTTTGTTTAGTTGCAACTTCAATTACACCTTCTTCTCCATATACAAGCTTTGTTGTATGGGGAACATGATGAACGATTTTGTCTCTATCCTCTTTTGTTAAAACAGAGACTAGACTAGGTTTAAACTCATGAATCATTTTAAGTCCTAATTCTATATTACGACCAAAGGACATTGAAACTATTTGAAAATGCTCTGGATGTAACCTTACTAAATCTGCTGTCTGTGTGCCTATTGACCCAGTACCTCCGAGCAAACTAATTTTTTTCATATTATTAAACTCCTCACATTTATGTTCCCAATTATACAAATTGAAGGAAATGAAAGATTGGTAACACAAAAAGTAGGCTATCAAATCGGTCTAAGATTCCCCCGTGACCAGGTAATATGGTCCCTGAATCCTTCACATGATAGTGTCTCTTTAACGCTGATTCAACTAAGTCTCCCATTTGACCAAATATAGATAGAAGGATTGTAATTACAATCATTTTCAGAAAAGAGTCATTGATGGGGAAAAAGGCTTGAAAAATGAACGCAACACCAAGGGCACAAATTACTCCTCCTACTGAACCTTCCACTGTTTTATTCGGGCTTATTTCTGGCCATAGCTTTCTCTTTCCCATAGCTCTACCAATAAAATAAGCACCTGAGTCTGTTGCCCAGATAACGAACATAGCAAAAAATAAGTAATGTAACCCTTTGTCACTTGTTGCTATAAAGTAATAAAATCCTATTCCGATGTAAATAGTTGATAGCATGACAAACCCTGCATCATCGAATGTGAATTTATTTTTCGTAATGACCGTATAAGATAATAAAAATACTAAGGCAAGCAATGCAACCTCAGCCTTTGATATATTTACTTCTGATAAAAAATCGATGGACTGCCCTGGAAATAATAGGAGCCACAATAATAATAAACTCAAAACACCTGGAAATGTTTGCAACGATATTTGTTTCATTCTTAATAATTCAAACAGTGCGACTGTTGCCAACACATACACAAATAAGGTTAAAGGTAATCCACCGATTATGACAAATGGCAAAAATACCGCTGCTGCTAAAATTGCTGTTAAAATTCGTTGCATCATATTAAATTCATCACCTTTTATACTCCTCCAAACCTCCGGCCTCTATGCTGAAACTCACCAATTGCCCGTAGAAATTCTTCCTCGGAAAAATCTGGCCATAGCACATCCGTAAACCAAAATTCAGTATATGCAAGCTGCCATAGCATAAAATTGCTTAATCTAATCTCACCACTTGTACGTATTAATAAATCCGGATCCTGAATATGGGAGGTCATGAGACATTTTTCAATAGTTTCTTCATTAATCTCATGATGATCTAGAAGACCTGACTTTACATCATCTGCAATTTTTTTTACAGCTTGAACGATCTCATCACGGGACCCATAATTTAACGCAAAATTTAAAATAAGTCCGTTATTTTGTGCTGTATCTTTCATAGCACGTTCGATTGCATTACGTGTATGTAACGGAATTTCCTTTCGATTACCAATTGTTTGTACTTGTACATTTTCCTCAATTAATTCAGGTAAAAAGGTTCCTAAAAATTCCTCTGGAAGTTTCATTAAGTAATCTACCTCAGTTTTGGGACGCTTCCAATTTTCAGTCGAAAATGCGTAAAGGGTTAATACTTCTATCCCTAGTTCATTTGCTAGTCTTGTAATCCGCCTTACTACCTTCATTCCTTCATGATGACCAGCTACCCTTGGAAGGGCGCGTTTTTTAGCCCAACGTCCATTTCCATCCATTATAATGGCAATATGTTTAGGAATCGTTTTTGACAATACTTCCTCTTTTGTAAATATTGTCCCTGTTGTTGTTTTTTTGTTATTCCACAATTTAAGTTTTTCAAGCATTCTCTTATCCCCCATCATTACCATTATAATCAAAGGTTAACCTCAGTTCAAAAATACTTTTGACCAAAACTGATTACTATGGAACGAGCAACATATATATACATATAGAAGTTTATTGAAAGTATCTCGCAATTATGTAACATCTATGAAAAAGACCCCCTATAAATAGAGGGTCTATTCATTATCATTTTATCGTCTTTTGGCTTAAACTGCCATAATTTCTTTTTCTTTTTCTTTTGCAACAGTATCAATCTTCGCAATATGATTATCTGTTTCTTTTTGAATATCATCTGTTAAGCTTCGTAGTTCATCTTCAGTTATTTCACCGTTCTTCTCCAATTTCTTCAAGTCATCGTTAGCATCACGACGAACATTACGAACAGCAACCTTTGCATCTTCAGCATATTTTCTTACAAGTTTTGTTAATTCAACTCGACGTTCTTCTGTAAGAGCAGGGATTGTAATGCGGATAATGGAACCATCATTTGATGGATTTAATCCTAGATCCGATTTTAAAATTGCTTTTTCAATTTCTCCTAAAGCTGACTTATCATATGGAGTAATAACTAACATACGTGCTTCTGGAACATTCACAGAAGCTAGTTGGTTTACTGGTGTCGGAGCCCCATAATAATCAACCGTTACACGGTCTAAAAGAGATGCATTTGCACGACCAGCGCGCAGGGTAGCGAGTTCACGCTGAAAAGCTTGAATAGCTTTGTCCATCTTTTCCTTAGCATTATTAATAACTTGTTGTGACATTGTTATTTCCCCCTCACTAAAGTTCCAATATTTTCACCTAAAACAGCACGCATAATGTTACCTTCTTCCATAATAGAGAAAACAATTAAAGGAATATCATTGTCCATACACAGTGATGAAGCAGTAGAATCCATTACAGCTAGTCCTTCTTTCAAGACATCTAAGTATGACAAGCTCTCGTATTTTACCGCATTTTTATCAATAGATGGGTCAGCACTATAAACACCATCCACATTATTTTTTGCCATCAAAATCACTTCTGCCTCTATTTCAGCTGCACGTAAAGCAGCAGTAGTATCAGTTGAGAAATAAGGATTACCCGTTCCAGCTGCAAAAATAACAACACGTTTTTTTTCGAGATGTCTAATTGCTTTTCTACGTATGTATGGCTCAGCGACTTGTCGCATTTCTATTGATGTTTGTACTCGTGTTTGAATACCTAGATTCTCTAGGCTGTCTTGCAATGCTAAAGAGTTCATTACGGTTGCAAGCATTCCCATATAATCTGCTGTTGCTCGATCCATCCCCATATCACTTCCAGCTTTACCACGCCATATATTTCCACCACCAACAACTACGGCGACCTCAACACCCATCAGGGCAATCTCCTTAACTTGTTTTGCAATGGATTGAATAATAGATGGGGTAATTCCAAATCCTTGCTCACCTGCTAAAGCCTCTCCACTTAGCTTTAATACTACCCGCTTATATTTTGCAGTACTCATCGTTACCTCCTGTAAACAAGTAAATTATTAACACTTAATATATGTTCGCTTTATATACGCCATTAGATGCTTTAAAAAGAGGGAACACAATTGTGTCCCCTATCTTTTTGTTTTTCTAGCATTAGTGACTAGTTTACCCAATAACCCATTCATCCCATGAGGGTAAAATTCTATTACATAATAGGGGCTATTGATAATTAAATAATTATCTATAAGGCAACAAGCATCTTTTGCTGTTTTATTTTACTTGTTTACTTGACTCATTACTTCTTCAGCGAAGTTGTCTTGACGCTTTTCGATACCTTCACCAACTTCGTAACGAACAAAGCTTTTTACTGTAGCACCTTTGCTCTCAACAAATTTGCGAACCTTTTGGTCAGGATCCTTTACGAAACTTTGGTCTAATAAGCAGATTTCTTCAAAGTACTTTCCAAGGCGTCCTTCTACCATTTTAGCTACAATATTTTCTGGTTTACCTTCGTTTAAAGCTTGTTGAGTAAGTACTTCACGCTCACGATCAATCTCTTCTTGTGTTACAGCATCACGGTCAATATATTTTGGATTTACAGCTGCAATGTGCATCGCTACATCTTTAGCAACTGACTCATCAGTTGTTCCTTCAAGAACTGTTAACACACCAATACGTCCACCCATGTGTAAGTAGGCGCCAAATGCATCATTGTCACCTTTAGTTGCCACAGTGAAACGGCGAAGTGTTAACTTTTCACCAATTTTAGCAATAGCAGAGTTAATATGTTCAGATACAGTTGCACCATTGTCCATTTTTTGTTCTAAAGCGTCTTCAGCAGTAGCCGGCTTATTCTTTAATATATGTGAAGCTAATTCTTTTGTTAATGTTTGAAAGCCTTCATTTTTTGCAACGAAGTCTGTTTCAGAGTTTACTTCTAAAATGACCGCTTCATTCCCCATCACCTCGATATATGATGTACCTTCAGCAGCGATACGGTCCGACTTTTTAGCAGCCTTTGCAATTCCTTTTTCACGTAGGAAATCAACTGCCTTTTCCATATCTCCATCAGTTTCTGTTAATGCCTTCTTACAATCCATCATTCCAGCACCAGTTTTTTCACGAAGTTCCTTTACCATTTGAGCTGTGATAGCCATTGTTATTTCCTCCTTTTAATTAACATAAGCAATATGTACAAAGTTGTTCGGGCTATTTATTAATATAGCCGAATATAAATAAATTAAATCTTATATCTTTCCTTAAAAAAGGTGATAAAAAGGCTTTCATCCCTCTTATCACCTTCACATAAACTTAAGCAGTTGTTGTAGCTGTCTCTTCACCTTGTTTAGCTTCAAGGATTGCATCAGCAATCTTTGCAGTTAGTAGCTTAACAGCACGAATCGCATCATCGTTTGCAGGGATAACTACATCAATTTCATCCGGATCACAGTTTGTATCAACGATACCTACGATTGGAATGTTTAATTTGTGTGCTTCTGCAACTGCGATACGCTCTTTACGAGGATCGATAATAAATAGTGCATCAGGAATTTGCTTCATGTCTTTAATTCCGCCTAGGAATTTTTCAAGACGCTCTAATTCCTTCTTTAAGTTAATAACTTCTTTCTTTGGAAGAACTTCAAAAGTTCCATCTTCTTGCATTTTTTCGATGTCACGAAGACGCTTAATACGCTTTTGAATTGTTTCAAAGTTTGTTAGAGTACCACCTAACCAACGTTGGTTCACATAGTACATACCTGCGCGCTCTGCTTCTTCTTTAACAGCATCTTGTGCTTGCTTTTTTGTACCAACAAATAGCATAGTTCCACCGTTTGCAGCTAGTTCTTTAACAAAGTTATAAGCTTCTTCAACTTTTTTCACAGTTTTTTGAAGATCGATAATATAAATCCCGTTACGCTCTGTGAAAATGTACTTCTTCATTTTTGGGTTCCAACGGCGAGTTTGGTGACCGAAGTGAACACCAGCTTCAAGCAATTGCTTCATTGAGATTACTGACATGTTGTGTTTCCTCCTAAATGGTTTTTTGTTCCTCCGCCTATATCATATTTGAACAAGACTGCATGGCAGCACCTTTGTCCAAATCAATAAGCGTGTGTAATTAACACCAAGAAATAATATAACATAACAAAAACCCATAATCAAGCTAGATTTATCAAACTAGGAATAGAATTTTAAGTAAAGCTCAATTTCGGTCTTTCCTTTGCTCAGTTTCTTTGCAATTTCCTCAATAGAAAGCCCTTGGTTATGTAAGATTTTTGCTTGTTCTTGAATAGGAAGTTTATTGATTCTATCAATTTCCTTTGACTCTTGTACAGCTTGCAAGAGGGTATTTGCCTCTTGTTCATATTTAGGAAGTAGGTCTTGGAGAACCTCATTCGAAAGCTGCTGTTCTGTCTGGTCGATTTTTGATAGAACAGTTTCCTGCTCTTGAACAATAGGGGGCTTAGCCGATTGGAGATAGTTATTTGCGTTTTGATGATTTTCTTGACTAACCATCCTTAGAAACGTCTCGTTTTCTTCTTTCATCTCCATTACATACGAAGAAAGCAAGTTTTCCATATCTTTCATCATGGCCTCTTGCTTTCGTTCTATACTTTTAGTCTGCTCTAATTTGTAAAATAGAAGGACAATGATTAAGAAAGAAATTGCATGAAGGATGAAACTAATAACTAGTAAAAAAGTATTCATAAACACTCCTTACCCACTTATATCAATCGATTTCCCTTTATAAGGGTGCTGTTGTTTTTGAAAGACTTGCTTCTTGTCCTCTGCTTCTAAAGGAAGATAATGAGTGGAATTTGATGTGCCATCCTCAGATTTTAAAGATGATTTTTCTTTTTGGTCATTCTTTTGTACTTGCTTTCGCTTTCGATCTTCTTCTTTCAATTTTGAAGCCACTATATTTTCCTGCATGACTTGGCCACGATGTTCCATTTGATCGTGAATTTTCCCTACAATTTGTGTTCTTGGAAGCGCTACCTGAAGCTCAACTAATTTCAAACTCAATTTCATTCACTTCCTTTTAATTGAATAGTAATGATCTTAACATCACTATATGCTAAAACATTAGATGAATTATCACAATTTATGAATATAAATGATCTAATATTTTTTTCATTTTAAATAAAGCTTTTGAGTGAATTTGTGAAATTCTTGAAGTTGATAACCCCATAACGCTTCCAATCTCTGTTAAAGTTAGTTCTTCCTTGTAAAACAGACTAATGACTAATTGTTCTTTTTCATTGAGTTGTTCAATCCCTGTCACAAGTTTTTTAATCATTTCATCCTTTAACATTTTTTCTTCAGGTGTAAGGGTTTTTTCATCTTTAATTGTAAACTTTGGGGCATCCTTTGATTCATCAGTTTCTTTTAGACCATCATCAAGCGAAAGAATATTCGCGAAAAATCCTTCTGTAACCGTCTGATTTACTTCATCTTCTGACATCCCAAGTTCTTCGCCAATTTCCTTTGCTGTCACCGTCCGCATATACTTTTGTTCAAGCTTTTCAATGACTGAATCTACTCTTTTCGTCTTCTCTCTTGAACTTCTAGGAAGCCAATCTTCTTTCCTTAAACCATCAATAATAGCTCCTCGAATCCGAAATGAAGCATACGTATCAAATTTCAGGTCTCGAGAAGGATCAAACTTTTCAAGCGCATCATATAACCCTAACATACCGAGACTGATTAACTCATCCTTACTAACATTTTTGGGTAGTCCAACAGCAATTCGTTGGACGTGATAATGAACAAGTGGCATATATATCCTCATCAATGAGTCACCAGCATGAGAATCACGCGTATCTACCCATTTTTGCCAGTATACTTGATCCTCATTTGAAGTAATTTGAGTCATAACAATCCTCCTCTTCATGCCGGTATAGATCTCTCTTTATCAGTGAAGCCATATCTTACTATACATTATCCACCATAATAATCAAAATTCTTCACGTACGTTTAGAATTTAATCCTTTTCGTTAAGTAACTCTTTTATATATTGAGAAGCAAGCTTTGCTTCATCATCACTTAAAGCCTCTGGAGCTTGATATACATGTTCGTTTTCTCTTAGATTCTCATTCGTTTCAGAATCTAATTCAACATCACTATCATCATGCTTATCTGCATTGCTCTGTGGTTCAAGTAAAATAAAATAGACCATCCATCTAAAAAAATAGGCGATGAGGAAGAAAAAAATAGATGCAAAAAAACCGCGATAGACAGAAGTGAAAAAGCTATTTTGGGCAAAGGAAGAGACAAAAACCAAGGCAAATCCAAAAAACGCGAAAAATAAATTAAATACCCACGTCCCAGCCATTAAAGTATTGAAACTCCCTGGTTTACGGTTCTAATGGTTAATTCTGTGTTGCATGGGTTAAATTCAATTGTACGACCACTGTTTCCACCTGTATCTTCAGCCACTATTTTTATATTAAATTTATCTAGCTCGCTCTTAACTGCTTCAACATTTCTAGGTCCAATTCGCATTAATTCATTCCCCGAAGTAAATTGAAACATTTGAGCACCCCCAGCCATTTTCGCCTTTAATAATTGCCTGCTTCCTCCTGCCTTTACGATTAAATTAATTAATGCTTCAATTCCAGTATCTGCAAATTTAGCAATATTAATAGTTCCTCCTTTAGTTAAAGAGGAGTCTGGTAACATAACATGCACCATACCAGCAATACAGTTTGTTGCATCATATATGACTACCCCAACACAAGAACCTAGTCCAGAGGTTCTAATAACACATGGTGGTTTAACTATATTCATATCTGCAATTCCAACTTTAACAACTTGAGAAATCTCATTCATCATCCTGTACCCCTAGTGCCTTAAATATTTTCTGAAATGATTCTGGGTCTGGAAGATAGAAAAAATGACCTTTAACACTATCTGTTATAGGCTGATCCTCTTCTTGAAAAGCTGTATCAATGACAATGGCTAAGTCACCTTCATGTGAAAGCTCAACTAACCCATAACTAATAATTGCGCCAATCATATCAATACTTATTGCCGGAACAGATGGATATAAATTTAACCCTGTAAAATCTGAAAAGGAAGATAAATATGATCCAGAAAGGATATTACCTAGTTCCTGAAGGGCTGATGTTGCTAATTCTGGATAAGGCAGTATTTCCATTGAAAAAGATGGATCATTTGTTAAATATTGAATAAAATGAGAGGCTTGTTCAAGGGATAATATAAAGAACATACTCCCAGGGGCATCCCCCTCAACCCTTAAAAATACACTTGCTACGACATTCTCAGGTCCACCAATTAAGTCCATCATTTCATTAAATGAAGCAATCTTCACATCTGGAACCTTCATATCTATTTTTTTATTTAACAGGCGAGAAAGAGCAGTTGCTGCATGCCCTGCTCCTATATTCCCAACCTCTTTTAGGATATCAATATGTGTAGAATTTATTTTCTCTAAAAAAGACATTGATACATTTTCCTTTATTTTATTTCTTTCAAATCGTCCGAATTAAGAACATGATCTAGATTTAATAAGATTAATAGACGCTTCCCTACCTTAGCGACACCTTTTATATAATCAGCCTCAACTGCTCCTACCACCTCTGGAGGTGGTTCAACTGCATCTGCTTTAATATCAATTACGTCATTTGCAGCATCAACAATGAGCCCAACTTCCATATTTTCAAGTGCAACAATAATGATCCTAGTAGAGTCAGAATACTCTTTCTCTCCAAGTGAGAAACGAGTTCTTAAGTCAATGATTGGCGTAACTACACCTCGTAAGTTTATAACCCCTTTAACAAAAGGCGCTGTACGAGGAACTCTTGTAATATGTTGTACCTTTTCAATTGATCTTACCTGTTGTACTGGTATCCCATATTCCTCATCTGATAATTGAAATACAATCACTTTTATCTCTTGTTGAGCCATTTCAATCATTTATAATCCTCCCTTCAATTTACTTAATTAATGCATTACAATCCACAATTAAAGCAACTTGTCCATCTCCTAAAATCGTTGCTCCTGAGATTGCAAATACAGACGTTAAGTAATTTCCTAGTGATTTTAATACAACTTCTTGTTGTCCGATGAAGGAATCTACAACTAATCCTGCCATCTTATCTCCTTTACGAACAATGACAACTGATAAGAATTGATCTCCTTGTTCGTAAACAGGTACTTCGAAAATATCGTTTAAATATACTAAAGGTACAACTTTACCTCTAAAATCAATTACTTTTTGATTATGTGCATTTAGGATATCTTCTTTTTTAACAATAGCTGTTTCAATAATCGAAGATAAAGGGATCGCAAATTTTTCTCTTTGTAGTTCAACTAACATAACTGAAATAATGGATAATGTTAATGGAAGCTGAATGGAGAACGTTGTGCCTTCCCCTAAAGTAGAATCGATTGTAATAGAACCTCCGAGTGATTCAATCGTATTCTTAACAACATCAAGACCTACACCGCGACCTGAAATATCTGATATGGTTTCAGCTGTAGAAAAACCAGATGCAAGGATAAGTTCATATACTTGTTTATCAGATAAAGTAGCTGCACTTTGCTCTGAAACGATTCCATTACTGATTGCTTTCTTTAGAACCTTATCACGACTAATTCCGCCACCGTCATCTTCAATTTCAATGAAGACATGATTTCCACTATGGTAAGCTTTTAATATGACAGTTCCTTCTTCTTTCTTTCCATTCTTTCTTCTTACTTCTGGCATCTCAATCCCATGATCTAATGCATTTCTAATTAAGTGAACAAGAGGATCTCCGATTTCGTCGATAACCGTTCGGTCAAGCTCTGTTTCAGCTCCTACTACCTGCAAATCAATTTGTTTTCCTAAATCTCTTGCTAATTGGCGAACCATTCTAGGGAAGCGATTAAAGACCGTTTCTACTGGAACCATTCTCATATTCAAAATGATATTTTGAAGGTCTCCCGATATTCTAGTCATTCTCTCAACTGTTTCATGAAGCTCCGCATTGTTGAGTTCATTAGAAATCTGTTCTAATCTTCCTCTATCAATGACTAATTCTTCAAATAGATTCATTAATACGTCCAGTCTTTCAATATTTACCCTAATCGTTTTATTGCTAACGGTTGCTTCTTTAGTTGTAGTTTGCTTTTTAGTAGACTCCACAACTTCAGACGATTCAACTTTCGTAATTGTTTGTTCTTCTTGTTTGGAATCTTCAGAAATTGAAGAACGATTACTTCCTAGATTTATAGCTTGAACCTTTACGTGATGAATTTCAGACACTTTTAGTACTTTACTTTGAATGTCATCTGCTGTCTCCTTTGACACAACCGTAACGGTAAAGAGGTGATCAAATTTTTCATCCTCAAGTAAATCAACTGAAGGGTTAGATTTAATGACTTCTCCAAGTTGCTCAAGAATTTCAAAAACCATAAATACTCGAGCTGCTTTTAATAAACAATCTTCTCTAAGTTCAACCTCAATTTCGAACGCCTCAAAACCTTGTTCTTTAGATTGCTGAATAACAGTTAATTCAAACTCATCATACTCTTGACTTGGAACAGAGGTAGAAGTTGCACCAGTATTAGTTTGTCCTTCTTGTTCTGTGCTAGTCTCTGTTGTATTAGCTGATTGAGGCTGTTTTCCTTCTTCAATCATTTTTAATTTAACTACAACATCTTTTACATCTTTTTTTCCGTCCCCACCCGAGGCAATCGATAGGACCATTTCTTCCAAATGGTCAACAGACTGAAAAACTACATCTAAAATTCCCGGTGTTACATTAATTTTATTATTACGAATTCCATCTAATACATTTTCCATTTGGTGAGTGAGGCTGGCTAAATCTTCATAACCCATTGTAGCTGACATACCTTTTAACGTATGTGCTGATCGGAAGATTTCATTTACAATTGATAGATTAGTAGGGTTTTTCTCTAATTCTAATAGGTGATCATTAACAGCTTGTAAATGTTCCTTACTTTCTTCAATAAACACTTCCAAATATTGACTCATTTCCATACTCGAAGCACCCCTTACTTTAGCAGCAGTTTAGTTATTTGTGTTGAGATTTCGTCAAGGTTCGTTACATAATCAACCATTTGACTTGCAATTGCAGATTTAGGCATTCCGAAAACGATGGAAGTATCCTCAGATTCAGCGATACATTGTACATCACCTGATGATTTCATAGTTTTCAAACCCTCCGTTCCATCAGACCCCATCCCTGTCATGATGACAGCAATTTTACCGTAATCTGGTATTTTACTGATAGATTCAAACATGACATCTACCGATGGACGATGCCCATTCTTAGGTGGTGTTTGCTCTAATTGAACAGCTAATGAGGCACCGACTTTCCTTACTTTAAGGTGGAAGCCACCCGGTGCAATGTAAGCAACACCATTTTGAATAATTTCTCCATCTTCTGCTTCCTTCACTTCAAGTAAACTTAGTGAGTCTAGCCTTGAAGCCAATGACTTTGTAAATCCAGGAGGCATATGTTGGACAATTAAGATAGGGGCATCAATGTCTTTTGGTAAATTTGTGATGACTTGTTGTAATGCCCTCGGTCCACCTGTTGATGTTCCAATACAAACTAGTTTCTTTTTTGATTCAAATTTCCTAAGTACTTTTTCCTTATTATCTATTTTACTACAATTTTCTACATATGGTATAGATGTTTTCAGAGGCTCCGAATATCGGCGTAATTTCTCTTGTTTTACCTTTGAAGCATAATAAACCTTCTCAAGAATATCATCCTTTACTTTATGAAGATCTAGTGAAATAGCCCCAGAAGGTTTGGTGATAAAATCTACTGCACCATACTGGAATGCAAGCATGGTGTTCTCTGCACCTTCCTTAGTTGTGCTAGAAAGCATCACAACGGGTATAGGATTTGATTTCATGATCTCTTGAAGTGCTTCAATCCCATTTAAAATAGGCATTTCAACATCCATTGTTATGACGTCTGGAGAAACCAGTTTCGCCTTTTGAACCGCATCTTGGCCATTCCGGGCAATTCCGACAATTTCGAATCTTTGATCTTCTTCAAGAAAACTAGTGATTAATTTTCTCATAAATGCTGAGTCATCTACAACTAACACTTTCACTTTTTCCAAAGTACACCCTACCTTTCAGAGAAGTAATGCCGGAGTTTTGTAATAAAGCCTAATGACTTCGATTTCGGCTTAGCACCCTCAATAGAACCGCTTGTATACTTTTTAGTCAGTTCATTCATGGATCGACTTGCTGCTGACTTCGGATCATAAATAGAAAATGGTATTTGTCTACTAACTGCCTTGTACACTGACCTATCATCTGGTAAAAAACCTAATTTAACAATTTCTTTTCTTAAAAATTGTTTCATGACTTCACTTAGTCGAGTAAGTGTTTGTATTCCTTCCTTTTCACTTTGAACTCGGTTAACAACGAGATAAAACTCAGCATGATGTTCTTTTGAACAAATAAACTTCATCATTGAATAAGCATCGGTAATTGATGTAGGTTCAGGTGTTGTGATGACAAAAATTTCATGTACTGATAATAAAAGTTGAAGTGTATCCTCCGTAACACCTGCTCCCATATCAAACAAAATATAATCATATTCTAAAGAGAGTTTTTCTAGTTGGCTGATTAAATAAGTGAGCTTGTCATGATCAAGTTTAAAGATAGTAGCTAGTCCTGAACCTCCAGAAATATAGGAGATTCCTCCTGGGCCATTTTTTATCAAATCGTGGATGGTCACACCTTGTTTAAATAGATCAACAAAACTCCCCTTCGAGCTTTGACCCATTAAAATGTCGATATTTCCCATACCAATATCCATGTCCACTAACAGGACATTTTGCCCACTTTTTGCTAAATTTATGGAGAAATTTAAGGAAAAATTAGATTTCCCAACTCCCCCTTTTCCACTAACTACTGCAATAACCTTTGCTTCTGATTGATCATTTATTCTTTGAAGTCTAAGTCTTAAGCTTTCTGCTTGATCTCTCATTTTTTATCTACTCCAAGAACTGTATTCACAATGATAGTTGGTGTTGCCTCTATGATATCATCAGGGACGTTTTGTCCAATTGTTAAATAGGCTACACCTTTATTGAGTGTAAGAATTAAATTGACAATTGAGCCATACTGACTTGTTTCATCCACTTTTGTAAATATAAAGCGATTGATATCAATAAGTGAAAATTGCTTGTAAATCTCCATCATATCCCTTTGCTTCGCTGTTAGTGATAATACAAGGAATGTTTCCATTTCCTCTGTAAAATCAATCACTTCTTTTAGATCTTCAACATATTGTTGATTTCTAAAATTTCGCCCGGCTGTATCGATGAAAACTAAATCGTACTCCTCAAACTTTTCTTTTGCCTTTACAAAATCATCTAAATTGTAACAGACTTCGATCGGGACATTTAAGATTTTTGCATACGTTTTCAACTGATCTATTGCCGCAATTCTATATGTATCGGTCGTAATAAATGCTACTTTCTTGTGATGCTTTATGACACATTCAGCGGCAATCTTTGCCAAAGATGTTGTTTTTCCGACTCCAGTGGGACCTACAACATTTACAAACTTTTTCGTAAAGGAAATACCACCGTGCTTATATTCTTGAATCATTTGAAAAAGTAGCTCATGAAGCCAATTCGTTACTTCTGCCTCTGTAGCATCCGCATTATTCTTATACCATCGCTCTACTAGTTTTGATAGTATATTTCCACGAATAGAATCGTCAATTTCTTGATCGATTAATCGTTTGTCAATGATTTGAAGTTCCTCAGGATAGAAAGTTGTTGTTTTTACATTATTTTGCTGAGAGTGATTCATACCCTTAATTAACCTTTTAAGTTCATCAATTTCTTGTATGAGCTCTGGATTCTCCTTTACATTCTTATTCGGAGTATCTTTCCACTCAGACTTCTCTAACGGGACCTCCACCTTCATAGGAGAACGAGGTATCTCCATCTCCTTCCTCGTTTGTTCTTTCTCAAAAGGAGATGGATCTATTGCTGCAATTACCTCAATATTTTTCTTTGTGAAAAAACCGAGAAATCCTCCTGTATGGATCACTTTGGAATTGAGAATGACCGCTTCTTTTCCTAACTCGGCTCTAATCTTTTTCATTGCCTCGGGCATAGATGGAGCAACATATTTTTTTACCTTCATTCTATATTCACCACCCCTACACTTTGAACTTCGACATTCGCTTCTAATTCGTTATAGGACAAGACTGGGACATTAGGTAAATACCTTTCAATTAATTGCTTCACGTACATTCTAACAGCAGGAGAGCATAGTAAAATGGATTGTTGCTCTTGCATTGATAATTGCTCAACTTGTGTGGCAACTGATTGAATGATGTTTTGCGAAATGGTCGGATCAAGTGATAAATAATTTCCATGCTCTGTTTGCTGTACACCTTCGGCGATTGCTTTTTCTACCTTACCTGATAAGGTGACAACTCTCAAAATCTCACCATCACTTACAAATTGAGAAGTGATTTGTCTTGCCAACGATTGTCGTACATATTCGGTGAGAAGATCTGTATCCGTAGACATTCTTCCAAAGTCAGCTAATGTCTCAAAAATGACAGGTAGGTTGCGAATTGACACCTTTTCTTTTAACAGCTTCGCAAGTACCTTTTGTATATCGCCAATTGATAATGGATTTGGCGTAACCTCTTCAACAAGAATAGGATACGATTCTTTAAGATGGTCAATAAGCTGTTTTGTTTCCTGTCTACCCAGTAATAAATGCGCATTTGACTTTAAAATCTCTGTTATATGTGTTGATACAACAGATGGCGGGTCTACTACAGTATAACCGAACATTTCAGCTTGTTCTTTTACATCCTCTGAAATCCATTTTGCCGGGAGACCGAATGAAGGCTCAATTGTATCAATTCCTTCTATTGAATCATCATCAACACCTGGACTCATCGCTAAATAATGGTCTAAGAGAAGTTCACCCTTCGCCACTTCATTTCCTTTTACTTTAAGTCGATATTCATTAGGTTGTAACTGAATGTTGTCTCGTATTCTTACAACTGGAATAACAATTCCAAATTCGATTGCAAGCTGTCGTCTAATCATAACAACTCGATCTAACAGATCTCCTCCTTGATTTGCATCAGCAAGAGGTATTAACCCATACCCAAACTCAAATTCAATCGGATCAACATTAAGAAGGTTGACAACACTTTCCGGACTTTTCATTTCATCTGTTTCAATTTGTTCTTCAAGTTCTTCAATATCTTGTTCATCAGGAACTAGCTTACGACTAATTAAATAACCACCAACTGCCATTATAGCCGCAATTGGAATGGTAAGGATATCATTCAAAGGTGTTACAAGCCCCAGTAAAAAAATGGTGCCACCAGCTACGTAAAGCATTTTCGGGAAACGAAATAATTGACCTGTGATGTCCTGTGATAGGTTACCATCAGAAGCTGCTCTAGTAACAATAATCCCTGTTGCAGTAGAAATCATTAAAGCAGGTATTTGTGATACTAATCCATCTCCAACAGTAAGTAACATATACGTGTACCCAGATTCACTAATAGACATATCCATTTGAACCATTCCAATGATAATTCCAAATAATATATTTATGATGGTGATGATGATACCAGCAACGGCATCCCCTTTTACGAATTTACTCGCTCCATCCATCGCTCCATAAAAGTCAGCTTCTCGTTGGATCTTGTCTCTTCTACCAGTCGCTTGTTTCTCATTGATTAAGCCTGCGTTCAAGTCAGCATCAATCGCCATTTGTTTACCTGGCATTGCGTCTAATGTAAAGCGAGCTGCCACTTCAGCAACACGTTCTGACCCTTTCGTTATGACCATAAACTGAATAATGATAAGAATCAAAAATACAACAAAACCGACTAATGGATTACCGCCGATAACGAAATTCCCGAAGGTGTGTACAACATTACCAGCTTCTGCATTACTAAGAATGGATCTCGTTGTTGATACGTTTAATCCTAATCGAAATAAAGTTAAGATTAACAATAAAGAAGGAAATACTGATAATTGAAGCGGTTCTTGCATGTTCATTGATGTAAGTAAAACAATGAGAGCAAGAGAAATGTTGACCATTATTAATATATCTAACATAACTGGTGGTAATGGAATAACTAACATGATTACAATTAAAACGACACCAGCTATTATTGGGAAATCTCTTGCTGACATTTGCAACTCTCCTTACACCTTTTATATCTTTTGCTTTAGCTTATAAACATAAGCAAGAATTTCTGCTACAGCTTTAAAAAACTCATCTGGAACGACATCACCAATTTCCGTTTGATCATATAATGCTCTTGCAAGCGGTCTGTTTTCAATTGTTGGGATATCGTGATTTTGAGCAATTGAACGAATTTTTAAGGCAACATAATCAACACCAAGTGCTACCACATATGGGGCATGCATTTTCGTTTCATCATATTTAAGTGCTACCGCATAGTGAGTAGGGTTAGTAATAACAACATCAGCTTTTGGAACCTCTTGCATCATACGTTGCATAGCCATTTCACGTTGCTTTTGCTTAATTTTTGCTTTTATTTGCGGATCACCTTCAGCGTTTTTATGTTCATCTTTTATATCTTGCTTGGACATCTTAATACTCTTTTCATAATCATACTTCTGATACCAATAATCAAATATACCAATGAAAATTAATACGACTGAGGCTGCAAGACCCATCTTTAACACTAGCATCGCTAAAAATGCAAGCGAGGCACCAACACTTTTTTGAGATAATAATAGTACTTCTTCCCATTCAAGCCATAATACTGATACAGTAACAGTCCCAATTAGACTAATTTTCAGTATCGATTTTAATAACTCGACAAGGGCTTTCAAGCCAAACATGCGCTTAAGACCATTCATAGGATTAAGCTTATTCAGTTTAAAGTGAATCGCTTCAGTTGAAAACAGAAACCCTATTTGCATATAACTTGCTACTACCCCACCCGTCATTGCAACTAGCATTAATGGCAATACCATTAGTCCTATTTCCGGTAGCATACCAACAAATATAGAGAAAACTGTTTGTTCAGTGACTGTAACTAACATGTTATGCTCAAAGCTTTGGGTGAAAATGTTTGTTAAACGCCCTAGCATAGCCTGGCCACTAAACCAAAAAAATAAAAATACAAATAGTAAAAGAATAGCCGTATTGATATCTTGACTCTTTGCTACTTGACCTTTTTTTCTAGTATCTTGTCTTTTCTTAGGAGTAGCTCTTTCAGTCTTCTCTCCTGCAAAAAATTGAAGGTTAAGTTGGTACCTGTACACATTAACCCCCTCCTATTATTGACATCAAGCCTCTCATCGCAATTAATATTTGTTCAAATAAATTCCCTACCAACATGAAAAAGGGTCCCATTACGATCATGAGTAACAGAAAACTCAATGCTATCTTAATAGGAAATCCCACGACAAAAATATTAAGTTGAGGGACTGTTTTAGCCATGATCCCAAGAGCTACATCTACTAAAAATAGTGATCCGACTATGGGTAATGACATTTGAAATGCAATAACAAACATTGAGTTAAACGTGCTTACTATATGATTCAGCATTTTTTCATCACCAAACGGTACCCCTACTTGATCAATTGGGATAGTTTGGTAGCTGTAAAAAACACCATCTAGCAGCATATGATGACCATTTATTGCTAATAGAAATAATAACGCAAAGATGTATAGAAATTGACCCGTAATTGGGCTTTGGGTCCCAGTTTGTGGATCAATGACATTAGCAATAGCAAAACCCATTTGGAAATCAATAAAACCACCTGCAACTCGTATTGCAGTTAACAGAATGGTGGCAATTAGCCCAATTAGTAAACCTACCATAATTTCCTTGAGAATCAATAATATATATAAACCATCAAATGCAAAAGTTGGAATTTCAACAGTATAATACATAATCCATGACAAAAAAACAGCCAAACCAATCTTGTGTGTTGTAGGTATCGTTCGGTATGAAAAAATAGGTACAGCTACGAAAAAAGCAGAAACTCTTAGTAGGATGAGCAAAAAGCCAAGCAAGTTAAAGCTGAAAATATCCATTTATCTCTAACCTATAAATTTATGAAGATTATTAAAGATATCGAAGGTAAATCGAATCATCTTTGATAACATCCATGGTCCAAAAAAGATAAGTGCAACAAAAACAGAAACAATTTTTGGAATAAAAGCAAGCGTCTGCTCTTGTATTTGGGTTGTTGCTTGGAAAATACTGACTAGGAGTCCTACACCGAGTGCAACTAATAATAAAGGAAGGGAGATTGCAAGAACTGTATAAACAGATTGTTCAGCCATTGTAATAACAAATTCTGGGCTCATATACTTTAACCTCCCTTTCTAAAAACTAATTAATAAAGACTTGATCACTAAATTCCAACCATCCACCAGAACAAATAGTAGGATTTTGAATGGAAGAGCAATCATAACGGGTGGTAACATCATCATCCCCATTGACATTAGTACACTTGCTACAACCATATCCACAATTAAAAACGGAATAAAGATCATAAATCCTATTTGAAAAGCAGTCTTTATTTCACTAATAGCAAATGCAGGGACCAATACGGTTAATGGAATTTCCTCGATTGAGGAAGGCTTTTCCATCCCAGCATAGCCCATAAAAAGGGCTAAATCTTTTTGTCGCGTATGTTTACTCATAAACTCTTTCATCGGGGTTGATGCTCTTTCATATGCCTCTTCAAGTGAAATTTCTTCATTAAATAGCGGTGTAAGAGCTTGCTGATTCACCTCAGAAAAGACTGGTGACATAACGAAGAAAGTAATAAAAAGAGCCAATGCCACAACAACCTGGTTAGGTGGCATTTGCTGTGTACCTAAAGCTGTTCTAACAAAGGAAAGGACAATGAGTACTCTTGTAAAGCTAGTCATTAAAACGAGAATACTTGGAGCAATAGAAAGAACTGTCAATAACAGAAGAAGTTTAACAGATGTCGCAACATTGGTCGGATCACTATTATTAAAAAATTCCATAAACTCATTCATGTTCTCGTTTTCCCTTTCTAGATAGCTCATCTAAAAGCTTTTTCCTATCTTTTTGAAGATGACTTAGTTGATCTTTAAATATTGCCTTAAAGTTCTGCTCAGATACAGAATCTTGAGATGTCTCGTCTTTTTTAAAAATTTTATTCTTCAAGAAAGATAGAGGTTCGCGTATTGGAAGTTCTGTATCCTGATGAGATAAAAGCTCATTTATTTCATCCTCTGAATTAATTTCATATAGCAGCTGGATATTTTCGCCAACTCCAACAACAAGGATACGGTTTCCTACCTTTATTAATTGAATAGACCGATTACCACCTAAGCTTGTCCCACCAATATTATTGATTTTTCTAGTAGAATCAAAGCTCTGGTTCTTCTTCTTAATAAACCTCAGTGTTGCAAGTAAGAGAAATAGTACAATGGCAAAAGAAAAAATAACATTAAAGAAATCTCCAAAACCGACTTTTGTTACATTAGTAGTTCCGGTATCTATTACAGTTTCATCTTGTTGAACAGGGTCCAACGGACTTTCTTCTTTAGTGTCAACCGAGGTATCTGTTTTTTCATTCTCTTTAATCCATTCAGATACACTTTGACTTCCACTATTTGTCTCCGCCTGCACGTTTGATTGTACAAGCGGCATAAATAGGAGTACCATACAAAATAAAAATACGATTTTTCTTAATTGTTGTAGCAAAATTTGCCACCTCATTTATATTTTAAGCCAGAGTCTTACCAATCGCTTCTAAAACTCTGTCTGCCTGGAATGGCTTTACGATAAAATCCTTTGCACCTGCTTGAATAGCATCGATTACCATAGCTTGTTGTCCCATTGCAGAGCACATAATTACCTTAGCATTTGGGTTAATTTTCTTAATTTCTTTTAATGCCGTGATTCCATCCATCTCAGGCATTGTAATATCCATTGTTACTAGATCTGGGCTAAACTCTTTATATTGTTCAACCGCTTGAACACCATCAGCAGCTTCTCCAACAACCTCGTAACCATTTTTGCTTAATATATCCTTAATCATCATTCTCATAAATGCTGCGTCGTCAACGATTAAAATTTTGTGTGCCATTATTGTGTCCCCCTAGATTATCGTAATTTTCTAATTCTATCGCTTTGACTAATAATATCGGTTACTCTTACCCCGAAATTCTCATCAATAACAACTACTTCTCCTTTTGCTACTAGCTTGTTGTTAACAAGAATATCGACTGGTTCACCAGCTAGCTTATCTAATTCAAGTATAGATCCAGAAGATAGTTCAAGGATCTCCTTTACAGACCTTTTTGTCCTTCCAAGCTCGACTGTTACTTGCAGTGGTATATCTAAAAGCATATCAAGATTTTTAGCCTCTGCCTCAGCTAATTGTGTCTGTTCAAAGTTTGTAAAGGCAGCTGGTTGAATGGTTGGCTGATAGCCATTTGGTGCCATATGAGGCGTACCAATATGTTGCGGCTGCGTAGGTGCTGATTGCTGATAGAAATCTGGTTGTTGATTACTTGGTGCTGCTTGATAAGGATGCCCCATTACATTTTGTGGTGCTTGTGGCTGTTGTTGATATTGCTGAGCAGGAGCACTTTGTACATGAGTAGCTTTCTGTTCTTGTTGAACTTGTTGCTGATTAGATTTTGGTGCTGCTGCAGGTTGCGCTGTCGCTTCGCTTGGATTTAGTAATTCATTTACTAGACTTCTAGCAAACTCAAGCGGCAGTAACTGCATGATACTTGAATCTATTAGATCACCAATTTTTAACCTAAATGAAATTTGAACTAATATATCCTGATCCGGAATCGGGGCTGCCCCCTCACCTTCAGTTAAATCCATCATTTCTATACTCGGTGGTGATATATCTACCTTTTTCTTAAATACGGTTGACATGGATGTTGCAGCTGAACCCATCATTTGGTTCATCGCTTCTTGTACAGCACTTAATTGTATTTCACCAAGAAGATCCTGTGGGTTATGACCATCTCCACCTAACATTAAATCTGCAATAATCGCAGCGTCGCTTGACTTAATAACTAACACATTAGCTCCACTAAATCCAGTTGTATAGCTGACTTGAATGGCTACATAAGGCTGAGGAAACTCATCAACAAGCTCACTTTTGTGTATAACAGAAACTGTTGGTGTTGTAATTTCAACCTTTTGATTTAATAAAGTCGATAGTGCTGTTGCTGAGCTACCGAATGAAATATTTCCTATTTCACCTAATGCGTCTTGTTCCATCCCAGATAAATACTCTTCAGCTGGGGGCTGCTCTTCAGGATGGTCATCTATATCTTCGCTTCCTCTCAAAAGAGCATCAATTTCATCTTGTGATAGCATATCATCATTCATCATCAGAATCTCCCCCCTTAATCGGTTCCATAATTTGAACGGCAACTTTCTTATTTACTTTCCCAGGCTGAGCAGTAAATTTTGCCTCATTCCCTATATTGATTATTAATGGTTTATCTATACTTTGATCTAGTTGGATTACATCCCCTACATCCAAATGTAAGAACTCTTGAATGGAGATCTGGGAGGTTCCTAATTGTGCAATGACTGGTAAACTAGCAGACTTAATTCGCTTTTCAAGAATAATGAGCTCTTCAGGCTCTCTTTCTTTCTTCGATGCTTGCATCCAGTAATGTACGGATAATTTTGAAATAATAGGCTCTAAAACAACATGCGGAATACAGATATTAATCATACCACTAGTATCACCAATTTGTGTGTTAAGCGAAATTACAACGACAGTCTCATTTGGCGAAACCATTTGTAGGAATTGCGGATTCACTTCAAATTCAGATAAAACTGGATCAATATCTGCAATTGTTCCCCATGCCTCTCTTAAATTGTCCATTGCATGTTCAAATAACTGAGACATGATCTTTGTCTCTATTTCAGTAAGGTTCTCGACCTTATTAACACTAATTCCTCGTCCACCAAGGACTCGATCCATCATAGAATACGCGATATTTGGATTAATCTCAATGATAAGTCTTCCATCTAGAGGAGGGACTTCAAACACATTAAGAATGGTCATTTTCGGAATAGAACGAATGAATTCCTCATAGGGTATTTGGTCTGCTGATGCAACTGAAATTTGTACATATGTTCTTAATTTCGCTGAGAAAAAGGTCGTCAGTAATCTGGCAAAGTTTTCATGAATTCTTGTTAAGCTACGAATCTGATCTTTTGAGAACCTAAGTGCTCTCTTAAAATCATAAGATTTTACCTTTTTAGTTGATTCTTCCTTTTTTAATTCATCTGCATCCATTTCACCACTCGAAAGAGCTGAAAGCAGGGCGTCAATCTCATTTTGTGATAATACTTCTCCTGACAAAAAGCTTCACCTCCTTTTATAAAACAACTAAAGTACGATTATTGTAAGACAAAGGAGGTGGTGTACACTTTTACCACGTGTCCCTCTTGCATCAGAGCATTCATTTCATCTTTTATTAGAAGTTCCAGGTTGGCAATTCCTTCTTTGCCCTTGAATTGTTCTGAATTCATCTCAGACAATTCTTGAATAATAATGTTTTTTACCTGAAAATCTCTTTTCTGCAATTCTTCCTTAGCCTTCTTATTGTCTGTTTGAATCTTGAATTGAATACGTACAAAATCACCAGAAATAAGGTTCGTTGTAATTTCAGGAATATCGACTGAGTATTCAACTATTTCATCGATAGTCGGTTCTTTCTCCTTACTATCAGATGAATCATCTAGATACGTGATTAACAAAAGGGCCACCACACCAATTAATGTAATCGTTAAAATAATAATTAACATCGTAATTAATAGCTTATTGTTCTTCACAATGAGGACCCTCCATTTTTGATTGAACACCCACAATCGAAATTTGTCGATAAAAATCCTTTACTAGTAGGATAACATCATCTTCAGACTCCCGCACGACAATTTTTTTACCAGTTGTTAAAGAAATTGTTGTGTCAGGAAACGACTGTATTTGTTCTATGTAGATCGCATTTATTGTAAACGAGCTGCCATTTAACCTAGTTAGTTTTATCAAAGTGAATGGGGACTTGAGGAATCTCAAGTCCCCCACCTCCTTATATTATCGTTTTAAATTAACAAGCTCTTGTAAGATTTCATCAGAAGTTGTAATAATACGAGTATTCGCTTGAAATCCACGCTGTGCTGTTATCATTTCAGTAAATTCTTCAGATAAGTCAACATTTGACATTTCAAGTGCTGCTGATTGAATCGATCCACGACCAATTCCGGCAAATCCAATTTTGGCAACACCTGAGTTATTAGACTCTGTGAAATAGTTGTTACCAGACTTTGTTAAACCACCGTTGTTAGCAAACGTAGCTACCCCAATTTGACTTAGGACTTGAACTTCACCGTTTGAGAATACGCCTACTACCTCACCAGATGCACCGATGTTGAATGATTCAATGTATCCTTCACCGTTACCATCTTTTTCACCTACTGCTATTGTGCTTGATCCGCTAACTTGGCTAATCGAATCGAAATTAAAATTAACAGCTAAGTTGTCTGCACCATTGTTTAAGGCAGCTGCAGAAATAGTAAAGCCCTCAATTGTTGAAGCTGGAGCTGGAGATAACTTTCCAGTTGAATCAAATGCTAACGTTCCTCCAGTACCATTTGTAACTCGGTCACCGTAGACACCAGTACTAAAGTCAACACGGTACGCTTCATAATCCCAAGTGTTATTGGCTGTCTTAGTATAAATCACGCGAATATCGTGTTCATTTCCAAGTGAATCTCTTACCTTTAAGTCCATAGATGTCTCATTTGACGTAAGTTGAGTAGATAAAGGTGTAGTACCTGATGTAATAGGAGTACTAGTTGGTCCTGAAGTTGGTATTTCAGCACTTGCATTTAAATTCCCAACCATACTTACTTGTGTTGTTGCCTTTGGTGACATAAATGCATTTGTGTCAACCTTGATTTCTCCTAATGTAAGTGGATCAATCGTTCCATCTTCTCTTACTTGATATCCTTGCACCTTATACCCATCTGCTGTAACAAGTGTGCCTTGTTGGTCTAAATAGAAGTTACCTGCACGCGTGTACATGTTTAGTCCACCTCTATTTACAACGAAAAATCCGTCTCCGTTAATCGCTAAGTCTAATTGGCGCCCTGTTGTTTGTAAGCTTCCTTGTGTAGCTACCATATCAATAGCTGCCATTGTCGCACCTAAACCTACTTGAGCAGGGTTGGTACCTCCACGATTATCGGTAGGTGTACTTGCTCCAGATATGGATTGGCTCATTAAATCTTTAAATACAACTCTTCCTTTTTTATATCCGAAAGTATTTACGTTTGCGATGTTATTCCCGATTACATCTAGTTTTGTTTGGAAGTTTCTCATTCCGGCAATTCCTGAGTACATTGAACGTAGCATGAGTGTTTTCCCCTCTCAAATTATTAAGTTGCTTCTGTCAGTCCACAACCCTTGGCTTCCTTTCGGTCCAGCCTTATTGATCTAATAAAATGGTTCCGTTTATATTAGTGAAAATTTGCGAGCTAGCTTCATGACGGTTCATCGCTGTTATGACAGTATTATTCTTTGTGTTCACAATGAGTGCCGCTTGATTCATCACGACGAGAGATTCCGTTATTCCCATATCTCTTGCTTCTGCCATTTTTTCTTGTAGTTTTACCCATTTTTCATTCCCAATTTCAATATTTCGCTCTGCAAGTCGCTTTTGTGCATGCTTACTAATTTTCAGACCAAGTGCTTCGTGCAAAAGCTCGCGAAAATTGGTATTTACTTCCTTGTCTTTCTCAATTTTTTTAGTTTGAAGAGTCAGTGGATGGTGTTGTAGTTGATGTATCCGATGATCCATCTGATTCACCTCCAGCAGTGTCACTACCTTCTTGAGGATTTTCCTGATTCATAACTTTTGTTATGAATGATGTTGGAATTTTTGTTCCATCCTCAAGCTCTAGCAATATTTGTGAATTTGCCTGAATTACAGACTTAACAATGGAAACACCAGTTTCAGTAACACCGTCTTCGATATAGCCCCATTCTACTTTCTTTCCTATCATCTCACTATATTTCAGGATGTTGTCAGCATTCTGGGTATTAATAAAGTTCTCCAGCATTTTATTCATGTTTGTCATTTGTTCAAGAGATGTGAAGGTCGCCATTTGGGCAATAAAATCCTTATCCTGCATCGGATTTAGTGGATCTTGGTTTTGAAGCTGTGTCATTAGGATTTTAAGAAAATCATCTTTTCCTAAAACATCTCCCTTACTTGTTCGTTCCTTTGTTTGATTCTTTAAATATAAAGTGGGATCAAAGCTAATAGACATTTACTCACCTACACTTCTAGATTCATTAGTTCTTCCTGAAAAGCTGACTCAAATGAATCATTTTGATTTTCTTCTTGTTCTTTGTTCTTATCACGATTAGAGGACTGTTGGTTGTTTCCGTCCTTATCTAGCGAGCGGTCAAATTGTTGCTGTAAATTTTGAGAATTAAGTATTTCAATTTTCTCAACTTGAATGTTTTGGCTCGTAAAGGCATTTTTAAGTCCTTGTAATTGAGAGTCAAGCATTTCCTTTGCTGTTGCGTTTGAAGCAACGATTCTTGCAATTAATTGTCCTTGCTGTTGGATAACTTCAATTCTTAGTTGACCTAGGTTTTCTGGGTACAATTTAATAAGTAGCTTCATTCCGCCAGTTGCATTTTGAAAGTTACTTTTAGCTAAAATACTTTGAAAATCTTTAATAAATTGCTCTTGATTCACTTGCTTTGTTGGTGCTTGTTCCATAAACAATGCGAATTGCTGAACCCGGCTCATTGGACCCGCGTTTTCAACCCCCATAAAAGCTACCTTACTATTCGAATCTTGTGATGTGCTCGTTAGTTTTCGTTCAACTAATGAAGCTCTTTGATATAACGCCTGTAAATAATCTAGCTTATTTACACCTGTTTCTACCTGAGCTTTAGTGCCATCAGACGCTTTTGCAAGTATGGATGTAAATAATTTTTCTAATTCTTTAGAGAGCTGAATTGATTCAGGCTGATTCATAAAAGATGTAAACGATTCACTCTTTAGTTGCTGTGTGAATTGTTGATGTAAAACCTTAAGCAAAGCTTGTAGCGTTTCTTTTTGATCCCCAGATAAATGTTGGGTATTACCTTTATCAAGTAGAATATAGCTAGCCAAGATTGACTCAACTTTTTGCAGATCCGAACTAGTACCTAACAATTCTTCAATTGGAGTATGTTCCTTGAATAATGCTGTTAATTTCGTTAACAGGTCATCAGGCAATAAACTAAACCATGCTGGTAACTCAGATTCTTCTGTTTCTAACATTTGTTCATTCAAATGTTGGGGAAGTAACCCCTCTTGTATTAACTGATCAAGCAACGATTTTAACTCTTCAAGCAAATTTTCACCAAGTACTGACTCAGATGATTCGGTCGCTTCAACACTCTCACCATTCATACTATTCATTAAAAGAGCAAGTAACGGGTGCATGGTGTTCTGCAAGTTTACATCCTGCATACCTTGAATTAATTCAGCTTGTAATCCGCTTGTGCTTTGCAACATGAGTGAACCAAATAAGGTTGATTGGTTTCCTGATAATTTCCCTAGATCATTCACTTTGGAATTAGGTGCTTGTGAAAACAATGGAATTCCAGCGACGTTCATTTTTTCACCTCCTTTCAAATGCTCTGTTTTATTCCGCTTCGTTGATAGCTAGTAATTCAGTGTATCTTGCAGCATCAGCAGGTTCCATTTTTGCTAAAATTGCACTCAATTTTGCGCTACTTAACGTTCTTAAGATATTTAGAGCATCTTCATCTTGAAGCTCAGTTAAAATAGCTGCAGCATTTTTCGTTGACATAGATTCGTATATTTTGGCAAGATCCTGTTTAGTTTGAGTTGTATCTTGGTTCTCCTCTTCTTTTGCAAGGAGCTCTTCATTAAGTTTTTCAATCTCTGTTTTCAATGTGTCAATTTCAGCTTGTTTTTGCTCAACTTCATTCTTTAGATCGGTTATTTGGGATTGCTGGTCTTGATTAGTTGCTTCAAGGTCAATTAAGTCTTCCCTTAGCTTGTCTTCTGCATCGATCTCTGGCTCCACTCCTGGGATGATACTAGAAACAAAAGGAATATGCTGTCCATACTGCTTTGCTGCATCAAACACATTTACACCAGCAATTGTTAACACAACAAGGGCTACAGTGATTGCAAAGAGAAAAGGGATAAGCACAACAAAAAGAAACCATTGAAGTTTACTTTTTATAGTTGATTCTTTTTCTTGTAATTCCATATCATCACCTAATTTCTCTGTTCATAAATTGCTGGATTGAAATGTCATCCATCAGCTTATTTTCATTTATCTTTGTTAGTTCAAGCTGAATTGCTCGTTCTTTTTCTTTAATTTTTTCATACTTTTTCACTTCAATATTTTTTTCTAGTAATGCTTCTTCCTGTGTATGCATTTTCTGACGAGCAGAAATAACCAGCTTTTGGAAATGCATGATTGTTTTTTCAAGATTCATAATGAATTGCTGATGATACTTTATCTCATGAACACTTATCCCATCGGATATTTTATTTAATTGATTTGTTTCTAAATCTTCTTTCTGTTTTAAAAAACTATATAGCTTTTCAGCAACTGACTCGAACTCGCTAATGGATTGTTGGTATGATTCTAGGGCTCTTTGCTTCTCAGTTTCTTTTATGGATAATATTTTTTGAAATTTGAAAGTAAAGTCCATAAATTATTCACCTGCCCTAACTAATGCTTTTAGAATCTGTACACTATCCTCTAAGGAGATTTTTTCAGAAGTTCCTTGTTTCAAAAAGGAAACAATTTTCGGATAAAATCGAATAGCTTCGTCTATTTCCTTTGATGCACCCCGTTTATATGCACCAATATTAATCAAGTCTTCTGAATTCAAATACGTTGCAAGGAGATCTCGTAATCTTTCTGCAGATTTCAAGTGGTCCTCTTGGACGATATGATTCATTACACGACTAATACTTTTTAAAACATTAATAGCTGGGAACTGACCCTTATTTGCCAATTGTCGATCTAGAACAAAGTGTCCATCTAGTATTCCTCGAACCGTATCGGCAATTGGTTCGTTCATATCATCCCCATCAACTAATACTGTATAAAACGCAGTGATAGTACCAAGCTGATTCGTACCAGTTCTCTCTAAAAGCTTAGGTAATATAGCAAATACAGAAGGAGTGTACCCTTTTGTCGTAGGGGGTTCCCCAATTGCTAACCCGACTTCACGTTGTGCCATCGCAACGCGCGTAACCGAGTCCATCATGAGCATGACATTTAATCCTTTATCTCTGAAGTACTCTGCAATTGCAGTGGCTGTATAAGCACCTTTTATTCTCATAAGAGCAGGCTGATCTGAAGTGGCTACAACAACAATCGAACGCTTGAGTCCTTCCGGTCCTAAATCCCGTTCAATAAATTCCCTAACCTCACGGCCACGTTCACCAATCAGAGCTATAACGTTTAAATCTGCAGTTGTATTTCGTGCAATCATCCCTAATAGAGTACTCTTTCCAACTCCACTACCGGCAAATATTCCAACGCGTTGTCCCTTACCAACGGTTAGTAACGAATCAATTACCTTAACTCCAACCTCTATCCCCTCATCTATTGGGGGTCTAAGCATTGGGTTCGGTGGCATATGTTCAGTACCATAACTTGAGAGACCTTTTGGTAAATCCGAACCATCCAATGGGTAGCCCAATGAGTCGACGACCTTACCAATTAACCCTGATCCTACTTTAATTTGTAATGGTTTTTTAGTTGCCTCTACAATACTACCAGGGGAAATATCCTTAATATTCGAAAATGGCATTAAGATTACATTTTCATCACGGAAGCCAACAACTTCCGCCGAAACCGTTTGTGGCTTATTTGAATGGTCGATATGAATGGTACAGACATCTCCAATTGACACATCCGGTCCTTTTGACTCAATCATTAACCCTACAACTCTAGTTACTTTTCCATAGCGTTTATATGAGTCTAAGCTATTGATTTCATGAATAAGATCTAATACCTTCATCAGATTTCCCCTCCTCCAGCAACTCAAATAACTTTATTTTAAGCTCTGAAAGTTGACTATCGATACTTGCATCTATTCTCCCAAAGGAAGACTCAATAATGCAGTCTGTTTCCTTCAGATCCTCGTCAGGGTAAATAAACAAGTTTTTCTCTCGGTTATATATGGCTTGAAGCTCATCTTTTTGAGCCAAAACAATCTCATAGACAGACGGATGAACAATAATATTAATATCAGAGTGATCTTTCACTTCTTTAATAGCTTGTTTTACGACCTGCATGAAGTCTGATCGATGTTCGTCTAATTGAACATGAATAATTTTTTCAGCTACTTTTAAACCAATCCTTAGAATGGTTTCCTCTGACTTTTCTACTTGCATGTGGTAGTCATTTTTTGCTTGGTTAACAATTGATTCTACTTGCTCCAACATAAGAGAAAAATGCGCTTTAGCTTCCGATTCACCTTTTTGATAGCCTTCACTAAATGCTTCATTTGTTGTGCGTTCAGTAAGTTCTAATTTTTCATTTTCCCATTGATCTTTTAAATGCTGTATATCAAGTTGAGCTTTTCTCAGTTGCTCTTCAGCTTCCTTGATTAGTGTTTCTGCTTGCTTTCTGGCATCTTCGAGAATATGCTGTGCCTCTTCTTTTAATTGATCGGCTTCAATCTTTGGAGATATCACTTCAAGCTCTTCCATAGAAAGTAATGATTGTAGATGTATTACTTTTTTTTCTTCATGTTGGGGCTTAATATTGTGAGACTTAATAAGTCTAGACAATGATATCATCTCCTCCACCACGAGCAATGACTATTTCCCCAGCCTCTTCTAATCTTCTTATAATAGCTACAATTCTTGATTGTGCTTCTTCAACATCCCTTAAACGTACAGGACCCATGTACTCCATTTCTTCCTTAAATGTTTCCATCATACGTTTTGACATATTTTTAAAGACAATCTCTTTAACTTCTTCACTTGCCACTTTAAGTGACAGAAGTAAATCCTGATTATCCACATCACGAATAACACGTTGTATCGCACGATTATCAAGCGTAACGATATCTTCAAATACGAACATACGCTTCTTAATTTCTTCTGCAAGTTCTGGATCTTGAATTTCAAGAGCATCGAGAATGGTTCTTTCCGTTGTTCTGTCTACACCATTTAAAACTTCCACAACCGCTTCGACTCCACCTGTTTGAGTGTAGTCTTGTGTTACGGTTGTTGATAGTTTTCTTTCTAATATTTGTTCAACTTCATTTATGACTTCAGGTGAAGTACTATCCATAAGTGCAATTCTTCTAGCTATATCAGCTTGCATTTCTTGTGGTAACTCAGAAAGTATTTGCCCTGCCTGAGCAGGGTCTAAATATGAAAGCACAAGCGAAATTGTTTGTGGATGTTCATTTTGAATAAAGTTTAATATTTGAGCTGGGTCAGCTTTTCTCGCAAAATCAAACGGCTTCACCTGCAGTGAGGATGTCAGACGATTAATAATATTAGCAGCATCGTCAGAACCCAAAGCCTTCTCAAGTACTTGTTTCGCATATGCAATACCACCCTGAGCGATGTAATCTTGAGCCAGAGCTATTTGATGGAACTCTTCAAGTACTTCCGATTTTGCTCTTGAATCAACCTTTCGAACACCTGATATCTCTAGGGTTAATTTTTCAATTTCCTCTTCAGACAAATGTCGATATACGGAGGCAGATACATCCGGTCCCATTGAGATTAAGAGGATGGCTGCTTTTTGCCGACCACTAAGCTCGCCTTTATTATCTTTTTTAGCCATTTCTATCCTCCTACTCTTCTGCAATCCATGATCTTAATAGCTTTGCAAAGTCTCCTGGTTTATCTTTTGCTAATTTCTCAAGCTGTTGTCTAATGATATCTGATTCTTGCTCTCGTTCATCATTAATATCCTGAACACTGATAGCAGCAGCCATTGACTCCTTAAGCATAGCTTCCGCTTCTGCCTCTTCTTCCTCTTTCTTTTTCTTTCTAAATAGAAGAAATACTAATAATAAAATGATAATTACTAGTGCACCACCAGCAATGTATGCCCATAAAGGAATCATCGCTTGTGTTGGAGCAGCAAAATCAACTTTGCCATTAAAAGGTTGAACAGACACAGCAACTTTAGTTGCAATTTCTTCATCTGTTAATTGCGGCTGTCCTGCTTCTTTAGCAATTGAAGTTCGAATTATTGTACTTAAAATCTGTTCTATTTCATCAATGGCCTGTGGTGGTAATGAAGCTGGGTCATCAGCAGTTGGTGGTTCAACCATAACCTGAATCCCAATATCTCTTACCTTATAAGGGCTCTCAACGATTTCTTTTCTAATTCTGTTAACATCATTATTGATGCGCTCTTCGATTCGTTCATAATCCCCATTTCCACCTTCAGCACCTGTTGCATAATTCACGATATCCGTCTCGCCGGTTCCTTCAATACCCCCAGCTGCTGCTCCGTTGCCCGTGAAGGTTTCAGTGATTCGTTCTACACTAACAGCTATACCCTCCATGTTTTCAGGGTCAACTGGTAAAACTAGATTCTCCTCACGGTTTTCCTGTGTAAAATCAATATCTGCTGTTACAGAAACGACTACTTTATCCTGACCCATCATCATTCCAAGCATTTGTTGCACTTGACGTTGTATATCTCTTTCGACTTCTTGTTTAATTTGATGTTGAGTTTGGAATGCAGTAGTAGGATCATTGTGTTTAGCATTATTTTCATTTTTTAAATCAAAATACTCAAAAAACTGGTTCATGATGACGATATTATCAGTAGGAAGGTTAGGAACACTTTTCGATACTAAATTATATAGAGCCTGAACCTGCTCTGGTTCAAAGCGATAACCTGCTTGTGTATTTAATACAATTGAAGCAGAAGCTGCTTGAATATCATCTGTTAGCCACACTGATTCCTGGGGCAAGTTAATCATTACTTTCGCATCTTGTACTCCTTCAATCCCCTTCATAAGGTTTGAAAGCTCAGTTTGCATAGCTTCAAGCTTTAATACGTTAAATTCATTATCAGTCATACCAAATCCAGCGTTTTGACTGAAGAATGAATAGTCAATACTCCCACTGTTTGGGTATCCTTCAGCAGCAAGTTCAACTTTCAGAGTATTTACAACCTCTTCAGGAACTAAAATGGTAGACCCATTATCTGAAATCTGTGACTGTATTCCTCTTCCATCTAACTGTGCTTTTATTTCACCAGTTTCCCTTGGTGAAAGGTTACTGTATAGAGGGACAAAGTTCACCTTAGATGACATCGTCACAACTGCGAATATTAAAATGAAAAAGAGAATAACAGAACCAATCAACATACCCTTTTGTGCTGTTGATCTGTTACCCCAAAAATCTTTTATTTTATTTAGAGATAATTGCATTTTCTCGTTCATTAGTTTCCCCCGGTTATTATGTCGTCGTTTATCGGCAAGAGTAATAACCGCTCCCAGTTATTCTTTGTCTATCTACCTTATCTCTCCATTAAACTGACATTCTCATAATCTCTTGGTAAGCTTCTATTACTTTATTTCTAATTTCAATTGTAGCTTGCATCGTGATACTCCCCTTTTGAGAAGCAATCATCACTTGGTGTAAATCGATATTTTCACCATTTGCAAGTTTGTTAGTAGCTATATCCGATTGAATCTGAGCTTGATTTACTTTGTTAATTGAATCTTTTAGAAAGCTCGCAAATTGCTTTTGTGAATCAGCTGGTGAAGCCTTACCGATTTGGTTTACCATCTGATTATTGATGAGAGGTTGGTTGCCAATTTTATTTATCATCTATGCTACACCCTACCTTCCTATTTCCAATGCTTTCATTAGCATATTTTTATTTGCATTAAATACTGTAACATTTGCCTCATATGACCTTGTTGCACTCATTAAATCAACCATTTCTTTAAGAGGATCAACATTTGGCATTTGCACATATCCATCCTCGTCTGCATCAGGGTGCTCTGGATTATACACTAACTTAAATGGTGTTTGATCTTCGGCAATTTTCGTCACCTTTACTCCATTCCCAACTGCTCCCGCCTGGGTTGTGGAAGTCTTCATTGCCGTGTTCAAATAAGATGAAAATTTTGTTTCATTAGGTTGCACAACAACCATCTTTCTACGGTAAGGTTGCCATTCCCCATCGACAAATTTTCCTCTTGTCGTATCAACATTAGACATATTGGAGGAAATGATATCCATACGTAATCGCTGGGCGGTTAAGGCTGACGCTGTAATATTTAGACCATGAAACATCGACATTTATTATTTCCCTCCTGAAATTACCGTTCTTAATGAATTAAACTTTCCATTTATCCGTTCGATTAGTGCATTGTAGTAAATTTGATTTTCTGCTAATTCAGCCATTTCCTTATCTATATCTACACTATTACCATTATGGTTATATGAAGAGTTAGAGTTTTGAACGACCGGAAAGCTCGTTCTTGCAGATGCATTTGTAAAATCATAATGCCTAGTATCTGTTTTAAAAGCTTGCATTGCACTTTTCAATTCTGATTGAAACGAGGTTTTCAGGACTTCCTTTGACTTATAGTTAGGAGTGTCGACATTTGCAATATTTTGTGCAATTACTTTTTGTTTTAAATTGGAGTAATTTAGCGAATTTTCTAAATTGTTTATTGTACCAGAAAAGAGTTTCATACAACTTCACCTCGTCTTTTAATAATTTATATTAGAAATTATATTAATGCAATCCATACTTTTTTCACATATTTTTTCACTATTATTCTATTTAATTCCGATAGATAAGTCTATACGATTATAAGTACAATCAAAAAATAAGCGAATAGACCTATCTAAGTCTTTTTTTGTCGCTACTTTTTTTCATGTGTATCTCTATTATATACAATGTCGAATGTTGTAACATTATTTTTTTTAAAAAAATGACGATTTCCCTCGAATTCCCTCAACTTGACCCACAAAAAAAAGCCCAATATCCCGACGGATATTGGGCTTTTTCGTAATTAGCTCGTTTTCAATTTGGATAATTCATGTAGAAACTTGTCATTTAGTACTTTTATATAAGTTCCCTTCATACCTAAAGACCTTGATTCAATGACTCCAGCACTCTCTAATTTTCGAAGTGCATTAACAATGACAGAACGAGTAATTCCCACTCGGTCAGCAATCTTACTTGCTACCAACAGACCTTCATTACCTTTTAACTCTTCAAAAATATGCTCAATCGCTTCTAACTCACTATACGAAAGTGAGCTAATTGCCATTTGTACAACAGCCTTACTTCTAGCCTCTTCCTCAATCTCTTCAGCTTTTTCACGCAGTATCTCCATTCCTACTACCGTTGCACCGTATTCCCCTAAGATAAGATCATCATTTAAGAATGGACCAGTAAGACGAGCTAGTATTAACGTGCCGAGTCTTTCTCCTCCACCGATGATAGGGACAACAGTTGTTAAACCCCTCTCGAATAGATCTTTATTTTCAATTGGGAACGCCGTGTAAGGGCTGTTGATATCAAGATTGGACGAAGTTTCATTAATATTAAATAAACTGTTTGTATACTCTTCAGGAAACTGTCTATCCTCTAACATTTTTTTCATGCGTTCATTTTCAATTTGTTGATTTATCGCAAACCCTAAAAGTTTTCCTCTTCTACTTACTACAAAGATGTTTGCTTCAATAACGTCACGTAATGTCTCAGCCATTTCTTTGAAATTCACAGGCTTACCTGCAGCTCTTTGCAAAAGTGCATTAATCCTTCTTGTTTTTTCTAATAATTCCATTTTACCTTGCTCCTCCTATTGTTTAAGGTTTTAAACCTTAAAACAGTTCTATAAAATAAATTGGCTTAGATCTCGATTTTTAGAGATAGTACCAAGCTTTTCTTCAACATATTGCGGGGTTATTGTGATTTTCTCTAAAGTGATATCTGGCGCTTCAAATGATAGGTCCTCTAGTAAACGTTCCATTATCGTATGTAAACGCCTTGCACCAATATTGTCTGTATCCTGATTTACATGATAGGCAACTTCAGCTAACTTACGAATAGCATCGTCAGAAAATTCAATTTGTATACCTTCCGTCTCCAATAGTGCAACGTATTGTTTAATCAGTGCATTATCAGGTTCAATTAAAATGCGTACAAAATCTTCAACAGTTAATTTAGTCAATTCAACACGAATTGGGAAACGACCTTGTAATTCAGGTATGAGATCTGATGGCTTTGCCATGTGAAATGCACCTGCTGCAATGAAAAGGACATGATCTGTTTTGACTGAACCATACTTTGTTACAACAGTAGATCCCTCTACAATAGGAAGGATATCTCTTTGAACACCTTCTCTCGACACATCCGCTGAGCTACTTTGGCTTTTGCCTGCAATTTTATCAATTTCATCAATAAAGATAATTCCAGTTTGTTCAGCACGTCCAATTGCCTCTTGTGTCACTTCATCCATGTCGATTAATTTCTGAGCTTCATCATTTGTTAAGACCTTTCGCGCCTCTGAAACAGGAAGTTTTCTCTTTTTTTTCTTTTTAGGCATAAGTCCACCTAGAGCGTCCTGCATATTCATTCCCATTTGTTCTAAACCGGACCCTTGCAGCATATCGAACATGGATTGTTGCTGTTCTTCAATTTCAATCGTAACCATATGATCTTCAAGTTCACCAAGCGCTAACTGATGGGCAATTTGCCTTCTCTTTTGAGCAATCGATTGTTCTTCTTGTATATCTTCATCTTCAACTTGGTTGGACTGGGATCCGCCGAACAACATTTCAAACGGATTTTTCATACTCGTTTGTTTTTGTTTCTCTGGTACTAGTAGTTCTACAATTCTTTTGTTTGCATTTTCTTGTGCCCTATCCTTAACAGCAACCATTTTTTCTTCTTTTACTAAACGGACAGAAGTCTCTACTAAATCTCGTACCATTGACTCAACATCTCTACCAACATATCCAACCTCGGTAAATTTTGTCGCCTCTACTTTAATAAACGGAGCTCCAACTAACTTAGCCATTCTTCTTGCAATTTCAGTTTTACCAACACCTGTTGGTCCGATCATAATAATATTTTTTGGAACTACCTCATCCTTTAAAGTACTAGTTAATAGTCCTCTACGATATCGGTTTCGAAGCGCAATCGCAACTGCTTTTTTCGCATTTGTTTGTCCGACAATAAATTGATCTAGACGCTCTACAATTTGACGGGGTGTTAAGTTCATCATGAGGCCTCCCTTTTAAAGTTCTTCCACAATGATTTGATCATTTGTGTAAACACAAATTTCACTTGCCGTTTCAAGCGCGGCCTTAGCTATCTCTTTTGCGGAAAGGTGATTACCTGCGTGTTTTTTTAATGCACGGCCTGCTGACAGAGCATAATTACCACCTGATCCTATTGCGAGTATTCCATCATCAGGCTCAATTACCTCTCCAGTACCTGATACCAATAATAAATGGTTTTTGTCCATTACGATCAGCATCGCTTCTAGTCTTCTTAAGACCTTATCACTTCTCCATTCCTTAGCTAATTCAACCGCCGCTCGTTGAAGGTTACCATTGTATTCTTCTAATTTCCCCTCGAATTTTTCGAACAGTGTAAATGCATCTGCTACAGAGCCAGCAAACCCAGCGAGGACACGCCCTTGAAAAAGCTTACGAACCTTCTTGGCAGTATGTTTCATCACGACAGCGTTTCCAAACGTAACTTGACCGTCTCCACTCATGGCAAATTGACCATTGTGGTGAATAGCAAAAATCGTTGTAGCATGAAATGTTGACATCTTTTGTCTCCTCTCGGAATGGTTTCAAAATTTCACACAATCGTTTTTGTATTTAATAATAATTGCCTGTTTATGTACGAATAACCATCCTTGTAGCATATTATGACATTTTTTTGTGTCATATATAGTATACGATTAAATCATTAGAGTAGTTTCGTTAAAATTGTTAATATTCTGTTAAACTTTATGTAGAGTGACATATACCCGTCTTCATTCACCTCACAAGGCGAATAAATCGTAACACAATTTATCCGCCCTTGCAATGAAAATATGTTATTTTTTTATAAAATTCTGAATTGTTTCTAGCGCTCTATCTGCAAGAGCTTCATTCCTTGCTTGTTTATTTTTGATTTTCTTATCTAACTCTTTGAATAAACCAAAGTTTGCATTCATCGGTTGAAAATTAGTTGGGCTGGCTGTTGTGATATACCTAGCCATGCTTCCAATCGCTGTTTCATGAGGAAACACAACCAGATCTTCCCCTAACACTAACTTCGCTGCGTTCAAACCTGCCACTAATCCTGAAGCCGCAGATTCAACATACCCCTCTACGCCTGTCATTTGCCCTGAGAAGAAGAGGTCGTCTCGATCACGATATTGATAGGTTGGTTTTAAGAGCTTCGGTGAGTTTATAAATGTGTTTCGATGCATAACACCATAACGAACAATTTCTGCGTTCTCTAATCCTGGAATTAATTGAATAATCTCTTTTTGAGCTCCCCATTTCAGATGAGTTTGAAATCCTACAATATTATATAAGGTACCTGCTGCATCGTCCTGTCTAAGTTGGACAACTGCATAAGGTATCTTTCCAGTTTTTGGGTCCTCTAAACCTACTGGTTTCATAGGTCCGAATAATAGTGTCTTCTTCCCACGTCCTGCCATCACCTCAAAGGGCATGCACCCCTCAAAAAATATCTCTTTTTCAAACTCTTTTAAAGGTACGGCCTCTGCAGCCATTACTGCTTCATAGAAACGGTCAAACTCCTCTTCTGTCATAGGGCAATTCAAGTAGGCCGCTTCCCCTTTATCATACCTTGACTTTAAATAAACCTTGTCCATATTGATGCTATCTTTTTCTAGAATTGGAGCAGCTGCGTCATAAAAGTATAGATATTCCTCACCTGTTAAACTTTGAAGCTTATCTGATAAAGCTTTCGATGTTAGAGGACCTGTCGCGATGATCGTGGGACCAGTTGGTATATCCATAATCTCTTCATTAATAACCGTAACATTAGGGTGATTCCGCACATGTTTTGTAACATGTGCAGCAAATTCGTGTCTATCTACTGCAAGTGCCCCTCCTGCTGGTACAGAACAAGCATCAGCTGATTGAATAATAATTGAATTCAGTTTCCTCATTTCTTCTTTTAACACACCAACAGCATTTGTTAGTGAGTTGGCTCTTAATGAATTACTACATACTAATTCAGCGAATTTGTCAGTATGATGAGCTGGCGTTTGTTTGATTGGACGCATTTCGTACAAATGAACCTTTAATCCTCTATTTGCTATTTGCCAGGCTGCTTCACTTCCCGCTAAACCAGCACCGATTACATTAATTACATCTGTCACTGCAAACCCTCCATTTAATCAATATTCTAAAAATTCGTATAAAAAATGGAAAGATGTGAGCACTTTTATGCTCACATCATTATTTTTGTTGGTCTTCTTTATAATCACAAGTTATACACTGAACTTGAATACCCTTTTTAAGCTTCTTTTCTACCAACAAACTTTCGCACTTTGGACATTTCCGTGCAATAGGTTTATCCCATGAGATAAATTCGCATTTTGGATATTGATCGCATCCATAAAAGATACGTCGTTTTTTACTTTTTCTCTCAATTATTTTCCCATTATCACAATTCGGACAATCTACACCAATGTCTTTGACAATAGCTTTCGTATGTCTACATTCTGGAAAGTTAGAACATGCCATGAACTTTCCATAACGCCCCATTTTATAAACCATCTCATGCCCGCACTTTTCACAATCTTCACCTGCAGGCTCATCTTTGATTTCAACTGATTCCATCTCTTTTTCTGCTATTTCTAGTCTTTTTTCAAAGTCTCTATAAAACGAGTCAATTACTTTTACCCAATCAATATCTCCTTCTTCAATCTTGTCTAAGCTAGTTTCCATATTTACAGTAAAATCAACATCTATTACTTCTGGGAAGAACTCAGAAACTAAGCTTACTACAATTTCTCCAAGTTCTGTAGGAACAAATCTTTTATTGTCTAGTGCCACATACCCACGTTTTTGAATTGTGTCTAGAGTAGGGGCATAGGTAGAAGGTCTACCAATGCCAAGCTCTTCTAAGGTCTTTACAAGTCTTGCCTCTGAATACCTTGGAGGAGGTTGGGTAAAATGTTGATTCTCCTCAAAATCTTTTATGACTAATTCTTCTCCCTCTTCTAATGGAGGTAGAATTCGATCTTTTTCTTCATCTTGATCGTCATTTCCTTCTACATATACTTTCATAAAGCCAGGGAATTTGATTTTGGAACCTGTAGCTCTAAATATAACACCATTATTTTCTAGATCAACGGTCATTGTATCCATGATAGCTGGTGACATTTGACTAGCAAGAAAACGTTCCCAAATAAGCTTATATAGACGAAGTTGATCTCTAGAAAGATATTGCTTTAATTCACTAGGTGTTCTAAGCGTGGATGTTGGACGTATTGCTTCATGAGCATCCTGGGCATTTTGTTTTTTCTTTTCTGATTTTACCTTAGTCGTAATATACTCTTCACCAAAATTTGAAAGAATGTATTGAGATACTTCTTCCTTCGCCGTATCTGATATCCTTGTTGAATCTGTTCTCATGTAAGTGATTAAACCAACGGTGCCTTCTTTTCCTAAATCAATTCCTTCATAAAGTTGTTGGGCGAGCATCATCGTTTTCTTAGCACGGAAATTCAGCTTACGAGCAGCCTCCTGTTGGAGCGATGATGTGATAAATGGTGCCGCTGGATTTCTTTTTCTCTCTTTCTTCGTCACACTTTTTATCGAAAAGTTTTTTCCTTTTACTTTAGACAGTACTTCTTTTACTTCAGACTCTGTCTTTAATTCTTGTTTCTTTCCTTCCACACCATAAAACTGTGCTTCTATAATTTCCTTACTCTTTAAAAATTCTCCTTTAATCGTCCAATACTCTTCTGGAATAAACTTTTTGATTTCTTTTTCACGTTCAATTATTAAACGGACAGCGACTGACTGAACTCTTCCCGCACTCAGTCCTTTTTTAACTTTCTTCCATAATAATGGACTAATGTTATAGCCGACTAGTCTATCTAGGACACGCCTTGCTTGCTGTGCATCAACAAGGTCCATGTTGATAGGACGTGGATGTTTAAAAGACTCTTTAATCGCATCTTTCGTAATCTCATTAAATACGACACGACAATCTGAATGAATATCTACATCTAAACTGTGAGCTAAGTGCCATGCAATTGCTTCCCCTTCACGATCAGGGTCAGCTGCTAAATAAATTTTCTTTGCTTTTTTTGCAGCTGTTTTTAGTTCCTTTAAAACAGGTCCTTTACCACGAATGGTAATATACTTAGGCGAGTAATGATCTTTCACCTCTACACCCATCTGACTTTTAGGGAGATCTCTAACATGTCCCATAGATGCTTTTACTTTGTATTTTTTTCCTAAATAACGTTCTATCGTTTTTGCCTTTGCAGGCGATTCTACTATAACTAAGTATTCTGCCATTCTATATGCTCCTCCTTAAGAGGTAATATTACGAATATATTTATGTATATGAAATCTTCACCTATATTAAATTTTCATATACTATTTGTCAAACGTAATTAACCAAAAAGTTAAAAATAAAGATTATTTATAACGATAAATGTTCAAATTCCACAAAAATATCCTCTACTGATTGTACTAATTTTGCCCCCCGTTGAATTAATTGATTTGTCCCTATGGAAAACCTAGAAGTAATCGGTCCTGGAAGAGCAAAGACATCACGGTTTTGAGCAAGAGCTAAATCTGCCGTTATGAGAGAGCCACTTTTCTCTGCGGCTTCAATAACCAACGTCCCTAATGCTAGTCCGCTAATTATCCTATTTCTAGCAGGGAAATGCCATTTTTGAGGAAGCGCGTTTAAAGGATATTCTGAAATTAATAAATGATTCTGTGCAATTTCTTCTGCTAGCATTCGATTGCCAGTAGGATAAATATGTAACAATCCTGAACCCAACACTGCAATTGTCTTTCCATTATTATTTAAGGTGGTTCGATGAACTATCGTGTCAACACCTATTGCTAACCCACTCACCGTAACCCAATTGTAATGAGCAAGTGCTTTTGTTAATTCCCGTGCTCCATTTTTCCCGTAAGATGTTGGGGTTCTAGATCCAACAATAGCAAGAATCCTTTTATTATTTAATATTTCAATATTTCCCTTAACATATAACACCCAAGGGGGGTCATAAATTTGTTTTAGTGAAAATGGATACAAAGAATCCAGCAGAGTTAAGCACTGAATATTTTGACATTTATATTGTTCTAGCATACTGTCTATTGGGTAAGATTGCAAATTATTATATAAACTTTTCATTTTTTCTAATGGGAGATTAAATTTCTTATGAAGTTGAGTTGGGGTTAGATGATAGAGGCTTTCTAAAGTAGGATCAACCTTTAAGATGCGATATAGATTGGACCAAGTTATGGTCTGACATTGATGGATATGAATTAAACGCGTTTGAATCGTATACATTACATCCTCCTTTTTCATAGTATTAAAATATATAAAGGAAGTAGCCCCTTTTTAGAGGAGCTACTTATGATATTTAGTGAGTTTTACACTTTTCGTAAATTCCACGCTCATGAAGAACAGAAATTAATGTTTCACCCATTACAGAAGGGGTATCTGCAACCTTAATTCCACATTCATTCATTACGCGAATTTTTTCGTCAGCAGTACCTTTTCCTCCGGAAATAATCGCACCAGCATGCCCCATACGTTTACCCGGTGGTGCAGTTCTTCCTCCGATAAATCCTACTACCGGTTTTGTCATGTTTTCCTTCACCCATAGAGCAGCCTCTTCTTCAGCTGTTCCACCGATTTCACCGATCATGATAACTGCATACGTATCTTCATCTTCATTAAAAGCTTTTAATACGTCGATGAAGTTTGTTCCGTTAACTGGATCCCCACCAATACCTACTGCAGTTGATTGACCGATACCTGCTTGAGATAATTGATGAACGGCTTCATATGTTAGTGTACCAGAACGAGAAACGACTCCAACATGACCTTTTGTATGAATGTATCCTGGCATAATACCAATCTTACACTCTTCAGGAGTGATAACCCCTGGACAGTTTGGCCCTACAAGACGAGTTTTCTTTCCTTCCATATAACGCTTAACCTTTACCATATCAAGAACAGGAATATGCTCTGTAATACAAATAACTAAATCTAATTCTGCATCTACACCTTCAATAATAGCATCTGCTGCAAATGGTGCAGGTACATAGATAACAGAAGCATTTGCTCCAGTTGCTTGTACTGCTTCAGAAACAGTATTATATACTGGAACTCCCTCAACCTCTGTTCCACCTTTACCAGGAGTTACACCACCAACAATTTTAGTGCCGTACTCTAGCATTTGCTTTGTATGGAAAAGCGCAGTTGAACCTGTAATACCTTGTACAATAACCTTTGTGTCTTTATTAATAAATACGCTCATGTTTGTCCCCTGCCTTTCTTATCCTACTAGTGATACGATTTTTTGTGCGCCGTCTGCCATTGAATCTGCAGCATTAATATCTAAACCAGACTCAGATAGAATTTTCTTACCTAAATCTACGTTTGTACCTTCTAGACGAACAACTAAAGGCACTTTTAATCCTACTTGCTTCGCAGCTTCAACGACACCTGTAGCAATAACGTCACATTTCATGATTCCACCGAAGATGTTAACAAAAATCCCTTTTACATTTTCATCTGACAGAATGATTTTAAATGCTTCTGTTACCTTCTCAGCAGTAGCTCCGCCACCAACGTCAAGGAAGTTTGCAGGGTCTCCGCCGTAGTGCTTAATGATATCCATTGTAGCCATAGCAAGACCAGCCCCGTTAACCATACATCCGATGTTACCATCTAGTGAGATATAAGACAGATCATATTTTGAAGCCTCAATTTCTTTTTGATCTTCTTCATCAAGATCACGATATTCTAAGATGTCTTTATGGCGATATAAAGCATTAGAGTCAAAATTCAGCTTTGCATCAAGTGCGATAACATCCCCGTCACCTGTTACTACAAGTGGGTTTATTTCAGCAATAGAGCAATCCTTTTCAACGAATGCTGTGTATAATCCCATCATAAACTTAACAGCTTTACCAACTAATTCTTTTGGTATGTTAATATTGAATGCAATTCTTCTTGCTTGGAATCCTTGAAGACCAATTGCAGGATCAATTACTTCCTTGAAAATCTTCTCAGGTGTTTGTTCTGCTACTTCTTCAATTTCTGTTCCACCTTCTTCAGAAGCCATTAAAACAACACGTGAAGTTGCACGGTCTAAAACTAAACCAATATAATACTCTTTTTTAATATCGCAACCTTCTTCAATCAGTAAGCGCTTAACTTCTTTTCCTTCTGGACCTGTTTGGTGAGTAACTAATGTCTTGCCTAAAATTTCGTTAGCGTATGTACGAACTTCATCTAAGTTCTTTGCAACTTTTACACCACCAGCTTTTCCACGTCCACCAGCATGGATTTGTGCTTTTACAACACAAATTTGTGTTCCTAGTTCCTTTGCCGCTTCAACAGCTTCATCTACTGTGAATGCAACTCTTCCATTTGGGACCGAAACCCCATATTTTCTGAGGATCTCTTTACCTTGATACTCATGGATATTCATTATTCATCCTCCTAACATTATGTAAGGCTATTCTCATATCATATCATGCCCCTCTTTTTTTCAAAAAACCGAAACAAAATACGTACGAACAATACCTTATTATACATAAAATAATAGACTGCGTTTTCATTGTATAAAATGACGCTATCATTGTCTACTATTCAAGAAGATTTAATGGTTGAACGGTGAAAAATTTAAATTTTTCGAATTATCTATCAAAAAAGTCTACTATTTTTACATAGTAGACTTTCTTGGGTGATGTTTATCTACGCGGTAAATAAAAGCAAACACTTCTGCAACAGCTTGATACAATTCTTCTGGAATGGTCTCATTAATTTGAAGCTGGCTCAATACTTCAACTAGAGACGGGTCCTCTTGTATAGGTACATCATGCTCGATCGCCTTCTCGATAATGTTTTCGGCTATAATTCCTTTTCCTTTTGCGATTACTTTAGGAGCTGATTGCTTATTGTTATCATATGAAAGAGCTATCGCTTCTGCGCGTTTATGTTTTTGCATATCATTCATATCCTTAAATCAACTCCTTGGTAGGATTCTTGAGAAAACAAGTTTTTACCAGTAGGCAGTTTATGTGACAACGGTTTTTGATGTAAAGTAGATGGTACCAATTTTACCTTTGATAAAGTATAGTTCAATTCAGCGAGCTGAGCCTTTAACACCTCTTGATGTTGTAATAGTAGCGACTCTAATCCCTCAGTATCGTTAATAATATGAATATTAATGACCCGATTTTGAACTTGCATGTCAATCACTGTCTGCTCGATATTTTGAAGATCCAAGTAAAATAATATTCTACAAAAACTAGGATCAATTTGTCCATCTTTTGTCCTTCTACCACTCCACTGAAGTGTCAAATCTGTTCGTTTTTCTCCAAAATTTAAAGGGAATTGCATGAATAGCTGCTGCAAAGGACCTGATGTTTCTTGTGATAATAGTTGTAATCCAGTTAATCTATGCATAAAGGGCTCAAGTTCTTTTCCACTTACACCAGCCTCCTTTATTACCTTCATCAAAAGTGGCTTCAACTCCTCAAGCTCTTGGGCAATTTCTTGATTCCCAAACTTTACCCATGATTCCAATTTCTTTTCGTACTCAAGACCTAGTGATTCGAACACTTGCCTAAAAAGCTGCTTTACATCAGTTCCTGAATCAAGCTTTAACTTAGGTTGAAGGTATTGGTCATTAATTTGTCGAAGAAGTTTTCTTTCTGCTTCATTCAAAGACTCATTCGAATTTAATAGAGCAGAAATCTGACTTGGAAGCTTCTGTGTTCTTTCAGGTGATATGATACTTTGAGTAACTTTAGAGGAGTTCAATAGTAAGTCCAATAACTGACTCGTTTGCTTTCCTTCACTTGCTGTGGGACTAACCTTTAACATCGGCTTTTCAGAAGTGTTTTGGACGGGTGCTGTTATTGATTTTTTCACATCAAGCTGATGAATCAAATCACTAATAACCTGTTCCTGTGAACCTCTTGCTGGAAGGATGTTAAGTTTTTGGAGTAGCCGATAAGACGTTTCTTGACCCTCAACGTTTGAATTTGGTGATAGCCATTGCTTTAACAGCTCTGTTGCAACTTTTATTCCTTCATCAGCTGTTGACAGACCTAATAAGCTAGAGACTGTATGCCTCAAAAGTTGAATAGATGTAGAATGCTCAAACTTAGGACCATTAATCAAGTTACTCAGCTTTTCTAATTGATGCGTTAGTGACGAAGAATCTTGAAGTGCAACCATGGATTTATAGGTCTGATGTGTAAACGGTAACTCTTTTTTTATCATAAATTCTAATGCAGGCAATGCTTTCGACATATCCTTTGTCTCTTTCACCCACTCTGCTGCCTTGAGTAAAAGCTCCTTCGTAAAAGGAAGCTCCTTTGAAAGTAAAAATTGGAGTAATTGTTGATTTGGTTTACTTTCGGGTAGGTTAAATTGTCTTAAGAGTAGGTGGGTAGATTCTTGACTACGATGGTGTCCATTCGGTCTTTCATCTAATACTCTTAATCTAATATCCCCTTCCTTACTAGGCTGCACCTCAAACCAATGTCTTTCCATGATGTTTAAGGAGGCTTCGAGTTGTGCATGTATTCTCATTGCCCCTAATTGAACAAGAGCTGTTTGATTTGGAAATAGCTTTTCAATCTTTCCAAAAAACAATTGTCCTGGTCTTAATGTCGAAACGTTCACCTTAGCTAAATGGTCACTTTTGGCTAAGGTTTGCATAATTTGAATTGGATTCATGCACTCACCCCTTTGCTTCCTTAACTTCCTCTCTTATAGGAGAGAAGGTCCTTCTATGCTCTCCGATAATTCCATGCATTGAAATAGCTTCAATATGTTGCTTTGTTCCATATCCCATATGCTTCTCAAAACCATACTCTGGATATGCTTCCCCCATTCTCTTCATATAACGATCCCTCGTAACCTTTGCAATGATGGAGCTTGCGGCAATTGAAATACTTTTTTGATCACCTTTAACAAGTGATAGTTGCGGTATGTTTATAGGAAGCTTCATCGCATCAATTAATAAATAGTGAGGCTTTACCTGTAACATGTTGATTGCTTTAAGCATTGCACGTTTAGTGGCTTCATATATATTTATTTCATCAATTTGTTTAGCGGGAATGATTCCTATGCCAATACTAATTGCAGAAGCTTGGATTTGATCAAACAAGTATTCTCTTTTTTCTTCTGATAGTTGTTTTGAATCATTTATGCCTAAGACAGAAAAACCTTCAGGAAGTATGACAGCAGCTGCAACTACAGGTCCAGCTAATGGTCCTCTTCCTACTTCATCCACACCAGCTATGAATTCATACCCCTGATTTTTATACTCTTTTTCATATACGGACATTGCAGTTAATTGTCCTTGTAATTGCTTAAGAAGCATTTGCTTTTTTTCCCATTTTTCAAGAAGCTTTAAGACCCCTTTTCTTTTATCTTTATACAGATCTCTTAGAATATTTTTATCAACTTCACTCTTTGAGAGAATCTCTCCAATTTCTTCAATAGTATAGTTTTTGTTCATTTTTCGTTCGCCCTCACTTCTACTTTTATATCGGCCATTTGGGCAAAAAATATAGACCTGATATAAAAACAGGTCTATTTCAGAATAATTGACAAGCGCTCGCTTTCAATCAGTTTAACAATATTCAATTTACATGTTGCATTCTAACGAATCGAATTGGCTATTATTCATACCAATCGTTATATGTACATACATAAGAGTTAGTATTTTAGCTACCTAGGTATGACTGTTCTCCCAATCTGAGGGAACTTCAAAGGTCAGTTTTCCTACTTTCCCTCCGCGGATTTCTCTAAGCACTAATTCCGACGTTTTATCGTAATCCACCATTCCTCCTCCCATTAAACAACCTCTACGTTTACCTATCTCATCAAACAAGTCTACAATTTCATCTGGGATTTCATCTAGCTGATAGCGCTCTTTAAATTCAACTGGGTAATGTGTGGATAAAAATCTCAAAGCAAAAACAGCAACGTCCTGAAGATTTAAGATTGTATCTTTTATGGCACCAGTAGTGGCTAAACGTAATCCTACTTGCTGATCCTCAAATTTAGGCCATAAAATCCCTGGCGTATCTAGTAATTCAAGTTCCTTTCCAACTTTTATCCACTGTTGAGCTGTTGTTACTCCTGGCCTATCCCCCGTTTTTGCTAAATTCCGCTTTGCAAGCTTATTTATAAGTGTCGATTTACCTACATTCGGAATTCCAACAATTAATACGCGAATGGCGCGGGGGGATACAACCCCTTTAGCCCTCATTTTCTCCCACTTTTCTTTTACAAGTCCTTGACACGCTTCAACGATTTGCTTCATTCCTTTACCAGATTGAGCATCAATTGCTAAGGTTTTAATACCTTTAGTTTGAAAAAATTGAATCCATTCACGTGTTTTTTTATCATCTGCTAAATCTGCCTTGTTTAATAGCATTAAACGAGGTTTAGATGTTACAATTTCATCTATCATTGGATTCCGAGATGAGTGAGGGATACGCGCATCTGCTAATTCAATAACTACATCAATCAGTTTTAGTTTTTCTTGAACTTGCCTTCTTGCTTTCGCCATATGCCCTGGAAACCATTGAATTGTCATCGGATGAACCTCCTTACTTTCATAAGTTTCTCTGTAGTCTTTATTATGTCTAAAAACGTATATCTTTTTCCATCAGAAAAAACGTCAAGCAATCGTATCATCCTATAGTTAAACCATATGATGAAGAGTATTCTTTGAAACAAAGAAAAAAGGCGCAAGCGCCCCGATTAGCCTTAGGCAGAGCGAATGTTCTGTAATAAAGAAAAAGGAAATCTTTCCTATTTCTTCATACAGGTTATTTGCCCTCAGGCGGGTTGGGCACTGGAGCCGAATTAATACGCACATCACTCAGTTATCCACAAGTGATGAGCTTTTATAGTTTCCTTAACAATAAAAGAAAGGGAATGAGTTTTACTCTTCCCTTTTTATCCGAGCCGTCAATATAGGACAACTCATTCTACGATTCGGAACTCTGAAATTGGCCAAAAGACAATTCCTGTTTTACCAATAACCTTATCCATTGGGACAAAACCGATGCTTCGACTATCCTTGCTAAAACGTCTATTATCACCCATGACAAATAAATGTCCATCTGGCACTTCATTCTGACCTGTTAATTCCTCTAACTCAAAATCATAGGTCAATGGAGAATCAACAATTTCGTTTTTAGCGGTTTGAAGATAAGGTTCTTCAACGGGTTCACCATTTATGTACAAAACATCATTTTTATAAGAGACATGATCACCAGGTAAACCAATGATACGCTTAATATAATCTTTTTCTTCAGGTGCATGAAAAACGACAATATCAAATCGTTTTGGTTCTCCGAGTTGGTAACTAAACTTATTTACAATCATTTTATTTTGGTCATGGAGGGTCGGCATCATGGAAAGTCCGTCTACAACTATTGGTGCAAAAAGAAAATAGCGAATCGCTCCTGCTAGTAACACGGCTATAGCAAGCGCTTTAATCCATTCCCATGCTTCGCTTTTTTGACGAGTCATTTTCTCTCCTCCAACATAGAATATTAAAATAGTGCTTCTTTGTGCCACGATTCATATTATTGGTGTGAAAAAGGAGCTTGATTCACAAGCTCCTTTACATTTTTATTATCGAATTTCCTTGATACGTGCAGCTTTTCCACGTAGGTTACGTAAGTAGTAAAGCTTCGCACGGCGTACTTTACCGCGTCGAATCACTTCAATTAACGTAATCTTTGGTGTATGCACAGGGAATGTACGCTCAACACCAACACCGTAAGAAATCTTACGTACTGTGAAAGTTTCGCTAATTCCACCACCACGACGCTTAATTACAACACCTTCAAAAATCTGGATACGCTCACGGCTTCCTTCAACTACCTTTACGTGTACTCGTACAGTGTCTCCAGAACGAAAAGCAGGTAAGTCAGACTTAAGTTGGTCTTTTGTAATTTCTTCAATTAGTTTTTGCATCGTCTTCAACTCCTTCCAACAGACGCTCATAACAATGCTTGTATCATTGCAGCGGAACACCTTGATAACGACTGACATATTTGCCTAAGTCACATGTGATATCATACCATACGAATGAAATATATTCAATAGCTAGTTCTATTCGTTTTCAAATTCCTTTAGCCATTTTATTTGCTCAGCAGAAAGCACCTCTTTTTTTATTAAATCAGGTCTTCTCTGAAATGTTCGTTTTAAAGACTCTTTTGAACGCCATTCTTCAATATGTTTGTGATTACCTGATAAAAGCACCTCGGGTACCACCATCCCCCTAAAATCGGCAGGTCTCGTGTATTGTGGATGCTCTAAATAACCAGTACTAAAGGAGTCCCTCATATGGGATAGTTCATTTCCTAACACATCGGGTAAAAGCCGCACAACGCTATCAACAATCACCATTGAAGCTAGCTCTCCACCGGTTAAGACATAATCGCCTATTGATATTTCATCAGTCACTAAATGTTCACGAATCCGTTCGTCATACCCTTCATAATGCCCACAAATAAAAATTAAGTGTTCTTCATTAGCTAACTCTTCCGCTTTTTTTTGGGTAAAGGTTTCCCCTTGAGGACACATTAGAATAATTCTAGGTTTTTTTTCCTTATGGGATGTGAGTTGATCCACAGCATCAAATATCGGTTGAGGGGTAAGAACCATACCTTCTCCTCCACCATAAGGATAATCATCAACATTTTTATGTTTATTCTCAGAATAATCACGAAAATTGTGAGCTTGTATCGTTACAGCCTCTTTCTCCTGAGCCTTTTTCAAAATCGAATTATTTAACACACCCACGAACATTTCAGGAAACAGTGTTAATATATCAATCTTCATTATGAAAGCAATCCTTCCATGGGATGAATTATGATTTTCTTATGTTCTGTATCAATCTGTAAGACTACATCCTCAATATAAGGAATTAAGACATCCTTCTCTCCTTCTCTACTGATGACCCAGACATCATTGGCTCCGGTTGAAATGATCTCTTTTATTTTACCAATCTCAAGACCATCTTCAGAAATTACCTGGCAACCAATGATCTCGTGATAATAATACTCACCTTCATCTAGCTCTCCTAACTGCTCTTCTGGAACCTTTAATATACTCCCTTTGAATTTTTCCACATCATTAATAGTATGGAGTCCTTCAAACGTTAGTAAATCGAAATTCTTATGCACTCGATGAGATGCCACCTTTACAGGGACCGGTTTTTCATTTTGATTTGTAAAGATAAATAACATATTTCCTTTTGCATATCGTTGCTGCGGGAAATCGGTGGTTGAAATGACCCGAACTTCTCCTTTTATTCCTTGAGTATTAACAATTTTCCCTACATTAAACCATTTTTGCACTCACAACACCTCTATCGTATTTCAATTACCTTGCCTTCCTTGATAATGATTGTTTTGTCAAGATCTACCCAGTTATCACCGACATTAACGTCAACCATAGCTTGTACTTCTTTTTCTTTTAGTTCACTACCTAATGGTAGCATATGTAGTTGTTGGATTTGAAAATCAATGTTTTTAATTTTTTCCAATCTTTGTTTCATTTCTTTCTCATATATTCTTGCTGCAGGAGATGGGTATGAAGTAGTTGATTCAAGTTTCTTTCGCTCAAAGCGTAGTTGTTCATGTTCCTTTTGTAACTGAAGTTTTTTTTCATTCAGTTTTTCACTCAGTTCCAGCTTGCTTTTTTCAGTTAGGACTTGTTTGACGACCACTTTTTGAAGGATTTTCAAGCATATCATCTCCTAAAAATATGTATCAAGACTAGGCTTTAAAAAACATTAGGCTCCTAAAATTCATTTGAATGTTGTATCGAAGTATTCAAACTGAAACCTGTGAAAGGAAACAAGGATTGGAGGTAAAGGGTGTAAAACATTCTTGAGATTTAAAAAAAGGGAGAGGAAATCCTCGCCCTTTTTTCTAGTAGATCATGATGAAACGTTTGTGATCTTTAGTGTTATTGAATATCTAGATGAATACGTTTATTGTTTTTAGAAGTCGTGGAATAAATAATAGTTCGGATTGCCTTTGCTACTCGTCCGTTTTTACCAATTACTTTTCCTACGTCCTCTTTGTGAACAGCTAATTTATACGTGATTGTGTGATTGTCCTCTACTTCCGTAATGACAACCTCTTCTGGATAGTCAACCAAAGGCTTTACAATCGTTTCGATTAATTCCTTCATATTTACCACGTTCTACTTGCTATTTCTTGCATTGTGGAACTTTTCCATAATTCCTTGCTTTGAAAATAAGTTACGAACTGTATCAGATGGCTTAGCACCATTTTGTAACCATTTAAGAGCTAGCTCTTCGTTGATATTCACTTGAGCTGGAGCAGCAACTGGATTGTATGTCCCAATCTCTTCGATATTACGACCGTCACGAGGAGAACGAGAATCTGCTACTACTACACGATAAAAAGGATTTTTCTTTGAACCCATACGCTTTAAACGAATTTTTACTGCCATTTTATATAGCACCTCCGAATATTTTTACTGTAATGTGTTTATATTTATAAACCTTTGTTAGTAAACAACAAAGATTATAATATCAGTAAGCAAAATGTTTGTAAAGTATTTTTTCTTAACAGTTATAGAAAAAAGCTTAAGTGCCCCCAGTTTGGCCTAAAATCGCCGACTTCCTGTCGGTAACGGCCAAACCCTGCACATCCTGTGCTCTCGCGACAAGAAAATGTTCCTTGGAGAGAAAAAGGGTTATTTGACCTCGAGTGGCAGGGCACTGAAGCCAGATTACCAAAGAACTATGTTTAAAAGAAACCCACAAAATTTAGACTATTCAATCATTACATAAAAGGTAATTTAAACCCGCCTTTTTTCTTACCTTTTTGCATGTTTGTCATTTGCTTCATCATTTTTTTCATATCTTCAAACTGCTTTAAAAGGCGATTTACTTCTTGAACAGAAGTACCACTTCCTTTGGCAATTCGCTTTTTTCTACTTGCATTAATCAACTCGGGTTGAATTTTCTCTTTTTTCGTCATCGATTTGATAATAGCCTCAACATGACTAATCTGCTTATCATCAACCTGGACATTTTTCAAGCCTTTAATTTTGTTAGCTCCTGGGAGCATCCCAAGAATTTCATCTAGCGGTCCCATTTTTCTAACTTGGTCCAACTGTTCTAGAAAGTCATCAAAAGTGAAAGACATAGTTCGCATTTTTTGCTCTAATTCTTTCGCTTTTTGTTCATCTACATTTGCTTGAGCTTTCTCTATTAAGGTTAGTACATCACCCATACCGAGTATTCGAGAAGCCATTCTTTCAGGGTGGAAAGGTTCAATGGCATCCATTTTTTCACCAAGTCCAACGAATTTTATTGGAGTATTTGTAACGGCTTTTACAGATAGCGCCGCACCACCTCGAGTATCTCCATCAAGCTTTGTTAATACAACTCCAGTAATGTCTAATTGTTCATTAAAGCTTTCTGCAACATTAACTGCGTCTTGACCTGTCATCGCGTCAACCACGAGAAAAATCTCATCAGGTTTTGCAATTTCCTTAACTTCTCTTAGCTCATCCATTAAGTGTTCATCTACATGGAGACGACCTGCAGTATCAATTAGGACATAATCGTAGTGCTCTTTTTTTGCCTCTTCAATGGCTCTTTTAGCAATTTCAACTGGACTTACTTGATCACCAAGTGAAAATACCGGCATGCTTAATTGTTTCCCCAGAGTTTCAAGCTGTTTTATAGCAGCAGGCCTGTAAATATCCGCTGCAACAAGCATCGGGTTGCGATTATATTTTTTTCGGAGGAGGTTTGCTAGCTTCCCAGTAGTGGTAGTTTTACCCGCCCCTTGAAGTCCAACCATCATGACAACGGTAGGAGGACGATTAGAAACCGCAATTTTACTTTGTTCTCCTCCCATAAGGGCGGTAAGCTCTTCTTGCACTACTTTGATGACTTGCTGACCTGGAGTTAGACTTGTCATAACCTCTTGTCCGACCGCACGCTCGGATACTCGCTTTACAAAGTCCTTCACAACCTTAAAGTTTACATCCGCCTCTAATAAGGCTAGACGAACTTCACGCATCATCTCTTTTACATCTGCTTCTGTTACTTTCCCCTTACCTTTAATACGCTGGATTGTGCTTTGCAAACGTTCTGATAAACCTTCAAACGCCACGATTTACACCCCCTACTCCAATTTCTCAAGCTCGGATAACAGCCTAGAAAGAGGTTCGTTTTCCTTCACTAGTTCTTTACATTGATTTATGAGTTGTTTTCTTGTTTGAAATTTTTCAAAAAGCAGTAGCTTATATTCATACTCTTCAAGCATCGCTTCTGTTCTTTTGATATTGTCATAGACCGCTTGCCTGCTAATCTCATACTCTTCCGCAATCTCACCTAATGAGTAATCCTCTAAGTAATAAAGCTCCATATAGCTTCGCTGCTTTGGCGTTAATAGTGATTGATAAAAATCAAACAAAAAATTCATTCTCGTCGTTTTTTCAAGCACGGGAACATCCCCTTGTTAAGTGAATTGCCATTACAACCAATTATATTACCGTATAGCAGGACATCTGTCAAGTTATTCATCTTGACAGATGTCCTTATTGTCCGTATACAATTAGTATCGAAGAATCATTTCTTTATTCGGCTTGTTCTACTTCTTCTAGCATATCACTGAACAATCCGTATACAAATTGCTCAGCGTTAAACTCTTGTAGGTCATCCATTTTTTCACCTAGTCCAACAAACTTAACTGGAGTATTTAATTCATTGCGAATGGCTAGTACAATCCCACCTTTTGCCGTTCCATCCAGCTTTGTTAACACAATTCCCGTAACATCTGTTGCTTCGGTAAACGTCTTTGCCTGACTCATTGCATTTTGTCCAGTTGTTGCATCAAGAACTAGTAGAACCTCATGCGGAGCTCCTGGAATTTCTCTTTCAATAACTCGTTTTACCTTCTCTAATTCTTTCATTAGATTGACTTTGTTTTGTAATCTTCCAGCTGTATCACATAGTAGGACATCTATATTTCTTGACTTTGCTGCTTGTACAGCATCAAACATGACGGCTGCTGGATCTGAGCCTTCAGATTGTTTAATCACATCTACCCCAACTCTTTCGCCCCAGACCTCTAGCTGTTCGATTGCTCCAGCACGAAATGTATCCCCTGCCGCTAAAAGTACAGATTTCCCTTCCTGTTTTAGTTTATGGGCTAGTTTCCCGATAGAGGTTGTTTTTCCGACACCGTTTACTCCAACAACTAAAATCACCGTTAACCCTTCCTTTATATTGAGTGATGCTTGTTCTTCATCGGTATCACCATTGTATATCTCAACTAGTTTTTCTGAAATAACGGACTGAACATCTTTGGGATCTTGAATATTACGCTTTTTTACTTCATCCTTTAATTCATCTATTAACTCCATTACGGTCTGTACCCCAACGTCAGCTGAGATTAAAATTTCTTCTAGCTCTTCAAAAAAGTCTTCATCCACTTTTCGGTAACGGTATACTAAATCATTCACTTTTTCTGAAAACGAATTTCTTGTTTTCGTTAAGCCCTCTTTGAATTTTTCTGTTACCGTTTCAGTTTGTTTCGAAATTTTTTCTTTCAAATTTTTAAAGAAGCTCATCCTTAACCCTCTTTCACAGATTTATAATTCAACTAGTTCTTTTGTTTCTTCTAATCTTACTGAAACTAGCTTTGAAACACCAGACTCCTGCATGGTTACACCATATAGGACATCACATTCTTCCATTGTGCCTTTTCGATGAGTAATTACAATAAACTGTGTTTCATTACTAAATTTCTTTAAATACATAGCAAATCGGTGAACGTTTGCTTCGTCCAATGCAGCTTCAACTTCGTCCAAAATACAAAATGGAACAGGGCGTACCTTTAATATTGAGAACAGAAGCGCAATCGCTGTTAAGGCTCTCTCTCCACCAGACATTAAGCCTAGATTTTGCAACTTCTTTCCTGGTGGCTGAGCTACAATATCTACACCTGTATTTAGCAAATCTTCTGGATTTGTTAGCACTAAATCAGCTCGTCCCCCGCCAAATAAAGAGCGAAAAACACCTTCAAAATGGGATTTGATACTCGTAAAGGTTGTTTCAAACCTTTTTTTCATTTCATCATCCATTTCATCAATAACTCTAAATAGTGTTTCTTTCGCCTCAACTAAATCGTTCTTTTGCTCTAGTAAAAAGTGATGACGTTCTGATACGCGTTCATACTCTTCTATTGAACCTAAGTTTACGGTTCCGAGCTCCTCAATCGCAAGTTTAATCAGCTTTACCCTTTTCCGAGCGTCAGCTACCTCTATGTGAAGTGGATATTTTTCTTTGGCAGCTTCAAAGGTAAGCATATACTCTTCTCTTAAATGAGTTAATCGATTATCGAGTTCAACATCCAAACGGTTACTCTTTACTTCCTCATCCTTCACAATCTCGACAAGTTGCTTATAAGCCCTTCTTATTTCTTTTAGCTCATTTTCTCGGTCATCAATCTTGTTTTGGAGTTGAAGTCTTTCTTCTCTTCTTGAAGAAATAAGAGATATGGTATCACTTTTTTCTTGGAGTCTTTGTTTCGCTTGTTGTTCAAGCTGTTCTTCACCTGAATCAGTAGAATTCATCTCACTAGTAAGCAATTGTAAATCGTCTGACACTAATCGAAGTGCAGAAGCGGCATTCTCCTTATCTTCTTGTAATCGATCCACTTTTTCTTGTTGATTGAACAGGAGCTGCTTCTTCTCAGCTAATTGAACCTTTAAATTCGTAATCTCAGATTGAACTGTTTCTCTTGATGATTGTTGTTCTGTTTTTAAATTTGTTAATTCCTTAATCGTCACATCAAGTTTTTCTATGTCGAGTTGCAATACTACTAATTGCTTTTGAAGTCGTTCTTTCCGATCACCTAACTCCTTTTGGTCTGATAGAAATAATTTTTTGTCGTGATCATAAAGAGCTAGTCTTTCATTTAAGTTTTTCTCTTCTACCTCTAGTTCACGTATGGAAGCTTTCAAGGTTTGTTGTTCGTACCTCAAATTTTCTCCTTTTGCCCTTAATTCTTCTAACGATGATTCATCTGCTAGGATTGTCTGTTTTAAATTCTTCACAAACCCTTCAAGCTTCTCAGTCTTTTCTTCCATACTAGCTAGCTTTTGTGTCAATTGCTCTAATTCTCGCTGTCTCCCAAGTAATGAACTGGATTTCTGCTTAACTGCTCCTCCTGTCATTGCTCCCCCTGGACTTACAACATCACCCTCAAGGGTGACCAGTCGATAACGGTAGTTGATAATTTTCGCTAATTCGTTTGCCCCTTTTAAATCGGTCGTAATAATGACATTACCGAGTAGGCTTCTGACAACATGATCATGTTTTGATTGATAGGAAATAAGATCTGCAGCGATACCAATAAAGGAATCATGATGTTTAATTTTTTGGATATGTTCTTGTTGAACACTTTTACCCGAGACAACTGACATTGGTAGAAATGTAGCTCTTCCATAATGATTTTTTTTGAGGAACGCAATTGCCTTTCTAGCATTCACTTCTTGGTCCACAACAATATGCTGCGTTGAAGCCCCTAGTGCTATGTCTAAGGCTATTTCATAATCTTTTGGGACGCTTATTAACTCAGCGATAGCTCCTTCGATGCCTTCTAACTTATGATCTCTTGCTTTTAAAACTTCTTTAACACCCTGGAAGAAGCCCGCATAATCCTCCTGCATTTCTTCTAATGTTTCTTTTCTAGACTTAGTCTGCTGGAGGACTTGATAAGCTTGGTATAGCATGGATTCTTTTTTCTGATATTCTTCTTTATCCTTTTCCAGCTTCTGTTGTTTTTTTCGGTATTCAGTAATTTGATGATCAATGACCTCTTGGTGTGATTGTAGCTGGCCCTGTAGTTCTTGTTTTTTAGACTCAACTTCTTTACGCTGAAGAAGAAATTGCTCATTAGAAGAGTCAATTTTCTCACTTTTGGCTTGTTGTTGCTTTAACTGGTCAACAATGTACGTAATTTCATTTCGAGTTGTAGCCTGCTCATTCAGCTTCTCGATATAGTCACTTTTTACATTCTCAAGATCTGCCTCAATATTTTGCGAGTATGATTTCGATAATCTCTCTTTCTCTACTAGTTGAGTGGAAAGTTCTTCTACAACACCTTTCAGTTCAGAAAGTCTTTCTGATTCGAGAAGAATCGCAGACTGAAGATCTTTCATTTTTTGTTCATTATCGGCCCTTTGCTTTTCTAACTGTGATTGATTTTGAGAAGCATTTTTCCTTCTTTCTTTTAATACTTCCTTGCGCCCCTCTACTTTTTCAAGTTCTTCGCTTGCAAGTAGCAATACTTCTTGCAGCTGAGAAATTGATTCGTCAAGTGAACGAACATGGTCCCTTAATTGTTCTAATTCAATTTCTTCCTTTTGAATCGTTGAAGCTAGACCAATTTCCTTATCCTTATTCTCTTCAAGTTGTTTAAGTAGTCTTTCCCACTTTTCATGCAATTCTTCAATCTCATAAACAGTTAATGCTACTTCGATTTTTTCTAATTCTTCTTTTTTCTCAAGAAAGTCCTTTGCTATTGATGCCTGTAGCTTTAGGGGCTCAAGTTGATTCTCTAGCTCATGCAAAATGTCTTCAACACGGTTTAAATTTTCTTGTGTTTCAGCGAGTTTGTACTCTGCCTTCTTTTTTCGGGTTTTATATTTTAAAACCCCAGCCGCCTCTTCAAAAATACTTCTACGTTCTTCAGGCTTACTGCTTAAAATTTCTTCAACCTTACCTTGGGATATGATTGAAAATGCTTCTCTACCAAGTCCTGAATCCATAAACAAATCAACAATATCCTTTAATCTACATGATTGCTTATTTATGTAAAACTCAGAATCTCCGGAACGATACACTCGTCTTGTTACACTTACTTCATGATAATCAATGGGAAGAAATTGATCTTCATTGTCTAACGTCAAAGTAACTTCAGCAACATTCAAAGCCTTACGTGAATCACTTCCAGCAAAGATAATATCCTCCATTTTTGAACCACGTAGTGATCTGGCTGACTGCTCTCCTAATACCCATCTAATAGCATCTGTAATGTTACTTTTCCCACTACCATTTGGGCCTACCACGGCTGTAACACCTGGTACAAAATCTACTGATACTCGTTCAGCAAATGATTTAAATCCAACAATATCTAAACGCTTGAGGAACATTGATTCCACTCCTACTATCTATCTCATGTTTCGATTATTATAAGTCTTCTTCTGCTTGATTTTATCATAAAATGAAGAAGGAATCCCCTTTTTCTTAGGGATTCCTTTATTTTTCCTTTAATGTTTGCAGGGCCATTTGAGCTGCTTGCTGCTCTGCTTCTTTCTTTGATTTTCCTACCCCAGTCCCTAGTGTTTCACCATTTAAATATACTTGTGAGACAAATTCCCGGTTATGAGCAGGGCCTTTCTCTTGTAAAATCTTATATTCGATAATCCCAATGGCATCACGTTGCACAAGCTCCTGTAATTGACTTTTAAAATCCATCACATGAGAAAAAGCACCCTTTTGAATTTTTGGAAAGACAACATCTTCTAAAAATTTCCACACAATTGGAAGGCCTTGATCTAAATAGAGAGAGCCAATAAAAGACTCAAAAACATCAGCTAATAGAGCAGGTCTCTCTCTTCCACCGGTAAGCTCTTCTCCTTTTCCTAATAGGATGAGTTCACCAAACGTAAGCTCATTGGCGAACTTTACAAGTGATGGTTCACAAACGATTGCTGCACGTAGCTTCGTTAACTCTCCTTCACTCATCATAGGAAAAGTTTCAAATAAAAATTTTGAAACGGTAAGCTCTAATACGGCGTCACCTAAAAATTCCAATCGCTCATTGTCCTCAAATGGTCGTTTACGATGCTCATTCACATAAGATGAATGCGTGAAAGCTTGGTATAATAGTTTTTCGTTTTGAAAGTAAATACCGATTTTTTGCTGAAAAGCTTGAAATGCTTCCTTTTGCTTGCTAAATGATCTTCTGTTTGATGATTTCACGGAAACTTGTCCTCCATATTAAAATACACATAATAATAGTCTCTAGTGAAGCAGTTCAATACATATTAGGAAAGCCCCGCACATCAATACGGGACTTTCCATTCAAATCTTTGATGAGAAAAAATTATACATTGCTTTGTATGTAATTAACAGCATCTCCAACTGTTACAATCTTTTCAGCATCCTCATCTGAGATTTCCATGTCAAACTCGTCTTCTAATTCCATTACTAGTTCTACTACGTCTAGGGAATCAGCACCTAAATCATCTTTGAATTTCGATTCTAGCTTGATCTCCGCTTCATCTACTCCAAGACGATCTACGATGATTTTTGTTACGCGCTCTAATACTTCTGCCACTTTAAATCACCTCCCCTCAAGTTATTATAGTAAATTATTGCAAGAAATACTAGTTTTGGGACATACCTATGTTACATAACCATGCCACCATCTACATGCAGAGTTTGACCTGTCATGTATTTACTATCGTCCGAAGCTAGAAATGATACTACTTTTGCAATGTCAGTAGGCTCACCAAACCGAGCCAATGGAATTTGCTTAAGCATTTCATTCTTTACATCCTCTGGAAGTTCGTCAGTCATATCTGTTGTAATAAACCCTGGTGCGACGACATTTACATTTATATTTCTAGATGCTAGCTCCTTTGCAGTTGTTTTTGTTAAACCTATAACACCAGCTTTTGCTGCTACATAATTAGCTTGTCCAGGATTACCACTTACCCCTACAATTGAAGCAATGTTAATGATTTTTCCACTTCTTTGCTTCATCATTTGGCGAGTAACCCCTTTTGTACAATGAAAGACGCCTTTAAGATTTGTATTGATTACAGCATCCCACTCTTCTTCTTTCATTCTCATTAATAGGTTATCCCGCGTAATCCCTGCGTTATTTACGAGAATGTCTAGACGACCATATGTGTCTACTACTGTTTTAATCATATTTGTAACATCTTCACTACTTGATACGTCTGCCTGAATAGCTATTGCCTCTTGGCCCATCGATTTAATTTCATCTACAACCTCATTAGCTTTTGCTTCACTACCTGCATAATTAATAGCAACTGTTGCACCTTTACTTGCAAGCTCTAAAGCTATAGCTTTTCCGATTCCTCTTGAAGCACCTGTAACTAAAGCCACTTTACCCTCAATCATTATTCACTACCCCCTTTTAAAGACTGAATTGCGAGTTGAAGAGATTCTTCATCATACACAGCAAATGCCTTTAATGACCGATCTACTTTTTTTACTAAACCTGATAATACTTTACCTGGTCCGATCTCAACAAATGTATCCACGCCATACTCTACCATCTTTTCGACTGATTGCTGCCAACGAACAGGTGAATACAATTGCTCTATGAGTAAATCCTTAATCTCCATTGAATTGGTAACAGGAGAAGCGTTTACATTTGCAATAAGTGGAACTTTAGCTTCCTTAATTTCAATACTTTCCAATGTTTGTCTTAGTTTTTCAGCTGCAGGCTTCATCAGGCTTGAGTGAAAAGGACCACTGACTTCTAAAGGTATAACACGCTTTGCGCCATTCTCCTTTGCACGTATCGAAGCTATCTCTACACCCTTTGCAGAACCAGATATGACAATTTGTCCGGGACAGTTTAAATTAGCGAGTTGAACAGGGTAGCCTTCTTGGCTCACACTTGAACATACCTTATCTAGTAATTCGGCTTCCATTCCAAGTACTGCCGCCATAGCACCTTGACCTGCAGGTACGGCTTCCTCCATAAATTCTCCGCGCTTTCTAACTGCATAAACCCCATCCTCAAAGGATATCGCTTCAGAAGCAACAAGAGCGGTATACTCACCAAGGCTATGTCCAGCTACGTAATCAGGGACAATCCCAGATTGCTTAAACTTTTCATAGATTGCCACACTTGTTGTTAAAAGAGCAGGCTGTGTATTGGCCGTTAGCGTCAATTGCTCTTGTGGACCTTCAAAAATAAGAGATGATAATGAGGTACCAAGTTTAACGTCTGCACGCTTGAAATAATCTGCGACCTCTGGATACAAATCCGCTAATTGCTTCCCCATACCTACACTTTGAGAACCCTGCCCCGGAAAAATAAAAGCGATCTTACTCATGATTATTCTCCCCTTTCTTCATTGCTCTCCTCTGTCTTTGTCTGGACAGCAGATGTTATGGTTTCTGTTACTTGTTTTTGAAGCATTTCTCTCGTTTGTCTAATCGCATGAAAAACAGCATTAGCATTGGATGATCCATGCGCTTTTATCACTGGTGCCTTTAATCCAAACAAGCTTGCTCCACCATATTCAGAATAATCCATCGTGTTTTTAATACCAACTAATTTTGGCTTTAACACAGCTGCAGCTAACTTACTAGTTACACTGCTATGTAAAGCTGTTTTCAACATAGAAAATACTGATAAAGCAGTACCCTCAATTGTTTTTAATGTAACATTCCCTGTAAACCCATCTGTAACGACTACATCTGCTACTCCGTTTAACAAATCGCGTGCCTCTACATTTCCAACAAAATGCAAATCCTCATTTGAGATTAATCGAAAGGCTTCTCGTGCTAGTTCATTTCCCTTTTTTTCTTCTGTTCCCACATTTAGTAGTCCAACCCTCGGCTTCTTAATGCCACGTACCTTCTCAGCATAAATAGAACCCATAATTGCATATTGTAATAAATGTTCTGGCTTTGCATCGGCATTTGCACCGACATCTAGAAATAAAAAGCCATCTCCACTAATAGTTGGTAGAGTTGGAGCAAGAGCTGGTCTATCAATGCCTTCAATTCTACCAACGACGAAAAGTCCAGCCGTCATAAGTGCCCCAGTATTTCCAGCTGAAATACATGCATCTGCTCTTTTTTCACTAACTTCTTTTGCCATTAGCACCATTGACGAGTTCTTTTTTCTCCTAACGGCTTTAACAGGCTCATCAGTTGCCTCAATTACTTCATCAGTATGTATTATTTGAATTCTATCGGAAGATCGAAGTAAGGGCTGAATTTGCTTTTCATCTCCAACTAATGTTACAGATAAATCTGTGAAAGTTTCAATGGCTTTCATTACACCTAAGACAACTTCTTTTGGTGCATGATCACCGCCCATTGCGTCAATTGCTATTTTCATTATCATCATCCTTATTAGGGGATTCTATTTCAATTTTTATTTTCTACATTACTCGAACGAAACATATGGAATTCTCCTGAAAAAACCGGCTCATTTCCTACATAACTATTTACTTGAACAATGGTTCTTCCCTTTTTGTTGTCACCTGTTGCTACTTTTGCTTTTGCAATTACTCGTTCATGCACCTTCACTTGCCTTGTAAAATGAATATTCGCCTTTGCTGTAAGTGCAAGTTCATCATCTATTACAGCAACAGCAAGCGAATTAGCTTGTGCAAACAAATGATGTCCGCGTGCAATAAGATTCCGTTTAAACACATGCTCTTCTTTTACATCAAAGATTGATATGGCAGAATGGTCTAATTCAATATCGACAATCTCACCGATCACTTCTTCAATTGGTAAGGACTTAACTTCTTGATCTAGTTGCTTTTCTGCTACATGTTTAATCCTCTCACGCAATTCTGGGATCGATAGTTCTAACCTGTCTAACCGAATTGTTTGTATACTTACAGTAAACTTTTCAGCTAGCTCCTCATCCGTAATAAATGGATTCTCTATTATAGTCTCTTGAAGAAGAAGCTGCCTCTCCTTTTTGTTTTTTCGCATCGTAAACACCTTTCGCGCTATTAAGACTAGGTACTAAAAGTAGTATATAATTTAAAAAGGCAGAATGCAACCATTAGTTACAATCTGCCTTTAGTCAACATTATTAATCTAGCTTTTCTCCCGCTAATACTCCTGATTTCTCTATTCTTTCCCTTAAAAGCTTGTATTCCTCTTGATCCCAAAATTCCCTCGACTGTATTAGGTTTACGGCATCTTGTCTTGCTACCTCTAACGCTCGATAATCATGAATCATATCAGCAATCTTGAATTCAGGCATACCGCTTTGTTTTTTTCCAAAAAAATCACCCGGTCCTCTTAATTCTAAATCTTTTTCAGATAAAACAAAACCATCGTTCGTTTCGGTCATAATCCGCATTCGTTCTTTTCCAGTCTCCGACTTTGGATCAGCAAGCAAAATACAGTAGGACTGATTCTCACCACGTCCAACTCTCCCTCTAAGCTGATGTAGCTGTGATAGCCCAAACCTTTCAGCGTCATAAATAACCATGATTGTTGCATTTGGTACATTCACGCCCACTTCAACAACTGTTGTAGAAACGAGGACGTTCACCTCGTTTGTACTAAATGCTCTCATTACTTCTTCTTTCTCGTCTGATGTAAGCCTACCATGCATTAAACCAACTGAGTACTTCGAAGCAAAATAATGAGTAAGGATACTATGAACATCTAATGCATTTTGTACATCTAGTTTTTCAGATTCTTCAATCAAAGGGCATATGACATAAGCCTGTCTACCTTTTTGTAATTCCTTCTCTACGAAACTAAGAATTCTATCTAGCATATTATGTTTTACCCAATAAGTCTCAATTTGCTTTCTACCTGCTGGGAGCTCATCTATAACCGATACATCCATTTCTCCAAATGCTGTAATGGCTAATGTCCGAGGAATCGGTGTAGCTGTCATAAATAACACATCCGGAGATTCACCTTTTTCTCTAAGTACTCTTCTCTGTTCAACACCGAAACGATGTTGTTCGTCGGTAATAACGAGTCCTAGTGAAAGAAAATCAACTTCTTCTTGAATAAGCGCATGTGTGCCAACCAAAATGTTAATGTTTCCTTGCTTTAAGTCTTCTAAGATTGCTTTTCGTTGTTTTCCTTTAATAGAGGATGTTAAGATTTCAACCCTTATATTCAAAGGAGAAAGTAAAATCGTTAAACTGTGAGCATGTTGCTCTGCTAATATCTCAGTCGGTACCATTAGTGCTCCTTGGTAGCCAGCTAAACAGGAGACATATAATGCAATAGCCGCGACAACCGTTTTCCCTGAGCCAACATCTCCTTGTAATAACCGGTTCATTCGATATGGAGATTTCATATCAGCAATAACCTCTTCAACTACACGTTCTTGGGCTTTTGTTAATGGGAAAGGTAAAGACTGAATAAACATTGATAATGCTTCAGGCTTAAATTCATGACAGATCCCACTAGAATTCTCTCTTTCAAATTTTCGTAACGCTTGCATCTTGAGCTGGAATAATAAAAATTCTTCGTAAACCATTCTACGTCTTGCATGTTTAATTTGCTCGAAGCTGTTTGGAAAATGCAATAGTCGAAGGGTTTGACTTCTTGAGGGGAGTTTATACTGTTTTAGAAGACTTGTAGGTATTATTTCAGCTATATGATGTTCATATTGCTGAAATGCATTTGTAATAAGCCTTTGAAGTGATTTCGTTGTTAAATCACCTTTTGTATGATATAGCGGTTTTAATTCCGAAGTCCTCGTTACATCTCCCATTTTCATTTCACTTACATTAATGGTTTGCCGATGTTGATCCCACTTTCCGGTTAATGTGATACTTCCACCAAGTTCAATTTTATTCTTTAAGTACGCTTGATTAAAGAAAACCGCGGTAACTAATATCCTTTCAACTAAAACTCTAACCGTTAGGCGCGAACGCTTTCGACCATAGAAAGTGAGAGAAGGTTCGCTATGAACCTTCCCCTGTACAGTAACACGCTCATCATGTTTCACATCTTCTAGTTGTTTCAATCGGTAATCCTCATATCTATAAGGAATATGCTCCAATAGGTCTAATACTGTGTATATTCCCATATCATTAAGAGCTTTTTCTCCTTCATCCCCAATACCCTTTACGACAGTTACTGGTTGATGTAGCTCACTATTCATTTTTATTAAGCGGAATACCGAAAATCTTAGCCTCTAATTCTCGACCTGTTGGTGTAGCCGCCAACCCACCTTGAGCTGTTTCTTTTAGAGCCGTAGGCATTGATTGTCCTATTTTAAACATCGCATCAATAACTTCATCACAAGGAATTCTGCTTGTAATTCCTGCAAGTGCCATATCAGCAGCCACCATTGCATTCGCAGCTCCCATTGCATTTCTCTTTACACAAGGAACTTCAACAAGTCCTGCTACTGGATCACACACTAAACCAAGCATGTTTTTGAGTGTAATAGCCATCGCTTCTGCTGATTGGCTTGGGGTCCCACCAGCTAACTCTACAATGGCTGCAGCCGCCATTCCTGATGCAGATCCCACTTCCGCTTGACAGCCCCCAGCAGCCCCTGAAATAGAAGCATTATTTGCAACCACAAATCCAAAAGCGCCGGCTGTAAAGAGAAATTCCACCATTTGTTCTCGAGTAGGATTCAGTTTATCTCGAACTGCAAATAAAGTTCCTGGTACTACACCTGCAGAACCAGCAGTAGGTGTTGCACAAATCGTTCCCATTGCCGCATTCACTTCATTTGTAGCAACTGCTTTACTTACTGCGTCAAGTATTGTTTTTCCAGTTAGAAAATTACCTTTTTCAATATATTTTTGAAGAAGGACAGCATCTCCCCCGGTTAAACCTGAGTGAGATTTAACCCCGGCGATACCTTTTTCAACAGCCTGTTCCATGACAGTTAAATTAGCTTCCATCAATGAGATTACTTCTTCACGGGTTCTTCCTGTAACTCTCATTTCTTGTTCTATCATAATATCTGATATCTTCTTATTTTTTGTTTCAGCTAGTTCTACCAATTCTGCTACATTTCTAAACATATCCGTCCCCCCTGTTTCATTATTTTAGGGATATTTTGTAAGCGTTAACAAACATCATCTACATTTAATCCACAATCTTTGTAACTTGTAATATATTTGGAAGAGTCATTAGCTCTTCAATTACCTTTTGATCAATTGGCTGATCCACTTCAATCGTCATAAGGGCAAGTTGTCCCTTTTCTTTTCTCGAGACTTCCATATGTCCAATATTGATTTCGTGTTTTGCAAGCACATTAGAAACCGATGCTATTGCTCCATACCTATCATTATGGATCACTAGGATAGCCGGGTTTGAACCTGATAATTTTAATTCAAATCCATTTAACTCTGTAATTTCTATTTTTCCACCGCCAATTGAGATACCGACAAGTTCAATCTCCCCTTGGTCATCACCAATTTTGACTCTCGCTGTATTGGGATGATCTGTTATGGCTTCTTCTTCTTGAAATGTGATTGTGATCCCTTTTTCTTCTGCAATTTTAATTGCAGAAATAATTCGTTCATCAAACGTGTCAAAATCAAGAACACCACCAATAATTGCCACATCGGTTCCGTGACCTTTATATGTTTTGGCAAAGGAACCGTAAAATGATACATTAATCCACTTTGGTTCTCTTCCAAATAAATTTCGAGCAACTCTCCCAATTCTAGCAGCACCTGCAGTATGAGAACTAGAAGGTCCGATCATAATCGGTCCAATAATATCAAAAACACTTCTATATTTCATATAGAATCTCCCCTCCTCCAGATTACATACAAACACAAACGAATAGAAGGGATTACCCCTTCTATATGTCATTTCTATTCTATTGAAAAAATGTACGAATATAATGGCTGATGCCCTTTATGAACTTCTACTTCGATATCCTCAAATGTTTCTTCAAGGAATGAGGTTAGTTGTTCGACTTCATCATCAGCTGCATCTTCCCCTTGGAGGATTGTAATAATTTCATCCTCTTCACTTATCATATCAGATAATAGCTTTTTTGCTACATCAAGTTGATTTTTTGATGTTGTAATAATTTTTCCATTTGCAATACCCATGAAGTCATCTTTTTCGATTGTAACACCATCAATAGTCGTGTCTCGCACCGCAAATGTTATTTGACCAGTTTTTACATTTCCTAACGATTCCTTCATAGCTTCTATATTGTCTTCCATGGAAAGAGATGGATTGAAGGCTAGTAAAGCAGACATTCCTTGAGGAACCGTCTTTGAAGGTATAACTGCAACATGTTCTCCAACAACTGATGCAGCCTGCTCGGCAGCCATGACAATGTTTCCATTGTTTGGTAAAATGAACACTTGTTCAGCATGAACCTCTTCAATCGCTTTTACAATATCTTCAGTACTTGGATTCATAGTCTGGCCCCCTTCAATAACAGTGCCAGCCCCTAAGCTCTTAAATAAATCTGCAATTCCAGTCCCCATAGCAACTGTTACAATACCATATGGTGATTTTGCTTTCACTACGCTAGGTTGTTCAGTAGTAGAAACAGGAGCTTGATAGTGATTTTCTTCATATAACAAATTACTATGTTGCTGTCTCATATTCTCAATTTTCAAATTAATTAGACTTCCATATTTTTGACCGTAAGTAAGAACTTCACCTGGGTATTCAGCGTGTATATGTACTTTTACGAGCTCATCATCAGCAACAACTAACAAGGAGTCACCGTGCTTACTTAAATCGTTTCTAAAAGATTCTTCAGAAAAAGGATTATTTTTTATCTTATCTTGTTCAAATTTGACCATAAATTCAGTACAGTATCCAAATTCTATATCCTCTGTATTCATATGGCTTTGAACGCTCTTATGATGTTCTGCATTTACTAACTCATTCATGGAAGGCTGGGTAATAGATGAGGTAGGAAGGCGTTCACCTTTTAATTCAGCTACAAATCCCTCATAAACAATAACGAGTCCTTGTCCACCACTATCAACTACTCCTACTTCTTTCAAAACAGGTAAAAGATCTGGAGTACGCTTTAATGACGCTCTTGCCTCTTTAAGTACCTCTTCCATAAGGGCAACGATGTCAGTTTCTTTCTTTGCAACAGCTACCGCTTTTCTAGCAGAGTCCTTTGCAACTGTAAGAATAGTTCCTTCAACCGGTTTCATAACAGCTTTATAGGCTGTTTCAACTCCTGCTTCTAAAGCATGCGCAAATTCTACACTGTTGATTGTCTCTTTATTCTCAATTGCCTTAGAAAAACCTCTGAATAGTTGAGATAAAATAACTCCAGAATTGCCTCTCGCTCCCATCAGAAGACCTTTCGATAAGCTTATTCCTACTTTCCCTATATGCGGACTTACATTATTTCTTACTTCTTTTGCACCAGAACTAATAGATAAGTTCATATTGGTCCCAGTATCACCATCAGGAACTGGAAAAACATTTAAAGCATCTACCATGGTAACGTTATTTGCTAAATTTTCAGCACCTTGAATCACCATTTGTGCAAAACGTTTCCCATCCAACTTTGTAATTGTCACTAAAACTTCCTCCTCACTATACGTTCGTCACACGAACTCCTTGCACATAGATGTTGACGGCTTCCACAGCTAGTCCTAACGTTTGGTCTAGCGTGTATTTCACCTTAGTTTGAACGTTATGAGCAATCTCTGAGATTTTTGTACCATAACTCACAATTATATACATATCGATTGAGATTTCATCATTTTCTTGTCGAACAACTACACCTTTTGTAAAGTTTTCTTTTTTTAGAATCTCAGTTAACCCATCTTTTAGTTGTTTCTTTGATGCCATTCCTACAATTCCATAACAGTCTACAGCTGCGCCTCCAGCAATGCACGCAATTACATCATTTGAAATATCAATATTTCCATACTGTGTTTTCATTTCGATGGACATTTTGTTTCCCCCTTTGAATTTTCGAACTAGAGTCCAGACATAGGAGATCAATATGTTTGGCTACATAATGGCTACCGTCATTTTACTATATTTATCATTGATTTAAAAGCAAAAACGGCGATATACAAAGATTCCGCTACTATTATTATACAGCAATTAAAAAAATACTATGTCAAGGTTTTTTTCTTGATTCCATTATTGCATTATTGTTATGGTTATGATAAAGTAAAAAAGTATTTTTACCTTAAACATGTAAATAAATCAGCACATGAAAGAAAGTGCTATTTGGATAAGTAGTAAGGAGGGAAAATAAATGGCTCGTAAATGTGTAATCACTGGTAAAAAGGCTTCTTTCGGAAATTCCCGTTCACACGCGATGAACGCAAATAGACGCTCATGGGGAGCAAACCTTCAAAAGGTTCGTATCCTAGTTAACGGTAAACCAAAGCGTGTTTATGTTTCAGCAAGAGCACTTAAGTCTGGTAAAGTAGAACGCGTATAATGAATGTATAAAAGACGATGATAGGATTCATCGTCTTTTTTATCCCATTGAAAAAAGCACCTACTGGGTGCTTTTTTCTAATCCTTTTTAAAGGAGCCTAGCATGGCGCGGATAATACCTCCTAAGAATTTCGGTAATTTAATCGTATAAAATTTCATAATGTCCCTCCTCAAACAGATTACACTTATTAAAGTATGAACATAGACAATTTCACTATAAGTATATTCGTAAAAATCAAAAAAGTACCTACATACTCCAAATTAATCTTTACTCTTTACCATTATGACTATGCCATCTGTAAAGGAAAAAGTACCACTTTCTTCAAGAATTTCATTGCTTACACATAACGTTGTCCCCCAAGATATCTCATGGTTCGTAAGTGGATACTTAAAGCCTTTTAACGTAATACCCTTCACTTCATTTGTAAAGGGTAAAAACGAAATATATTTATAGCAATTGGTCCTGTTAAAAGAATATGTTCCTGGAGATAACATGGTTAGCCTATTTTTATGGTCTATGACTTCAATAAATATTTTTTCTTTTATACCTTTATAAAGCAATTGAAAGTTCATAAGTTCGTGATCTAATCTTCCTCCAGTCGCACCGAATATACGAATAATAGAAGGATTCTGGCTTAGTGACCAAGATAAGGCGAGTTCGTTGTCCGTTTCGTCCTTTTCCGCCGGTGATATATCTATATACTTACATTGTTGTTGCATCCAAGCTAACTCTTCTTTTGAAACAGAATCAAAATCTCCCAATCCTACGGTTGGCTTAATTCCATTCTTTAATATGTATAACAACCCGCGATCTACACCAACCCACCTTACATCTTCCAAGTTATATTGACTTAAGTCTGGGATGTTTTCGATAGGTCCACCGGCAACAATATGAATAATCATTCATTTTCTCCTCTCAACTGATAAAGTTACTTCTCTAATAACTAAAGGCTCAAGGCGACCTGGTAGCCATAGGCAGAGAAATGTTCTGCAATAAAGAAAAGGGCAACCTTTCTCTTTTTTATTACAAGTTATTTGACCTCAGGCGAACTTGGCACTGGAGCCGGATTACTACGCACATCATCAGCTATCCTCAAATGATGAGCTTTTATAGTTACCTAAACAATAACAAAAATAGACTGCTATCAAAACAGTCTATTTCTTCAAAAATATATTGAAGATTATCTTAAAGCTGAAATAGCCTTTCGACGATCAACTTCATTAAATATAGCTGAACCAGCGACTAAAACATTTGCTCCTGCTTCTATACATAGTCTAGCTGTTTCGCGATTTACTCCGCCGTCAACTTCCAGTTCTACAGCTAGATTCTCTTCCTTTATCCACTCTGCTATTTGTTTAATTTTTGGGATGGTTGAAGAGATAAAAGATTGGCCACCAAAACCTGGGTTCACAGTCATCACTAACAGTAAATCAATATCACATAAAATTGGCTTTACCATTTCTGCAGGCGTAGCTGGATTGATTACTACACCCGCTTTTTTTCCTTGTGCTTTAATTAGTTGAATCGTTCGGTGAAGATGCTGGCACGCTTCTAAATGAACGGAAATAATATCAGCACCTGCAAACGCAAATTCTTGAATATAATTATCAGGATTTTCTATCATTAAATGTACATCTAACGGAAGAGACGTAACAGGCCTAATAGCCTTTACAATTAATGGTCCGATTGTAAGATTAGGAACAAAATGTCCATCCATAACATCTACATGTATATAGTCTGCACCTGCTAGTTCTACATCTTTTATTTCTTCCCCTAATTTGGCAAAATCAGCTGACAATATCGATGGTGCTATTTTATGCATCATTAATACCTCGGCTTCCTATCTTTTATTTCTTGAATGAAACTCATGTAATGATGATAGCGGTACTCTTTTATTTCTTTATTTTCTAATGCCGTTTTCACCGCACATTTAGGCTCAGAAAGGTGCATGCAGCCTCTGAACTTACAGTGTACTTGGAGTCTCTTCATTTCTGGAAAACAAGATGATAATTCTGTCATGTCATCAATGTCATTGAATTCAAGAGAGCTAAATCCAGGCGTATCAGCAACTAATCCTTCTCCTATATCGATGAGTTCTACATGCCTCGTAGTATGTTTACCACGACCTAAATGGGCAGAGATTTCATCTGTTTTTATTTCAAGATCAGGGCGGAGTATTTGTAGGATAGAAGATTTCCCAACACCCGATTGACCTGCGAAAACTGACACGCGATCTTTAAAGTAAGGCAACAACAACTCAACTGTTTTTTCATCATCCATTGATGTTAATATCACATCATAACCTATATCTTTATAATCATTTGCAAAGGCTTCAATCGTAGCATAATCTTCTTTTGCAACAAGATCAATTTTACTTATACAGATGATGGGTAATATATGCTTCGACTCAATTAAAACTAAGAAGCGGTCTAATAATCCTGGATTAAAATCCGGCTGCAAGGCAGAAAATACAAGTATAGCTTGATCAACATTCGCGATTGGTGGACGAATCAAGTCATTTTTCCGATCCAATACTTCCATTATATATCCTTCTTGTTTATTCTCAGCTTGAAAGATAACATTGTCCCCAACTAACGGTGTCACTTTGTTTTTTCTAAAGACACCTCTGCCACGACACTGCGTTATACCATCTTCTGAAGCTACATAATAAAAGCCGCTTAATGCTTTAATAATTTTGCCCTCTGGCATATCCTCACTCCTTGATCATTAATCCTGATCATACATGACCGTCTCTTCTAGTATAACGGTACCATCTCTAACAACCTTATATGACGCACTCTTTTTGTAAGGAATATTCAACTGTATAGAAAACAACTTATCCTCGACAATAGCTTCAATGACAACAGGCTCACCTGTCATTTCATGATCTAAGTCTTCGATATATATTTGAACAGATTGAGGCATTCCCTCTTCGGACGGTTCATATTTAACAAGGATATCCTTGTTAACGGTTTTTGGTTTTTCCTCTGGACCTAATGACACTACAACTGATATTTCATCTCCTGCTTTTAACTCGGTATGCGGTGCAGGTTTCTGCGATATTATAGTCCCTTTTTCGTATTCATCTGAATGTTGTTCGTCTACATTTAATAATTTTAGCTTTTTTTCTAATACGTAATTATTTACAAGACTCATCGTATAGCCTCTAAGATCGGTAAAAGTAAATGGCTGCGGACCTTTACTAATCCAAAATGTGATTTCAGTATCCTCTAAAACAAACGAACCAGATTTTGGTGATTGCTCTAGTATTTCTCCAGCGGGTTTATCTGAGGAAGGTATGTAATTGTCCGTTACTACTCCAAATTTATTAGAGATTTTCATCTTTACGTCTTCAAAGTTTTGTCCGATATAGTTCTCTACTTCTTCCTTTTCTTTACCCTTACTTTTATAAATGGTAATCAAGTTACCTTCTTTCACAACTTCTCCAGCACTAGGATCTGTACGAATGACATAGCCTTCAGCAATATTTTGATCAAAGATTTCAATTGTATCCCCGATTTTGAAATCTAAAGAACTTAGCTCCTTAAAAGCTGTTTCATATTCCTTGTTTGACACATCTGGTACTATTACATCTTTTGGAAGAAAGAGAGAAGGAATGATAGTAAGTGATGCAACCCCTGCAAGAGCTAGCATAAAAAATATGGAGATAATCCACAGAGCTATTTTTTTACCTTTTTTATTTTTCTTAGCAGGGTCTTTTTTATATTCACTGTGTACGATTGTATTTTCCGACTCTTCTATTTTCTTATCATACGTAATAATAGGAATTGCTTTAGTTACTTCACCATCCAATTGCGGAACTTTAAACGGACGCTCATTTAGACGATCAGGATTTAAAGACGTTCTAATGTCTTCTTCCATCGCTTCGACTGTATCATAACGGTGAAATGGATCCTTAGCAGTTGCTTTTAGTATGATATTCTCTAAACTTTGTGGTATTGAGGGATTCCATCTCTTTGGTGACGGTGTATCACTTTGCAAGTGTTTAAGAGCGATCGAGACAGCAGACTCTCCAAAAAAGGGAAGTCTCCCTGTAATCAGTTCAAATAACACAATTCCTAAGGAGTATATATCTGATTTCTTTGTAGCCATTCCACCACGTGCCTGCTCTGGTGATAAATAATGTACGGAACCAAGAAAAGAATTGGTTTGTGTTATCGTGGTTGAGCTTAGAGCTACGGCAATTCCAAAGTCGGTTACTTTTACAATCCCATTTTCATCGATTAATATATTGTGAGGTTTAATGTCACGGTGAACAATATGATTCTCATGGGCATGTTCTAATGCCGATGTTAATTGAATCATAATGTTAACGGCTTCTTCGTTCGATAATGGTCCATATTTTTGAATATATTGCTTTAACGTTGTCCCATCAATATATTCCATCACAATATAGTAGATTTGATCCTCTTCACCTACATCATAAATACTTACAACATTCGGATGATTAAGACTGGTTGCTGCTTGAGCCTCTCTATGAAATCGTCTAATAAACTCTTCATCGTCTGAAAAATCTGGCCGAAGTACTTTTACAGCAACATTACGCTCTAGTATCATATCTCTTGCTAAATATACATTTGCCATACCTCCGCCACCAATGGTGTCCATTATTTTGTAGCGACCGTTTAATCGTTTACCTATCATCGTGGTCACCACTTTCAGCAAAGGATCTATCAAAATCAACTAATACGATAGTTATATTGTCTTCCCCACCATATTCATTTGCTTTCATTACTAAATTTGTTCCTATTTCTTCAAGAGTCCCATCATTCTCTATATGAGATAGCAGTTCTCCTGATGTCACTTTATTTGATAGGCCATCTGAACATAAAAGAAGATATTGTACATCATCAGTCGTTATTGTTTTTATATCAACCTGGACATTTCTTTCCGTCCCTAGTACACGCAATAAAACATTTTTTCTCGGATGATATTCTGCATCTTCCTTTGAAATTTGCCCATGTCGAACAAGTTCGTTTACTAGGGAGTGATCCTCGGTTACTTGTGTTAAACTATTTTCTTTGACAATGTAACATCTACTATCACCTACATGGGCAATTGTAATAAATTCATCATGACAAATGGCAAGCACTAAGGTTGTCCCCATTCCTTCGCATTCATCATGCTGTATTGAATGATGATATAAAGATTCATTCACAAGATTAACGTGCTCCTGAATCCATTTTTCTGCGGTTTCTGGTGTGGTAATGGACTCTGCTTCACACCAAAATTGTTTAAAAGCTTCCACTGTCATTGTGCTAGCAACATCTCCAGCACGGTGTCCTCCCATTCCGTCAGCGACTATAGTCAAGGTTTGACCATCTAGATTTTGAAACACTCCACCATTATCTTCATTATTTTGCCGAACTTTTCCCCTATCAGTAAGAAAAAACGTATTCATCTTTCATCTCGTCTCCTCTTTACGCTCCTTCGCTCTTAATTGTCCGCAGGCAGCGTCAATATCATGGCCATGTTCTCTTCTTATTGTTACGTTTATGCCATGTTTTTTTAATGTCCGCTCAAATTCAAAGATTTGCTCTTTAGGTGTACGAACATAATTTCGCTCTGGTACATAGTTTACTGGAATCAAATTGACATGACATTTTAAACCCTTAATCAACTTTGCAAGCTCTTCTGCATGTTCAACCGTATCATTCTCACCGCCAAACAATCCATATTCAAAACTAACTCTTCTCCCCGTCTTATCAATATAATATCGGATGGCTTTCATTAATTCATCCAACTTATAGGCTCTATTTATCGGCATTAGCTTGCTTCTTAGCTCTGTGTTAGGTGCATGAAGGGAAAGAGCAAAATTAATTTGTAATTGCTCATCTGCAAATGCATATATTTTTGGAATGATTCCGCTTGTTGAAACTGTGATATGTCTTGCACCAATATTTAAGGCTTTATCATGATTGATGATTTTTAAGAACGATAACATATTATCGTAATTATCGAACGGTTCTCCTATCCCCATGATAACAACATGACTTACCCGTTCATTACTTTCATCTAAAGCCTTCTGTACATTTACGACTTGAGCAACGATTTCTCCTGCTTCAAGGTTCCGTTTTAGTCCACCTAGAGTGGACGCACAAAATGTGCAGCCAATTCGGCAGCCGACTTGAGTAGTCACACAGACGGAATTACCGTATTCGTGTCTCATCAGAACTGTTTCAATTGAATATCCATCATGAAGCTCGAAAAGAAACTTAATCGTTCCATCCTTTGATTCTTGTTTGATAAGGGTTTTCAACGTTGTAATCGAAAATTGCTCCGTTAATTTTTCTTGTAAAGCCTTTGGTATGTTTGTCATTTCCTCAAAGGCTGAAACCCTTTTTTCATAAAGCCAGCTAAAAATTTGTGTACTCCTAAATTTTGGCTCACCGTTTTCTTTTAGCCAAGACTCAAGTTCTTCAAGTCTTAAAGAGTAAATTGAGATTTTATTATTTTCAAGATCGTGCTGACCACTCGTTGATGTTTGTTCTCTTACCACTATTACACCCGCTTTCTAAAACATGATATAAAAAATCCGTCCGTATTAAAGTGATGTGGGAGGATTTGTACTTGTCCGTCTTTGCATATAGATTTCAAACGAATCTTTTCAGGAAGCCTGTTCATTAATTCTGTATCTAACTCAAAGTCTATAAATTTCTCAAGGAATTTAGTAACTACCCCATCATTTTCCTCTTTATCCATTGTACATGTACTATATACAAGCGTTCCACCTTTTTTCAGTAAAGGAGCAACAGAACTAAGTATCGTTAACTGGATATTTGCTAAATGGTCAATATCTTCTTCCCTTTTTTGATACTTTATATCTGGTTTTCTCCGAATAACCCCGAGCCCAGAACAAGGAGCATCAACTAAAATTCGATCGAAGTGTCCATTTTGAAACCTTTCAGATAATTTTCGGCTATCCATTACAAGGGTCTCTACATTTGACAATTTTAAACGTGAAACTTGTTCTTCAATCAATTTGACTTTATGGGCATGTAGATCCACTGAAACTACTACACCAGTATCACTTAAAATCTCGGCCATATGGGTTGTTTTACCACCTGGAGCCCCGCAGCAATCAAGAATTTTGTCATTCTCTTGAATCCCTAAGGCACGCGCCACTAACATCGAACTTTCATCTTGAACCGTTAATAAGCCCTCTTTAAAAGCGAGTGTGTTTGCAACATTACCTTTTTCTAGTTTGATGGCGTCAATTGAAAGATCTCCCTCTGTTGCATGAATTCCTTCTTCCTCTAATTTGTTTAACAAATTATGAATCGTAATCTGAGTTTGATTTACCCTTGCAGAGGCATTTGGAGGAGAGAGAGAAGCTTCACACATTTGTCTTGTCTCTTCCATACCAAACTGATTCACCCACCTATTAACCATCCATTCAGGAAAGCTAGTTTCAAGTGATAATCTTTTGATTGGGTTATTTATCTTTTCAAGTGATTGCTTGCCCTCTCTCTGTATCGATCGCAATACACCATTGACCATTGAAGCAATACCCTTATGACCTCTTTTTTTCGCAATCTCAACCGCTTCAAATATAGCAGCACGATCCGGTACACGAGTTAAGTAATACATCTGATAAACCGTCATTCTTAATAAAACGATGACCCAATCTTCTATTTTTTTTGGATTCTTTAAAAAAGGAGTTATGTAATAATCAAGAGTGATTTTCCTCTGAATAGATCCATACACAATTTCAGTTAATAATGGTACATCCTTTATAGGTACATGATTATGTTTAATTGCCTGGTTGATAAGGAGATTACTGTATGATTGATTTTTCTCTATTTGCATGAGTATATCAACAATAACTTCCCTTACATTTTTAGTTGTTGTCTTCATGTTCATCTCCTAATATATCTCCTAATTGAAGAGACGATCCAGCTCCGCGCAAAAATTGTTCACCACTCATTTTGGTTTTTCCAGCAGGCTGGAGCTCCGTTATTTTTATCGCGGTCATATTACCTGTGGCAACCACAAATCCATCCTCATCCATTCTAATTACCTCTCCAGGAGTTGATAATTGATTACTTGTTACTTTCATACCCCACCATACCTTCATCACTTGGCCTTTTAATGAAGTATAAGCGACCGGCCAAGGATGGAGACCTCGAATATGATTATAAATAACTTCACCTGTATTGGACCAATTAATTCGTTCCTGTTCTCTTTTGATATTATAGGCAAACGTAGCCTCTTTTTCATTTTGCTTAATAGGGGTTAGTTCACCATTTACGAGAGAAGGAATCGTACTGGATAATAATTCAGCTCCGCATGCACTTAATTTATCATGCAGTGACCCAACATGATCCTCTTCAAGTATTGGAATTTCAGCCTGCGTTAAAATATCTCCAGCATCCAGCTTCTCTACCATATACATAATGGTTACACCAGTTTTATCTTTTCCTAGAAGAATGGAATAATGTATTGGTGCACCGCCTCTAAGTTCAGGCAGTAAGGAAGCATGTACATTAATGCATCCAAACCGAGGACTTTCTAGAAGTTCCTTCGGTAGAATTTGTCCAAAGGCAGCCGTTACAATTAAATCTGCACCCATTTCGATGATTTTTTCATATTCCTCTTTTACACGAATCTTCTCTGGCTGAAATACTGGAATACCTTGTCGTATAGCTTCTTCTTTAACAGGTGGCGGTGCTAAGACCTTTTTCCTTCCTTTAGGACGATCTGGCTGAGTGACAACACCTATTACATCATATCCATCGTTGATTAGTCGCTTTAATACTGGAACAGAGAAATCTGGAGTACCCATAAATACAATTTTTATATTCATTCATTTCGCTCCTTTCAATTATTTCAAGATTATGTATGTCTTCTCTAGCTTTTGAGCAGTTCAATTTATACTGAGAGAAAAATGTAAGTAGCCGGGAGATGTTTTTCAATTCCCGACTATTGATACTTACATCATCATATATGGATTCATATCAATTGTAATCTGTAGTTCTTGCTGCATGTCTTTTTGATAATGACTCATGATTTCTTTTAAATAATGCCTTAGCAAAGGTTCATCTTTGTATTTTATCATGCACTGATATCGATATCTATTTTTGATTCGAGGTATTGGAGAAGCTACTGGACCAAGAACAATAGCTTTGTTCGATAAATGATTCAATAGGTAGCTGGATATCTTTTCAGTAACTGAAACCACTTTTGTGATTTCTGGATGTGAGATTGTTACAAGCGCTAAAAAATAAAAAGGTGGATATTGATGAATTTTTCTAAGTCCCATTTCAGTTTGATAGAACTGCATATAATCATGCCCGCTTGCTAATTGCACACTATAATGCTCTGGTGTATACGTTTGAATGACAACCTCTCCAGGCAGTTCATGCCTTCCTGCTCTGCCACTTACTTGTGTTAATAATTGAAATGTTTTTTCACTTGAACGAAAATCTGGCAAATGTAACATCGTATCGGCTGTTAGTACACCAACTAATGTAACTTTAGGGAAGTCCAAACCCTTAGCAATCATTTGAGTTCCTAATAAAATGTCTGCCCTTCCCTCGCCAAATGCTGTTAATAACTTTTCGTGAGACCCCTTCCTGCTAGTTGTATCAACGTCCATTCTAATAATACGAGCATTGGGCAACAGTTTTCCGATTTCCTCTTCTACTTTTTGAGTGCCTGTTCCAAAAAAACGTATATGTTCACTGTTACAAGAAGGACATAAGCTAGGTACTTTCTCTTCATGTCCGCAATAATGACATTTGACCTTTTGCTCATTTCGGTGATATGTAAGAGAAATATCGCATTCATGACAGTTTACAACAAAACCACAATCGCGACACATAATGAAAGTTGAGTACCCTCTTCGATTTAAAAACAGAACGGTTTGTTCTCCTTTTTCAAGTCTATCTTGCATTTTTTCAAAAAGAAGCTTAGAGAACATTGAGCGATTGCCTTCTCTTAATTCTTCCCTCATATCAATGATTTCTACATCTGGCATACCTTTATCGTGCATTCGCTTTGAAAGTGTAAGAAGTTGATAGACTCCTTTTGATGATCTAGCAAATGTTTCAAGTGTAGGGGTTGCGCTACCTAATACAACAGGACATTGATGGTATTTTCCTCGCCAAATGGCAACATCTCTAGCATGATAACGGGGGTTTTCTTCTTGCTTATAACTCGTTTCATGCTCCTCATCAATGATGATGATTCCCAAATTATCAAATGGTGCAAAGACAGCCGATCTTGCCCCAACTACAACATTCACCTCTTTTCGATGAATTTTTCGCCACTCATCATATTTTTCACCAACTGATAGACCACTATGTAATACGGCAACACTTGATCCAAACCTGCCTTTAAAGCGTTCTACCATTTGAGGAGTTAATGATATCTCAGGAACAAGCACGATCGCTTGTTTACCTCTCTTCAAAACCTCTTCAATAGATTGTAAGTAAACCTCTGTTTTTCCACTACCAGTTACACCAAATAGTAAATAAGACTGATGTTTACTTTCTTCAATGGATTGAAGAATCGGCATGATAGCAGATTGTTGCTCAACTGTTAACGGTAAGGGGGTAGTTTTCTTGAATCGCTTTTGGGCATGTGGGTCTCGATATATTTCAACTTCTCGTTCTTTTAACAGATTTTTCTTAATCAATCCTTTTAGAGGTGAATCTGTAATAGACAGCTCCTGCATTAAAGATAATCGAGGATAAGAATCGAGATTTTTTTCAATAAAAAATTCAAGAACTTCTTTTTGTTTCGCAGCTTGCTGTGGAAACGTATTAATAATTTGGAGTATGTCCTCTACACTCTTTTCCAACGTTAGCACCTTATGTGTTTTTTTATTGGCTCGATTTTTCACGAGATATTGCACTTCAACATTTCCTCTTTGGATTTCTTGCTTTACCAATTTAAATATCTCTGGCTTTTCCTCAACCTCTGTCCAGTTTATCGTGTGTTTAGATGAGAGTAAGCCTTTTAAATTTGAATGTAAGTCATCAAGATTACAAGATTCAGTGAGTACAATCTCTTTCTCATATTTTGCTTTTAAAGCAACAGGAAGCATTGCCTGATAAGACGATATTTGCATGCAAAGCGTCTGATTTGAAAGCCATGTTCCAAGCTCTAACAGTTCTTTATTTAAAATAGGTTCTACATCCAATATTTTAGTAATCTGCTTCAGTTTTTTTATGTCTGTGTTTTCACCTATGTCAATGACAAAACCTTGTACACTCCTAGGACCAAATGGAACAATTACTCTTATTCCGGGCTGTATAATATCGACTAGTTCTTCAGGGACTAAATAATCAAATGGACGATCTAATTGAATAGCCTGAACATCCAGAATGACCTTAGCAATCTTCATTTTTTCTCGCTCCATATTGCAAACACTTCATTTAACAGTTCTAAGGCAACATCTTTTTTATCCATCATTGGAAGATGTTTTACTACCCCATTTTTCATGAAAAATGAAACGATGTTCGTATCTCCTTGAAAACCAGCACCTTTTTCGTTTACATTGTTAGCAACAACCATATCAAGGTTTTTAGAAAGTAGTTTTTTCTTCGCGTACTCTTCTATACGACCCGTCTCAGCAGCAAATCCAACTAATACTTTGTCTCCTTTCATCGTTCCTAAAGTTTTTAGGATATCAATTGTTCTTTCGAATTCAATCGTTAGGACTCCATCTTGTTTTTTCATTTTTTCGTTATAGGTAATAGCGGGCTTATAATCAGCAACAGCAGCTGATTTTATCACTATATCGTTTAAAGGAAACTGCTCCATAACATGATCATACATGTCACTTGCCGACTCTATTCTGATCACTTTTACATTTACTGGATCTATTAAATGAGATGGGCCAGTAACTAACGTCACTTTTGCACCTAGTTTTGCTGCTTGTTCTGCTATAGCAAACCCCATTTTTCCTGATGAAAGGTTAGAAAAGAATCTTACAGGATCAATTTTTTCTCTTGTAGGTCCAGCAGTTACAAGTAGCGACATTCCTTGAAGCAGGTTCTGGTTCAGCGTGAAGTGATCCTCAACTAGCTGTGTAATATTTTCAGGTTCTTCTAACCTTCCTTTCCCTACATAACCACAAGCTAAGTATCCTTCAGAAGGTTCAATAAAGCGATATCCATCTTGATATAGTCTCTCAATATTTCGTTTTACCGCAGGATGGTCATACATATGTACATTCATAGCTGGCGCAATCCAAACGGGAGCTCTTGTTGCTAACAGCGTTGTTGTTAACATATCATCAGCTATTCCATTCGCTAATTTTCCGATCGAGTTTGCAGTTGCTGGTGCAACTATAACGAGATCGGCCCAATCTGCTAAATTAATATGTGCAATCACACTCGGATCCTTTTCATCAAAAATGTCGGTATATACTGGATTTCTAGATAATGCTTGGAACGTTAGTGGGGTAACAAACTGACAAGCTGATTCAGTCATGATGACTTTCACATGAAAGCCTGCTTGTACTAATTTACTTGTCAGCGATGCTGCCTTATAGACTGCAATACCGCCACTAATACATAGTAAAATATTTTTTTGCATCGAAAAATTCCTCCCCCATTTGAACAAAAGGCTCGGGGCACCGTTAGCCTCATCCAGAGCAAATGTTCCTCTAATCGAAAAAAGGGCGCTCTTCCTTTTACTCTAACGTTTTTTACCTAAAGTAGGATGAAATTAGAAAGAGTGTCATAATTTCATCTTGGCTAGGTGCTGAGCCGGATTACAAATGAAAATATAATAAGATAGCATTTAAAAAAATAACAACCTAAAATAGGTTGTTACTTTTTACTATTCATCGTTAGTAATATGAAATGTTGATTACTCAACAGATTATTGATCTTGTTCATCAACAGTTAATGGTCCGATTACATCTTGTACAACTAATACGCCAGCATCAATTTCTTCTAACGCTTTTCCAACAAATTTGTGTGATACAGGCTTGGAAATTAATAGACCTTGCTTATCTTGTAATGCTCTAGCTCGTTTAGCTGCAACGGTCACCAATTTGTATTTAGAATCTACTTTCTTCATTAATGCATCAATAGACGGATTTAACATCTTTCATCAACCTCCAACATTTTTTTATATCTGGGCGCAACTCTTTCACGACGACAATGCTCGGCAACGACGATTGCCTTAATTCTTTCACAGGCAAGCTCCACTTTATCGTTTTCTACTACATAATCGTAAGCATCCATCATTTCAATTTCTTCCTTTGCGACTGTCATACGATTATTTATAAGCTCCTCTGTTTCAGTTCCCCTCGTTTGGATACGATTTTTCAATTCGCTTAAGCTAGGTGGAGCTAAAAAGATAAACAGACCTTCAGGAAAGGCATTGCGAACTTTAAGAGCTCCCTGAACCTCTATCTCTAGCATTACGTCCTTTCCACTTTGTAATGTCTCTTCTACATATTCAATAGGTGTACCGTAATAGTTACCTACATATTCGGCCCATTCAAGTAACTTATTTTCTTCAATAAGCTTCTCAAATTCTGACCGTGATTTAAAGAAATAATCAACACCATCGATTTCTCCCTCTCGAGGGCTTCTTGTTGTCATGGAAATTGAGTATTGAAGATTTGTATTTTCATCGCTAAATATTTCTTTCCTTACTGTACCTTTCCCTACACCAGAAGGACCTGACAGTACGATTAGTAACCCTCTCTCACTCATGAGTTTTTAAAACCTACCCTTCATCCGTTAAATCTTCTTTATTTATAAAGCGCTGTGCTACTGTTTCTGGCTGAACTGCTGATAATATTGTATGACCGCTGTCTGTTATAATGACAGCCCTCGTACGTCTTCCATATGTAGCATCAATTAGCATTCCTCTGTCACGTGCTTCTTGTATGGTTCGTTTAATAGGAGCAGATTCAGGACTTACAATTGCTATAATTCTATTTGCTGAAACGATATTTCCAAATCCTATATTTATTAGCTTTATACTCATTATATCCTCCTATATTGTCACAAATCTATTCTTACCCTGTTAATCAAGGATTATAAGCCTTCTATTCAATGTTTTGAACCTGTTCTTTTAATTTCTCCAGCCCTGTTTTCATATTAACAACTTGCTGTGCAATACGTATGTCATTTGCTTTTGAGCCAATTGTATTCACTTCTCTATTTAATTCTTGAACAAGGAAATCGAGTTTTCTCCCTATCACTTCTTGGTTTTCATCGATTGTCATATGGAATTGGGACAGATGACTCTTAATTCTTGTTATTTCTTCATTTATATCAGCTTTATCAGCAAATAAAGCTACCTCTGTTAGGACCCTAGATTGATCTATGGATCCTTCTGTAAATTCGGCTACTCTTTTCATAAGCTTTTCTCGATATTGTTCTACAACAAGAGGTGCATAGTTTGAAACAATTTCTGTACACTCTTCAATTAAGCCAAGATTAATCTTTAAATCTTTGTAAAGCTCTTTTCCTTCATTCAATCTCATTTCTCTTAACTGCATAGTCGCTTGTTGCACAGTCTCTATAACAGCATGTTCCAATTCTAGATTTTCAGTATCTGTTTCAATAACTTCCACGATTTCCGCTCGATTAAGTAATAGATTTAAGGTGATTTCATCCTTTAATTCAAAAACTTGCTTCATATTATGTAAAACAGAATGATATTGTTTAAGTAGTTCCCAATCTACTTGAAAAGTTTTATTTGAAAGGGTATTTCCTTCAATAGTAATAAAAACCTCAACCCGTCCTCGGTTAATGTTACGTAATACCGTCTTCTTTATTTTTTCCTCAAGCATCATCAATTGTCTTGGGAGACGGATATTGACCTCGCAAAAACGGTGGTTGACAGATTTCATTTCAACTGTAATAGAAAAGCTATCGTATTGTTTCTGTACCCGTCCGTAACCAGTCATACTAGCTAGCATATTATCACATCCTAACTCCTAGTCAATATATTTTACCACCTATTTCAAGAATTCGATAGTGAAAAGCAGGTTATCAATAATTTTCAAAAAATTTAGAACAACATTTTTATGAACCCCGTTTAGCCTCAGGCAGAGCATTTGATTTCGAGGGGCTGGGCACTGGAGAAGGATTAGTACGCACATACTCAGTTATTCACAAGTGAAGAGCGTTTATCGTTTCCTAAAACAAAAAAAGACAATAGATTTTTATCTATTGCCCTTTCCAAGCTATTCTATGCCTTTTTCTTTGTTAAAAGTGATCCTGCAAGTAGGAATGTAGGTACAGCAGAAAGACCTAGTATTAATAGCCAATCTCTTAGTGTAATCGCAGTTGTGTGGAAGATTGGCTGTAGTGGTGGATAGTAAATAACTACTAACATTAATAAGATCGATGAAAGAACTGCAAACACAAGATATTTATTTTCAAACGGATTTCGGTGGTATACTGATCGATCACTTCTACAATCAAATACGTGTATCAATTGTGCCATTACGAGTGTTGCAAAGGCTATCGTCTGTGCATACATTAAGTTATTTGGATCCCTGTAATAGACAATCATAAATGCTGCTAGAGTTACACCCCCTATTAAGAAACCGCGACTAATAATCTTCCATGCGAGCCCTCTAGCAAAAACTCCCTCCCTTGGATTTCTTGGGGCTCTTCTCATAACATCACCTTCAGCTTGGTCTAATCCAAGAGCCATAGCTGGGAGACCATCAGTAACAAGATTAACCCATAGTATTTGAATAGGGACTAAAGGGAGCGGGAGAGCTAATAGCATGGCAAATAGCATAACTAATATTTCTCCAACATTGGATGCTAACAGATATCTGATAAACTTTCTTATATTTTCATATATATTTCTTCCTTCTTTAATTGCTGCTTTTATCGTCGCAAAGTTATCATCTAATAGGACTAGTGAAGAAGCTTCCTTAGCTACATCCGTCCCTGTAATCCCCATCGCAATACCAATATCAGATGCTTTTATGGCAGGTGCATCGTTTACACCATCCCCAGTCATGGCGACAATATGCCCGTTCTTTTGAAGAGCTTTTACGATTTTCAATTTATGTTCTGGTGATACTCGTGCGAAAACATACACATCTTCTACGATCTCTTCGAGCTCTTCTACTGTCATATCGGAGAGCTCTGTTCCTTGAACAACTTTACCGCCTTCCGGCAGGATTCCTAGCTGCCTTGCAATTGCAGTGGCAGTTACAATATGGTCACCTGTAATCATTACTGTACGAATCCCTGCTTCCTTACACTCTTGTACAGCTTGCTTAACCTCGTCCCTTGGCGGATCTATCATACCTTGCAGGCCTATAAAGATAAGATTCGTTTCTGCCTCAATTTCATTGTAGACTGATTGAGTTGGACCTAATGGCTTAAAAGCAACTGCAATCGTACGTAAAGCTTGACCACCTAAATTCTCAATCGCTTTTTCGACTTCCCCTTTCAAACGATCTGATAAAAATTGTTGCTTCTCATCCCATAATATAGACTCGCTGTTTTTAATCAGAACATCTGGTGCTCCCTTAGTGACGACAAATCGCTTTCCATTTGAATCTCTTACGATCACCGACATCATTTTGCGACTTGAATCAAAAGGGAATTCTTTTTCAATAATAAACTGATTGTTAAGTAAGTCCCTTGTAATATCTGCCTTCCAAGCCGAGACTACTAGTGCCCCTTCGGTAGGATCTCCGTCAAGAACATACTCCTTTTTTTTCTTGTTTATTGTAGCGTTATTGCAAAGTAAACCAAAGGTTAAAAGCTGGCCAATCGACTTTACATTTGATGGATGAATTTCTTGATTTCCAGCAAAGAAACCACCTACAGGATTATATCCTGTACCCGTTACGTTCCAAGTCTTTCCACCAGACCATAGGTGCGTGACTGTCATTTTGTTTTGTGTCATCGTACCTGTCTTATCCGAACAAATTACAGAGGCACATCCAAGTGTTTCAACAGCTGGTAGCTTTCTAACAATCGCGTTATTTTTAATCATCCTTTGAACACCAAGTGATAAAGCTACTGTAACAATGGCAGGCAGACCTTCTGGAATTGCAGCAACTGCTAGGGAAACACCAGCCAAAAACATACTATATAGGTCATGGCCTTGAATGACTCCTAATAAAACAACTAAAAAAGTTAGTAATAAAGCAACAGTAATGAGTATTTTCCCTAATTGTTCTAGCTTTCTTTGCAGAGGGGTAACCATTGTTTCTGCTGATTGAAGAAGATCTGCAATTTGCCCCATAGCCGTTTTCATTCCAGTTCCAACAACTACACCAACACCTGATCCTCTTGTCACCATTGTACCCATGAAAGCCATATTCTCCTGATCGCCAATTCCTACTTTATCGCCCATAATGGGCTCAACTTTCTTTTGAACTGGTAGGGATTCGCCTGTTAAGGCTGACTCTTCAATTTCTAAGCTATTGGTTTGAATGAGACGAACATCAGCACTAATCCGGTCTCCACTTGAGAACTTAACAACATCCCCTACTACAAGCTCCTTGGAGGAAACCTTTATCCAGTTGGAATCACGTAAGACCATTACTTGCGGCGCTGAAAGTTCTTTAAGAGCTTCGAGTGATTTTTCAGCTTTTCTTTCTTGGAAGAACCCTAAAAATCCATTAATGATAACTATCGCAATAATAGCAGTCGCATCAATATATTCTCCTAATAATCCTGATACTAGCGTTGCGGCTAGTAAAACTAATACCATAAAGTCCTTAAATTGCTCCAGAAAAAGCAAAAACATGTTCGGTTTTTCGGCTTCTTGAAGTTCGTTATACCCAAATTGTGCTAATCGTTCGCTTACTTGGTCCTTTGATAGTCCATGTTTAAAGTCAGTATTGACCTTTTCCTTGACATCCTCCGCTCTAAGCTCATACCATTTCATCTTAGCCTTCTCACACCTTTTCTAAGAAAATCTTGTCTCTGTTTGTCCTCTCTTTAAGGAAATCATATTCAGACAAGTAGTAAAAAATGCTATACTATTTAAGAAAAGCGGTGGAGCCCGGATTAGCCCTGACAAGCAAATGTTCTAAAGAAAAAATAGGCGCAAGCACCCCGTTTAGCCTAAGGAAGAGCAAATGTTCTGTAATGAAGAAAAGGGCGACTTTTCACTTGTATTCATTACGGGTTATTTTGACCTCAAGTAGGATGAAATGGCAAAAATCGTCGCCATTTCATCTTGGCTGGGTGCTGGAGCTGGATAGTCGAAGAGCGGGGGCACCCGGATTAGCTCTAAAATACAGTACTTATAAAAAACTTAGAACATATAAAATGAACAAAATTCGTCGTTGGGCTAGACAAAGGAAACACGATGTTTGTTACTCGAGAGAGGATGTATATCATGTCATTTGATGGAATCGTTACGAAGGCAATTACCGAAGAATTAAATAATAAGCTCTTATCCGGACGGATATCCAAAATATATCAACCTTATAAACAAGAATTGTTGCTTCATATTCGCGCTAATGGATTTAATCAAAAACTTTTAATATCTGCTAATCCTTCTTATTCAAGAGTACATATTACGAATGAGCAGTATGACAATCCAGCAGAGCCACCAATGTTTTGTATGTTATTAAGAAAGCACCTTGAGGGAAGTGTAATTACATCCATCCAGCAGCTAGAAATGGAGCGAATAATAACGATTGAAACAAGGGGACGCAATGAACTTGGTGACGAGACTGTAAAGCAGCTCATTATTGAGATCATGGGTAAGCACAGTAATGTCATTTTAATTGATAAAGAAAAAAATATAATTCTAGATAGTATTAAGCACATATCTCCTGCACTAAATCGACATCGGACACTCCTACCTGGCTATGAATATGTGACTCCACCGTCACAAGGAAAACTGAGTCCATTTGAAGTAGATGAAGAATTGTTCTTACGAAAACTCGACTTTAATGCTGGAAAACTCTCCAAGCAAATTGTTGAATCGTTTAGCGGTTTATCCCCGCTAATTGCGAATGAAGTCGTGCATCAAGCTGGCATTGGTTCAAAAAATAAACTCGCTCAAGTGTTTTTGCAGATGATGGATCAAGCAAAGCATCTTCAATTCAATCCAGTTATTATCGCAGGGGACACTAAGGAGTATTTTTATGCACTTCCATTACAGCACATAAAGGGTGTAACCAAAACATTTTCATCCATAAGCGAAATGCTTGATCGCTTTTACTATGGAAAAGCTGAGCGTGATCGGGTTAAACAACAAGGGCATGACCTTGAAAGATTTATTCGTAATGAAAAAGAAAAGAATGAAAAGAAAATCATTAAGCTAGAAAAGACATTGAAGGATGCAGAAAAAGCAGAACAATTTCAGCTTTTCGGCGAGCTACTAACAGCCAATATGTATTTAATGAAAAAGGGACTCAAAGAAATTGAAGTAATGAATTACTATAACGAAAATAACGAAATGCTAACCATCCCGCTGAATCCTTTAAAGACGCCTTCTGAAAATGCTCAAATGTACTTCCAAAAGTACGTAAAAGCAAAAAATTCAGTATCTATCGTCCTTGAACAAATTGAGAAAGCTAAAGAGGAAGTCACCTATTTCGAATCTTTGCTTCAACAAATGGAAACAGCCTCCCCTCGTGATATTCAGGAAATTAGGGAAGAGTTGACGGAAGAAGGTTATTTAAAAGCAAGGCAAGTGAAAGGTCCAAAGAAAAACAAAAACCAAAAACCCATTCTTGAAGAGTATGTATCTTCTACCGGAACATTAATTCTTGTTGGGAAAAATAATAAACAAAACGAATACTTAACGAACAAGCTTGCTCATCGAGATGAAGTGTGGCTTCATACAAAAGACATTCCGGGTTCTCATGTTGTCATCAAAAGCTCTGAACCTGATCATGATACAATCCTAGAAGCTGCTAATCTGGCCGCTTACTACAGTAAAGCTAGAAATTCAAGTTCCGTACCCGTTGACTATACGAAGATTAAACATGTGAAAAAACCGAGTGGTTCAAAGCCTGGATTTGTTATATATGATTCACAGCAAACCGTTTATGTAACGCCAAATGAAGATTTAGTTGTAAAACTAAAAAAAAATAAAGGGTAGCATCTACCCTTTATCCAGGCTGTGGAGAAAGTTCTCCACAGTCTTTTATCTCTTTGGTTTCTAAGGACTTTTGAACAGAATGTCTCCATTAACAGGAATTATATAGACATTTTAACGTGGATTACGTATGAAATGTTCATTAACAGGAGTTATTCGACATTTTAACGCGGTTTGACGTATGAAATGTTCATTAACAGGAGTTATTCGACATTTTAACGCGGTTTGAAGTATGAAATGTTCATTAACAGGAGTTATTCGACATTTTAACGCGGTTTGACGTGTGAAATGTTCATTAACAGGAGTTATTCGACATTTTAACGTGGTTTGACGTGTGAAATGTTCATTAACAGAGCTGGACATACTAAAAAATCTTTTTAGAAGGTTTTTCAACAAGCAAAATAAAGGGTAGCATCTACCCTTTATTTTTTATAAAGATCCTATTCTTGTACCGCTAACCAAGATTCATCTTTCGGATTTTGTCTCCACTTATCAAGCTTGTCTAGGTCTTCATTTGTTATGATTCCTTCACTTGCGGCAACCTCTACCAATGAGCGAAAGGTTGTTAATGAATATGCTTTCACATCCATTTCTTCTAGCCCTTCTTTAGCTGCGTTCAGTTCGTAAGTAAAGATTGAGACGATTCCTAGTACTTCACAGCCCTCTTCACGAAGTGCTTTAACCGTTGTTAACGAGCTACCACCTGTTGAGATAAGATCCTCAATAACGACAACTTTTTGCCCAGGTGTAACAGCTCCTTCTACTTGTTTTGCTTTCCCATGACTTTTCGCACTGCCTCGTACATAACACATTGGCAACTCCATAAGTTCACTCACCCAAGCCGCTGGAGCAATTCCACCTGTAGCAGTACCGGCAATCATTTCAACATCGTTAAAATGCTCATGAATTAGCTCCTGTAGTCCTTTAGCAATATCCTTTCGAACATTTGGATACGACATCGTTAAACGATTATCACAATAAATGGGAGATTTAATACCAGATGACCATGTAAACGGGTCATTAGGTTGTAACGATACTGCTCCTATTTCTAGTAAATGCTTAGCAATAGTTAATTTCATATTGTAATACCCTCCCATAAATCTTTCATTTTCTTATACTTTTCTAAAGGATTGCTAGATTTTGTAATACTTCTTCCAACAACAATCATGCTAGCGCCAGCCTTCTTCGCCTCATCAGGCGTAGCAATTCTTGCTTGATCATCTTTCGAATCCTCTACTAACCTTATGCCAGGGGTTACAGTTAAAAATGTATCTTTGCATACTTTTTTAAGCATTGGTACTTCATGGACGGAACATACAACTCCATCAAGACCAGCTACTTCTGTAAGCTTTGCATAGGACTGAACGGTAGATGATAAGCTTTGATTGATTAGAAGTTCTTCATGTAGGATTTTCTCATTTGTACTTGTTAACTGTGTGACCGCAATTAGTGATGGTCTACTGCCTCTTTTCGTTCCTGCCTCTAAGCCTTCCAAAGCGGCTTCCATCATTTGTTTTCCACCTGCTGCATGAACATTTACTAAATCTACTTGTAGTGACGCTAAACTCTTCATCGCTTGTTTTACTGTGTTCGGGATATCATGTAGCTTTAAATCCAAAAAGATTCGGTGTCCTTCTTCTTTAAGATAATGAACAATAGTTGGACCCTCTTTATAAAACAGTTCCATTCCTACTTTTACAAATACCTTTTCTTCTTTAAAGGGAGATAAGAATGCTTTAACATCATCAAGGGATTGATAATCTAATGCGATGATAATGGGATGTTGCATCGTTTGTCCCAGCTCCTTCCTATGCACTCTGATAGGTGCTCATACCCTAGAGAATCTAGCAGTTCAGGTAAGTCATTAATAATCGTTGGACAAACAAACGGGTCTACAAAATTTTGAGTACCTACAGCAACAGCGCTAGCACCTGCATAAAGATATTCAATGACATCCTCGGCATTTTGGATTCCGCCCATGCCAATGATTGGTATGTTAACATGCTGACTTACTTCATATATCATTCGGATGGCAACTGGTTTAATTGCTGGTCCTGATAAACCACCAGTTCGATTTGCTAAAATAGGCTTTCCCGTTTTTAAATCTAAGCGCATCCCTACTAAAGTATTAATCATCGTTAATCCATCTGCACCAGCTGATTCCACTGCCTTAGCCATCTCCACTATATTCGAAACATTAGGTGAAAGCTTCACATAGACTGGAACTTCAGACACTTCCTTCACTTTCCTCGTTAACTCTGCTGCAATTTCAGGTATCGTACCAAATGCAATTCCACCTGTTTTAACGTTAGGACAGGATATATTAAGCTCTAATGCATGGACATTTCGTGCCTTTGAAATTTCTTTTGCAACTTCCACATAATCCTCTGTTTGCGAACCTGCAACATTTGCAATAATCGGCGTATTGAATTTCTCCAACCAAGTAAGTTCATCAGATATAACTTTTTCTAGACCTGGGTTTTGCAAGCCAATGGCATTTAACATTCCCGCTGATGTTTCAGCGACACGCGGTGTAGCATTTCCAAATCTCGGCTCAGCAGTTGTTGCTTTAATCATGATAGCGCCTAATACATTTAAGTCGTAAAGCTTCGCATATTCCTTCCCGAATCCAAAGCAACCCGATGCTGGCATGATTGGATTTTTCAGTGATAGTCCTGGTAGTTCAATGGATAATCGGCTCATAGTACCACCTCTCCAATAGGGAATACAGGTCCGTCCGTACAAACCTTTTTATACGAATAGCCGGTTGGATCACTCTGTAAATGACATACACAAGCAAAGCAAGCACCTATTCCACAACCCATTCTCTCCTCAAGTGATAGATAGGCTCTCTTGCTTTTGTAACGATCTTCTAATGCTTTAAGCATTACATTTGGTCCACACGCGTATAATGTATCGAATTCTAATTGGAATTTTTCAATAACGTCCGTAACAAATCCCTTTGTGCCACACGTACCATCAACCGTCGAAATGTAAGTTTCACCCAGTTGTTCAAATTGTGACTTATAGAAGGTATTTTCTTTTGATTGAAAACCTAACACATGAATAACGTTAATACCTCGTTTTACAAGCTGACGAGATAGCTCATATAAAGGGGGAACACCAATTCCTCCCCCAACGAGCAATGCTCTCTCACCTTCTTGTGTAGCATCAACAGGAAATCCATTTCCTAAAGGACCTAAAACGTTCACTTTTTCGCCTATCACTTTTTCAGAGAGTATCGTAGTACCCTTACCATCACTTCGATAAAGCATTGTAAATTCATGATTATCCTTATTAATATGACAAATACTTATCGGTCTTCTTAGCAATGGGTCAACACTACTAGCAACCTTAATATGAACAAACTGACCAGGCTCATTCATTTCCTCGACAAGATTTCCTGTTAACGTAATCTCATGAATATTTTTTGCAATCTCTTTTTGATTCACAATCGTCATCCACTCCGCGCGAATCATACTAAGACCACCTTTTGAGGACGTTTAATTTGTTCCATTGACTGTGAGCTAAAGGTCATTGATTCTAATACACCTAAAATCGCATAAGCAGTGTCTAATGAAGTTAAACATGCGACATTGTTTTCAACTGATTCACGGCGAATACGGAATCCATCACGTGCAGGCTGTTTTCCTTTTGTTAACGTATTAATAACGAACTGAGCTTCACCTTTCCTTATGACATCAAGTAGGTTAGGTTTTTCAGCTCCAATTTTATTTACAACGGTTACAGGAATACATTCTTTACGTAAGTATTCTGCTGTTCCTTCTGTTGCTAAAATGTTGTAACCAATTCCATTAAATCGTTTAGCAATGGCAAGTGCTTCTTCTTTATCCTTATCTGCAACTGTAAACAAAACAGATCCGTAAGTTGGAATGGAGATTCCCGAAGCAACTAGTCCCTTATATAACGCCTTTTCAAGGGTTACATCTTTCCCCATAACTTCCCCTGTTGATTTCATTTCTGGCCCTAACGTAATGTCCACTCTTCTTAGTTTTGCAAAAGAGAATACTGGTACTTTTACGTAAACACCTTCGCTCTCAGGATGATACCCTGTTTCAAAGCCTAAACTCTTTAATGAAATACCTAAGATAGCTTTTGTCGCAAGGTTTGCCATTGGAACTCCCGTAATTTTACTTAAGAAAGGTACTGTACGACTAGATCTTGGATTTACCTCTAATACATAAACACTATTGTCAGAGATAACAAACTGAATGTTTAATAATCCAATGATGTTTAAGCCTTTTGCAAGTGATATTGTATAGTCGATAATTTGTTGTTTAATCTCTTCAGATATACTTTGTGGAGGGTACACGGCAATAGAATCACCAGAGTGGACTCCAGCACGTTCTATATGCTCCATGATTCCAGGGATGTACACCGTTTCTCCATCTGAAATAGCATCCACTTCAATTTCTTTTCCTGTTAAATAGCGATCAATTAATACTGGATGATCCGGATTAATCTTGACTGCATTTTTCATATAATGCAGTAACTCTTCTTGCTGGTACACAATCTCCATCGCACGACCACCAAGAACATAGGATGGACGGACTAGAACGGGATAACCGATTCTTTCTGCTACTACTACTGCTTCCTCAACAGATGTTGCTGTCTTCCCTTCTGGTTGTGGAATGCCTAGTGTAGAAAGAGCATGCTCGAATTTATCTCTATTTTCTGCACGGTCTAAATTTTCAAGTGAGGTTCCTAATATTCGTACCCCTCTCTCTGAAAGACCTGCTGCAAGGTTAATCGCTGTTTGACCTCCAAATTGAACGATAACACCCCTAGGCTTCTCTACTTCAATTACGTGCATGACATCTTCCACAGTTAAAGGCTCAAAGTAAAGCTTGTCAGATGTACTGAAGTCTGTTGAAACTGTTTCAGGGTTATTATTTATTATAATGGCTTCATATCCAGCTTCTTTGATTGCCCATACTGAATGTACTGTTGCATAATCAAACTCGATTCCCTGTCCAATGCGGATCGGGCCAGAACCAAGTACAAGAACACTTTCCTTTTCTGTCATGATGGATTCGTTTTCGTCTTCATACGTCCCATAAAAATATGGAGTTGATGACTCAAATTCAGCTGCGCATGTATCAACCATTTTATAGACGGGCAGAAGGCCATTTTCTTTTCGTAACTCATAAACTAGAGATTCACTCACTCCCCATAGTTTACTGACCGCAATGTCTGAAAAACCCATTTTCTTTGCTTTTGTAAGCACCTCAAGGTTAGCAGGGTTTTCTATTACCTCTTTATCCATTTGAATAATGTTCGAGAATTTGTGTAGGAAGAATCGATCAATCCTGCTCCATTCAAAAATTTGTTCAATTGTTATTCCTCTTCTTAACGCTTCTGCCACGATGAATAATCGCTCATCATCTGCTTTCGTAATACGTTTTTGTATTTCTTCATCTGGTAAGCTTTCCATTGCTTCCACGCTTAAGTGATAGACACTTGCCTCAAGCGAGCGAATGGCCTTTAGAATGGATTCCTCAAACGTTCTTCCAATTGCCATTACTTCACCTGTTGCCTTCATTTGAGTACCTAGCTTACGATTAGCAGACTCAAATTTATCAAATGGCCATCTAGGAATTTTTGTCACGATGTAGTCAAGTGCAGGTTCAAAACAAGCATACGTCTTGCCTGTTACTGGATTGATCATTTCATCTAACGTTAAACCAACTGCAATTTTTGCAGCAAGTTTAGCTATTGGATATCCAGTTGCTTTTGAAGCTAATGCAGATGAGCGACTTACACGAGGATTTACCTCGATAATATAGTAGTTAAAGCTATCAGGGTCTAGCGCTAATTGAACGTTACACCCTCCTTCAATTTTCAAGGCACGAATAATCTTTAACGAAGCGTTTCGTAATAGCTGATATTCACGGTCACTTAACGTTTGACTTGGTGCAACGACAATGGAATCACCTGTGTGAACCCCTACTGGATCAATGTTCTCCATGTTACACACTACAATCGCATGATCACCACTATCACGCATTACTTCATACTCAATCTCCTTGAATCCTGCAATACTTTTTTCTAATAGACATTGATTTACTGGGCTGCTTTTCAGTCCACCTGTTACAATTTCAATTAAGTCCTCTTCATTCTCACATATTCCTCCACCTGTTCCACCAAGTGTATAGGCAGGGCGAACAATCACTGGGTAGCCAACAAATTCAACAAAATCGTACGCTTCTTGTAAAGAATGAATGATTTCACTTTCAGGTACGGGTTGACCTAATTCATTCATTAATTGACGGAAAAGGTCTCTGTCCTCCGCCTGTTCGATAGCTGATAATTTAGTACCTAAAATTTCTACATTACATTCATCCAGAACTCCTGATTTCGAAAGGGCAACAGCCATGTTTAATCCCGTTTGACCACCTAATGTAGGTAAGAGAGCATCTGGTCGTTCTTTACGAATAATTTTACTTAAAAATTCCACCGTTAATGGCTCGATATAAACCTTATCTGCAATTTCAGTATCTGTCATAATTGTCGCCGGATTTGAATTTACGAGAATGACCTTGTATCCTTCTTCTTTTAACGCTTGGCAAGCCTGAGTTCCAGCATAGTCAAATTCTGCTGCTTGACCAATTACGATTGGGCCAGAACCAATTACTAATATCGTTTCAAAATCTTGTCTTTTCGGCATACTACATTACCCCTTCCTTTTTACAACGTTCAATCATCGATAAAAACTCATCAAATAATTCGTTTGCATCTTCTGGTCCTGGTGAAGCTTCTGGGTGATATTGAACGGTAAAGGCAGGATAATCAAGATGACGTAATCCTTCTACAGTTCCATCGTTTAATGCTACATGTGTAATGTCTAAACGGGTGTTTTCCAATGAAGCTTCGTCTACTGTATATCCATGATTCTGAGATGTAATGGCCACTTTTCCAGTTTGTAAATGCTTTACAGGATGGTTGGACCCACGGTGACCAAACTTCATTTTTTCTGTATTCGCTCCGCACGCAAGAGCAAATAATTGGTGTCCTAAACAAATTCCGAATAATGGTACTTTACCTAAAACACCATGTATCATCTCAATCGCCTCGGGTACATCCTTCGGATCTCCCGGTCCGTTACTAAGCATAATCCCATCAGGATTAAGCTGCAGAATTTCCTCAGCCGTTGTATTATACGGTACAACTACAACATCACAATTACGTTCATTTAGCTCTCGAAGAATTCCATGCTTCATCCCGTAATCTACAAGAACAACTCGATCCCCTCTTCCAGGACTTGGATACGGATTCGTTGTTGAAACTTGCTCAACCTGATTTGTTGGTAACACTTCATTTTTTAACTTTTGTACAACTTGCTTTACATCAACATCCATTCCGCAAATGGCACCCTTTAATGTCCCATACTGACGTATTATTCTTGTAAGCTTTCTCGTATCAATTCCCGCTAGACCGGGAATATTTTTTGATTTAAAATACTCATCTAATGTAAACTGACTTCTCCAATTAGAAGGGATATCACAAATTTCTTTTACAATAAATCCAGAGATTGCTGGTATGATAGATTCAAAATCGTCACGGTTGATTCCATAGTTACCGATTAGAGGGTACGTCAGTGTTACGATTTGACCACAGTACGATGGATCGGACAAAATTTCTTGATATCCTGTCATACCCGTATTAAATACGACTTCCCCAATGGTTTGCTCTGTACTTCCAAAACCTTCGCCGATAAATACTGTTCCATCTTCTAGAATTAGTTGTCTTTTCATACTGTCGCTCTCTCCTTTTCCCATACAATAGTCCCGCTTGCGATGGTTAACTCCGGCCAACCTTTACACTTCCAGCCTGTAAACGGTGTGTTTTTCCCTTTTGATAAAAACGTAGAAGGATTTATTTCCTCTTCGTCTATAAGGTTTATAACAGTTAAATCAGCACGCTTACCAACTTCTAAAGTTCCATATGGTAACGTAAACGCTTCTGCTGGTTTGACAGTTAAGAAGTCAACTAACTGCTTTAAGGAAATGTATCCTTTTTCTACAAAGTGTGTATAGAGTAGGGGAAATGCCGTTTCTAGCCCAACAATTCCAAATGGTGAAAGGTGCATACCTTCTCTTTTTTCCTGATCTGTATGTGGAGCATGATCTGTTGCTATAAAATCAATGGTTCCGTCTAATAAACCTTCGATAAGTGCTTTTTGATCCTCTTTCCCTCTAAGTGGCGGGTTCATTTTAAAGTTTGGATCCAAGCCAGGAATATCGTCTTCACATAACAATAGATGATGTGGTGTTACCTCTGCTGTTACTTTAATCCCTGCCTTTTTAGCGTCTCTAACAACTCGAACAGACTCTTTCGTACTAATGTGACATACATGGTAATGACAGTTTGCAGCTTCTGCAAGCAGTACATCACGCGCGATATGAACGGCTTCACAAACCGATGGAATACCATTTATACCATGTTTTTTCGAAAATTCCCCTTCATGAACAGACCCTTTATTAATAAGTGTGTTATCCTCACAGTGAGCTACGATAGACATCCCAAGCCCTGCAGCACGCTTCATTGCCTCAAGCATTACTCCTGCTGATTGAACACCTACACCATCATCAGTAAAGGCAAACGCCCCTGCTGCTTTAAGTCCTTCAAAATCAGTTATTGTTTCACCTAGCTGTCGAATCGATATCGATGCATAAGGTAACACATTAACCTTTGCAGTATCTTTAATCCTAGTTTGTAACCACTCCATTTGTTCTTTTGTATCAGGAACTGGTCGAGTATTTGGCATTGCAGCAATTGTTGTAAATCCACCCTTTGCAGCCGCGAGTGTACCTGTTGCGATTGTTTCTTTATGTTCTCCACCCGGCTCACGCAGATGTACATGCAGATCTACAAGTCCTGGAACAATGAGATTACCCTTTATATCAATGACCTCTTCTTCTCCTGCTACTGCTAGGACGGAAGCAATTTCTACTACTTTATCATCTGTAATCTTCACTTCAACTCGTTCGAATTCACCGGCTTCATTTAATCTTGTTCCATTTTTCAGAATCATTGTTCCCATTTTATTTTCCCCCTTTATTCAAAAGACCTCGTCTTAAAACGGCCATTCTAACAAATACGCCATTCTTCATTTGCTTAAAGATTCTCGAGCGATCACATTCAACTAAACAATCTGCTATTTCAACATCTCGATTCACTGGAGCAGGGTGCATAATGATACTCCTATTTTTCATTTGACTTTCTCTAATCGTAGTTAAACCATATAGAGTATGGTAATCATTCATCGTTAAACCCATCTTTTCAGCATGCCTTTCATGCTGGATACGTAGTAGCATAACAACATCTGCTACTTTCACGGCTTCATCCATCTCCATATAAATTCCATTCGCATTTTGTTCATCATGCCATTCTCTTGGACCCGAAAAAATAACTTGTGCTCCTAATCGGTTTAATACTTCAGCATTAGATCTCGCCACACGACTATGTCTAATATCACCTACGATGACAATCTTTAAATCTTCGAATCTACCAAACTCCTGTTGTATCGTATACAAATCAAGGAGAGACTGAGTTGGATGATGGCCACATCCGTCTCCAGCATTTAGGATTGGAATTTTAATATGAGGAATTAACTTTTCAAAATAGTGATCTTCTGTATGTCTGATCACAAGTGCATCCATGCCAATTGCTTCAAGAGTTTTCACTGTATCGTAAAGAGTTTCACCCTTTTGAACACTTGAGTTTTCTGTTTCAAAGTTTATGACTTTAAGGCCAAGTCGCTTCTCTGCTACTTCAAAACTAAAGCGAGTTCTTGTACTCGGTTCAAAAAACAAATTGGCAACAAACTTATCTGTTTCAACTTTCCAATCTTCACCTTGTTCAAACCTCTGTGCCTGATCCAAAATTTCTTGAATTTCTGAAACCGATAAGTCACTCATTTTTAATAAATGCTTCATTGTGAATCCCCCAAGATTTTATTAGATAACTGGTAATAACCAATTCCTTATTTTATTGAACCATTTGGCTATTGTGTGGCATCTGCTTTGAAAATTGTAAAAGACATTTTACTATCAGTACCGAGAACATTTTATTCATATACTTCAATTTGATAAAAAACACCCTTTTCTTATAAGAAAAGGGTGTAAGAAATCAGGAGAGAACCATCGTTTCCCCTGATACACCCTTGAAAGCCTCTCTGGACTTTTTTAAAAGGTGATTATTTACTTATATGGTCTTCCACATCAGTCAAATCGCCCGATGCTTCTTTTCTTCCTGGTAAAATTACATTTAGTAAAATTCCTAAGATTGCAGCCAGTGCCATACCGTGAAGCTCGAAGTTCTCTGATACTTTGATGATTGCTTCCCCAATCCCAATAACAAGGATGACAGATACAATAATTAAATTACGATTTTGGCCCAGATCCACTTTTGAATCAACCATCATTCTTAAGCCAGAAGAAGCAATGATTCCAAACAGAAGTATGGATACTCCCCCCATTACTGGAGTTGGGATAGAAGCGATAAACGCACTAACTTTCCCAATAAAACCAAACGCTATTGCGAAGACTGCAGCACCTGCAATAACAAACACACTAAATACTTTTGTGATCGCTAATACTCCAATATTTTCACCATATGTTGTGTTTGGAGGTCCACCGATTAATGAAGCAATTATTGTAGCTACTCCGTCCCCCATGATTGATCGGTGTAATCCTGGACGCTTGATTAAGTCTTTCTTAACAACTTCACTTAACACCATTTGATGTCCGATGTGCTCTGATAAAGTTACAACAGCGACTGGTACCATTAGAAGTACGATATCCCATGAGAAATTTACTCCCGTGTAAAAGGTAACAAAGTCAGGCATTTGAATCCATTTTGCTTCTCTAACACCCGTAAAATCAACTAATCCTACGAACAGTGAGTAGATATATCCTCCAGTAATACCGAGGAGGACTGGAATTAAGCTTAGGAACCCTTTCTTTAAGAAAACTGAGAATATAATGACTAATGCTAATGTAACCAACCCAGCTGATAAATGTAGCAAGCTATACGTTTGAGGGTCAGTTGTGTCTTTAAGCATTGCCATGTTAACTGCAACACCTGCAAGACCAAGTCCGATGACAATGATGACTGGTCCAACAACTACTGGTGGTAAGAGGCGCATTAACCATTGATATCCTGCCCCTTTAATAATTAGTGCAACAATTGCATATACAATACCGGCTAAGAAGCTTCCAAGCATCGCCGCTTCTGGCCCACCTAATGTTTGAGCAGCGATAATCGGAGTAATAAACGCGAATGATGACCCTAGATACGCCGGTACTTGCCCTTTTGTGATCAGTAAGAATGCTAACGTACCTAGACCACTTGAAATAAGTGCGACTGCTGGACTTAATCCTGTTAAAATTGGGACTAATACTGTAGCACCAAACATGGCAAACAAGTGCTGAAAGCTTAGTGAGATCCAGTTCATAGCTTTTGGTTTTTCATGTATATCTAAAACGATATTTTGGTTTTTTGATTTCATACTGCTCCCCCTACATCTCGTAATATCTTTATTTCTTCTCATCTACTTTATTTTTATACAAGAAAACCTCTTTGCATCATTGCAAAGAGGCAGAATATACTCACAGAATGCGTAAGTTTCACTCTACCCTTTGCTAGCCTCACAGGACTAAATTAAAAGGGATAAACTTTATTTATCGTGTATTGTTACTTGTTCAACTTGATCTACTTCAATTAATTCAACCATAATTTTTTCGGAGCTTGAAGTAGGTATGTTTTTTCCAACATAATCAGCACGGATTGGCAGCTCTCTATGGCCACGATCCACAAGAACTGCGAGCTGTATATGGGCTGGCCTGCCCATATCCATTAAAGCATCCATAGCAGCCCGTACCGTTCTACCGGTAAATAACACATCATCTACTAGAATTACTTTTTGATTTGTAACGTCAACCGGTACATCTGATCCTTTGAACAGCGGTTCTTGGTCATCTGTTTTCTTTGTTAAATCATCTCGGTACAAGGTAATATCAACTTCACCAACAGGAATTTTGTTCCCCTCGATTTGTTCGATTTTTTCTGCTAATCTTTTAGCGATAAAGATCCCTCTCGTTTTTATACCGACGATGATACAATTCTCAATGCCTTTATTTTTTTCAATGATTTCATGAGCAATTCTTGTAAGTGCACGGCGAATAGCTTGTTCGTCAAGTACAATGGCCTTTTGTGGTGACATTTTCACACCTCACTTTTATTACCCTTGGAAGAAGTAAAAATCCTCTCACCGACTGGTGAGAGGATACACTTGTACCGTAAAAAGGATAGAAATATCCCTATACGACTACTCCGGTTCCTTCTCAGCCTCTCGGGACTGTGTTAAAGGGTCATATATTATTAATGTCATTATGTCAGTAGACTCGAATTTTGTCAACTTCTTTTTCTAAGCCAATCTAAAACGTCTTCAAATTCTTTTGGAAGGGGTGCTTCAAATTCTAAGTAATCGCCAGTACGAGGATGATCAAAACCGAGAATCCCAGCATGTAAGGCTTGTCCGTTTAAATCTATCGTTTTCTTTGGTCCATATTTAGGATCTCCTGCCAGAGGATAGCCAATGTATTTCATATGAACACGTATTTGATGCGTTCTACCAGTTTCTAGCTGACATTCAACAAAAGTAAAATCCTTATATCGTTCAATCACTTGAAAGTGTGTGACGGCATCTTTACTGTTTTTCTCGGTAACAGTCATACTTTGTCGATCCTTCTCGTCTCGCCCAATCGGAGCATCTATTGTACCTTTATCGTGTGGAATGACTCCGTGAACAATCGCTTTATATCGTCTTGTTACTGTTTTCTCAACTAATTGATTGACTAATGACTCGTGTGCCTTGTCATTCTTTGCAACCATTAGTAATCCAGATGTGTCTTTGTCTATTCTATGGACAATTCCAGGCCTCATTACCCCATTAATACCCGATAAATCCTTACAATGTGCCATTAATCCATTTACTAACGTTCCAGTAACATGACCTGGCGCAGGATGTACGACCATGCCTCTTGGCTTATTGACAACAAGGACGTCTCCATCCTCATAATAAATATCTAGATTCATCTGCTCTGCTTCAATATCTAAAGGTTCCGGATCTGGAATTGTAAGTACTATTTCATCTCCGGTTTTACATTTATAATTACCTTTAATTGGTTCTCCGTTCACTTTGACAAAATTGTCTTTTATCCATTGTTGTACTTGTGATCTCGACCAGTCCTCATCCATCGCTGATAAAAGCTTATCAATACGTTCGAGATGTTGATCTTCGTTAATTGTGAATGTTACCTGCTCCATGCTTTATCTCCTTTTCTTTCTTTCCTTCCATAATTGTATGGATAAAAAAGAGTCCTACACCTATAACTAGTGCTGAATCTGCTATGTTGAAAATAGGGAAGTCATAAGTGAAAATGTATGTATTAATAAAATCTACTACTTCCTTACGAAATAAACGGTCTATAAAATTTCCAATTGCACCTCCGAGCATTAAACCTAGTGCTGTACCCATTAATTTCTCTGTAGATTTTAACCGTTGTATGAATACAATAATCCCAATGATGACGATGACTGTAATTATGTAAAAAAACCACATCTGTCCTTGCAATATACCCCATGCAGCCCCTCTATTTCGATGGGAGGTAAGATATAATAAATTAGGGATGATCGTGATACTTTCTCCAAGCTCCATATATTTGACAACTAGCCATTTTGAAATTTGATCCAATATAATAATGACAAACGCTAACAAATAATAAAACACATTCAGCTCCCCCGCTTCTTTTAACAAAGTTACTTCCTGATTTTATCATATACAAGATAAAACAGACAATGAAAGCCTTGTTCATTCCACATTAAGAAGACGCATGCAAAGCAGGCGTCTATTATTTATTCTATATTCTCACTAATTCATGATAGTTAAAATCATGGATACTTCTAGCTGTCGGCAAATTTTTTAACTTTTCGATCGGAATTCTTTGGCCTGTTTCCTCACAGATTCCATATAATCCAAACTCCATTTTGGCTAAAGCACGTTCAACATCTTTTAAGTCATCCTTAATGTGCTTTTGAATGAGAATTTTCTTTTCGTCTTGTGAGTGTCTGAACAGTAGCTCTGCTGAAAATTCTTGATTTAAATGTTTGATTTCCTTGCTTAAACGACTTTCGAGTTCTTGTTTCATCATGAAAAGCTCTGTATACAGTTCTGCATACATATTTGTGTAAGCCATGGAAACGCCTCCTCTTCTATGGTCAGTCTAAATAGGTTAACTTTAGTTTAACCAGCACTATCTAAAATAGAAGCTACAAGTTTTTCCTTTCATGATATAGTACGTAGAGCGAGGTTTCTTTTTTGGCGGTTATCGATTGTTACGTTGTAGGAACAAATGCGCAAGCGCCTCGTTTAGCCTATGGCAAAGCATTTGTTCCTAAATGGAAAAGGGTACTTTTCCACATTAAGGGTTATTTGGCGCCGAGTGGTTGGATGCTGGAGCTGGTTTTTAAAGTCCCTAGCCGATTCTCTTGCTGAAAACTTTATTACTTTCTTAATAATCAAAAAAGGCTAAGCAGAGTGTTAATCTGACTTAGCCTATCATTACTTATTGGGCATAGCTCTTGTTTATAACCGTTGCACATCGACTACAAAGTGTAGGGTGTTCTGCAATTGCCCCAACATCTGTTGTTACTACCCAACAACGTTCACACGTTTCTCCTTCTGCCGATTGAACTACAATGGAAAGTCCCTCGAATTTATGTGCATTTTCTGGTGCTTCCTCTGAAGAAATAACTTTAACATTTGATACAATAAATAACTGTTTTAAATCTTCATTAATGGATTGAAGTAACAATGCGGTTTTTTCCGTTGCATATAAGGTTATACTTGCCGTCAGTGATTTTCCAATGACCTTTTCATTTCTTGCTAGCTCTAATGCTTTTAACACATCATCACGTAAGGACATAAATGCATCCCATTTTGCTTCAATTTCTTTTGCATTTTCTGGATATTTTGCTTCAGGCATGTCAACAAGCTGAACGCTTTCCTCTGTAACTCCCGGAATATATGTCCACACTTCATCTGCTGTATGAGGCAGGACAGGCGTTACAAGCTTCGTTAACGTGACTAATGATTCGTATAAAACCGTTTGAATAGAACGACGATCTGGATGATCAGCTGCCTCAATATAAAGAATGTCTTTTGCAAAGTCTAGATAGAACGAGCTTAATTCAATCGTACAGAAATTGTGTACTGCATGGTAAATAGCTGCAAATTCATACGTTTCATACGATTTTTTTACTTTATCGATTAGCTTATTAAGCTTAACGAGCATGTATTGATCTACCTCACGTAGATTTTCATATGACACCTTGTTCTTATCATGATCATAATCAAACAGATTACCAAGCAGGAAACGGAAGGTATTTCTAATTTTGCGGTACACTTCTGCTACTTGCTTCAATATTGCATCAGACACCCTTACATCTGATTGGTAATCAACAGAAGCTACCCAAAGACGAAGAATATCTGCTCCTAGCTGACTCATCACTTTATTTGGAACAACCACATTTCCAAGAGATTTACTCATTTTCCTACCATCACCATCAAGAGCAAACCCATGACTTAAGACACCTTTGTAAGGTGCTTTCCCTGTTACTGCTACACCAGTTGATAACGATGAATTAAACCACCCTCTATACTGGTCAGAGCCTTCTAAATATAAATCCGCTGGACGCTGCAGATCATCACGTTCTTCAAGAACGGATTGGTGAGAAGAACCAGAATCAAACCAGACATCCATAATATCCACTTCTTTTGTAAATGTATGATTTGGACTAGATTCGTGTGTAAAGCCTTCAGGTAGTAAATCCTTAGCTTCTCTCTCAAACCAAATATTTGAGCCGTGCTCTCTAAATAATGATGATACATGATTGATCGTTTCATCTGTAATGATTGGTTCGCCGGTTTCACCATAAAATACTGGAATCGGAACTCCCCATGCTCTTTGGCGGGAAATACACCAGTCTCCTCGGTCTCTAACCATATTAAATAATCTTGTTTCTCCCCAAGCTGGAACCCATTTAGTCTCCTGAATAGCTTGTAGCAATTCTTCGCGAATGTTTTCAATCGAAGCAAACCATTGGGCTGTTGCCCTGAAAATGGTTGGCTTTTTAGTACGCCAATCATGTGGATAGGAGTGCGTGATAAATGTAAGCTTTAAAAGCGCTCCTACCTCTTGTAGTTTTTCAGTAATAGGTTTATTCGCTTCGTCATAGAATAGACCTTCAAAACCCTCTGCTTCAGAAGTCATATATCCTTTTTCATCAACCGGGCAAAGTACATCTAGTCCGTACTTTTGACCAACTAAAAAGTCGTCTTCTCCGTGTCCAGGAGCTGTATGAACACACCCAGTACCAGATTCTGTCGTTACGTGCTCACCAACCATTACAAGTGAATCACGATCATACAATGGGTGCTGAGCTACAACATGTTCTAGTTCAATTCCCTTCACCGTTTTAACAACCGAAGGATTATTCCATTCTAACACTTTCGTTACTTCCTCATATAGACCTGAAGCAATAACATACTTAACATTATCTACAAGAACGACACTATAATCTAAATCTGGATGCAAGGAAATTCCTAAGTTCGCTGGAATGGTCCATGGCGTTGTTGTCCAGATAATAATTTTTTCACCGCCATTTAATACACCTTTACCGTCTTTTACATCGAATGAAACATAAATAGACGGAGAACGTTTATCTTGATATTCTATTTCTGCTTCAGCAAGAGCAGATTCACTTGATGGTGACCAATAGACAGGCTTTAATCCTTTATAGATATATCCCTTTTTCGCCATTTCGCCAAAAACCTTTATTTGCTGAGCCTCATATTCTGGTTTTAGCGTAATATATGGATTGTACCAGTCTCCTCGTACTCCTAAACGTAAAAATTGTTCTCTTTGACGGTCAATTTGTTCATAGGCATATTCTTCACAAAGCTTTCTAAATTCAGCTACAGACATTTCTTTTCGGTTTATCTTTTTATTTTTCGTTAAAGCTGTTTCAATTGGAAGACCGTGTGTATCCCAACCTGGTACATAAGGAGCACAATAGCCACTCATTGATTTATAACGCACAATAAAATCCTTTAGGATTTTATTTAATGCGTGACCCATATGTATATCACCGTTTGCATACGGTGGTCCATCATGTAATACAAATAGTGGCCTATCCTTCGTACGTTCTTGAACTTTTTCATAGATATTCATTTCTGTCCAGTTTTCTTGAATTTCTGGCTCACGGTTTGGCAAATTCCCTCTCATCGGGAAATCAGTTTGAGGCATTAATAACGTATCTTTATATTCCATGTTTTGCTCCTCCATCGTTTTTCATTTTCATCATATCCAAATATAGCCATTGCTAAAAGAAAAAACAAAAAAAAGACCTTCTCTCCCAAAAGGGACGAGAAGGTCTCGCGGTACCACCCTTATAGACTATTTTCAACCTTACATATTAGTCCACTTTAGCATTCGTAACGTGAATGATTCGCCACTACCTACTTTTGTTTCAGTATGGAACTCCAGGGTGATCTTCACTCTTCTCGACCTGTATCGAGCTCACACCATCCTCGACTCGCTAAAACATGAAATTGAAAAGAATTACTGTCCCTATCATCGCTTAATTTTCATTCGGCTGTTGTGAAAGTATTATATGTAATAAAACGATATTCGTCAAGAGTTAATCGTGATCTAACTCTACATCACGTGTTTTAATTTCTTTGTTTAATTCCATTAAGTGATCCCAATCATCGTTCTCGAGCATATCTAGTTGAGCCTGAATCAGCATACGGAAACGATTGCGAAATACCTTGGATTGCTTCTTAAGCTCATCAATTTCAATTGTAATTTTTCTAGCCTTAGATAAAGATTCGTTAATAATACGATCTGCGTTTTTTTCAGCTTCTTTAACAATAAGCTTGGCTTCCTTTGAAGCATTTCTCTTTACTTCTTCAGCTGTCTCTTGAGCAATAAGGATGGATTTATTCAATGTATCTTCGATATTTGAAAAATGACCTAACTTTTCTTTCAACTCTGTTACTCGCTCTTCTAATTCTTTTTTCTCACGAATCACCAACTCATAATCTTTTATGACTTGGTCTAGAAACTCGTTAACTTCATCCTCATCATATCCCCGAAATCCTTTTGAAAATTCTTTATTATGGATATCTAATGGTGTTAAAGGCACGCCTGCCACCTCCACGAAAGTCTATATTACAATTATAATCTTATTTCGACAAAATGGTATCGATTCCTGCTAAAAAACGAAAATATTTGTCATTTAATTCTACCAATCAATAATTTCCATTTATCTCGTTTTGTTTTACCTTCGATTTGTAAAATTTTGACCCTTCCATTTCCTCGTACTGATATCATATCTCCTTCTTTACATTCAAATGAGATTTCTTCAACATGTTTCCAATTTACTTTTGTGTGACCACCCTGAATATATGGCAATGACTTTGTTCTCGAAAGATTAAACGCTTCAGCAACAATAACATCGAGCCTTAATGATGATACCGTACATATTTCCTCGATCCACTGTTCCTGAACCTGGATGATTTCTTTTAGCTGCAGAGGTTCAAGTGATACCTTACTTTTTCCAATTGACTCGAGATTCATCAAGACAAAGTTTGCTACTTCACTTGCTATTACTACTTGAACAATTCCATCTTTAATCAAAATGTCTCCAAACTTCCCTCGCTTAAGCCCAATACCCATTAAGGATCCTAGCACTTGTGGGTGCTCTATTTTTACAAATTTTTGTGGGTAGTTTATTGCATAGAGTGCTATTTGGAAATCTTCTTCTCTCGGTTCATAAAAGCTTGGAAAAATAAGAGCACGTTTTCTTTCCACATACTCACTTCCACCAAAGCATACATAGTTAACTTCTGAGTCCTGGCCTATTACACTACTCAATATTTGTTGCTCTCTAGGATCAAGAAAGTCAGTTAACTTCGGACTATATTGAGCGATTACCCCATCCTTCCATTCCATTACATGATCAATAAAGGAGTGTTCTTCTACCCGAAAGTGTTGATATATATTCATCGATTTGCTCCTAATTATATTGTGTTAACGATTCTTATTACCCTAGAATTTAACAAATAAAAAGAGGACCTATAAGATCCCCATTTCCGTTTAAATTAAGCCAAGCATATCAAATAGAGAGATTAATCCTCGACTTGCAAAATTCAATAAAAAAATCGCAACAATTGGTGAAATATCAATCATTCCAAGTGGTGGAATGATTTTTCTAAATGGCTCTAAGTACGGTTCACAAATTTTAGCTAATAGCTGTCCAAAACCTGATTCACGTGCATTTGGAAACCAGGAAAGGAGAATGTAGATAATTAGTGCATAAGAATAAATTTGAATAATTTGCAAAAGTATATTTAATACCATACTCACGCTGTTTACCACCTCTTCTCAGAATAGTCTTCTTCAGGCACATAGTCTGATATACTTCCTGCAACATCAACGTTATCTGGAGTACATAAGAAGATATTACTTCCAATTTTTTGAATATCTCCACCTATTGCATAAACAGTTCCACTTAGAAAGTCAACAATTCTCATCGCTTGGTCATGTGATATCCTTTGTAAATTAATTACAACAGAACGACGATTCTTTAAATGATCTGCTATATCCTGAGCTTCTGAGTATGTACTTGGTTCAAATAATACCATTTTTGCAGATGATTTTGGTACACTTTGTAAATTGACAATATTTTGCTTTGTTGGTTGATGTTTGGCTGAACGAGATATAGGTAGGTCCTCTACCTCTAGTCTATCATGATTATGTTCTTCATTATAATCATATTCATCATCTAATGCGAAAAAACTTTTAAATTTAGTTTTCATGCTCATTGCTTTTTCCTCCTAAAATTCCTTACCTACAAGAGAAGTTCCAATACGTATAAACGTCGAGCCTTCTTCAATGGCAATGTCAAAATCATTGGACATTCCCATTGATAATTCAGTGCAAGGGACATTTATGATTTGTAGTGCTTGTACACTTTTCTGCAATTCTTTCAGCCTTTTAAAGCAATTTCTTAGAATGACTTCATCCTCTGTAAAGGGTGCCATTGTCATCAAACCGACAACTCGAATTCGATCGTAATTTTGGATGGTATTAATAAATGGTATTAAGTCTTTATCAGGCAGACCGTGCTTTGAATCTTCTCCAGAAGTATTTACCTGAACAAAACAATTCACGATATGTTCTGATCGTTTTTGGATTTCTTCTGCAAGGGAAAGACGATCTAAAGAATGCAAGTAATCAATTTTATGAATGATATTCTTCACTTTTTTACTTTGAAGCGTTCCAATAAAATGCCACGTCACGTTTGCATCAATTTCATTATATTTTGAAAGAAAGCCTTCTTCACGATTTTCCCCAATATGAGAAATTCCAGCTTGAATTGCTTCCTTCGCCGTTTCCAAGCTGACATACTTTGTAACTGCAATCACATTTATTTCATCGGGGCTCCTATTAGCCTTCCTACAAGCATCGACTATTCTTTTTTGAATTTCAGCAAATTTTTCTTGAACAGACAAGCTAACATCAAGCCTCCCTTATCCCAATAAAACTCATCATCCTACCAGTTGTTCCTTTATCGCGACGATGTGAAAAAAATAATTGTTCGGCACAAGAAGTACAATAGGATGTGGTGAGTATATTTTCTTCTATAACACCAGATTTTAGTAGTACGTCTTTATTTAGTCTTGCTAAATTTAATTGGTATTGACCTGGGGACGTTTGATAATAATAATGTTCTCCACCTAGCCCCATATTTCGAACTGCTTGAATCACAATGTCATCAACAGTATAACAACAATTTTGAATGGAAGGACCTATAGCTACTAAAATGTCTGTAGAATCAATATGTTCATTTTTCTGCAAGGTCTTAATCATATTTTCGGCTATTTTTTTTACGGTGCCTTTCCAACCAGCATGCGCTAAACCGATTACATTGTGTTTTGGTGCAAAGAAAAATAACGGTACACAATCAGCATAACAGGAGGTTAATAAACAGCCTCTTTCTAATGTGTAAAATCCATCAGTACTTTCGATGCTGTTTTCGTAATCATACACACCTTTACCTATATCCTTTGATTCTACTTTTACTATTTTAGCATCATGTACTTGGTCTGCACATACCCAAGTAGATAGAGGAAAATCAAGAATCTCTCCTATTCTTCTTCTATTTTGATGAACATGATCAATCTTATCATGGACATGTAGGCCCAAATTAAGACCAGTAAAGGGCCTTTCACTAAATCCACCTATTTTAGTTGTAAATCCAGCAACTAATAAAGAGTTTAGCTGTTGCCATTGATCAATTGTAAGTACTTCAGGTGTAATAGGTTGAAAGGGTTCTTTGATATTCATATGATAGCTCCTTTAGCTGCCTGAACATCAGCAAAAATAATATCCATATAAGGGATTATATCCCTTCGACACTATTTTATCATAAATGTCTATTATTGGGGAAATTCATTTAGTATATTTGTTTTTGACCTTCTTGATACTCTTCGGTCGATTGGTAAAAACGAACAAGGATAACATCTGTTCCAATCTTTACGATGTTTCTCCATGGAATGACGACCTCTTCATCTTTACCAAAGATACCAAACATTTTTCCACCTGTTGAAATAATGATAGAGTCTATTTTACCTGTTGTTGTATTAATTTCTAAATCACCAATATTCCCAAGCTTTCTCCCATCAGCTACATTTACAACATCCTTTATTTGAAATTCTGAAATTCTGACCATTTTACCTTCACCCTTTCAAAGATCCATCTCATACCCGATATAAGATATTCATAATCTATATATTACATCTATATGATAAGAGTGAACGTATTCATTCTTAGAAAATCTAGACAACAACGAAGACTATATTAAGTACTATAGGTAGAAACTTGTACAAATAAAAAGAACTGCCTCTAATTGACAGTTCTTATGATTGAATATTTTTATTCATTTGTTTAATCGCTGCTTTTTCTAGCCTAGAAACTTGTGCCTGTGAAATTCCAATCTCTTCAGCAACTTCCATTTGAGTTTTCCCTTGGAAAAATCTTTTACGAAGAATCAGTTTTTCACGTTCGTTTAATCGTCTCATTCCTTCTTTTAAAGCTATTTCTTCAATCCATTGAATATCCTTGTTTTTATCATCACTTAATTGGTCCATGACAAAAATCGGGTCTCCACCATCATTATAAATTGGTTCAAATAATGATACAGGGTCTTGGATTGCATCCAATGCAAATACAATTTCTTCATGTGGTACGTCTAATTCCTTAGCAATTTCTTCTGCGGTTGGTTCTCTAGATGCTTGACTCATTAGGCGTTCCCGAACCTGCAACGCCTTATATGCGATATCTCTTAAAGATCTGGAAACCCGAATTGGATTATTATCCCTTAGGTACCTTCGAATTTCTCCAATAATCATCGGTACAGCATATGTTGAGAACTTAACATTTTGACTTAAGTCAAAATTATCAATCGATTTCATCAATCCGATACAACCGACTTGAAATAAATCATCAACATATTCTCCTCTATTATTGAATCGTTGGATGACGCTTAGAACAAGACGCAAGTTCCCGTTTACTAATTTCTCTCTTGCTGAAATATCGCCGTTTTGCATTTCTGTGAAAAGCTTTCTCATCTCATCATTCTTAAGTACTGGAAGTTTAGAAGTGTCTACACCACATATCTCTACTTTATTTCTAGTCAATTCTTTCCCTCCTAACAGGAGTTGCTGTACAAAGTAAAGTATCTCCTTTGAAGGGAAATTTATGCACATAGAAAAAAGGAGCATGATGCTCCTGTTAAAATAAAGGTGAGTTCAGTGCTTGAGAATACTCACTCTTTGTCCCATAAAAATTTTTTCTTATTTTTTTATCTCAGACCATTTTATTAAATTCTTTTCTTAACCGCTTAATGATTCGCTTCTCTAGACGAGAGATATATGACTGTGAGATACCTAGCATATCCGCAACGTCTTTTTGCGTCTTCTCTTCTCCTCCAATTAATCCAAATCTAAGCTCCATTATTTGCTTCTCCCGGTCATTTAACTGATGAAGAGCTTTAATCAATAGTTTCTTCTCAACATTTGCTTCTAAATCCTTGGTAATGATATCATCTTCAGTTCCTAGTACATCTGATAAAAGAAGTTCATTTCCATCCCAATCAATATTTAACGGTTCATCAAAAGAAACCTCAGAACGAATCTTATTGTTTCGACGTAAGTACATTAATATCTCATTCTCAATACATCTAGAAGCATATGTAGCTAATTTAATTTTCTTTTCAGGGTTAAAGGTATTGACTGCCTTAATAAGACCAATGGTTCCAATGCTGATGAGGTCTTCAATATTAATTCCTGTATTTTCAAATTTTCTGGCAATGTATACAACAAGTCGTAAATTTCTCTCAATTAGAATAGATCTAGTAGCCTTATCACCATTTGGGAGTTTTCGTAATAATATTTCTTCTTCCTCTTTTGTTAAAGGAGGCGGTAAAGCTTCGCTCCCACCAATGTAAAATATCTCATCTGTTTTTAATCCAAGTTTAATTAGAAGTTTATACCACCAAACCGTTACCCTGATTTTCCAATGTTTCATTATAATGTCTCCTCCTTATGCAGATTGTATAGATGATTGCAAAAGCATTTTAGGATGTATAATACAGTCGAATTCATCGTCAGATGAAAGGGATATTTGACTTAATCCGATAAGGACCTTATGAATATCAATTACCTCATGACCCTTTCTTATCTGAACCATATCTGGCTTAAGGGCAATTAAAAATTCATGATTTTGTCCAACACCTCTATATGGAATGATTCGAAGACGAGATTCCCAAGGATGATTTGTTTGTACCGTTGTCATAGAGTCTAAGTTGTCTGATTTTTCAATAATTTCAACTGGTAGAAATCCCTTTGCTCGATTTATATCTAAAATCATGACAGGTGTTTTTGTAATAGGATCATACAACTGATTACCTGTATCAACCAGTCCTTTCAAAGATATAGTACTTGTTTCTATGCTAACAGAGACATCAACTAGTTGATCAATATGAACTTGTCTAATCTCAATATCTTCTATTCTACTTTTAGAAAAATACCATAATATAGGGAAACCAATTAACACAAACCCCCAGCTAATAGGGCTGCCAAGCCCAGAGCTTTTTGTTGCCATCACTCCATTTAGCACCTCAAATTCGGAGTTTAAGAAAAAGTGAACGCCTACCATACCTCCTCCCAATAAGAATGTAGAAAAATAGAACGTTAACAACGCTTGCATAAAATATCGGAAACGTTTGAATCCAAATGCTGTTAAGATCATGATGATTGAATACATTAGTTTCATACTAGGGTGATTTACGATTGTAAAGTAAGGAGTCACTATAAATAATACGACCGTCGAACCGATAAATGCACTTAAAAATAAACGCCATTTTGATACTTGTCGCTTAAGAATAACAGCTGTCAAGAGTAGCAGCGATGCGTCAATACAGAGGTTTAATAACCAGATCGCATCTAAGTATACTGTCAAACTAAAACACCCTTTACTGGTAAACTATGAATAGAAATAATATTCCTACTCCTTGTAAAAACTAGTATATAGTACATTCTAGTTGGAAGTCTGTCAGTTTATGCCGACAATGAAGTAGAAATTTTGGGAGATTTATTCCTTTTTTGTCAAAATCCGCTTTTAAGCTTATACGAGTATATTAATTGTGTTACGTTCGAACAAAAATTGCGCAATCATATGACTTGGCGACGGGACTAGATTATGAATGCAAAAGTAATAGGATAGTATAAAAGCACTTATACTTTCCTATATTTGGAACAAACGTCTCAGTGCGCCCCGTTCACCTAAAGCAGAACAAATGTTCTGGCATGAAAAAAAGGGTGGTTTTCCCTTTTATTCATGACATGTTTTTGACCTCGAGTAGGATGAAATGGCAAAGATCGTCGCTATTTCATCTTGGCTGGGCGCTGAAGCTAGATTTAACAGTAACTTTGTATAAACTAACACGAGAAACTTATACTTTCTTAGCTTACAAAAAAAAATCAGTAGAGTTTTCTCTACTGATTTTTCTTTCTATCTACGACGATTTCTATTTCGCAAAAATGTCGGTATATCAAGCGTGTCTTCTGCTTGTTGATGACTATGGTTTGTAGCTGTGTCTTCACGCTTTATTTCACGTTTTAATGAAGGATTTGCAGATTGTTTTGTTCCTTGCAGTGAAGGTCTTGGTTTTGGTTCAGAAACATTGTCATCAAACCCTGTCGCGATAACTGTAACCACAATTTCATCCTTCAAATTATCGTTTATTACAGATCCAAATATCATATTTACATCATGATCTGAAGCTGATGCAACAATGTCCGCAGCTTCTTGGACTTCATATAAGCTTAGGTTCGAACCACCTGTAATATTCATTAGTACACCTTGTGCTCCATCAATAGAAGTTTCTAATAATGGGCTTGAAATTGCTCTCTTTGCAGCCTCAGCAGCACGATTTTCACCAGTGGATACTCCTATTCCCATTAAGGCAGAACCTTTATTTGACATAATGGTTTTTACATCCGCAAAGTCTAAGTTAATTAACCCTGGGACAGCAATTAAATCCGAAATACCTTGTACCCCTTGTCTTAGTACATTATCGGCTTCACGGAAAGCCTCTAACATCGGAGTATTTTTATCAACAATTTCAAGAAGACGATCATTAGGAATGACAATTAATGTGTCAACTGCTTCTTTCATTGCACTGATACCACCAGCTGCTTGTCCAGAACGTTTTCTACCTTCAAATGTAAATGGTCTTGTAACAACACCAACTGTTAAAGCACCTAAGTCTCTTGCTATTTGAGCAATTACAGGAGCAGCACCTGTTCCAGTGCCCCCTCCCATTCCGGCAGTTACAAATACCATGTCTGCACCTTTCAAAACCTCTTCAAGTTGCTCACGACTCTCTTCTGCAGCCTTTTTTCCGACTTCAGGATTCGCCCCTGCCCCTAAACCTCTTGTTAGTTTACCACCGATTTGCATTTTCACTTCTGCTTTTGATAAGTTAAGTGCTTGAGCATCTGTATTAACTGCAATAAAATCAACACCTTGTACACCATGCTCGATCATTCTATTAACCGCGTTGTTTCCACCGCCACCAACACCTATTACTTTTATTGTAGCTAATTGATCTAAATTTGTATCGAACTCCAACATTGTAGATCCTCCTATTTTACCAAATTCCGTTACTCAAAGAAGTAGCCAAAGAATTTCTTCACTTTATTTTGTATGTTGTCATCTTGTGATTTAGCTTTTTTAACAGGTTGATTCTTTGGTACTCTTTTTTCCATAGGATCAACCGATACAGAAGCTCCGATCTTTCTACCTTGTAGTTTTGCATTTTTATGTGCAAAGTGGATTAATCCTACACCAGTTGTATATTGTGGTTCACGAACACCAATATAGTCAGGTAATGCTATTCTAACATTATTATTAAAAACTAGTTGTGATAATTCTAATACACCCGGCATTGTGACAACGCCACCAGTTAAAACAAAGCCCCCTGGAAGTTCCTTGACACCAAGTTTTCTAATTTCTTGTTGAACAAGCTCGAGTATTTCTTCTAGTCTTGCTTCAATAATATCAGAAATTTCTAATTGGCTGTATTGTTGATGTTGATCACTACCAATAGTTGGGACACTGAACACTTCCTCATCTGATGCTAAATCGTAGAATGCATGTCCATATTTTACTTTGATTTTTTCAGCGTCTTCTGTCGAAGTTCTAAGTCCAATTGATAAATCTTTCGTAATGTGTTCACCACCAACTGGAACAACAGTGGTAGCTTGAAGAACGCCATGATCAAAAATTGAGATATTTGTACATCCGCCCCCAATATCTACAAGGGCAACACCTAGATTTTTCTCATCTTTTGAAAGAGCAATAGATGCTGATGCCAAAGGCTGTAAACATATATCAGTTATTTCTAATCCAGCACGTTCTACACAGCGTAATAGATTATGTAAGATTGTTTTTGAACCTGTAATGATCATTCCTTCCATTTCAAGACGAACACCAATCATACCTCTTGGGTCATTGATTTCATCCAACCCATCTACAATGTATTGAACGGGAATGACATCAATTATCTCTCTTTCAGGGGGAATTGATACAACTTGAGCAGCTTCTTTTACACGAATAATATCTTCGTTTGTAATTTCTCTATTCTCACTAGAAACTGCTACTACTCCATGACAAGGTTGCAGATGAACATGATTTCCTGAGACACCAACTACTACCCTGTTAATTGCAATTCCTACCATTCGTTCTGCCTGCTCTACTGCTCGTTTAATAGAATGAACCGTTTCATCTATATCAACAATCGTACCTTTACGTAATCCTTCGGATTTTACATTCCCTACACCAATAATGTTTAAGCTATCATGTAGCATTTCCCCTATAATAACTTTCACATTGGATGTACCGATGTCAAGACTTACGAAAATTTCATTGCTGTTCATTCTATGGCACCTCCCCTTAATCTCCTGCTCCCTATATCGTTAAAGAACAACAATTTTTTTACATTCTAATAATAAATTTATCACATAAGGAAAATATTCAACATACACTAGATTTTCCCTCTATAATAATTCAATTTTTTTCTATTTTTTCTCGAGATACGGACCATTTAGAAATAAGTATCCGCCTAATGACTGCTATGTTTTGGAAAAGTCTCACACCAAATGCAAAAACAGCAGCCAAATACAAGTCTACACCAATATGTACACCAAGAAAAGCTAAACTTGCTGCCAATACAATATTAAAAAAGAAACCCGATACAAACACTTTTTCATCATATAAGTTTTGCAAATGTGCTCTTATGCCTCCAAACAATGTGTCTAGTGAAGCAAGTACTGCAATTGATAAATAATTGGAATACTCATCTGGAATTCTAATTTCAGAAAGTAAGCCTAATATGACGCCAATAATTAACCCTACGAGTGGAAGCCACATAATTAAGATCCCCCCTTCTCGCTTTTAACAGGTTCCATAAATTTAATGCGGATTGTTTCATCGTAGGCCGGAATAGTTACTTGGCTTGTCGGAGCCGATATATCAAGTTTCAACCGCTCTAGTTCAAATTCAAATTCTATAGACTCTGATACAATCATTCGATTATATAGTTTTTCTGCATTTTTTGATATAACTCTTACTTCAATAGGAACACTTGGGAGCCTTACATTGTTAACGGTCGTAAACCGATTTACCTCTCGAATTGGTGTTGTGTTGGTAATCCTTTGTCCATGAATAGAAATCTCATCTGCACCATTTATATTTAATTCATTGATTAATCTTCTTAACAATTCTGCAGATACTGTCGGAGAGACCTGTCCTAGCATTGGCTCCTCAAAAATATCCTTTATTGTAATAATAATCCCTTCTCCAGAAACATCAGTCAGACCAGCTTCCTCTTTTAATTCTTGAAGAGTCTCTTTTAATGCTAACTCCTTGCTTTGTTGTCGCTCAGACTCATACTTCGTTAATGCTTGTTCATATTTCCTTATTTCCTTTATTAGTTCAGTCTGTACTTCTAGCTCTTTTTTAATTGCTTCTCTTAATTCCCAAGCATCCCTTGTATCACGTACAAAAGGTTCCTTTGTTGTTGAAAATTGAATTGCCAACATGAAACCGATAAGGACTGCAATAGAAGTAAAAATATAAATGTTCTTAGAACCCACAAAAAACCACCTTCAATTATTCATTTCCTTTACTTAGAACGGCTTCCAATGCCAGTGTTTGTTTTTTCTCTACTTTCACATTAATATTTTCACTAACTAGGTGGTCCACGACTCCCCCTGTCATATTTAATGCAGCATTTAAAATATCTGGATCACCAATTGCACTTATAGTAAAAGGGGCAGGGTATTGGGTACCATCTACACTTATGACAGGTCCAATACAAAGGATAAATGAATCATGAAAAATACGTTGGCCATTAATTGCAATAGCATCAGCACCAGAAATAAGCAATTCATTAATAACCTTATGTATATGACTTTCATGAACAATGTAATTGTTAATATTTGCTTCTGAAGGAATGTAAGATGCGTCCTCCAACGTAACTTCGATACCTTTACCTTGGACACGAACCTCTCCCACATACATTCTAAGCTTTTCAACATCTTCTACTAAATTAAAAAGTACTTGCTCCTGAGTTCCTAAACTTTCCTCGACTTTCCGTACCTGCTCTTGTACTTCGAAGAGTTCCTGCTGAAGGTTTCTGTTTTTCTCTTCTTGCGCAATTAAAATATTTCGATATTCATATTCCCTTTCCCATTGTCGGTCAGTTACATTACCATTTGCATTTTCACTTTTCGTAAACTGATAGGAAAAGGAAATCATAAATCCTAGCACAATACATACAAATGAAAGGATTACATGCTTACCCTTCACTTTCATTTTCTTTCACTTCTTCCATTTCAGTTTGTTCTGCTGCTTCTGTCTCGTAAGCTTCAAAATAATAGGCAACTTCTAAATGAATAATCCCTTTTAAATCCTTATCTAACTGACTAGCAATTGATGGGTATGCACTCATTTTTTTTGCAAAATCCCGTATTGTTGAACTTACTTCTCGTCCGTCATTCATAAACAACGTGATATGTAAATCGTCCGTGTCAGATGGTGTATGGTGAATTTCAGAGATTAAGCCTGATATTTCTTTTGATAATAACGAAAGCTCAAAGGCCATTTCTTGCAATTCTGCACCTGATTTCCAATTCATCAGGATCGGTGCATCCGATGGAACGGTAGATCCTTCACTCGATGAAAGAATCGTACCATCCTCTAATATTGGATCATAGTGTCCGTCCTGTATGCAATAGCCTACTCTGATAAGTTCAGTAACAGAGATGACGATTTTATTTGGAAACTCTTTTGTTATTGAAACGTCTTTAATTTGCACATTTTTCTTTTTAATATGGCTAATTATTTTATGTTTTTGTATATTCCAAAAGCTCGTCTCACTTGATATACCACTTAAATTAATAATTTCTTCACTTGAAATGTGGCGATTGCCAATAACTTCAATTGTTTTAACATGACTTAAAGGAGATTGAAAATATAAAATGCCAATAATTAAAAGAAAAAACATAGAGACATATAGAATTAATCGACGATTGGCTTTCTGTCTACGTTGCGTTTTAAGCTTTGGAATTCGATCCTCAAGCGTAACAACTTTACTCCTATTCATCATTATTACCACCTAAATAGATTCTACTAGTAAATATGAAAGTAAATAAATTTTGATATCTTTAGACAATTTCACTAAAACCATACCCTATGGATGGGTTAATTGCATCGTTTTTCTTATGTTTGGGTTGTTTTAATACTTAATAATAGGGGAGATTAATCACACAATGCAAATCGAATAAACGTTCCTTTTATCAAAAAAATATAAACGGCAATGTTGCATACCGTTTATATAAAATACACGAAGCATTGTTTCTAAATTATAGCATATTACTCTATAATTATGTGATTATTTTCTCCCAACAATTTCAACTTCTGTGTGAAGATCAATATTATATTTATGTTTGATTTGCTCTTGAATATGAGCTATTAATGAATGAACATCTTTTGCCGTTGCATGTCCTTTATTAACAATAAAATTGGCATGCATCTCAGATACTTGTGCTCCTCCAATTTGATGGCCTTTTAATCCTGCCTCTTCAATTAATTGGCCAGCATAGTTTGGAAGTGGATTTCGAAATATACTACCTGCACATGGGAAATTCCAAGGCTGAGTATTACGTCTATAGTCCTTATTTTTTTGTAATGCTGCCTTAATTTCCTCAGGACTTCCCTCTTTTAATTGTAAGATAGCCTCTACACAAATTCCAGGTCGTTCTTTTTGTAGTATAGATGTTCTATAAGAAAAATGAAGCTGATCTTTTGATAACCATTCAGTCGAACCATCCTCAAACAACACATAGGCCTCTTTAACAATTTCAGACATATCAGAACGATGGGCACCTGCATTCATATAAACGGCACCACCAATAGACCCTGGAATACCTGCAGCAAACTCTAGACCAGATAATCCTTTTCTAGATAATATCGTTGCCAATTTTACGATAGGATACCCTCCACCAACCTTAATAATCGTTCCATCGATTTCTAGGGAATCTAATCCGTCCCCCATCTTTATGACAACTCCGTCAATTCCTTCGTCTGAAACTAAAAGGTTTGAGCCTCTACCGATAGCTCTCCACTTTACACCAGCATCCCGAATTACCTCCATTGTTTTTTCCAATCCTTTAATAGAATCGGGTTCAACAAAGATATCCGCTGGTCCACCTATTTTCATTGTTGTATGATTTGATAACCGTTCATTCTGTAGAACCTTTCCAACTTGTAATTCACGAAGTCTGTTTGCTAACTTTTCCATAATGACCTCCTAAACAGATTCGCCCTACACCCTTATTAGTATACTATGCACGTAGTAGGCGAATGTACATTATATAACAGGTTCTTTTACAACCTATGCGATTTAACAGCTTGGAATTATTGTAGTTTTACTTTACCACACTTAAACACTTACAGATAACCCAAAATGAAATACAAATCAATATCTCAAAATAGAGTAAACCCTGTGTTAACAGGGTTTACATCGTCCAATCATTTATGTAAGATTCCTTTAATATCGGGCATACCGGCTAATATTTAATAGTACTCCAACTGCCATTAGCATTAACGTTAACGATGAACCCCCATAGCTTAAGAATGGAAGTGTGATCCCTGTAACCGGCATTAAGCCTATTACTACACCAATGTTGATAATAACTTGAATAGCGATCATTGATATAATACCTATAGCTAAGAAACTACCAAACAAGTCCGGTGCTCCTAAAGCAATTCTAACACCCCTCCATAAAAGAAGTGCAAACAAAAGTATAATAAGGGAACCACCAATAAATCCTAATTCCTCGGCTAAAATAGCAAAAATGAAATCTGTCTGTGGTTCAGGCAGGTAAAAAAATTTCTGACGACTTTTTCCTAATCCAAGGCCTAGAAGTCCACCCGGCCCAATCGCATATAACGATTGAATAATTTGAAATCCGCTTCCTAAAGGGTCTTGCCAAGGATCAAGAAATGAAGTTATTCGCTTTATCCGATATGGAGCTGATAAGATTAGGCCAACGAATCCAGCTACACCAATAAGACCTAAACCGACAAAATGACTAATCCGTCCTCCAGCAACAAAAATCATAACCATACAAGTTCCGACCATTACAGTTCCTGTCCCTAAATCTGGTTGTAGCATGATCATACCAAATGCTAGAAATACGAGCGATAACGAAGGAACAAGTCCTTGACGCAGGCTTGTTATTTTCTTTTGATTTTCAGATAAGTATTTTGCTAAAAATGCTATCATTGCTAGCTTCATAAACTCTGATGGTTGAATTGAAAAGGCTCCAACTCCTATCCAACTTCGTGCTCCACCTCTTACAAGGCCTATACCTGGAATCAAAACTAAAATTAACATGATAAAGCAAGTGATTAGAATGATTTTAGCCCACGTTCTCCATGTCCAGTAGTCCACGTTCATAATAAAGAACATAGCAATGACACCTAATCCAGCAAACAGTAGTTGTCTTTTGGCAAAGAAAAAGGAATCTTCAAATTTATAGGTAGCCCATGCTGCACTAGCACTATAGACCATTATCATGCCAACTGCTAGTAATAATAAAGTAATAAGGACTAATAAAAAATCAGGTGTGGATTTCTTTGTCGGCAATGTTGAACACCTCAATTTCGTGAATTAAGAGCTCAAAGCAGAATTGACCCTATTTGCCTTAGGAATGTATCTCGAATTGAGAAAAGTTGTCCTTTTTCAACAAAAACGAACATTCGTCCTAAGGCTGGCTAGGTACATTTTCTGATACTGACAATCATTAATAAACGGCCAAGCCCAAGCTCTTACTTCAGTTTATGCACGGCATCCATAAAAATGTCTCCTCTAACCTCAAATGTTTTATATTGATCCCAACTTGCACATGCAGGAGATAGTAAAATCACATCACCCGGGTTTGAGAGACGATAAGCGACAGGTACCGCATGTTCAACATTATCGACATGTTCAATCGTTTTAATCCCTACTTCTTTCGCGGTAGCTATCAATTTTTCAGCAGTTTGACCAAATGTAACTAATGCCGTGACATTTGTTAAATATGGCTTTAACTCTTCGAATCCATTACCCCGATCTAGTCCTCCGGCTAATAAAACAATCGGACCTGAAAATGCATTTAAAGCCGCAGTTGTGGCGAGAATATTTGTCGCTTTCGAATCATTATAAAAAAGTCGGTCATTTATATTCCCTACATATTGAAGTCTATGTCTAACACCAGTAAAGGTTGTTAATACTGTTCGAATTGCTTCATTATCTGTATGAACAAGTTTGGCTGCACAAATAGCAGCCAAAATATTTTCAAGGTTGTGCTCACCTGGTAATACAATGTCCTTCGTATGAATGATCTTTTCACCAAAGTAACATAAGTAACCATCGATTATACTAGCTCCATTTACCAGCTTTTGTTTTGTAGAAAAATATACTTTTGTTGCTGAACTTTGTTTTGATAAATCAACAACGTCTTTATCCTCGGCATTAATAATGGCATATTCATTTTCTGTTTGTTGCATGAAAATGTTTGCTTTAGCTAATCCATACTCTTTTTTCGTTCCATGATAATCGAGATGAGCTTCAAACAAGTTTAAAAAAATTGAGATCTTTGGCCTAAAGCTTGAAACTCCCATTAACTGAAAGGAGGAGAGTTCGGTAACAATATAATTTTCCTCTTTTGCCATTTGAGCCACTTCACATGCAACCGTTCCGATATTCCCTGCAATCAAAGGTTTTTTATGCCCCATATCTAACATTTCATAAATTAAAGTGGTTGTCGTTGTTTTCCCATTTGACCCTGTTATACCTATAAATGGAGCATCTGATATTTGATAAGCTAATTCAATTTCTGTGATAATCGGAATCTTCATCTGCACTGCTTTTTGAAGGATCGGATTTGTGTACGGAATTCCTGGATTTTTTACAATCATAAATAAAGAGTCATGGACAAGGGTTAATGGATGCTCTCCACAAATGACTTCAATTCCAAGTTTTTGAAGGCTTTGAGCAGTTTCATTTTCTTCTAACGGTTTCATGTCATTGACAACGACATTTGCTCCTAAGCTGTAAAGAAGCTTAGCTGCGGCATATCCGCTTTTAGCTAAGCCTAAAACTAAAACCTGTTTATTTTCGTATAGTTTAACATTCTTCAATTTACATCCACACCTCAATATAGATTCCTATCACTGCAAATAAAAGCCCGACCGTCCAAAAGGTAACAACGACTCTCCATTCTGACCAACCTACTAATTCATAGTGATGGTGAAGCGGACTCATTTTAAATACTCTCTTGCCGGTTGTTTTATATGAAATAACTTGAATAATAACAGATAATGTTTCTAATACAAAAACTCCACCAATAACGACGAGTAAAATCTCTAATTTAGTTAGGATGGCAACTGTTGCAATCGCACCACCAAGGGCTAAAGAACCGGTATCTCCCATAAACACTTTCGCTGGATGTGCATTGAATACTAGAAAACCTAATACTGCTCCAACAATGGCAACCGAGAAAATCGCTACATCGTATTGAGATTGATTCCATGCAAGCACCGCAAAGCCACCAAAAGAAATTGCTGCTGTTCCCGCTAATAGACCATCTAGTCCATCTGTTATGTTTACTGCATTAGAACCTCCCACTAACATAAATAGGAGGAATATAAAGTAGAACCACCCTAAATCAAAAGAATATTCAGTGCCTGGAATGGACACGATTGTTGAAAATTCATATTGAATAAAGATAATGAAGAAGATGATAGCAATGATGATTTGACCTACTAATTTCTGTTTAGAGGTTAAACCTAAATTTCGTTTCATTACGACTTTTATGAAATCATCCAAAAAGCCTAGTAACCCGTAACCGATTGTGACAAAAAGGAGTAAAAATGTTTCGACTGTTGGATTCGAAAATTTTCCGGTCATTACAAGAGTCGTAAGAACAACAGAAATTAAAATGACAATCCCACCCATTGTTGGTGTACCGGATTTCTTTTGATGAGACTTAGGTCCTTCTGCTCTTATACTTTGACCAAACTTTAAACGACGAAGAAAGGGGATAAATATAGGGGATAATAAGACTGTCACAAGAAACCCCATCATTATCGTAAATAATATCACTTGTTCTAGCATTCATATTCCCCTCCTTCCTTTATTATAAGTGTCATAGAACATGATTTATGAACAAAATCACGTAGTTTTTCTAATTCTTCTTTTACAGCATTAGCATATGAATCTTTTTTTTGAATATGTTTATTTGATATTGAAAAGATAAGATTCGTATCCAATCCCCCATTTCCCTTCAAATCTTTCGTATCAAAGTACTCTTTTACGACCATTTCCAGGGAATCTAAAGGATGTTCCACTAAAAATAATGGAAAATCATTTGGTAAGAACTTTGGGATTGAAACATCCTTCCACCATAAAGCAGTAATAGCACCGTTATTTATTGCCTCTTTCAAATCCTCATGGACTTCTTCACCATTAAATAACGGAACAAACAATCCTTTATTAACCTTGGATTCTTCATTTGTAAAAACAGTATGGATTTCAATATCACCAAATTGGATTCCTCTTTGGTCTGTGCAAACCTTTTGCAGATTAGCCAAGGTTAACATTCACTCAATCTCTCCTTTATTACCTTTTTTGCAACTTCACGATCGTCAAAATCAAAAACTTGCGCGCCTATGATTTGATAAGTTTCATGTCCTTTACCTGCTATCAGAACAGCATCATCTTTCTTCGCATGCCCCACTGCATATCGAATGGCTGATTCACGATCAACGATTGTTTTGTAGGTATGACGAGAGACCCCTTCTTCCATATCCTTTAAAATGGTTAGAGGATCTTCTGACCTTGGATTATCTGATGTGAAAATAGAATAATCTGCTAAATCAGTTGCAATTTTTGCCATTAGCGGTCGTTTCGTTCTATCTCGATCCCCTCCACAGCCGACGACGACAAATACTTTACCTTTCACAAATTCTTTTATTGTTCTAATTGCATTTTCTAAGCTATCAGGTGTATGTGCATAATCAACGACAACTGCAAAATCTTGTCCACCTTGCACCAATTCAAATCTACCTTGTACCCCTGTTATTTCTTTGATTGCATCAAGAATTTTTTGGACAGGAATATGAGCTGCCAAAGCTGCGCCCATTGCTGCCAAAACATTATATACACTAAACAACCCGACTAAATTCATTCGAACTCGATAGCTTTTACCAAAAATGCTTACATCAAAACTCGTTCCTTGGTTTTTCATTTGTATATTTGATGCATAAATGTCACTTGGACTTTTGATTCCATACGTAATAACGTGTGCCGCTGTACTTTTTATATAATCTGCTGCCGCTAAGTCATCTGCGTTTATAATTGCAAATTTGGGTCTCGTATGGTCAAATTTATTACCTAGCTGAGCAAATAGAAGGCCTTTTGCTCGTTTGTATTCTTCCATACTTCCATGGTAATCTAGATGGTCTTGTGTTAAATTTGTAAACACCGCGATATCATAATCACAGCCATGTACCCTTCCTAAATCTAGAGCATGTGATGATACCTCCATGATGGCTGTATCCACCTTTTCCTTAACCATCTTTGCAAATGTTTTTTGAAGAGTGAGAGATTCTGGGGTTGTATTCTTCACCTCAAACTTCTCATTTCCTATTTTTATATGTAAAGTTCCAATCAATCCTGTTTTTTTACCATGTGCTGCTATCATTTTCTCTAAAATATGGGTTGTAGAGGTTTTTCCATTCGTCCCCGTAACTCCGATCAATTGCAATTTCTGAGTAGGTTGCCCAAAGAAAGCGTCAGATAAAATTGCCATCACACGTTTCGTATCTTTAACAACAATAACTGGAACTGACAATTTTAAAGGCTTTTCAGAAATAACTGCAACAGCACCTTTTTCTAGTGCCTGATTCGCAAAATCATGTCCATCTACCGTATACCCTTTTATACAAATAAATAGACTACCATTCTTTACTTCTCTCGAATCCATTTCGATAGTAGTAATAAGAGGATTTTCTGTTGGTAACGTAATAGGTGTTTGTATATATGAAAGCAAAGTATGTAATAGCATTAAAATCCTCCTAAAAAAACATTTATTCTTTATTTTACATGAATGAACTTGAAACTTCCAAGTAAGCTAAAAGAAAGCCAAGGAATAGATCCAAGGCTTAGTCTTTCTTTGTTTTTTCTGAGTTCCCGAGGTAAACTCGAATGGTGGAGCCTTCTTCTACTTTTACTCCAGGAGCAGGAGCTTGTTGAATGACAGAATCTCCTTCTCCACTAATATCTAGTTGTAGGGTATAGAGCTGATTTCGTAATTCTTGTTTTGTCAGTCCAAGGACATTTGGAACCTCTACTAAAATTGGATCTGGCCATTTATATTCCTTTTCGATTTGTTCTTTTCGTGGTTTAACCCCAAGTGCTCGTAAGCTATCTTCCATGATATTCCCTACAATTGGCGCAACAACGACGCCACCAAACTGAACGGTCCCTTTAGGATTATCAACAGCAACATAAATCACAATTTCTGGATCATCAGCAGGTGCAAAGCCTATAAAAGATACAATGTGGTTGTTTTCCATATACCTGCCATCTTTAACTTTTTGAGCTGTACCTGTCTTTCCTCCAACACGATATCCTTCCACAAAAGCATTTTTACCAGTTCCTTGTGCAACTACACTTTCTAGCGCATAACGAACTTGCTTTGATGTTTCTTCTGATATGACCCTTCTTTTTAACTGTGGAGTATTTCGACTAACTACCTTACCTGTTACTGGATCAATGAATTCTTTTGCTACATATGGTGTATATAAATAACCACCATTAACGGCTGCCGATACAGCTGCAACTTGCTGAATCGGTGTCACTGAAACACCTTGACCAAAGGCTGTCGTTGCTTGTTCAACTGGACCAACTCGATCCATATTAAATAAAATCCCTTTTCCTTCACCTTGTAAATCGATACCTGTTTTTTGTCCAAAGCCAAAGTCCTTAATATATTTAAATAATCTCTCTTTCCCTAATCTCTCACCTAGCTCCACAAATCCTGGGTTACATGAGTTTTGCACGACCTCTAAAAATGATTGATGGCCATGCCCACCTCGTTTCCAGCAGTGTAAGGTCGCTCCCGCCACTTTTACCGCTCCACTATCGTTAAAGCTTTCCTTTTGTAAATCTACCTCTTTTTCTTCTAAAGCTGCTGCAAGCGTGATAATCTTAAACGTTGATCCAGGTTCGTATGTACTCCATACGGGTAGATTACGATTATAAACTTCTTGTGGTACATCCCTAAAGTTTGCTGGGTCAAAGTTCGGTCGACTATCCATCCCAAGAATTTCACCAGTATTAGGATCCATCGCAATCGCAATGATGCCATCTGGATTATACTTTGCTTCAGCAATATCAAGTTCACGGTCAATAATGGTTTGTACTTTTGAATCAATCGTTAGCTTTAGATTTAAGCCATCTACTGGAGGCGCATAATCAGCCGATAAATTAGGCATAGGTTGACTTTTTGCCGTTAAGTAAGGCTTGATACTCCCTTTATCTCCACTTAATTGGTCATCATAATACAATTCAAGACCCATTAATCCTTGGTTGTCTATTCCAGCAAATCCTAATACATGTGATAAATAGCTACCATAAGGGTAGTGTCTTTTTGAATCCTCTGCTATATATACCCCATCTAAACGCAGGTTTTGGATTTCTCTAGCCTTTTCATGAGATATTTTTCGCCCTTCATTTATACGAACAAGGAAACTTTTCTGGGAAACATAACCATAAGCTTTTTCCTTCGATATATTTAAAGCAGCCGCCAGTTTTTCAGCTGCTTCGGCGGGATTCTTAATCTGCCTAGGCATGACAAAAACGGTTGGGGCACTTATATTAGTAGCTAATGGTATTCCATTTCGATCTAGAATTTCACCTCGTTCTGGTTCAAACGGAATATTTCTGCTCCAAGAATCCTTCGCCCGTTCCGTTAGCATATCTCCTAGTACAAACTGAACTATCCCAAGTCTTATATCAATAATGGCAAAGAGAAGTACCCCAACAGTTAAGACAATAATCAATCTTCTCCGAACGGTAACATTTGATACACGCATATGATATCCTCCCTTTTGTAGAGAAGTACAAAATGATATTGTACAATCCTTCTAGGCTCGTTTCATCATATGCTTGTACCGGTATGAATAGAACAATTGGAATGCTACGTCCCTTACTACCGCAGAAAAAGAAAGCCCCCTAATCTAGAGGCTTTTCAACTTCGGTAGCACTTTCAACTTCCATTCCTTCATCGTCCTTCGTATCTTCTAAGTCTGATTCTCCTTCTTTATATCTATTGATAGTTGGATTGGGTTCTATAAATTCTATAACAAGGTAATCTCCCTGTTTAATTGGAGATTCAGGACTAATATTTTGTTTATGCACAAAGCCATTACCCATAAAATTAGGCTTTAAATCTAAAATCTCTGTAAGTTTAAGTACATCTCTTAAAGACCAGCCAGACAGATTTGGTGCCAAATACGGACCTTCTGTTCTAAGTAGAACCTTTTCTCCCGGCATCATAACACTTGATGGAAATGGAATTTGTTCGAAAATTTCTTCTCCAGAGCCAAGAACGAATACATCTATTCCTTTCGATTTTAGTTCTTCAGCTACGCGGTCAGCTTGTTTACCTACTACAGAATCCAGTTCAATACCTCTAGACTTCTCCACCTTAGCCTCTTTCTCATCACTAATAGTCGTTGGTTTAATATTTAAATAGTGCAAACTATTTTTAACGACGCTGTTAAAGATAGCTGAAACCGGCTGTGAACCAGATTGATGGATTGTAAGCTTTGGTTTTTTTACTGCTATATACACAAGTAGCTTTGGGTCATCCTTTGGTGCAAACCCTAAAAATGAAAAGATATTGTTTCCATGCCCACGCATATACCCATCAACTGGGTCCGGGATTTGCGCAGTACCTGTTTTCCCTGCTACCTGGTATCCTTCTATTCGATATGGTTTTCCAGTACCATTTTCAGAGGAAACCGCACTTTCCAATATATCCATTACTTGCTTTGCAGTTTGCTCAGAAATGGGCGTTCCGACTATTTCCGGTTTTTGTTCTTTAATTATTTCATTCGTTACAGGATCGACAATTTTATTGACAATATAAGGTCTTAACATTTTTCCACCATTTACAATAGCGGTGGCTGCTTGTATTTGTTGAATTGGTGTAACAGAGGTTCCCTGTCCAAATGCTGTCGTTACCTTCTCGATTGGATAACGGTAAAGTAATTTACCATTGACCTCTCCTGGTAAATCAATTCCGGTTGGTTGATTAAATCCAAATGCTTGTAGATAGTTTAATAGCCGATCATCTGCATTCATTTTCTCATTGACAAGCTTTGCCATCGCGACGTTTGATGAGCGCTGAAACCCTTCTAAGTATGTTATCTTACCCCATCCTTGACCATTATTATGGTCTCTCACTCTATTTGGACCAACTGTGTAAGAACCAGACTGATATTCCTCGTTTGGATCAAACACTCCTTCTTCGATTGCTGCAGCAAGAGTAAATATCTTCATCGTTGAACCTGGTTCGAAACGTAAAGAGATGGCATCATTTAGCATATAGGAATCAGGAGGAATGTTATTAGGATCATAACTAGGCCTCGAACTCATCGCCAAGATTGCACCAGTTTTGGGATCAGCCACAATCCCAATAATGTTCTCAGGAGAGTAATCCGTTTCAACACGGTTCATTGCATCTTCTAAAAACGCTTGTATTTTATGATCTATCGTTAAAAACACATTTTGGCCATTTTGCGGAGGGATTATCTCTTCATTTTGAAATGGAAGCTTAATCCCATACCCATCTGATTTGTAATTCATTACGCCATCTTCTTCTTGAAGTAATTCATCTAACGTACTTTCAAGTCCTTGTCTTCCAATCACTTTACCTGATTCATCTTTTTGGGCAAAGCCAATAACATGTGTGGCAAATTTTCCGTTAGGATAATACCTCTTAGTATCTCTAATAAACGTAATCCCTGGTAGTTCCATGTCCTGGATTTCTTTCATTTGTTTATAACTAATTCCTCGACCACCTGGACCTAACTCAACTTGATCTTTGTCTCTAGTTAGCAATTCTTGAAGACGTTCGACACTCATGTTTATGATGGGAGACAGTTTACTTGCTGTTTGAGCCGGGTCTACAACATGATTCGGTTCACTTATGTTTTTGGTTTTACTCTCATCTAGTATAGCAATCACTGTATATGCTGGGGTGTCTTGTGCAATGGGAATCCCATTTCGATCTAAAATACTACCTCTACTTGCCTCAATAATTTTAGATTTAGAATATTTCTGTTCTGCTAACACAGGAAGCTCTTGTCCATCAACCACACCTGTAACCTGAATAAATAAAAAGCGAGCGAATAAAAGAAAAAAGAGCAAGCCAAAAACAATTGAGAAAAATGCTGCTCCTTTATTAATATTCTTATTTTTTACATGCATTTTAGACCACACTCACTACTTAATTAATCTTGGACGACTTTTACATTATTTTCATTCAATAGTAGACCTAGCTCATGAGCTTTAGCCCAAATCCGTTCATATGTACTTAATTCCATAACCTGCTGTTCAAGATCTGAGTTCACTTTTGATTGTGAGTCGATCGATACCTGTAGTGCACTTATTTCTCGATTCACAACGTATATTTTAGCACTATTTGTTACAACAACGATACTTCCAATTAGTACCATCCCAATAAAAAGAAGGAATAATAGCTTTTCCCCAAAAGTAACTTGTGCTTTTTTCTTTATATTAGGCTTGTTTTTTCGAGTTTGATGCTCTTCATGTTGTTGCTGATGCTGCCTTTGTTGTATTTGATAGGCTAAGTTACTCAATGCTCTCTCTCCCTTTTAGTACAGTTATTTTATTTTTTCTGCAATTCTTAATTTTGCTGATCTCGCACGGTTATTTTCTGTAAGTTCTTCATTTGAAGGAAGAATGGGTTTTCTTGTAATTAATTTTAAGATTGGTTGATATTCTTCTGGTATCATCGGTATACCTGGTGGTAAGTTTGGAGTACTAGAATGTTCTTTGAAAATCGTTTTACAAATTCTATCTTCTAAAGAATGGAAGGTTATTACACTAATTCTCCCACCTTGCCGAGTAATTGCAATTGCATCCTCTAATGTATCCTCAAATACTTGAAGTTCATCATTTACAGCAATTCTTATTGCCTGGAATACCCTTTTTGCAGGATGCCCACCCGTTCTCCTTGCCGGAGCAGGAATCCCTTCCTTTATTATTTCTACTAATTCCGATGTTGTTTCAATCGGCTTCTTCTCACGATGCATTTCAATTTTTCTTGCGATTTGTTTAGAAAACTTTTCTTCACCATAATGGAAGAAAATTCTAACTAATTTTTCATACGGCCAGTTATTAACAACATCATACGCTGAAACGTCTGACTCTTGATCCATTCTCATATCCAATGGAGCATCATGATGGTAACTAAATCCTCTTTCGGGTATATCAAGTTGTGGGGATGATACACCTAAATCAAAAACGATTCCGTCCACCTGTGTAACACCATGTTCCGCAAGTTTTTCTTTCAAGTATCTAAAATTACTTTTAATTAGTATAACTTGATTTTCATAACCCTTTAACTTTTCTTTAGCATGTTCAATTGCCAAGCTATCTTGATCAAATGCATAAAGCTTTCCACCTTTTGTGAGCTTCTTGACTATCTCAAGGCTATGACCAGCTCCACCAAGTGTACAATCCACATAAATACCATCCGGTTTAATACTTAACCCGTCTACTGCTTCATCTAATAGCACTGTTATATGATCAAACATTGAAGCACCTCTTTGTCTTTAGATTCCTAAGAGACTAAATATCGAATCCAATTAAATTTTCAGCTATTTCTCCAAATGAATCTTCAGATTCAGAAAAGAAACCATCCCAATTATCCTTGCTCCATATTTCTACTCTGTTCGATACGCCAATTACGACACACTCTTTTTCAAGTCCAGCATATTGCAATAGCGGAGCGGATATATTTATTCTTCCCTGCTTGTCCACTTCACATTCGATTGCACCAGCAAAGAAAAATCTTGTAAATGCACGAGCATCTTTTTTTGTTAGTGGGAGTGCCTTAAGCTTTTCCTCTAAAGTTTTCCACTCTGAAAGTGGATAACCAAATAAACACTTGTCTAAACCTCTCGTAAGGATAAAAGTAGAGCCAAGGCCATCTCTAAATTTTGAAGGTACGATGATTCGACCTTTCGTATCTATGTTGTGATGGTACTCACCCATAAACATGTTCACTTGCCCCACTTTCTACCCCTAATGCACCACTTTTCCCCACTAATCACCACTTATATGTACTATTTTCGCTTATATTTGATTATCCTGCAATAGGTTATTTCGTTTTTCAGAAAATTTTCATCGTGAATATTCTCGCTAAATGTAAATATTTCACCAAAATCCCCAATAAAAAAACAGCCTTTTTTTTATTTAGGCTGTTTTGTCTATTTAAATATAAATAATTTTGTGTGTAAAAGGTTGATTAGACCCAGTTGACAGCAAAAGCCGTGCTACAAAATCTGGACCATATTTGTTCATAAAATAAAAAATGTTCCAAAGTCTTTCCTGTGGCTGATTTTTAGGAAGTAATGCATTTTGGACACGGTCGTACTTTCTAATTGTATACTCTTCTCTTTGTTTAGATTGTTTCAAGAACTCATGCTCTAAGAAGTCTAATTGTTTATAATGGATTTGCTCATTCTTTATGACAATTTGATTCATACTTGCATGAATGTGTTCTGAAATAGATTTTAAGGATGCATAATGTTTTTCAAGAGTCTCCCTAATCAAAGATACTTCTCTTTTAATTTCAACATTCTCCAAACTGCTAATATACTGATTTCTCTCTTGCGTAACTCCTTGTTTCATCACTTGTTCAATGGATATCCCGATATCATGCAGATCGCCCACGATTGATCTTTCTACGAGAGTTGCCATTAATCGCGGAAAAACAGGTGGCATTTTTCTTGAGAATACCTCAAACACCTCTTTCACTTCAGCCCAATAAGCAACTTCTCCTGGTCCAGCGATGAAAGAGATAGTCGGGAATAAAAAATCTTGCATTACTGGTCTTGTGACAACGTTATTACTAAATCGTTCTGGTTCGTGTTCAAGCTTATGAAGTAACTCATCTTTTGAAAAGATACATTCATTATTTTTCCCTCGAAAATAAATATTATCACCAGTTTGGGATCTTTCAAGTAAAACTCGCTTACCATCTAAATGATAGAACAAATGAGCTGAGTCATGATCAGTCTGAATGATTGTTTTGTATCCCATTTTTTCAATGAATTGCTGTTGATTTTTTAACGACCGATCAATTTGCTCATTCTTGAGCACCATCTCCTGTAGAAAGTTATGCTCTACCTTTCTCAATGAAGGATTTCCAGAGTCAATTAAGACAATTCCAGAGTTGTTAAACAGAAGATGAATCAGATGTCCAAAGAAGTCTACATATGTCAAAGACTTATGTAAGCAATCCTTTACACTCTTAATTAATTCCTTCGTGAAAATAGTCTCACCAAATGTTGTAAATACTTCATCTAACCAAGATTCACAAACCCGTTTGTCTACTTCAATATGACTTAACGAATTCTTAACTAAATGCTTATGAGAAATTGTGATTTTGGATAACTGCTCTTGTGATGATGAATAAATATGATTGACTTCGTCAAAGTCATGATCCTCACCAGCAATCCAAAAAACAGGAACGATGGGTATATTAAGCTTTCCTTCTAACTCTTGCGCTTGCTGTAATATCGTAATGATTTTATATATTGTATAAAGGGGACCCGTTAATAAGCCAGCTTGCTGACCACCGATCACAACCGCACTTTTTGGATGAAGTAACTTGTTTATATTAGTCAATGTATTAGAATCCGGGTTAAATTTTTGATTATATGAAATAAGGTGCCGAACCAGTTCTTCTCTTGGAAATTGTAAATCTGACAATTCCTTCATTCTATTTTCATAATCCCCTATTTCAAAAGGAGAGTAATGAAAAAAATCGTGAAGGTTAAGTTCGTTATATATGTAGTCGGAGGTTAGTTTATTAGAAAGCACTAATGATTGATCTTGAATCTCCATGAAAGCCCTTCCTCTCTGGATATGGAAAATGATTCTCCCATTGAGTATAGCACTGGTTAAAAAAAAAGAAAAAAATACTGCCTAAACAAAAGTAACCTTTGATAAATTTGAAATGGAAAATTAATGTTCAGTTATTACTCGTTTTTTAAGTCTGTCCTCACAGTTTCCCCTTCTACGCTCCTTAACATAAATGGTTCCATCTATATATCTTAGATCTCCCAAATCCGAACTGAAAGACCATAAATTAGTAAGCATATATGAATGAGAAAAAAAAGTAAGAAAGTACTTCTCCAGACTCCTTTTAAGACCTTAGAAAAATGAATTTCTTCATTTATTTTACGTTGAAGAAATAGAAAGATAATGGCGATGAGTAAGACGATTATCATGATAGAGGAGAGAAGAGATATATTAAAAATAACAAAACCTAAATAGTACACAGAGATCATTAATAGTAGTGTAGTGATATCAATTGAATACTGAAAGGCCTTTTTTTTATTGGATAATAGCGTTCGTAGCACAATAAAAAATAATATGAAACCAATAAGCGGCACAGTTATAAGAATGGCAATAATACTTGAGAAAAAGGATATCATAAGAGTCCTCTCCTTTATTGTTCTAATCCTTTTATTGCAGTATATAAAAAATGAATCAATGGCGAATCCACATTTTTTAACTTGGATTGATGTAATAGATATCCTAATATTCCCTCAACCTCAGTTTGCCTTTTATTCTCGATATCTCTTAACATAGAAGATCGATTTGATGATGTTTTTTGGCATATATCGATAACTGATTTCCACCAAACTAATGGCTGTTTTGGGGATAAAATCCTAATAATTTCTTGATATAGTAACTCAAGAGTTTTATAAAAATGGGGATTTTCAATAAGTTGTCCATTTTCAACCCTGAAAATGGCACTTAGGGGGTTGATCATCGCATTGACCACTAATTTTGATTGGAGCATTTCATGCCAGTCTCTCTGGATAACAATTGGAAAATTTGATGAAGAGAACTGATTCGTTATTCTTTCTAAATTTTTTTCATCTCCTTTATAGTGGCTTATTTTTATGAGACCCTTACCAGTATGCATGACCGAATGAAGATCAATCCTTTGAGATCCATGTTCAACAATTCCTAAATAAATATGGTCATGGGGCAGTCTATTTAACAACGGAAGGTGAGACATCCCATTTTGTAAAAACATGAGTGGTGTTTGTATCGGAATGGAATGAATGATGTCCTCGATTTGATCAAGGTGATATTGTTTCACAGCAATAATAACTAAGTTGTGTTGTTTTACCCCTTCCTTAATACTACAAGATTGAATGGGATAATGATTACTCAGATTGCCACGTTTCATGATAAGTCCATTTTGCATGATCATATCTGCCTGCTCTATTGTCCTTGTATATAACGTAAGATTATCACATTTCTCATAAAGATAAGCACAAAAAAGCAGTCCTATTGACCCACCACCGACTATTCCAACGTTCATTTGTATCTCTCCAATACGTTTATTACTAGTATTCTATCAGAAAAAGGAATATTTTTGTATGTAACAGTCATGTAAAAATGCCCATAATCATTTGATCATGGGCACTTTTTTTGATTTTTATACTGGGTATACTGGATGCTTGCGGTCGCCAAAGATCATTTCTTTTGTTGAGTAAAGCTCAAATCGATTGATTAATACATCACGTAGTTCTGAAGCCGCTACAATATCGTCAATAATCATTTCTGAAGCAAGCTTATAAATATCAATCGATTCTTTATATTCACGTTGCTTCTCCTGGACAAAAGCTAACCGCTCTTTTGGATCTTGTATTTCGTTTATTTTATTTGAATAAACTGCATTTACAGCTGCCTCAGGACCCATCACTGCAATTTGAGCTGTTGGCAAGGCTATGCAGCAATCTGGTTCAAACGCTGGACCTGCCATAGCATATAAACCTGCACCATATGCTTTTCTTACGATAACAGATATTTTCGGGACTGTTGCAGAACTCATTGCTGCAATTAATTTTGCCCCGTGTCTAATAATCCCCGCTCGCTCCACCTTCGTCCCAATCATAAATCCAGGAACGTCAGCAAGGAAGAGTAAAGGAATATGGAATGCATCACAAAGAGTGATGAATTTAGCTGCCTTATCAGCAGAATCAACAAACAATACTCCACCTTTAACTTTCGGCTGATTTGCAATAATACCCACCGGTTTTCCATCAATTCTTGCAAGCCCGGTAATAATTTCTGGTGCAAACAGCTTTTTAATTTCAAAAAAGCTTCCATTATCAATTAGTGCATCAATACACTCGTACATATCAAATGGTGCATTTTGATTCTCAGGAATAATCTCAGTTAGATTTCTTCCTTCCTTTGGTTTTATTGGTTCGGTTACATTTGGCTTCTCTTTAAAGTTTGTCGGAAAATATTCTAGGTAATCACGAGCCATCGCGATCGCTTCTTCTTCATTTACTGCCAGAACATCTCCACAGCCACTCACAGAACAGTGCATACGTGCACCGCCCATTTCTTCAAGAGTTACTTTTTCACCTATCACCTTTTCAGCCATGCGCGGTGAACCCAAATACATCGAAGCATTTTTATCGACCATTATCACAATGTCACAAAATGCCGGTATATAGGCCCCGCCTGCTGCAGAGGGACCAAATAATAAACATACTTGTGGAATCATCCCTGATAACTTAACTTGATTGTAAAATATTTTCCCTGCTCCACGTCTATTAGGGAACATATCTAGTTGATCCGTAATTCTAGCACCTGCAGAGTCAACTAAATACAGCATAGGAACTCTTAATTTCTCAGCTGTCTCTTGTATTCGGATAATTTTCTCAACCGTTCTTGAGCCCCAAGATCCAGCCTTAACTGTTGAATCGTTTGCCATTACACAGACAGTTCTACCTTTTATTTTCCCAATAGCTGTTACAACCCCATCTGCAGGTAGCTGATCTGCCATATTATTGGCAAACATACCATCTTCTGTATATTCACCATTATCAAAAAGCAACTGCAGCCTTTCTCGAACAAATAATTTATTCTGTTCTGCTAGTTTCTCATGATATTTTGGTGCTCCTCCAGCTTCTATTTCTTTACGCTTCTCAACCAATTGTGTTTCTAGCTGCTCAGTCTTAATCATTGTATCTTCCTCTCCTTTGCTAGCTTACTTTAATACGATCAATACATCTCCTTCATTCACAAAATCACCGATATTCACTTTAATTTCAGCTACTTCTCCTGTAGATGTACTCTGAACAGGGATTTCCATTTTCATAGACTCCAAAATGAGGATTTCTTGTCCATCCGTAATGCTCTGTCCTTGCTCAATTAAAATGTTAAACACCGTACCTGCCATTGAAGCTGTAATTTCTTTCATTGAAAATTCCTCCAGTTGTATTTGATTTATCTTTTATGCTTTATGTTTCACTAGAAAGGCGGTTGTATACTTGCCGGCCACAAATGAATCATTACTTATGATTTCTTGGAATAATGGTCCATTATGCTTAATCCCTTCTAAAAATAAATGTTGAAAATAGTTAGTGGCTAGATTTATTGCCTCTTGTCTATCATCACCGTGCACGATTACCTTTGCTATCATCGGGTCATAAAATGGGGTAACTGTTGAGCCTCCAACATACCCTAAATCAATTCGGACTCCCTTTTGTTCTTCATAGGAGAACCTTTCAATTATCCCTGGTGAAGGCATATATGTATTAGGGTCTTCAGCATAGATTCGAAATTCAATTGAATGCCCTTGTTGCTGAATTGATTCTTGGGATAAAGGTAAGGTCTCACCCTTTGCCACTCGTATTTGCCATTCTACTAAGTCAAGTCCAGTAATCATTTCCGTTACAGGATGTTCAACTTGTAATCTTGTATTCATTTCAAGGAAATAAAAATTCTCCTTTTCGTCTACAACAAATTCTATTGTGCCCGCATTCACATAATCTACTGTTTTGGCAGCTAGGATTGCCGCTTGACACATATCAAGACGTTTTGAATCCGATAGAAAGGGACTTGGGGACTCTTCAATTACTTTTTGATTCCGTCTTTGGATTGAACAATCTCTTTCAAACATATGTACGATGTTTCCATGAGAATCACCAAAAATTTGTATTTCTATATGACGTGCATTAGGTATAAACTTTTCTATAAATACATCGTCATTTCCAAAATAAGCTTTGGCTCTCCCTTTTGTTGACTGATAGGCCTTTTTCAATGATTCTTCATCATCACATCGTTGCATGCCGATTCCGCCACCACCAGCACTTGCTTTGAGCATAACTGGATATCCAATAAGCTTAGCTATTTCACATACTTCATCTAAGCTACCTAATCCCCCATCACTCCCAGGTACAACTGGTACACCAGCCTCTTTCATGGTTTGACGGGCTACTACTTTATCTCCCATACGTGATATGATGTTGGAACTAGGACCAATGAACTTTATTCCTTTTTCTTCGACTTGCTTAGCAAACATGCTATTTTCAGATAAAAATCCATAGCCTGGATGAATACCGTCTACTTTTTCTTTTACCGCAATATCTAGAATTAGATCTGCATTTAGATAAGACTTTTGAACAGGAGGTTCACCGATGCAATAACTTGTGGTTGCTTCTCTCACATATGGCAACTGGGAATCGGCCTCTGAATAAACAGCAACTGTTTCAATACCTAGTCTTTGGCAAGTTCTAATAATTCTAAGGGCAATTTCTCCTCTGTTTGCTATTAATATTTTCTTCAAGTAGCAAGCTCCTCTCTGTCAAGTTTGCAACTAACATATGAATAGGACTATTAGGAGGCTATTATACAGGTACCATTTCTAATACCTAAAAAAGTCCTACCTTTATAAATTCTTTGTTTATATAAAAATTCCTTCTTTAATTGTAAACGCTTTCGGATTTTTTTGCAGAATTTTTCGTTTTTTTATATTATAATGTAGGAAAGGGCTTAGTAATACGTTCTTATTCCACATCAAAGATAGTAAGTATTTCTTAATTATAGAAGTTCTTAGGGGGAGTTTAGATGACATCATTTAAAGTAGAAAGGCTTCGTATTAACTATAAAACGCTAGAGGAATTTAAAAGGTTTAAGGAATATGGTCTTCAAGAGCTTTCTATGCTAGAGGATCTTCAAGCAAATATTATGGAAAACGATAGTGAATCACCTTTTTACGGAATATACTATGGCGAGAAGCTTGTCGCAAGAATGAGTCTTTATCGTTTTGATAAGGAGTTTGATAAATATTTCGAACCCAGACAGGATTATTTGGAGCTTTGGAAGCTTGAAGTCTTATCAGATTATCAACAAAAAGGGTTTGGGAAGGCGCTTGTGGATTTTGCAAAGGAGTTTCAATTACCGATAAAAACAAACCCACGTGTAAAATCTCAAGAATTTTGGAGTAAAATGGGATTCCAACCTGTGACGTATGATATGGAACGTGATTTAGGTGAAAACCCGCTTGTGTGGTACCCAGAAGGAGTAAAAGAACAAGTAAGATCATAATTAAAACGCCAATCACATTAGAACTTTTTGTGTTTGTACTTTATAGGCAGGGAAAAAGCTGAACAGTAAGTTCAGCTTTTTCATTTGCTTCCTATTTCTCAATTCTTTCCAAATTACCATTTCGTTCCATTTGGAATTTCACTTGATTAGGACCTCCCTCATCCTGTAGCATCATCATCTTCCTTGCTCTGTCCATGATGCCAATGAGAGCCTTATAATCTTCTTTTACAACACTTAGTTGTTTTTCAACTTCTTTATTTTCTTTCTGCAGTCTATTATTCTCCTCCTCGAGGGAAGCTAACCTCGCTTTTAAACGTTCATTTTGCTCTTTTAATGTTACCTGTTCATCTTCAGTTTGTTCATAGGTTTTTAAATACTCTATTACATCAGATAAAGTAAGAGTTACACCTTGTTGTTCACCATTTTGTTCTTGTGATAAAGAAATTTCTCGATTGGCTAATTTTGAAAAGGAGCCTTCCTTTTTTAATTCTTTTCTTTGTTTTTTAGCTAATTCTATTCCTTGTTTATACTGTTTTCTTACATATGAATTCCATCGAAAACCACACGCTGCGGACGTTCTAGATAACTTTCGTCCTACTTCTTCAAAGGCAGAAAGTTGTGTTCCACCTTCACGAATGTATCTAAGGACAACCTCTGCTAATAATAAATCTTCATCTTGGGTCCATGCATCTTGGCGAATTGTCGTCATATCTTTCCCTCCTAGCACTTTTTTATTTCATACATATGCACCTAGTAGAAAAGATAGACATAAGAATGCTATACTCGAAAATGAAATTTCACTTTTTTTAATGTTTTATCACTTACTTTTTTCAATAAATGCCTTAACAGCAGCGTGATGTTCTTCTTTTGCCCAAAGAGAGGAGCATTTTGAAACTTCTTCTAACATTCTCTCCAACACATTAAAATTTTTCCATTTTGTTATGGCAATCTCTTTATATGCTGATAATACAGAAGCAGAACAATTATCAATCATTTTTTCAGTAAAAGTCATGCCCTCATACATCCATTTTTCATCTGATAGTATCTCATGAATAAATCCTATTTCCTTTGCTTCTAGTGCCGAATATGTATTAGCTGAGAATAACATCCTGTAAGCTTGATGATGTAAGAGCTTCTCGACTAACATTGTGCCGCCGCCCCATCCTGTCGTAATCGCTAATTTACCTTGAACAAAACCCACTTTTACTCCATTTCTAGCGATTCTGTAATCACAAGCAGTCGCTAACTCACATCCTCCTCCTATTGCATATCCATTTATTAAAGCAACCGTTGGACATTTCAATGTTAGCAACTTATATAAAATCCCTCCCATTCTTGAGAGCATCTTAAAGGCTTCCTCTTCTGTATATAATTTATGGAAAATTGATAAATCTCCTCCTGAACAAAAAGCGTCTTTCCCGCTTCCTGTAATGACAAAAGCCTTTATATTAGGGTCTTGTTGAATAGTCTCTATAGTTTTTTCTAGCTCTTTCATCACATCATAATCAATCGCATTTCTCACTTCAGGTCTATTAATCGTGAATAAGATGATATCTTTCTCTGTTCGTTCAATCAGCACTTTACTCAAAGAATAATCCCCTTCCAAAATAGTGTGAATAACAAAAGGCTCGGTGCGCCCCGCTTAGCCAAAGGAAGATCAAATGTTCTGTCTTGAAAATAGGGTGGTTTTCCCTGTTATTCATGACAGGTTTGTCCTCGAGTGGGATGAAATGACAAAGATTGTCGCCATTTCATCTTGGCTGGGCGCTGGAGCTGGATTTAGGAGTAACATTGTATAAACTTTATATTTTCTTAAACTTATAAAAAGACCGTACTTCATAAGTACGGTCTTGGATGTTCATTATTTGTTTACGATTTCTTTCCCTTTGTATGTTCCACATTCTTTACATACACGGTGTGATAATTTCATTTCACCACAGTTAGGGCAAGCCACCATGCCAGGAATTTCTAATTTGAAATGTGTACGGCGCTTTCTCTTTGCAGTTTTAGAAGTTCTTCTAAAAGGTACAGCCATTCTTCCCACCTCCTTAAAAGCATAACATTCATCATTTTTTGTCAAAATACTTTGCTAACCCAGCTAATCGAGGATCAACTTTTTCTTGGTTATCAAGTTCTGAAATAACTTGCCAATCTTTCCCGGATTGAGGAGCACTTTCTTCTTTATCGGGATTCTCAGCAAATATTTGCATTGGAATCTCCAATAGAATATTTTCCTCTATTACAGGTAGTAAGTCAATGACTTCTCCTTCGGGTTCATGGAAATCTTCATCCCCCTCATAAAGAGCAGGTTGTAATAAAAAGTGTTCTGTTGTAGTGATATCAAAAGGCAACTTGACATCCACTAACGTTCTAGAACAAGGCAACACAAGTGTGCCTGTTAAATGCAAATGAAAAGTGGCTCGATCATTACTTACGTCAACTTTACCAGTTACATGTACTGATAATATATCCCGAATTTCATGATTTCTCTTTTTCAGTTCGCTTAAATCCACCACTTCATCAAGAATAAGTGGTTTATGTTGAAATTTCTTTAACTGATGTACATGCCATTTCATATTGATCACCTCAAGGCAACAAAGGTAATTATAGCTTTGTATGGAATAATTGTCAATATTTTTTCTTTACACTATACTAGATGGAAAGAGAATAAAATATGAAATTTCTTTTAGAACTTACTTTAACATGTTTTCTTTTAATATGCCAATCTAAATCCTATTTTACACCTGTTCAACTAAAAGGAGGGACAAACCTTGAAAGCTTCTGGTGTCATTGTTGAGTATAACCCTTTTCATAATGGTCATCTCTATCATCTAGAGCAAACCAAAAAAGTATGTCAGCATGATATTTTGATTGCAGTTATGAGTGGTTATTTTCTTCAACGTGGTGAACCTGCATTAGTCTCTAAATGGAATCGTACGAAAATGGCTTTATTAAATGGTGTAGATCTTGTTGTTGAACTACCATACGCATTTTCAACTCAAAAGGCCGAGTATTTTGCAAATGGAGCCATTTCTATATTAGAAGCGTTAAAAGTTCATAATGTGTGTTTTGGGAGTGAATCTGGAAATATTGAAGGTTTTATCGAAACAGCAGATATTCTAGAAAAGAATAAGGATGAGTTGAATGGATTGCTTCAGCACTACGTGCGGCAAGGAAATAGTTTTCCCAAATCTTCTTCGCTTGCATTTGAATCTTTACATAGTAAGACTAAAGTTGACCTAAGTAGGCCAAATAACATCCTAGGCTATCATTATGTAAAGGCAATACTCGATCAACAGGCATCAATAAAACCAGTTACAATTAAGCGAACAATGGCCAATTATCATGATGAAGAGTTTAATTCATCTCCTATTGCCAGTGCAACAAGTATTCGAAAAGCCATTTTTTCAGATAATGGTCATTTCGAAGATGTCCAGCACTTCGTTCCTGATCATTCTTATTCACAATTAGTATGCTACAACAAACAATATCACAGTCTGCATTCTTGGGAAAATTACTTTCCTTTACTTAAATATAAACTACTCACTTCAACTCCAGATGAGTTAAGGTCTATTTATGAAGTTGAAGAAGGACTTGAACATCGACTACTAGCTTACATAAAAGACGCTTCAAGCTTTCATCATTTTATGACAAAAATAAAAACAAAACGTTATACATGGACGCGCTTACAGCGAGTATGTGTACATATTTTAACGAACACATCTAAGCAAAAAATGCTGAAATTAACTCATAACAAGAAAGCGACATACATACGCCTACTTGGCATGACTGAAAATGGCCGTTCATACTTACAAAAATATAAAAAAGACTTTTCACTTCCCATTATTTCAAAATTATCTAATTCATTAGACGAAATGTTACAGCTGGATATTCGTGCAGCAAACACATATGCAATGGGGTTTGCTGAGCCAATTAGAACTGATTTTTTAAAATTAGAATATTCGACTCCACCTATTCAACTAAAATAGGAAGAACAAATTGTTCTTCCCTTTTAATTATTTAAACTATTTAAAAATGTCAGTGCGTCTTCAAATGTATCCACTGGTATCACTTCCATATCACTATTGATATCCCTAACTGTTTGTAATGCATCGCGGTAATTGGAGTTTGGCACCCCATTTTCATTTGGAGCAAGAAAATACTTTGCTCCTGCACGATCAGCCGCTACAATTTTTTGAGAGATACCCCCAATCGGGCCAACTATTCCTTCATAATTTATCGTCCCAGTTCCTGCAATCTTATATCCCTTTGTTAAGTCACCTTCTGTAAGTTGATTATAAATTTCAAGTGAAAACATCAATCCCGCTGAAGGTCCACCAACTTTATTCGTATCAATAAGAATTTCTGGTTCTACGTCCAATTTACGATCGGTGACAAGTGAAATTCCTACGCCATGTTTTTCTGGTTCTCCTGGAAAGACATTCAAGGTAATCTCTTTCTCAAGGATGTCCCCATCACGTTCTAGCGTGAGCGTGACTGTATCTCCAGGCAACAAATCCGCCACATATTTAATAAATTCCTCTGATTGTTTCATCGACTTTCCATCCACCTTAAAAATCCGGTCGCCGATCTTAAGTTTATTTGCAGCATCCATTCCTTTAATAAGGCTCATGACATACACACCATTATACAAATAATTTACTTGTTTATTTGCCTTCTCGTAAGCAAGTGCTACCGCTACATTTTGAGACATATCCATCATATGTATTTGTCTATAATAATACTCTTTATCAGATTCTCCCTGTCTTCTCATATTTTCAGCCGGTATTAATTCATGATATGGAGCTACAAACGACCAAACATAAGCAAAAATATTTATCTTAGAACGGCTAACTCCTACCGTTGTCATCATAAACGCGCCAGATGCATGATCACCATCACGAACCTCAACAATTTTTTTTAAGTCATAAGCATCACCGGGAAGATTTAGATAATACGGAAGTTTGATATAATTTAACGTTAAAAATACAATGATTAAAATGATAATCCATATACGTGTTTTATGCTTGCTCACCTTTTTTCCCCTTCCACTCATCAATAACATTTACTATATTTGGAAGAAGTAGCTCTGCTTCCTCCTCCCCTATTTTAATAATTTCCTCAATATTGGTAAACGCTCTTGAACTAAAATTCTCAACATGTGGTCGTATCATCACATCAGATGCAATTTCGCGATTTTTCACAAGTTCGTCTTGCATGATATCGATACTTTGTAGGATTACATCAAAAATAGATGTAATATCTTCATTTATCTTCACATGAGATACATCAACAGCTATTACAATGTCTGCCCCCATCTCCCGTACAACAGAAACAGGTACTCTATCAATTACTCCACCGTCAACTAAAAGCCTACCATTCACCTTTTCTGGAACAAAAATGCCTGGGATAGAAATACTCGCTCTCACTGCATCGGCAATAGATCCTTCTTTAAAAATCACTTTTTCACCTTTAATTAAATCCGTTGCAACAATAGATATTGGAATTTGTAGATCTTCAATATTTTTTCCGTGTGTAAAGACTCGAACAAGTTCCTTAACTCTGTTTCCAGCGATAAATCCCATTTTAGGAACGGTAAAATCTAAGTAAAATTTCCGTTTAAACGCAATTGCAAATTTATAAAGCCTATCAATATCTTGACCTGCTGCAAAAAAACTAGCAACTAAGGCACCCATACTACTTCCTGCAATAAAATCTATTGGAATATGATGATCCCGTAATACTTTGATAACACCTAAGTGTGCAAAGCCACGCGCCCCTCCCGATCCAAGCGCTAGCCCTATTTTTGGTTGTGACATACGTCACCTCCCACTCTATTTTCCATTCTTACATAATCTTATGGTCTAATTGTCCCCCCTATACACGTATATTGTAAAGATAATAATTTGGACAACTGATTCCAAGCTCTCTCACCTGAGGCGGATTCAATACTCACTATTTTGATAGCCAGGAGGCAGTCACATTGATATCACCCAAACTTAAGACCCTTATTCTAGCATCTTTTGTTACTTTAATGGCAGGAGCACTTATATCATTTCCACAGGAATCATTTGATGCATCAATAAGAGGATTAGAAATGTGGTGGGAAGTTGTATTTCCATCACTCTTACCCTTCTTCATCGTTTCTGAAATGTTAATTGGTTTTGGTGTTGTAAATTTCATTGGTGTTCTCCTTGAGCCAATCATGCGACCCCTTTTTAGAGTTCCAGGTGTGGGTGGCTTTGTTTGGGCTATGGGAATGGCTTCAGGTTTTCCTGCAGGGGCAAAGCTTACAGCTAGGCTTAGACAAGAAAAGCAGCTGACGGCCATTGAAGCGGAAAGACTCGTGTCGTTTACAAACTCTTCGAACCCATTATTTATTTTTGGTGCAGTAGCGGTTGGCTTTTTCCATAATCCAAAAATTGGGATTGTTCTTGCACTTGCCCATTACTTTGGGAATATATGTGTAGGTTTGCTAATGCGATTTCATGGAGCACCTAAGCAAAATAAGGGTGAGCGTTCTAGTGAAAAGAACAGTAAATTATCATTCAAAAATGCATTTTACGCATTACATCATACTCGTTTAAATGATAAACGTCCTTTAGGGAAGCTACTAGGAGACGCGGTTATGTCGTCCATTCAAACGTTGTTAATGATTGGAGGATTCATTATTCTATTTTCTGTCCTTAATAGGCTATTAACACTAGTACATATCACAGACATCTTAGGGTATTTCATATCCTTTCTATTATCCGTATTATCACTACCAAGTGAACTAAGTGTCCCATTAATTTCTGGACTATTTGAAATAACACTAGGTAGCCAAATGACTAGTGAAACTACAAACGTCGATTTAGCTCACAAAGTTGTTATTACAAGCTTCATTTTAGCGTTTTGTGGATTTTCTGTTCAAGCACAGGTTGCAAGTATTCTTTCTGAAACAGATATACGATTCAAACCTTTTTTTATTGCGCGCATTTTCCATGGTTTTTTTGCAAGTTGTTTTGCTTATATTTTGTGGGAGCCATTCTATGTTCATTTCCAATCGAATGAAAGTGTATCAAAAGCAGTTCCTGTAATGAATTTTATTGAGAAATCATCGACAAACCTTCTACAATTATGGAACGCCATGGCAAAAATAGGCCCACTCATTACGCTTCTTGCTTTACTTGTTTACGTGTTATTGCTGACAAGAAAAATCGTTAAAAACGAATAACCCCCGAATTGGGGGTTATGTATGTTGATTAAATTTCCTGCCTAGTGCCTTTTCCACAGTTTCAGGTACAATGTCCGAGAGATTGCCATTATATTTAGCAACTTCTTTTACTATTGATGAACTTAAAAAAGAATACTGATTATTGGTCATCATAAAAAATGTCTCGATATCTTCATTTAACTTACGATTCATAGCAGTTATTTGCATTTCATATTCAAAATCAGAAACAGCTCTAAGCCCTCTTAATATAACTCTAGCATTGTTTAATTTTGCATAATCCATTAGAAGCCCACGATATGAATCAACCTCCACGTTCGGAATATCTTTCGTCACTTCTTTTATGAGCTCGATTCTCTCTTCAACAGAAAAAAGTGGATTTTTTGAAGAATTATTTAACACGACCACATTCACTTGATCAAACACTCTTGCTCCTCTTTTAATAATATCTAGATGCCCATAAGTAATAGGGTCAAAGCTTCCGGGACAAACTGCTATGTTTTTCATTATACATTCTCCTTTATTCTATTCTCAGCTATCTGATAGATTGAAATAACTGTCAAGCCATAACTCTCTTCACGTTTTTTTACTAACCTCCCAATTTGGTCTGGCAACTGAACATCATCTGCATGTTCAACGACAATCATTCCATCCTCTTTTATTAACTGATTAGAGTCAAGTATAGAAATAAGCGCTTTCAATTTTTGGTTCTTATAAGGAGGATCTAAGAAAATAATATCAAATTGAATGTCTCTTTTTAATAAAGCTTTTATCGCCTTCTCTGCATCATTACGATAAATTTCGACTTGGTCTTCGAAATGTACGGATTGTACATTTGATCGAATAGTTTGAATCGCTTTATGATCCCGGTCTACAAAAATGACCTTATCTAATCCCCGACTTAACGCTTCTATCCCAAGCCCTCCACTACCACCAAATAAATCTAATCCAATACCTTCATTAAAATAAGGGCCAATCATATTGAAAATAGACTCTTTCACCTTATCAGTAGTAGGTCTTGTGCTCTGACCTGGAACAGCTCTCAAAGGATGGCCTTTACGTTTACCTGATATTACTCTCATCATCTATAACACAACCTTTAGTTTGGAACATTTTATAATACTCATAAACATTTTTATCCTAACACAAATGGTAAAAAGAAAAAACATTTCCAAATAATATGTTATCCAAATGTATAGTCATTTGTCATTTGGTCATACTTAGTAGTAACAACATCCTTTTCGTGATGTTGTTGCCAACCGCGGAGAAGACTTACGTTTCCCCATAAGTTCTTCCTCCGGTTTCTCCTCTCCCTTTGCCTTCTTAATCTTGAAATTGATCGAGAAATAGAAGGACCCTGCAGCTTAGTTGTTGCAGGGATTTTTTTTAACTACTTATCATGATATGTGTCTTTTGTTCTACTACCCTCACCTTAAAAATCTCTTCTAACCATTTCTCAGTAATATAAACAACGTTATTGATATTTGTTAATGGGGTGGCTAGAAGTCCATAGCTCTCTTCATTATAGATAAAATAGTTTTGATTAAAGGAAAATCTCCAACTATTTAGTTCCTTATAGACTATAATCGTTTCATTATTAGAAAAGACAGAAACACGATATCCTAGAGCTTCCATTACTTCTTTAAAAGGAAACTGTGCTTCCCCATTATAGGAAATAGCCTTCACATTAATGGAGTGGTTGTTCACAACAATCTGTTTATCAATGCTATAGAATAACGGAATTGTTTCATTTGGCCTTTCATACATAGATTGGAAAAAAGTAGTTGATCCTCCTAGAACAGAAGAAAGACTTTCATCAAAATCAACTAAATGATAAGACTCTTTGCCCATTCGCTGTAAATATTCGAAAAAGGATTCCAGCTCCGATTCCGATAATTGTGCTAGTAATGCTTCACTGTTTTGTCTACTTCTGTCTTCTGGAATTTTTCTCCCTACTAATACGGATCCTAATGTGCTCCAAACAGGACGTAATTCTTCCTGGGCAGGAGGAAAAAGAGTCAATAAATACGCTTTCACAAACTGATCTTCTAGTGTAAGGAGATCACCTGCATGTTGCTGTAATACAACCAGGTGATTTGAAAAATAAGTTTCCTTACTATCTGTAATAACAACTGTTAATCGATCAGGTGTTATTTTTCTAATCCATGTCCACGATGGAACGTTACTAGAAGAATAGATGATCAAATCTTTATCCACTTTATTTTCATTTAAAGGTAATGGTGACATAAATAATGATAAATGGTCTTTATTTGTTGATCTCCATTTATAATAGTCAATCAATTCCCTTTCCCTGTACGCAACAAATTCTCCGCCACTTACCCACTGATAATCTTTATTCACAGCTTCGACTACTTCAAGTTCATACTCAGTCGGCTGACTGGAAGATACTGTAACAAAAAATCCCTGTAACCAAATATCCACTTCTTCTTTAATAGGGATAGAGTAAGTTAAAGTAATATCGGGTGTGTGTGAAGTTAATGTCGTTCCATTTATTTCACATGAGTTATCGCCTTTGGTATCGCATTGGAGTCTTTCAATCTTGTTTGGAATATTGAGGGTATAAGTAGATGGTGTTAATCCATTGAACCTTTGAACAATCGTGAGTTCTTTCTCAGAATGGACAAGTGAAACAATAGAATGAATAGGGTGAGTAGTAAGAAGTTGTGTATGATTATCAGAGCTTTTGGAGTTCCATTGATAATATAGAAGGCTACCACTTCCTGCAGCCAATATTAAAACAAATATCACAATAAATCTTGCCATTCTAATACTCCTTAACTAAATCATAAAATCGTAGTCACAATCATGGTTTATCTCATCAGATTTGGATGTATAACAAATAGAAGCCCATTCTAGTTCAGTTTTCCCTAAAACATATCCTTCTAAGTACGATAAAATAGTATCGCTTAATTCCTGTTCTTCTGCCATATTCATTATTCCTTCAGTTGATAAGGACGCAATCATTCCAGTTACAATAAACCTGCTTACCTTGTCCTTATCAATCTCTACCTTATCAGTTGTTCGATCCACGTTACCCATAATCCAATGACAAGTAAAAATAAGGCGTAAACCATATAACTCCTCCTAACATTCATGATGTTACCTATAGGGGTTAATGTTTACTTCTCATTTTATGCCAGGAATGTTAAAGTAATGGGTAAAACTAGAGAAAGGATGATCATAACGTGATTCAAAGGTTCATTGAGCTAGGAGAAGGTTATTCGGATATTTATGAATTAATGGAGTTAGGTAAGAGTAATCCACATAGAATTAAACAAATGCTTGCTTTGCACACCACAATAAATGAAAAAAAATATGTGTCCATCGCCATTGTTCTACAGCCGGCGAAAGAAGGTAAATTCATGCCCATTTACATATGTAGGGAGGGAATTCCAATTGACAGCCAAAGGTACCAATTATTCCGATCACTTAGTGAGGAAGTAAATAAGAAACTAATTTCATTTGAAATAAAGCCTTCCTCTGCATTTTCAGAGAAAGAATTATATTATCAATACTTACTAGGTATCCTTAGACTTCATCATATTTTGCCAAGTTTATAACTATGTATTAAATAGTACCCTCCAATTTGGAGGGTAGATTTTTAATCTCATATACCAATCTTATAATCATATTCTTTTGCTTTATCAGGTCTTGAATTTTCATATTCAGTTTTTATAAAAGGCTTATATGAAGGCTCGGCTGATTTCACAAAAGGTAAAACTTGAATCTTTTTCATAATTTGCTCCGTATCATTCATGTCACAATATAACACACAATATTTTAAACGTTTTGAAACGTAATGAATATTTCCAAATCGTCGAAGATTTTTAATGTTCTTTAAATGTTGGAGCCAAATAATAATGCCTTGACGTTTTTCTAACATCCGATTTTCCCCTTTAAATTCCATCTTTTCATTGTATAGTCTAGCATGAAATATAAAATACAAGCAATAGAGCGAAAAAAAATGGAGTGTATACTCATGAATCTTAATTCAATCTGGTCATCATTTCTTCTTGAATTAGAGCAACATATAGATATTGAAAAAGCTGAAATGAGAAAATTTAGTGGACTCCCTTTCTTATTCATTGAAACAAGAAATGATGCCATTGATATTGAACTTATCGAACAACACATTCGACTAGCATCTGCTCATGCAATGAAGGGGAAACGACTCCATTCAGAAACTGTTTTTGTTCGAAAAGAAGCCAAACAGTTTGTTTATCGTCATCGATTCTTTGTACCACAAGAGAAGATGTTTTGCTGTGGTAATCTATGTGAAGATTGTATCCGTTTAAAAAAGAAGTAAGGCTCCACCTTTATCTTTTTTGTAATCCAAGTTATCCTTTTTTTCTGAAAAGGGAAATAAACTTATCTAAACTATTAAAAAAACCATACGACAAGTATGGTTATTTACAGCCACAGCTTCCTCCTGACCCACATCCTCCACCACATGACATTGAATCAAAGAAAGGATTTCCTGTTGGCACTTTTATATATTCTGATACAGATCGTCCGATTAATATGCTTATCTCGTCTAATAATTCCTGAAGCTGCTTTTCAGCTTTTTTGAAAGCGTCTACTGCTGGGTGTAAATCTACTTCTCTTTTAAGTATTCTAGTTTCTTTCATAATTTCCGAATAATTAGGATGGTATTTCCCAAATCGTTGAACTTCTTCATAATGTTCTTTTATTTTAATAAATTGCCTAATTAACGTTTGAGCTTCAGTATTATCTTGTAATGCTTGATAGCAATTTCGGTAATGTGTTGCAATCTCTGAATTTATTATCATTTTGGCCAATAATTCAGCCTCTTCAACTAATTCAATTCTTTCTAAAGTTGCCAGCAATCCAGACACCTCCCATCTACATTTTAACATGTTCCATCAAGATGATGATACATATTATAACTGGTAAATCATCTTCAACCATCGCTTGAAGAATGTATACTATTATACTTTAGTTCCTACATACTTTCAAATTTGGAACTTGGTTATCGCCATGTTCTTTAAGGTTAATCATTACCTTATACTGACTGAATGAATAAATGTTATAAAAACAATTGATACCTGTAATGTAGGTGAAGTATACAATTGAGCCTAGGCTTGTCGAAAACGCCAATCTTGGAACAAACCACATTGAAATAACCAATAGAATCCCGCTCACGAAAATGTTGACGAGTTCCTCTTTTTCCAGAATAAATGCTGTATCACACAATCCCCCCCCCTTTGTATATTGTGTTTGAAAATAAAAATGGCTGTCGAGTCTTTCTCGACAGCCTGAGAGCTTAAGGAATGGGCTCAATTCTTCTGCTTAAGGAATTTCCACATCCATCTCTCGTTCAATTCCATAAGTACTTGAGTCGTTATGGACTAATTCTACTTTTAAGGTATGTTTACCTGTTGGCAAACCTTTTACGATAAAAGCTGCTTGATGAATTTCATCAATTTTTTTATTGTTTAAATATAGATTTAGAAACCCTTGACCGTCCTTTTTTGTTTTTTGTTCTGGTGAACTAAAGGTAAATCCAGGGACAATAACTTCCACATACACATCTTTTCCTTTTACGTGATGTCGAACAGTAACATCCTTCGATCCTGTAATACTTGCTTCAACTGTTCCATCCTCATGGTAATGAGCAATTTCCATCGGTATAACTAAAGCTTCCGGAGGATTCGGATCATCCGTATTACAACCAGTCAATACTGCTAATAAAAACAAAATATAACCATAGTTCATGTTCATGTAGATGCCCCCCTTTTAAGATTAGTGTTTACAATAGAGGGGTATTATACACATGTAAATAAATAACGAGTGCTACTAACCAACACTCGTTTCTAATCATTCTCTCTCATTACTTGAAACATATTAATCATCATTGAAGCCATTTGTAGCTGCTCTGAAAACTGCTGCACTTTGTGAGGAATTGTTTTCCTGTAATGCTCTCTTGAAGATAGTACAAATGTGTTTAATTGATCTGGATCACGGCTCAATCTTCGGTACCAATAGGGCTGTTCTCTAATATACTTTGTTAATTCGGTATCATTTTTAATATATGAACGTATATCTTGTCGCAAACAAATCACCACCTTCAATCTTTTGTGAATGAGAATGGCTTTGGAGCTTCATTAGATGAAGGTGAGTTTGACTGGTAACTGCTACCTTGAAATTGTTTAATTAATTGTTGGATATTTGAGATGGCATCTCCTACATTTGAAATGTGATGTTGCATCTGGGCTAAATCCATATTTTTCACAGCGGAAACGATAGTCGACATAAAATCAGTTTTTTCGCTTTCCCCTTTACCCTTTTGTGTTTTTTCACCTTCACTTTTATACTTCTGCCACACTTCATCTTCTTCTCCTAGTAAGTACCATTCTTCAAATAACTCCTGCCAAGTTTTCTTGTTTTTTCTGACTTCATCTTTTAATTTAGGATGTTCCTTTACGAATACTTTAAACTTTTGTATTGAAGGATGTAATGTTTTATTACTCATATTTTCACCTCTTAGTATACAGTTCGGGTGCGACCGCCTACTATATAGTGTAGATAGTTTATGAAAGTTGGTTCGCCCATTTTTGTACCAGAATCAGGTGAATATGATAAAATAAGTGGGAATTAACACACCGAGTCACAGAAAGGATTAGTATAGATGGAAGAAGTAAAAGGTAAGATTCATGAACAAGTCATGGAGTATTTACAATATGCAAATGAAGAAGAAGAACTAGTCATTACACAAGTATTAGATGGTTTATTACGAAAACAACGTAAGGAAAACGGCTCTTATTTAGGTGGGTTATTAAAAGCATCAAGTTCTTTTGATGAAAAAGAACAACAATTAGTGATGACCATCCCTAACAGTTACATTATCCAAAATGCACTAAATATCGTTCATGGTGGAATAACCGCAACCTTATTAGATTCTGCAATGGGAACATTAGTTCACAAAATACTCCCCGAAGACATGGCTGCTGTGACGTCCGAGATGAAAATCAATTATGTAGCACCAGGAGTTGGAGAAGACATAAAATGTGTTGCATCTATAATCCATAGAGGAAAAAAGACATTTGTATGTGAAGGAAAAGTTTATCGGCATGACGGCAAATTGATGGCTCATTCAACTGCGAGCTTTTTTATCATACCTAGAAGAAAGAGTGAATGATTTTGGTAACAGCAATTGTTATACCTCTCATTTTTTTCTATTTTCTACATTTGACTATAGAAAATCGGAAAAAGCGACACGAGGAATGGCTTCGGCTTGCAGAGGTTAAAGAATTAGCGGTAATTGCTGGAGAGGTGAAGCAGTCCCTCTCTAAAATAGAGCGTTTTGCCTTTGATTATAAAATAGTCGTTGAGCGTTATGTGTTAAAAGGAAGCAAGCAATCCTTTAAAGCAATTAGAAGGATTCCGATCACTTCAGATAGCATACCTCCTACTATTAAGGAAGGCGAACAAATCACCTGCTATGGATATTGGGAGAAGGATACTTTTATTTTTAATCGCTACACCGCTCGTTCCTAATGGTAGAATTTCTATTTACCTGTGTTTTTATTTTATATGGTGAGAAACTACTTTGAACACAGTCAAATTGTCAGAGGAACTGGAAAATAACAAGAGGCGAATGTCGCCTCTTTATTTCATTCCCACGTGCTTATAAAATTTTGCGTATAATACTTTTCGAATACTCCAACACCTAAATGGGTAAATTCTTCATTTAATAGTGTCTCACGATGTCCTTTACTGTTAAGCCATCCTTCAACAGCTGCAATGCCATCAACGTATTTGGCAGCAATATTTTCACCCGCTAGGTGATACTTTATATTACCTCCATTCAGACGATCAGCAAGTCCTCCTTTTGTAGGAGAGTCATGGGCAAAGTAATCATTCTCTTTCATGTCTTTACTATGAAGAAATGCAACTGAGGCTGTTTCCTCATGCCACTCCACAGGGTTTAATTGATGTCTCTTTCGAATTGCGTTTGTTATATCGAGAATTTGCTGGGAGCTTCCCTTTTCAATCGCTTTCCACTCTTCAAGATTAATATCCCTTGCTGATAGTAATTCACCTCGATAAATGAGTTCATAAGGTCTTTGTTTTATTAAAGTTTTAGAATCTAGATACCTAATACTCGATAATTGGTTTGTAAATTGATCGAAATACAACTGTGCCCACACATTCCCAAATTGAAACAGCGGCCTTACCCGTATTTCTTCTTCTGTTAACTCAAACCGATATGAATTATCTTCCACCTGTAAAGAGTGCGAATTCGAAATAGGAAACACTTTAGCAATTTCATCATAAGATTGTCCGATATAAAATGGCTCAAGATTGATTCCCTCACCAATTGTATATAATGAAACAACTTTATTCTCCAATACACCAACTTGAATGTAAGCTTCATGAGTTTTATAAATCCACCACACATAGTCATAGGATGAAGGATCAATTCTATCAGGTTTTCCCCATTCCTTGATGATATCATCACCCGAGGCCCCTATTAGATTATGTAACCCCTTTTTATAAGTATCTGTTTTTATAGATTCCAAAGCTATGGTGGATGTTTCTACTGACTCAATTGGTTCTTCTTTGGATACTATCTCTATTAAATGTTCTTGATTACGTTCCTGATCATTTATGAACGACTTCCCGTGTGTATAAAGTGAGAAAAAGGAGACCCCTAATAGTACTAATAGAATTAATTTTATCTTTTTCATGTTCCCACTCCCTCTATAAATACTATTTCTATCATTATATTATGAACCACCATAAAATATTCATTGAAACACCCATGAAACATTGAAAAAACTAGTAGAGTTTACTAGTTTTTCATTATATTCATTTTAGCCATGGCAACTATATTTTAACCGTCTGAAATTTATCTACCCTTAAGAGTGCAGGTGGTTTTCTCTGTAGATGATCAGCCTTTGCTACTGACCAAATCTTAAAGTGCAACTAAACGTTCGAAATGATGTGCCACTTCTACTTACCAATAAAAATGCACCCAAATATTTGGGTGCAATAAGTGATTATTAATGAGCGGGATGCGCTGGTTCTGATATCTCGGATAAAGCATGACCTGCTCGATCATCTGACATTTCGTTTACGGCAAGATCACCTAACGAGACAATTCCTATTAACATCCCATTTTCTACTACAGGTAACCTTCGGATCTGGTGTTCGGACATAATCGCTGATGCTTCCTGAAGTGATGTATCAGGAGAAACAGTTATCAGATCAGAGCTCATTACACCCGTTACTTCGTATGAGCCTGAACGTTTTTCTGCATAACCTCTGATAACTAAGTCACGGTCAGTAATCATCCCAATTAGTTTATCTTCCTCACAGATTGGAATCGCTCCAACATTTAAGTCTTTCATCTTGACCGCCACTTCGTATACATTGTCTAACGGAGTGCAATATTCAACGTTCGTTGTCATGACATCTCTTACAGTTTGCATATTGTACCTCCTAAAAGCGTTTTTGCTAGAGCATTTCTTTTATATACACATTGATGCACTGATAAGTAGTATAACTTTTTTTACATGTGTCATACTACAACTTAGTATAAACCTTTAGTGGACGATACTATTCAACAATATAGTTACCATATCTTAGCGAAAGTTGTTTTTATACCTTGTGCATTTAAACATTTTAAATATATTTTTCATAATTTCGTCAATCAAATCATGATACAATCCATTGCAAGTTTTTTTAATAAAAGCTATTATTAGTTTTGGATAGTTTAAAGAGGAGGGAATACATACAATGAAATTTGAAAATACAGGAATTGAAAACCAAAAGGCGGACTTAGAAAGATTAGATGAAGTTATGGAGGAGCTTGGGTTTATTCGTGCAGGTCAATGGGATTACGAACGTGTAACATATGATCATAAAATTGAAGTATTAGATGCTAAAGAAGTGTATTATTTACGCGTTCAAGGACACGCAGTAGAAGGAGATATCGGCAGACATGATGCAGTGATCGAATTACTTACTCCTTTATTGGGTAAACATTATTATCCTCATGGAGTAGAATACGGTGAAGGTGAACAATTCCCAAAAGCTGTTTTAACACGTAGTCAAGATCTTTTAACAAAATTAAAGACTGAGCTTGATAAAATAGCATAGAACAAAAGGCTCAAGGGCTCCGTTTAGCCTAAGGCAGAGCCAATGTTCTGTCATGAAAAAAGATGGTTTTCCCTGTTATTCATGACAGGTTATTTGACCAAGGAAAAATTAATTTTTCTTGTTCACTTGAGTAGGATGAAATGGAAAAGATCGTCGCCATTTCACCTTGGCTGGGCGCTGGAGCTGGATTTAGCAGTAACATTGTATAAACTAAACACCAGAAACTTATACTTTCTTACCTTAAAATGAAAAACGCATGATTGCTCATGCGTTTTTCATTTTTATTTGTTCTACCTTTACGTGTACAGTATTTACTTGAATTCCAGTCATTGCTTCTATTTCTTGCTTTACCACTCTTTGAATGGTTTTGCATGTTTCAAGAATATCAACACCATAATATAATGCCACTCTCATATCAATCGATATCTCATCCTGCTCACTCTTTTCAACGGATATCCCTTTTTGCTTTGTTTTTTTATTTACAACGCGGATCATCTCATCTTTTAAATCTGTTACCGTACCTGCAACACCGTCAACTTCTACAATTGCTAACGACGCTATTAAGGAAACAATTTGGTCTGCAATATGCACATTTCCATATGGTAATACTTTATTAAACATAGAACCACTCCCCCGAAAATTTGTTCATGATATAGTATGATAAAAATTAATATTGGGCACAAATTTATTTTACTATACTGTTTTACTGTAATTCTTCTCAAATCCATACTATAATTTAAATATGAAGACAGGCACCTAGAAAGGAGAAAAGAATTGTCCTATATTTTTACGAAGCGATTCGCTATATATGCAATTATCGTCATAGCACTTGCCGTTCTATTTTTTATTATTCTTCCGATATCTGTACCTCTTGTAACAGCTTTTATTACGACTCTTTTTTTAGAGCCAGTTGTGAGGTTGTTAAAAGATAAGTTTAAATGTTCTCGAAGCCTAGCTGTACTCATTGTCTTTTTATTATTTCTATTTTTTATTGGAATAAGTGGTTATTTCTTAACCACCAAGGTAATTGGAGAAGTAATCAATATTGCTCAAAATGCTCCTGCGTATATTAATGATATTAACAGGGCGTGGTATAATTTTGAAACACAGATAGAGATAGCTGCACAGGATTTACCAAAAGAGTTTGTTGATGAAGTAACAGGACAGGTGGAGGAGTTCTTAGAGAGTTTAAGAACGAGTATTACAGATTCTGTAAACATTGAGAACTTGAAAAACATTGTTACAGATATTCCGAATTATTTAGTAAGCCTTCTTGTTTACTTAATTGCTTTATTTTTATTTTTGATTGAACTACCAAGATTAAAAGAGCGAACCTTTACACATATGACGGATAAGACTGCTGAAAAGGTACAATTTATGACCTCAAGACTATCTTTTGTCGTATTCGGATTTCTAAAAGCACAATTTTTGGTAAGTATTTTGATTTTTATAGCTTCTTTTATTGGATTACTATTGATAGTTTCACCAGAGGTTGCGCTTGTTATGTCACTAATTATATGGATTATTGACTTCATACCAATTATTGGTTCAATTGTGATTTTGGGCCCATGGGCACTTTTCCACCTATTAACTGGGGATATCGCAATTGGAACAAATTTAGCCATCTTAGCTGGAGTATTGTTAATCATTAGAAGAACGGTAGAACCGAAGGTCATGGGCAGCCATATTGGATTATCTCCTTTGTCTACACTTATTGCGATGTACCTAGGATTAAAAATATTTGGTATCCTTGGCTTTATCGTTGGTCCCCTTCTATTAATTGCCTTCAATTCAGCAAGAGAAGCCGGTATTATAAAGCTTAATTTTAAAATTTAATTCGACCAGATCATTTGCTTTGACCAGTGCAACCGGTCTGGCATGAAAAAAGTACGTTTCCTTTTGGCAAGTTATTTGACCTCGGGTGTCAGACTATAGTGCTAGACGATAAAAGCAATATAGTTAGTTATGAAGAACTCCATAACTTGATATCCTTTTGCTAAGAGGGAGACCTATTTACTAGGTCTCCCTCTTTACCTTTAAACTGCATTATTTAGCTCCCAATACAGGAAATTCCCATCTTTAACCGTACATTTCATCCCAAGCTTATCTAGTAACAGAATGGCTTTTTCATCATTCATATCACATTCTGTCAAAATAGTCTTCACTTGATGTGCTTCCGAAAGCCATTCAATCATTGCCTCAATGGCCTCAAATGCAATACTTGAATCCCTAATATCTTTAACTAAATTATAGCTAAACTCAACTACTCCGTCTTCTGTTGGTTTCCCCTTCATCATAATGTCACCAACTATTTTTTTTTCTTCATATAAAATCATCATCCAAATCCCCCAACCATACTCCGTCTCATCCGTTTCTAACTTCTCTATATAGTACGGTAGCATACCAATGAGATGAGAGGATGGCCAACCAGTTGGAATTTTGATGGGAGATCGTTTTTCAAGTTCTCTCCTATGAAGGGCTAATGACTTTGTTAAGTCTAGGGAACACGGTACAAGGAGTAAGCGTTCTGTGATAATTTCCATGAACGAAATTCCTCCTTTACTTTGTAAATAAAAAGGTCATAGAATATATTATTCTATGACCAACTTTCTATATGACTATTTCTTTTAGAACCCTAAAATCGCTTTAATAACAGAGGTCGTCTCTCCTCCATGATAAAACACGTACAGCAGTAGATAAACTGCTACTCCTGTAATAGCTGTAAAAAACCAGACGATACTCGTTACTGGACCAATTTTGCGATGCTTATCAAGGTTATTTTTGTAACCATATAGTAAGGTCACAATTCCTAATATTGCCCCTACGGTTGCTAACGTAATGTGAAATATGAGGAAAATGGTATAATAAATTTTAATGTCATCTGGCCCACCAAACGCTGTATTTCCAACAAATACAGTTCTTGAAGCGTAAATAAGAAAGAAAATGATGGCAAAGATTGCAGCTAATGTCATCGTTTTTTTATGTGCCTCAATGTTACGTTTGGCCACTAGATACCAGCCGATTGCTACGCAAATGGCACTTAGTACAATAAAGCTCGTACTTAAAGTTGGCAGTAAAGGTAATTGTAAATCCATAATAGCATCCTTTCTTCTCTTTACAAAAGTGATGGTAGTCCTACCCAATAAAATAATTCAAACCCAATAAGGGGAATATTTTTACTCAGCGGGCTGCGGATTCATATTATTGAGCTCCACATCGTCCTTTTGTCGTTCGTTTTTAGCCCATTGAAAGAAGATATACCCTAATATTGAACCATAGACAATCTCTTGAACTACTTTCATAATCACTCCGCCTAATTGCTGATCTTCTAACAACGGGAACCAATTAAATAATTCAGGTGTACCAATATTTAATGATGCTAACGTAGAAGCAGGAACGCATAGCTCCAATGCACTCATCCAAAGAGTTGGATCTGTATACGTACTATACATCGGTGCTGATGCAAATATAATAAGTGCACAAGCTGGAGTAAGCAGGACTCCGTCAGCAAATATATATCCAATTTTTTTAATCGGTGATAATAACTGTTGCTCTGGTAAAGGATTAACGACAGGCCACCACATTGTGATCGCACCGAGAAACATTAGTGTTGAAAATATTGAATGTAATAACTCATCTGTTTTAACAACATCAAAAATTAACGGAATATGGTAAATTGAAAATAAACCATTAAAGAGAATTAATGCAATCAATGGCTTTGTAAAAAATGAAAAGAGTGGTTTAACCACTTTTGTAGACACAATATCTCTTAACAAGTTTTGAGGTATCCCTAGTATTAGTAATGGCGGAACCGCTAAATATATGACAGCCATAGCAGTCATATGTGCACTAAACATTAAGTGACCTAAAAGGTCAAATGGTCCACCCTTCATTACATAAAATAAAACCATACTAGTAACAAAAAAGAATTGTTGTTTTACAGTCGCCTTATACTGTTCTTTCCCTATTAGATAGAAATATAATGCAACTACTCCAGCTATGAGAAAGAAAAAGCCAGGACTCCACAATGCTCGAAATCCAAATATACTAATATCCATCTTTATTCAACCTCCAAAGACAATGCTTAGGGAACAATCTAGTTAACATACCTATTATACAATAGTCACATTTTAAGTAGCAATGAACGATATGTGAACAAGTCTAGTAAATAGTTACTAAACTATGTCCTCCCCGCGAGGATTTGTATATTGATTTTTCGATACTTAAACTAAAAAGGTGAGCTCTCCGCTCACCTTTTTTTACCACCAAACAATCGTCACAAATGCTAACACTGTAATAAGTGCAACAAGAAGACCTGAGTATAAAAATAATGCAGGACCTTCATGCCCTTTATGACTCATATGCATGAAATAATACAATTGGAAAATTACTTGAACAACAGCTAGTAATAATATGAATGGTACAGCAAACCATGCTGTAAACCCTTCATATCCTACTGCTAGAAATGCTGCAAGAGTTAAAGCAATCATTAAAGCAAACGTAATAACTTGGTGCTTCATATCCTCTTTATTCTTCTTGCGACGAAAAGCTAAATCTACATTTGGATTACCTGATTGTTTTGATGCCATATTAACTCACCATCCCCATCAAGTAGACTACTGTAAAGATAAATACCCATACAACGTCGATAAAGTGCCAGTATAAACTTGCAATATAAAACTTTGGTGCATTGTATAGGTCTAACCCTCTTTTAGCATTACGAACCATTAAAGTTATAATCCAAAGTAAACCGAATGCAACGTGACCACCATGGAACCCTACAAGCGTGTAAAAGGCAGAGCCAAATGCACTACTAGTAAAGGTGTGGTGAAACTCGTGTACATAATGATTAAACTCATAAATTTCTAGTGCAAGGAATCCTGCACCAAGTAACACGGTTATAAACATCCATAGTTGCATTTTACGAAAATCAAAGTTTTTCATATGGTACATTGCATATACGCTAGTTAATGAACTTGTTAACAGTAACATTGTTGCAAGGAATACAATTGGCATATCAAACAAATCTTGAGTTGTTGGTCCACCTGCTGTGGAATTTTTTAACGCAAGATATGTTGCAAATAACGATCCGAAAAGAACAGTTTCTCCGCCAAGGAAGAACCAGAAAGCTAAAAATTTATTCTTACCTTCAAGGGTTGCTTTTTGTGGTTCAGCAGGAAAGGTTTCAGCAGTTAATTTTTCTTCAATGTGTGCCATTATGCCTTAACCCCCTTGTCTTCATTTTCTAAATCTTCTTTATGGATGTGGAATCCATGATCATCGATAACAGAACGTAAGAACATTGATCCTAAAGTGATTAACATACCTACAATACCCACAATTAGTGATGGAACATTTGTAACATCTCCAGGGATGTTCGCGTACATAAATCCAAATGCTGCAATGAATAATCCAACAGACATTACAAATGGAAGAATTGATGCATTTGGCATATGGATGTCTCCAACTGGCTCAGCAGGCGTCATTTCATTACGCCCTTCCATTTTTTCTATCCATAAAGCATCAAGTCCACGAACTAAAGGTGTTTGCTTAAAGTTATATTCTGGTGGTGGTGAAGATATCGCCCACTCTAGTGTACGACCAGTACCCCAAGGGTCGTTTCCAACCTTTTTCCCTTTAGCTGTAGTGTAAATAACATTAATTAATAATACGATCGTACCGATTGCCATTCCAAATGCACCTATCGAGCTAATGAAGTTACCAAGCTCTAATCCTTGACCTGGTAGGAAAGTAAAGATACGACGAGGCATACCCATTAATCCTAAGAAATGTTGAATAAAGAATGTTAAGTGGAATCCAATTAAGAAAGTCCAAAATGTAATCTTACCCATTCCTTCATGTAACATCTTACCAAACATTTTAGGCCACCAGTAGTGTGCACCTGCAAATAGACCAAATACAACTCCACCAACAATTACATAGTGGAAGTGCGCAACTACAAAATAAGTATCATGGTATTGATAGTCTGCTGCCGCTGCTGCAAGCATTACACCTGTTACCCCACCCATTAAGAATGTTGGGATGAATGCAACTGAGTATAGCATCGGGACTGAAAAACGGATTTGACCGCCCCACATTGTTAGTAACCAGTTGAATATTTTAACACCTGTAGGTACAGCAATTGCCATTGTCGCAACCGCAAAAATTGCGTTTGCAATTGGTCCGAGTCCAGTTGTAAACATGTGGTGAGCCCACACCATGAAGCCAAGGAAACCAATTAAAACCGTGGCGAATACCATCGCTGAATATCCAAATAATCGCTTCTTAGAAAATGTTGCAATCACTTCAGAGAAAATACCAAATGCAGGTAATATTAATATATAAACTTCAGGGTGACCGAAAATCCAGAATAAATGTTCCCAAATGATTGTGTTTCCACCAAGGGCTTCATTAAAGAAATTGGAACCGAATAAACGATCAAACATCATTAAGAATAAACCTACTGTTAAAGCTGGAAAGGCAAATAAAATGAGTGCTGATGTTACAAAAGTAGACCATGTAAATAATGGCATACGCATGTAAGTCATTCCTGGTGCACGCATATTTACAATCGTAACAAGGAAGTTTATTCCCCCAATTAACGTACCTGCACCAGAAATCTGTAGACCTAATACATAAAAGTCTACACCATGACCCTCACTCTCCATTGCTAAAGAAGCATATGAAGTCCACCCAGCATCTGGGGCTCCTCCTAAAAACCAACTCATGTTTAGGAATACTCCTCCAAAGAAGAATAGCCAAAACCCAAGTGAGTTTAAGAAAGGAAACGCAACATCACGTGCTCCAATTTGCAGTGGAACAGCTGCGTTCATAAATGCAAATATTAATGGCATAGCTGCTAAGAAAATCATGGTTGTACCGTGCATTGTCAATATTTCATTATACAGACCGGCACTAACAAAATCATTATTCGGAACAGCTAGCTGAATACGAATAAATAATGCTTCTAATCCACCGACGACAAAAAAGAATCCACCGGCAATTAAGTATAGTATGGCGATTTTTTTATGGTCAACTGTCGTTAAGTAATCCCATATTGTCGCGCCAACAGTTTTCTTTGTTAAGCTCACGATTTTACCTCCCTTTCAGATGATGCTTTATTCCTTATCAACAGATAATTGGAATAAGTATTCAGTTAATGCATCGATATCTTGATCAGATAATTCACCATACGTACCAGACATTTTGTTACCTGGTTTTAAACTTTCTGGATCATTTAACCATGCTTTAAGGTTTTCTTCATTGTGGTCAAGAACCCCAGCAATACGAGTACGATCCGCAAAGTTTGATAAGTTTGGCGCTATGCGGCTACCTTCATTTCCTACTGCGTGACAACCAATACAGCTCTGCTGGAAGATTTCTTCACCCGTTTGAGCGATTTCTCCTTCTACTGTTGAATCGATGTTAGCCATAGAATCGATCCATTGATTAAATTCTTCTTTTGGTACTGCTCTTACTTTAAAATCCATTAATGCGTGTGATGGTCCACATAATTCAGTACATTTTCCATAATAGATTCCTTCTTGTCCTTCATATGCATGTAACCACATTTGATTAATATTATCAGTGTTTGTATCCATCTTACCACCAATAGTCGGTACCCAGAATGCGTGTTTCACATCCGCTCCCTTAAGGTTTAAATATACTCGTTCACCCGTTGGAATGACCAAATCCTGTGATGTAACAACCTTATAGTCTGGATATTCAAACTCCCACCAATATAAGTAAGCTGTTACATTCACAATAAGTGCATCCTCATCACGAGTTTCAGCCTTCATCGGTGTAACATCAGCTAGTTTGAATGTATAAGCTACTGTCGGTACTGCTAAGATGATTAATAATAAAATCGGTATAACAGTCCAGATAAGTTCCAGCTTATGGTTTCCTTCTACTTGCTCAGGGATACGATCTTCGTCTCCTTTACGGTGACGGAATTTGAAGATAACGTAAATAAAGATTAAAGTAACAACTAATACAACTAATACCATAATGATTGTACTGATCATCATGAGTGAATATTGCATTTCGGCTCCTTCACCTTTTGGCTCTAGTGTCGTTAAGAATGACTCACCACAGCCCGCTAAAAAAAGCGCCATCATTGCAAATAATGAAAATAAGCGCCACTTTAAGTGCCTTTGCTTCATAACGTAGTTAACCCCACTTTCCATAAAATAATCATTTTCTTAGTTGGTACGGGAAAAACCCATCCCTGTTTTATAATATATAACAAAAAAGGAATCCCTTCATTAAAACAATGTTGCTACAATCATCGCTACAAACAGAATAGTCAAATAGTTAAGAGAGTATACAAACATTGAGGTTGACCACTTAATTTCATCCGTAGATTTATATCCTTTAATTCCTAAAGCTAACCAACCAACATTAAGTAAGGTAGCTAAAATTAGAAAAACTGTTCCTAAAGAGTATAAATAGAATGGCAGTGGTAATAAGCAAGCTATCCAAATCATGATTTGGCGCTTCGTCATTTTAAAACCATGTACTACCGGTAGCATCGGTATTCCAGCAGCTCTATATTCTTCACATCTTTTCATAGCAAGTGCTAAAAAATGTGGTGGCTGCCAAATGAACATAATCATAAATAAAACCCAAGCCACCATATGGAGGTTAGGATCAACTGCTGCCCATCCAATTAATGGTGGTACAGCTCCAGATATACTTCCAATGACAGTATTAATCGTGTACTGTCTCTTTGACCACATTGTATATAACACTACATAAGTAAAGACCCCAACTAACCCAATGACAGCTGCCATTAAGGTTGTCGCTAGTAAGAACCCTGTACCTATAATAGTCAATAAAATACCAATCATTAATACTCGTTTGGCATTAAATCTACCTGTTACAGTCGGTCTTAATTTTGTTCGCTCCATAAGATGGTCTATGTCACGATCAATATAATTATTTAAACTACAGGAACCCGCAATTACAAATGAAGTTCCGAGTAAAGTAAACAGAGCAATGTCCCAATTCTGTAAGAAGCTTTGTCCAGTAAAGTGGAATGCAAGCCATAAACCAGTAAAAGCTGTAATTAAATTCGAATTAATAATCCCAACTTTAATTAGAGCTAAAAAGTCTTGCCAGACAGTTGTTTCATATGCATTACTCTGAGGACCTTCATGCTCGCTTGTAGGCACAGATGCTTCATCAATTGTCCTCGAATTTGCCATTACTACTCCTCCTTTTTGAGTAAAACAGGCAGTTATACTGAAATAAGATTTTTTCCTTCTGTTAATTAAACCATAAAAAGTTACATATTTGTGAAGGATGTGTGGTTGAATTTTGTCATTTTTGTGAAAAAGCACATAGCCTTAATTTACCACGAATTCTATTAAAAAAATAGCTACAGTTTAAATATTATACCAAATAATTAAATAATGCATGTTACACTTATTGGTATAAACAATTCTTTGATTTAGTATGTAACAAAATATTTAGTAGAAACCAAATAACCTCCTTTATATTTCTAGCAAACTCCTACTCATTATTCAACCTTTTTTCGTATTTTTTTACGGCTGAGGCTGTCGAACGGAGCGTTATCGCATGACTGGTTGAGGCTTTTAGTTCACAGAAATATACCTATTTTCAATGAGTGTTTTTATTATCCCCCCAACAAACATCACACAATTGTCACTTTATTCCCTTTGATATTTCGACATGTTTTTTATATGATATCTAATGTATGTATTTTACTGGGTTTATTATTTATTTCATCATCATTGTAATTATTATAAGAATGTAGGTGGATGATTTTGTACAAAGCTCTTAAAGGGTTTGCTATTCTTACAACCATTGGTATGCTTTTTGTATTAATAGGAGGTGCACTTGTTACGAAGACAGAATCGGGTGCAGGTTGTGGTGATAGTTGGCCGCTATGTCACGGTGAACTTATTCCAAGCAATATCACGTTTGAACTCGTAATAGAGCTAAGTCATAGATTAGTCTCAGGATCTGTTGGAATCCTTGTATTAATCCTATCAATATGGACGTGGAGAAAAATTGGTCATATACGAGAAACAAAATTTCTATCAATCCTGTCCTTTTCATTTCTCATGCTTCAAGCTCTAATAGGAGCAGCGGCTGTTATGTGGGGACAATCATCTTTTGTACTTGCTCTACATTTTGGTATTTCATTAATTTCCTTTTCATCTGTTTTACTATTAACTCTATTAATTTTTGAAGCAGATAAAAAACAGGTTGAAAAGACTCTTCCCCTTGATAAACGAATGAGCTTTCATATTATTGGAATTATTGTTTATAGTTATGTAGTGGTTTATACAGGTGCTCTTGTTCGCCACAAAAATGCTAGCCTTGCTTGTCCCGATTGGCCGCTATGTAGTAAGTCAAACCAATTAGGCTTCCCTACTCAAATGCACGAGTGGATTCAGATGGGCCATCGTTTCCTTGCCGGTGTACTTTTTGTTTGGATTTTATATGCAACATACTTAGCATTCAAATACTATAGAAACCATCGTGTCGTACAAAAGAGTTGGATGATCGCTGCTATATTGGTCACCATGCAAGTCATAACTGGAGCACTTGTTGTATTGACAAAACTACAATTCATTATCATCCCGTTGCTTCATGCTCTCTTTATTTCCTGCCTATTTGGTGTACTCAGCTACTTAGTATTACTCGTTACTCGAAATGGTCAAAACAACGAGTATAAGAACAAGATTGATAAAACAGCACAGTTATAAACAGTGTATGTAAGCACCAAAAAAACGAGGGTTATCTACCCTCGTTTTTTTTGGTAATTTGATTAGCGATCTAGCTCCATTAACAAATCACCTGTTTGAACTGCATCGCTATCACCTACATGAATCTCTTTCACTTGTCCGCTATAGGGAGATTGAATGGTAGTTTCCATTTTCATGGCTTCTGTTATCATCAAAATATCACCCTTCTCAACCTTCTCACCCTTCTTGACAAGTACTTTAATTACTGTGCCTGGCATAGTAGCAGCTATATGCTGATCATTCATTCGGTCTGCTTTCAATCTTGTTACCACGGCAGATTTGATACTCTCGTCTTTCACGACAACCTCTCTCGGTTGACCGTTCAGTTCAAAATACACAACTCTCGTTCCATCTGATTGTGGCTGGCTAATAGATACTAACTTTACGATCAGGGTTTTTCCTTGTTCAATCACAACTTCAATTTCTTCCCCTAGTCTCATGCCATAAAAGAAGGTAGGTGTGTCTAGTACCGATACATCCCCAAACTCATCTACAATGGATTGGTATTCCATAAACACTTTCGGATATAGAGCATAAGAGATAAGATCAAAACTGGTCACTTGTCGTTTTAAGGAATGGAATAAAGATTCCTTTAGCGCATGAAATTGCACAGGCTTTAATAATTCACCAGGTCTTACCGAAATTGGCTCTCTACCTTTTAGAATAATTCGCTGTAATTCTCTAGGAAACCCTCCGTGGACCTGACCTAAGTATCCTTCGAAGAGTTCTACCACAGAATCTGGAAAACTTAAAGATTCTCCCTTTTCATAAATATCATCTTCATTTAAGTTGTTTTGCACCATGTATAATGCCATGTCACCCACAACCTTAGAAGAAGGTGTAACCTTGACGATATCTCCAAACATATCATTTACTCTTCTATACATTTCCTTAACTTCTTCAAATCGTTCTCCTAGCCCTACACCTTTTGCTTGCTGCATTAAGTTACTATACTGACCGCCTGGCATCTCGTGCCTGTAAACCTCGGTATTAGGGGAGTTCATACCACTTTCAAAGTCTGTATAATATTTTCTTACATCTTCCCAATAATGGGATAGCTTCTCAAGAGATTGGATATTGGTACTCGGTATTCGTTCTGATCCTTCTAGAGCATAATATAACGTATTTGCACTCGGTTGAGATGTTAGCCCAGACATAGAGCTTAGAGCTACATCTACAATATCAACGCCTGCTTCTATCGCTCTTGCATAAGTATAGATACCGTTTCCGCTTGTATCATGTGTATGAAGATGCACAGGGATATTGATTGATTCTTTAAGTGCAGAGATTAACGTGTAGGCAGATTGAGGCTTTAATAAACCTGCCATATCTTTTATTGCTAGGATATGTGCTCCAGCAGCTTCAAGCTCCTTTGCCATATTCAAATAGTAAGTTAGATCATATTTTTTCCTTAAAGGATCACTAATATCTCCTGTATAACAAATGGCTGCCTCAGCTACTTTACCCGTATTTCGAACAGCATCAATGGTGACAGTCATACCCTTAACCCAATTCAAACTATCGAAGATTCTAAACACATCTATTCCTGCATGTGCTGACTTTTCTACAAACTCCTGAATTAAGTTATCAGGATAATTTTTATAGCCGACTGCGTTGGAGGCACGCAATAACATCTGAAACAAAACATTAGGTATCCTTTCCCTTAGGGCAATCAATCGCTCCCATGGGTCTTCTTTCAAGAACCGATACGCTACATCAAATGTTGCACCGCCCCACATCTCAAGTGAAAATAAATCAGGTAATAATGCTGCCGTTGGTTCAGCAACGTTAAGAAGATCTTTCGTCCGAATTCGAGTAGCAAGTAAGGACTGATGTGCATCTCTAAAGGTTGTATCGGTCAATAACACTTGGGACTGTGCTTGTATCCATTTTTGTAATCCTTCTGCTCCATTAGTATCTAGAATTTGCTTCGTACCATTTTGGAATGATTGACCTGTTTTTATGTCTGGAATTCTCGCCTTTGAATAGATTGGTTTCTTCTTCTTTTCGATTCCAGGAAATCCATTTACCGTAACATTTCCTATATAAGACAGCATTTTTGTTCCCCTATCCTTCTTCTTAGGGAACACAAATAATTCTGGCGAAGTATCAATGAAGGATGTATTATATTCACCTGACATAAAGTTACTATGCTTCATAACATTTTCTAAAAAGGCTATGTTTGTTTTTATACCACGAATACGAAATTCCTTTAAATTCCGAATCATCTTAGCAGCAGCCTGTTCAAACGTTAAGGCCCAAGTCGATACCTTCACAAGTAACGAGTCATAATGTGGTGTAATAACCGCGCCCTGGAATCCATTTCCAGCATCTAACCTTACTCCAAACCCTCCACCAGATCGATAGACCATAATTTTCCCCGTATCAGGCATAAAATTATTTAATGGATCCTCCGTGGTTACACGGGATTGAATGGCATAACCATGAGTCACAATATTCTCTTGCTTCGGTATTCCAACTTTTTTACTATGCAAGGTATGGCCTTCTGCTAGTAAGATTTGAGATTGTACGATATCGACACCGGTAATCATTTCTGTTATTGTATGTTCAACTTGTACTCTGGGATTTACTTCAATAAAATAAAACTCATTATCTTTTACAAGAAATTCTACTGTACCTGCATTTAAGTAATGAACATTATTCATTAATTGGACCGCTGCGTCACATATGCGATCACGTAAATCTTTAGTTAAGGATACACTAGGAGCGACTTCTACTACTTTTTGATGTCGGCGTTGAACAGAACAATCTCTTTCAAACAAATGAATAATATTTCCTTCATGATCTCCTAATATTTGTACTTCGATATGCTTAGGATTTTCAACGAACTTTTCAACATATACCTCACTATTTCCAAATGCTGCTTTTGCCTCAGACTTTGCGCGTTCAAATGAATCCTTAACAGCTGATTCACTTCTTACAATTCTCATTCCTCTTCCGCCACCACCAAGGGTAGCTTTTATCATAATCGGGTACCCGTATGTAGTCCCAAAATCAAGTACCTCATCCACACTCTTCACTGGCCCGCCGCTTCCGGGAATCACAGGAATATTTGCTTTTTCTGCCTGATGCCTAGCTTTAACTTTGTCACCAAACATATCAAGATGAATAGATTTTGGACCGATGAAGGTTATACCTTCTTCTTCACATCTTTTTGCAAACTCAATATTTTCCGAAAGAAACCCGTATCCAGGATGAATTGCATCTACATCATTCAATTTAGCAATGCTTATGATTCCTTCAATATCTAAATAGGCATCAATAGGCTTCTTATCTTCTCCAACAAGATAAGCTTCGTCTGCTTTGTATCGATGATAAGATCCTGTATCTTCTTTTGAATAAATAGCAACTGTTCGAATATTTAATTCCGTACATGCGCGAAAAATACGAATTGCAATTTCTCCTCTATTAGCCACTAGTACTTTTTGTATTTTCTTCGTCATTTTAGAGCCTCCTTGAAATAAATATCAGAAAATAGAGAAAATTAAAGTGGTGCTAAAAAAGAGCTCTGTTAAAACAGAGCCAATTAAGCGGCAATTCCTTGATTTTTAAGTTTATCTTTCTGGTAGTTTACAAACATTGAGATGTTTACTAAAATCCCAACAGATGCCATCAGAGCTAATAATGAAGATCCCCCATAGCTAACAAACGGTAATGGTACACCGGTAATCGGTAATAATCCTGTTAGAGCACCTAGATTTACACATGCTTGGATGCCGATCATCGATGCTATTCCAATTGCCAATAAGCTACCAAATGGATCATGACATTTACGGGCTAGTAAAAACCCTTTTATAACAATAAAACTAAGTAAAAGAATAACAAATCCCACACCTAAAATACCTAATTCTTCTGAAATAACAGCCATAATAAAATCAGTGTGCGATTCTGGTAAGAAACCGTATTTTTGATTACTATTTCCTAATCCTACTCCAGTCACCCCACCCGAACCTATAGCTATATACGAATTGATAAGTTGATGCCCGTCACCTAATGGATCAGAAAAGGGGTTATAAGCCGCTCCAAATCTTGATAATTGTTCGTCAGATAAAGCACCTGCATTTATTGCTAATGGAATAATTGCAGCAAGTGCCCCTCCACCAAGAAGCAAGAGTTTTCCGATATTCATAATATTCATACCAGATGAGAACGTAATAACAACTGCAATCATTGCAATTAGTACAGCTGTTCCTAAATCTGGTTGAAAGAACACTTGTGCGAATATGATTAAGATGAAAACAAGTGGTGGTAAAACGGCTGTACCAAAATCATTTATGTAGGTTTGCTTTTTTGAATAGATAGCTGCTAAATAAATAATTACTGATATTTTCACAAATTCACCTGGCTGTAAATTATATAGACCAAGAGAAATCCAGCTCTGAGCATTTCCTGCTGTTTTTCCAATTACATATACTAGCCCAAGTAAAATAATACTTCCAAATGCAATTAATTTAAATAGCCTAAAGTATAATCGGTATGGCAGAACCATCGTAACAAAGAAGGCTACAGTAGCTAAAATCAATGACATCCTTTGTTTTGCAAAAAAGAAATCCGCATCTACTTCGAATCTTGATACCGCTACAACCATACTTGAACTATAAACCATAATTAGACCAAACAAGCTAAGTAAAAAAACTGCAACTACTATAGAATAATCGTATAACTGAAACATCCTTTTCAGCATGGCAAATCTTCCTTATAAATTAAAATAGTCCTATAGTATTTATATTACTATAGATTAACTCATTTTTGGTAAAAACCTTAAAAAGAGAACAAAATAGATAAAATAAAAACTCAAACAAGATAGTTTGAGTTTGAGATTATTTATTCGTAAAAGCATCATGTAGCAGTGATAATTCTTTTTCTAACGTATCCATCAAATCTTTTCCAACTTGGTCTTGAATCAGCCCAAGTCGAACCGCAAAATCAATTTCTCTAGATAGCCCGAACATTTGTGTATCTAATACTTCCTCATACAATGGACATTGGGGCATTGTTAAATTGTCCATTTGAACTTTAATTAATTTTAGTATTTTATCTGCATCAGCTTTTAATAGCTCATATGCTTTTTCGTGATGATTGACAGCAATCTCAGACGTCAATTGAATCCCTCCCGTTCCACGAGCGATTGCATACTTGTCTTTAAATCTTATCGTGATATACAAAAAAATGCAAGAAAAAACGTGGGGTAATATACTTAAAACATACTAAAATTATGCTTCTTTGATAGTATTTCTAACAACTTTAATCCAGCGACACTATTTCCTTTTTCATCTAAAGAAGGACTATATACTCCGATACCAGCTTCATTAGGGACAATACCTAGAATTCCACCAGATACCCCGCTTTTCGCTGGTATCCCTACTCTAATCGCAAATTCTCCTGAAGCATTATACATTCCACATGTCACCATAAATGTTTTACAAATTTTCGCTATCTCTATTGGAATGAATCTCTCACCTGTGATTGGACAAGTTCCATTATTAGCCATCACCGCGCCTATTTGTGCTAAATCAAAACAAGTAGTTTCAATTGAACATTGCTTTGTATAAAGCTCCATTAACTCCTCAACATTAGCATCTAATACATTGTGCTGCTTCATATAATAACATAGGGCCCTGTTTAAACTTCCGGTGTTATATTCTGATATAGCCACTTCCTCTGAATAAGAGATGTCGTTATTTCCCGACAGTTTTCTTACAAAAGACATTATCCTTTCCAATTTTTCTTGAACAGTACCTCCCTTAATCATACTTGTTACGACAAGTGCACCTGCATTAATCATCGGGTTAAGTGGCTTTGAAGGAGAAAGCATTTCTAATTTTATTATCGAATTGAAGGGATCTCCAGTCGGTTCCATACCGACCTTGTTGAATACATATTCCTCATCATGATCTACTAATGCTAGTGCAAGTGTAATAACCTTTGATATACTTTGCAATGTAAATCGTACACTAATATCGCCAGCTGATTGGCATTTCGAAGAGTGAATATTAAAAACGGAAATGGATAAATCACTTGGATTCGCTCTTCCGAGTGCAGGGATATAGTTGGCGACTTTTCCTTGTTTTGTATATGGTTTAACTAATGTAACCAATTCCATTAATTCAGTTGAACTTTGACAAAGCATCCGGACACCTCACTATATAAGCCATTTTTATATAGTAGTATCCCCTTGTATGACAAATCCATCAAATCGGTTTATACTTTAATCAAGGATGAAAAGATTGGAGAATGTTTATGAACTCAATTATTCTATTGAAGGGTGCAGTAAAATACCCTATCACATTAGATCCAGGTGTTTGGATTTTTGATGATCGAAAAGTAGATTTTACAACTTATTTTACTTCTGAAAGAAAAGAGATAGATGAGCTGACTGCTTATACAAAATCTGTTTCTGAACATTGGGATAGGGAAATTAGAGAAGGAGCCTCTTTCCCCCCCATACAATCAAGTGTGAAAAAATTTGAGAAACAAAAGATTTTAGAAGGTACTTTTGCAATGCCTCTCAAATATTTTATTCAAAATGCAGAACCAAATGATTCAGCAAAAGAATTAGTAATTGTCACAAAGGATTCTTCTCATCGTACGATTTCACTCTCAGAAGCATTAGATGGGATCTTGTTGTTTTCTAAGGAAGGAAAGCCTCTTATTGAGGACGGCCCAGTTTATTTTTATTACGGCAATGGTAAAAATATAGAAAATCCAATAAAAGACATTCAAGAATTTATCATTCAATAGTCAATCTAAAGCATGAATGTCCATCAAATCAATTGCTTATTACCCCAAAAAAGGTTGTACATGGTACAACCTTTTTTTCTTTTATAACAGGTCCGCTGCTAATTGTGCTAATCCAGACCGTTCACCTTTTACAAAACGAACATGTCCACTGACATTCTGGTCCTTGAAACTTTCAACTACGTAAGTTAATCCATTATTATACTCATCAAGGTACGGATGATCGATTTGTTCAGGATCACCCATTAGTACAATCTTACTCCTCTCTCCTACTCTTGTTAATATTGTTTTGACTTCATGTTTCGTTAGGTTTTGTGCTTCATCAATAATAATGAATTGTTCAGGAATACTGCGTCCTCTAATATAGGTTAGTGCCTCTACTTCAATGGACCCCATTCCAGCTAATATGGCATCTAATTCCCCTGGTTTTTTTGTATTAAATAAATATTCGAGATTATCAAATATTGGCTGCATCCATGGCCGTAGTTTTTCTTCTTTTTCTCCTGGCAAAAACCCTAAATCTTTGCCTACAGGTACAATAGGTCGTGCAACTAAAAGCTTCTTATATAACCCAAGATCTTCAGTTTGAAATAAACCAGCAGCAAGTGCTAGCAATGTCTTACCTGTCCCAGCCTTACCCAATAATGTAACGAGCGGTATATCTTCTCTTAATAGTAGTTCCATCCCCATTATCTGTTGAACATTCCTTGCTTTTATGCCCCAAATCGGTTCTTGACCATATACTAATTTTTTCACTTTTTTTCTTTGCGGGTCAACCATCCCAATAGCCGATCCAGAACCCCCTAATGCATCTTTCATGATGACAAATTGGTAAGGGTAGAATGGATGATTTGCTAAATCTGAAGTCAATATTTCCCCTCTTTCATAAAAGCGATCCATCACATCTGATTGTATATATACCTCTAGAAAACCATTATATATATGGTCATATTCAACAACACGATCACTTAGAAAATCTTCAGATTGCAACCCTAACGCATCAGCCTTTACCCGAACTAATACGTCCTTGCTGACTAAAATAACGGATCTCCCATTTTCCTTCGTTTGTTCTTCTAAGGATAGGTTTTTAGCAACTGCTAGAATCCGATTATCATTTGTTTTTTCAACAAAAATTTCTTGTAACTGATGAAATGATCGATGGTTAAGTTCAATTCTAAATGTTCCACCATTCTCAAGAGGAATTTTTTCGTGAAGTCTTCCTGTTTCTCTCAGCTTATCAATCATCTTTGAAACTTGTCTTGCATTCCTTCCGATTTCATCCATATTTCTTTTTTTAGAGTCTACCTCTTCTAGAACCACTGCCGGGATTACTACTTCATTATCTTCAAAAGAGAAGATCGATAATGGATCTTGCAAAAGCACGTTTGTGTCTAGTACATAGATTTTGCTCAAATCTCCGCCTCCTGACTCCGCTTTTCTTTATATATAACGTTTTTTGGGACTACGATATTCCCCCATAAAAACACGTTATAATCTGAAGTTTCGGTATCTTTCTAACCGATTCTTGAAGGAGTGAAAACTTTGTCCATCAATAGATGAGACAGACCGTTGCTTTAATATATGTGTTAATGAATAAAGATAGAAGAATTATTAAACAATAATAACAAATACAAATCTCTGTAGGACTTATGAAGAGGAGTGATATGAATGAAAAGAAATAGAAGCTGGCTATTATTTGTCATACTATGCTTTGTCGTTGGATGTAACAATAATGAAGCTACTAATAATGAGGGCAATGACAATTTGGTACAAGTTAAAAACCAAGCACCAACTACTACTGAACAAAGATCTGCTAGAGAAGTTGCTGAACATTTAGTTGACCTTGCAACTAGCGTGGAAAATGTAAATGATGCAACCGCACTTGTCGTTGGTAAGGTCGCCGTTGTTGGAATTGATGTCAATTCAGAAATAGACCGTTCTCGAGTTGGTACAATAAAGTACACAGTTGCCGAGAGCTTAAAGCATGATCCCTTAGGCGCAAATGCAATCGTCATTGCTGATCCCGATGCTAATGTACGATTACGAGAGATGGGAAGAGAAATTCAACAAGGAAGACCCATTGCAGGAATCATGGATGAGCTATCAGCTATTGTAGGACGATTAATGCCAGAGTTACCTGCAGATATCTTTCAAGATTCAACTAAAAGACCAACAGATGTAAACGATAAACAGCTATCTGAGAATCAAGATCAGCAACTTGATAAAGAGCAAGATGATCAATCAAAAGGGAAAATGAATAATCGTAGCAATCCAAAAGTACCAACTAATCAATAAATTATAAAAAGCTTAGTAATGAAAGCATTACTAAGCTTTTCTAATAGCCTCCATTACCTGTCTGTCAAGTTTAGCAGCGGCCTCTTTATCATACGTCTTTTCAAACTTAGGATCGACAGATATTTTAGAACCATAAAACATGACATCACGGACTTCATTAATATTCACTTCAACAAGGGTTAACTTTAAAGGTACTTCATTTAATTTTTCTATCTTGATGCTTGCATTACCAGAAATGGCGTAAGCAGATTCAATTGCAAGGAGATTTAGGACTACTAAAGGATTATTCTCGATATTTTTCACTGTTCTTGATCTAGAGTCAATTGCAAATAAAACATGCTTTGGATCAGGAGCAAAAACCCAAGAAACAGAGGTAATATTTGGTCCTCCTGTCTCATAGTCCACGGTCGAAATTGTTAGAAAACGTTCTTTTTGGAGAACTTCAAATAAACCTTTTGGCAATAAATTTTCAACTTGGTTTACCATTACTTTATCCTCCTGTGTATTTACTATTTGTAAGTATATTCTTGTTTATTGCTCAAAATCCTTCTAATATACAACATTGATTCATATTCCATGCTATACTGATTGAAGAACAATTTCAATTATTTTGAGGTGAAAGAATGAGAGTTAAATGTGCATTATGCGATATAATCGAGACTATTGACGATGAGACTTTAATAGCAAAACGTTTACGCAACAGACCTATTCATACATATATGTGTAAGTCCTGCTATATTCGTATTGAAGAACGCACAAACGAACGTCTTACTTCAGGTAACTTTAGATTATATAAAGAAAAAAAACTGAAGGAAGATTGGTAAGTACTATATAAGGGGATATGGAGTTAACCTTGCATTAACCTAAAAATATATCAATAAAGAGGGACCTAATTGTTAGGTCCCTCTTCTTCTTCAGGATAATTCACATATTTCTCTGGTTCTGCTTCCATTTGCTCTATCATTACATCAATTAATTCAATTGGAAATCTAGACTGCTTTACGGTTTGATCTATTTCATATGTAACAAAGTACATCGTATCATCTTTTTTTATATTGATGTTAGATAAACCATGTTCTTCTGTTAGAATCTCATAAAACAATTGTGTTGTCTCTTTTGCTGACACATCTTCTTTCCTTGCATCAGCAACTACTTTAATGGTTAGCCAATTGTATAAAGCATCCTGCAACGATCTCATGAATTGGCTTCCTCATTCTTGGATTGATGCAAACGAACTTTATAAATGATAAGGATTAATGAAGCAACAACTAGCCCTTCAGCAACTGGAAGAAAGATTCCCAAAAAAGTTAAGACTGTGCAGCCAACACCAAGAAATAGATAAATGATCACTGATTTTAGTAGCGGTAGTTTTTTTGCAAATCCCAGTTTATAGACGATTACTGAGAGAAGAAAAATAGTAATAAATAGTAGCCACATTCCTAATTTAGGGTTTTTATCAACCATAAATAAAGATGCAAAGAATGATAAACGTTCACTAACTTCTACCATTATTAATAGCCCCCCCTTTTCGGTTAAATAGACAAATAGGGCCAACATTTTGTCGACCCCAGCTGTCCTATTATTGTTCCATTTCAGCATACTTTTTCTTTTTAGCCATTCTTTCACGTTCGTTTTTATCAAGAATCTTTTTACGTAAACGAATAGACTGAGGTGTAGCTTCACAGTACTCATCATCATTTAAATATTCTAACGATTCTTCAAGGGTCATAATTTTAGGTTTTTTCATCGTTGTCGTTTGATCTTTATTAGCCGAACGCATATTCGTCATTTGTTTTGCCTTAATAACGTTTACAGTTAAGTCATTATCACGACTATTTTCTCCAACAATCATTCCTTCATAAACTTCAGTTCCTGGCTCGATAAAAATCGTTCCGCGGTCTTCAAGAGCAAGGATACTATATTGTGTTGCCTTTCCTGTCTCTAATGAAACCAGTACTCCATTTCTTCTGCCACCAATTTGACCATGATACATTGGTTGATAGGAATCAAAAGTATGATTTAAAATTCCATAACCTCTTGTTAATGTCATAAATTCTGTTCTATACCCGATTAACCCGCGTGCCGGTACATTAAACACCATACGTGTTTGACCATTACCATTACTTGACATGTCAACAAGTTCACCTTTACGAGTTCCTAATGACTCCATAATAGACCCTGTATATTCTTCAGGTACATCAATTTGCACTCGCTCAATTGGCTCACACTTTGTTCCATCAATTTCTTTAACAATTACTTCTGGCTTTGAGACTTGAAGCTCGTATCCTTCACGTCTCATGTTTTCAATTAGGATGGATAAATGTAATTCTCCTCTACCTGAGACAATCCATACATCTGGCGAATCTGTATTCTCAACACGTAAACTAACATCTGTCTCTAATTGGGCCATTAATCGCTCTTCTATTTTACGTGCAGTTACCCATTTTCCTTCTCTTCCAGCAAACGGACTGTTATTGACAAGGAATGTCATTTGTAATGTTGGTTCATCAATACGAAGAACAGGAAGAGCTTCTTGCTTATCTGTTGGACATACTGTTTCTCCAACATTGATATCTTCCATTCCCGAAACAGCTACTAGATCTCCAGCTTTCGCCTCTTGTATTTCAATACGTTTAAGACCAATAAATCCAAACATTTTAGTAACACGGAATTTTTTCACCGTACCATCAAGCTTCATAAGAGAAACTTCTTGGCCTACCTTCATCGTTCCACGGAAAATACGTCCAATACCGATACGACCAACATAGTCATTGTAATCAAGTAATGTAACTTGGAATTGTAAGGCCTCATCACTATTATCAACAGGCGCCGGGATATGTTCTAAAATGGAATCAAATAAACAAGACATGTTTTCTTCTTGATTCGCTGGATCTGGATCTAAGCTTGCTGTACCACTAATAGCTGAAGCGTATACTACAGGAAATTCTAATTGATCTTCCTCTGCACCAAGTTCTATAAATAAATCAATGACTTCATCGACAACCTCAAGCGGTCTAGCTGAAGGCTTATCAATTTTATTCACGACAACAATTGGCGTTAACTTTTGTTCTAATGCTTTTTTCAATACGAAACGTGTTTGAGGCATTGTTCCTTCGTAAGCGTCCACTACTAACAGAACCCCGTCTACCATTCGCATGATACGTTCTACTTCACCACCAAAGTCAGCATGGCCAGGAGTATCCATAATATTTATTCTTTTCCCTTTATATTCAATTGCTGTATTTTTCGCTAAAATGGTAATACCACGTTCTTTTTCCAGAGCGTTTGAATCCATAGCACGCTCTTCAACATGTTCATTTGAGCGGAATGTTCCAGATTGATGTAATAGCTTGTCAACCAATGTCGTTTTTCCATGGTCAACGTGAGCAATAATAGCAATATTTCGTAAATCGTTACGTAAATTCACGATCTCATCTCCTACTTCTATATAAGGTAATTAGTAAAAACTGTTCTTTTACAACCTTGCTATTATAACACAACAAATAGATCGTCGTGAAGGAATTCATTTTCATTTCCATTAAACTTTTGTAAACTAAGAAAAGGGGGTTTGACATTATGCAAAGACAAAATGTAATTTTTTTAATTCTCGCCATTACGACTGCTATTTTTATGATGTTAATCGGTGTGGCTATCGGCGAGGGAAGTATACTTGGTATTATAGGATCCATAATAGGTGTTATCCTTATCATGGGGATCGGCTTTGCTTATAAAGGTAAGCTACGTAAAAAAGAGTAAGGTCTACCCTTACTCTTTACTTTCTAATGGACAAACAAACAGTAGATATATTTTATTATCCTCATTTTTTTCAATTTTATATTGTTCAAATCCGCAAATAGTTAAAAAATTTATCCAGGAGCTGTTCTCGATCGGTACAGCAGCATACGCTATTTTATGACCGTCTTGTTTTAGCATTGCTAGAAGTTTAGCGATTATACTACTACCCATGCCATGTCTTCGTTTATCCTTTCTCACGATGATTGTACCTATCCACGGCCGATTATTAGAAGGTGCACTTTCAACTAAAAAAGAGATACCAACCAAACTGTTATTTTCCTTCCAAACTAACCACTGTCCTTGCAAGTACTTGTACTGATTAAAAATTCCATAAACATCAAGGCTCTCTCCTTCTTCTTTCAACCACTCTGGACTATCCTTTATGAGTCTACGAATGAAGGGTACATCCCCATCTTGAATGGGACGAAAGGTTAAATCCATTAAATAAATCCTTCTATATAGTTTTTCATAACTTCCTTATGTAAGTTACCATTGGATGCGAAGACAGAACTTTCATTTAGTAGGCCGACAGGTTGTCCTTTAATGTTCGTAACAACCCCACCTACTTCTGCAATAAGGATCATCCCTGCTGCAAAATCCCAAGGTGCAAGCCTCATCGTGATGTAAGCATCTAATCTTCCTGCTGCTACATAAGCCATCTCTAATGCAGCTGAACCGTATGACCTTGTTCCTCTTACCTGTTTAACGAGTGGAGTTAACACGGAGGAGTCGATTCTCTTGTTCTCTAGAACCCATGTAGCATTTATTCCAATTACCGCCTCATCTACTGAAACATCAGATAAAGCAGGAAGTGCTGTATCATTAAAAAAAGCACCTTGCCCCTTTTTCGCATGATACAGTTCGTCATTTACCACATCATAGATTAATCCTATTTGCCCTACTCCATCTTCATATATACCAATTGAGATGGCAAAGTTGCGTTGTTGATGAACAAAATTCATGGTTCCATCAATAGGGTCAATGATCCAAACAACTCCATCAAGAGCCTTTACTTCATCACCAAAACCCTCTTCTCCTAAAATTTGATGATTTGGGAATGTTTCGGTTATTTTTGATATTAAAAACTGTTCCGTCTCATGGTCCATATTTGTCACTAAGTCATCTTTATTCGATTTTGTTTTTATTAGTAGCTTCTTATTAAATGAATCCCGAATTCTAGATCCAGCCTCTTTAATCCAAGATTTTGCATATGTATCAATCATTGACCAATCTGATTTCCCAATCATTTATGCTCTCTCCTTTGTCTTGACTGCTATCATTAGATTAATGGAATGAAGCTGTTAAAATCAAGTTTTCCGGATTTTAATTCGATTATGCGCAAAAAAATCGAACCCCTTTAACAAGGTCCGGTTTTCTTTATTTTGTTTTAAGCTTCTAACTTCATGAGTTCTGAACGAAGTTTTTCCAATTTCCGCTTGCATTCACGAATTGCTTGATCGTCTTTACTCATTAACGCTTCATAAAGGGTTGCTAATTCATAATCTACTTCCAAACGTAAAACTGGAATACGTTTTTCTACATCCGTCCTTTTATTTGTGTTTACCAATTGTTTCATGAACAATGCACCCCTTTCCATTTTGATGACCTTTCAATAACTTATTTCTTAGCCACTTGACAATTTACCCAAATTTTCAGATATTTTATTTTAATATATATTATGAAGGGGTCTTGTGCTATGCAACAAAAATGTGCGTTTACCCACAATTATTGTCAAAAAAACAGATTTTTTTTGATATAGAACCGCCTATGCTATTATAAGTAAAGCCTGTATTTTTTGAGAAGGGAAGGGTTTCATGAGTGTTAAAGGTTTTACTTCATTAGATTTTGAAACATTTAAGATTGAAGGTTTAGATGAGAGAATGACAGCAATTGCCGAGCGTATTCGTCCAAAGTTTCAAGAGATTGGGGACATATTAGCTACAGATTTATCTGTTTTAACTGGAAAAGAGATGTTTCTACATATAGCAAAACACGCTAGGAGAACAGTGAACCCACCTAAGGATACGTGGTTAGCTATTTGTGATAATAAACGAGGATATAAACAGCACCCTCATTTTCAACTAGGATTATTTGATGATCACTTGTTCATTTGGCTAGCCTTTATCTATGAATTACCAAATAAACAAGCAATTGCAAGTAACTTTCTCCATCATCAAAATCAAGTTTCCAAACTTATACCGAAAGATTATGTCATATCACTTGACCATACTAAAAAAGACGCAACGACTATCAACACATTAGGCAAACACGGTTTAGCCGATTCTTTGCAGCGTTTTCATGATGTAAAAAAGGCAGAGCTTCTTGTAGGACGTCATCTTTCCCCTCATCACGACATTGTCCAGAATGGAGAAGCACTTATTCAATTTGCTAGGGAAACATACGAAAAGCTGTTACCACTATATAAGCTTTCATATCAAGAATAGAATAAAAACCCGCTTCAAAAACTGATGCGGGTTTTTTTACATTTTAATTACTCGGACATTCTCCAGCTCTCTCGCTTTTTTGATTGTAAGATATGGTGAATACTTACTATCTTCTTCAAACTCATTACACAGTTTTTTTTCTTCAGACTTGCTTGGAACGATTTGTTTAAATTTCTTATAGGATAGCAAAAGCTCCTCCCGATCAATTCCTTTTTCATATGCTTTTTCAATACTAGAAAAAAATTGAACAACATCTACAATTTCCTCTGTTGACCAATCAACTGATATTGGATATTGATATGACATATATTATCCTCCTTAGCACCAAGAACGCCTAATTTCCTCAGCCTCTCGGATCATTCTTGTGATTAGCTCTTGAACCGTTGGGATATCCTTGATTCTTCCCATTACTTGTCCAGCCCATGCAAAGCCTTCTTCTCGTTGTCCCTCATATATGTATCGTTTATTTGCTTCACCACTAATATAGTCCTTTAGTGAATCATAATTCCCATGTTTGGCCTCTATTTCTAAGATTTTATCTGTCCATTTATTAGTGATAGCTCTTGCGGGAGCGCCTAGGCTTCGCTTTATAACCGTTGTGTCATTTTCAGTACCTTCCACTAATCGTTGTTTATAAACATCACTTGCATGAATACATTCCTTTGTCGCTATGAACCTAGTACCCATCTCGATGCCCTCTGCCCCAAGACTTAGGGCTGCCATCAAGCCTCTCCCATCTCCTATTCCTCCCGAAGCAATGACTGGTATCTTTACAGCGTCTACAACTTGAGGAACGAGGACCATTGTTCCAATATCTAATTTACCTAAATGTCCACCCCCCTCTTGTCCCACAACCATTACAGCATCCGCACCAAGTTCCTCTGCCTTTTCAGCTTGTCTCCTTGCAGCAACTAGAACTAATTTTTTCGTATCCACTCCCTCAAGAAGTTTAAATACTGGCGCAGGATTCCCTCCTGTCATTGAAATAACGGGAACCTTTTCATCTATTGCAACTTGGAGCATGTGCTCAAAGGGTCTACCATGCTGTCCAATTGCATAATTGACGCCAAAAGGCTTATTCGTTTTTAACCGAACTTTTCTTATCTCTTCCCGAAGCGCCTCGGGGCTATCTAATGACATCGCTGTAATTTGTCCTAGTCCACCTGCATTTGAAACAGCTGCAGCCAAGTCTGCATATGCTAAATATGCTAAGCCGCCCTGTATAATTGGATATTCAATATTTAATAAGTTTGAAACCTTCGTATCCCATTTCATGTATTGCATCACTCCTTATTTATTAATGCTTCTCTATTGAGATGAAAAATTCCTTCCTGTTCTCAGCTAAAGGCAAATCTAGTCGCATGAAAAAACTGTGTTTGACCCCATAGTCCATCGGTCTTTCTCAAGCCAAGTTTTCTATTAATACGTTTATAAGAACCAACTTAGGAGAAGGTATATAGTGACAGTAGTATTCTCTGAATTATTCCATCTTTTTCTATGCAAACAGATGGTTTAGTGCTATAATCACTTTTGTTTATTTTTAGAATGAAGTAAAGAGGTGTATGTATTGAACCAAAAGGAAACTCCGCTATTTACAGGTTTAGTAAAACATGTAACGAAAAATCCAATCCAATTTCATATTCCTGGTCATAAAAAAGGGACTGGAATTGATCCTGAATTTCGTGATTTTATTGGATTAAATGCTTTATCTATAGATCAAATCAACATTGGGCCCCTTGATGATTTACACCATCCGAAGGGTATGATCAAAGAAGCACAGGATTTGGCTGCAAAAGCGTTTGGTGCTGATTATACATTTTTCTCTGTCCAAGGAACAAGTGGTGCAATTATGACGATGGTGATGGCTGTTTGTGGTCCAGGGGAGAAAATTATCGTTCCAAGAAATGTGCATAAGTCTGTAATGTCAGCCATTATCTTTTCAGGAGCTACTCCTATCTTTATCCACCCTGTGTTGGATAATAATTTAGGGATCTCACATGGGATTACACCTGAAGCTGTCGAGAAAGCATTAGAGCAACATCCTGATGCGAAAGGTGTATTAGTCATCAACCCTACTTATTTTGGAGTGGCAGCCGATTTACGTAAAATTGTTGAGGTTGCCCATTCCTACGATGTTCCTGTTTTAGTTGACGAGGCACATGGTGTTCACATCCATTTTCACGATGAATTACCATTGTCAGCTATGCAGGCTGGGGCTGATATGGCTGCAACTAGTGTTCATAAACTAGGCGGTTCCATGACACAAAGCTCCATACTCAATATAAAAACAGGACTCGTGTCACCTAAACGGGTCCAGTCGATTATAAGTATGCTAACAACTACCTCTACCTCTTATCTTCTATTGGCATCGCTAGATGTTGCTAGAAGACGTTTAGCAACAGAAGGAAAGGATTTAATTGAACGAGCCTTGAGACTGGCTGACAAAACTCGTGAGGCGATTAATGAAATTGACTTTTTATATTGTGTAGGCAAAGAGATACTCGGAACTAAAGCAACATATGACTACGACCCAACGAAAATAACCATCATGGTTAGAGAATTAGGTCTAACAGGATTTGATGTAGAAAAATGGCTTCGGGAAAAGCATAATATCGAAGTAGAAATGTCTGATTTATATAACATACTTTGTATTATCACGCCTGGGGACACGGAGAAGGAAACAGAGCTATTAGTAACTGCTTTGAAGGAGCTTTCTGAAACATTTAGACACCAAGCAAAAAACGAAATGGTAAATGTCCACGTCCCAGATATCCCTGTATTAGCTGTAACACCGAGAGATGCATTCTATTCCGAAACAGAAGTCATCCCATTCGAGCAATCTGCTGGTAGAATCATCGCAGAGTTTATTATGGTCTATCCACCAGGAATACCGATTTTTATTCCAGGAGAAATTATTACAGCCGAAAATTTAAACTATATAACCGAAAATATCGACGCTGGTTTACCAGTTCAAGGTCCTGAGGACTTTGATTTAAAACACTTAAGAGTCATTAAAGAGCATAGAGCTATTAGATAACGCCATAAAAGAAGCATGCAGTTCTTTCTTCTGCATGCTTCTTTTTATACATCTATTATGATTTATGTTGGGTTTGATTGTTTGAGCTACATGAACAACTATTGCATTTTGCATAAAGTGTCGTTACTTTTTCTTCTTCATAATGTGCAATTGTTTTATCGCATGACTGACATATGATGATTCCCATGTTTCTCATCTCCTCTTAATGATTGAAAGCGTTATCATTAGCTTCTTTAATTTTATAATAATATGTCATAATGAGGATGTCAATCATAAATTGTATAACACATTTGATAGATACAGCCTAATTAATGTTACTTTTAAATGGTTAAATAAAAGACGTTTTCAAATGAACGTCTTTTTCTAATCATATTGTGTTTCGAGTGGAATGGTAGGAAGAGTCTCTTTAAAAAACTCCGCTAAATCCTCAGCTTCTTTAAGGGTACGTATTTTGAAAACTCTTTGTAGGTGATCAAGGTCACTAATATCTTGAGGATCAAGGAGGGTAGATCTTCCTGTTTGCATGCAGATAACAAGTGGTTTTCCAAAAAACATATTCGTATAAACTAAGCCAAAGTCATATCGAATTTCATCTGTAGTAAATCCAACGAATCTTACTTTCGAGTACTCTTGTTCATCATATAAGCGTTCAAAATAATTCATTAAACCCCTCCCATTTTTTTATTATTCAGAATTTTATTATAATTGGAATCGAAGTCAACATCAATCCGCCTATTTGCCCATTCTTAGAAAATAAAAATCAAAAAGTTATGTTTAATCTTTGATAAGCTACTATTATCGGTTGTCAACCATTTCAATCCAATGCTAGAATGGAAACGTAGTTGTAATTTATATAAAACTTATTCTTTATAGATTAAAAAATGACATTATTAGGAGTGAAATTACATTGCCAAGTAGTTCTTACATAAAATTAGTACCTGCATCAACGAAACAGTCCATCTCATTAGATGATGTTAAAGAATTATTTCACTATTACAAAGAGATTACTTCTAAAACTGGTTCACAATTAGAGTGGGAATATAAGGATGCTGCGTTTCCATATGAGTTAAAAGAAAAACCTGAAGGTAAGGATAAATGGTTTTATTTAAAATCCGAGGAACGTGGATACAATTTGCTTGTTATCGGAGTTGGAACAGAGGAAATAGAAGATGAGGAAGGTACCCTTAAGCAGCAAGAGTATATCCAAGTAGTCTTACCCGATGGAGCTACTCATGGTGATAAAGGAAAAGGAAATGAATTTTGTAAATTTCTAGCCAAAAAGCTTGAAGGAGAGCTTCATTTATTTAATGGAAGAGTCATGTATTACTATAAACGAAAATAAACCGACAAGCAATTGCTGTCGGTTTATTTTGTAAGACTCAATAAATTCACTATAAACAGCATTCTATATAGCTGTCTATCTTGTTAGTTATTCAAATACATTTGTTAATATTTCTCTTACTTGAGATGAATTTAAACCTTCCCAAAATAGTTCACCATATATCAAGATATCCAGATGTAAGTGCAGTTCTGAATCATCTTTTTTAACTTCCCCACTTGTACCTGAATTCCCTACATAACCAACAATCTTCTCAGAATCAACAGTGTCTCCCACTTGGATGTCTTCAGGAATCCGATCTAGGTGTGAAAATCTTGCTAATATGCCACCCGGATAGCGAATCCAAACTTGCCTTCCTCGAAGCTTATCAAGTATATACTCAGGGGTTATTGGTTGATTCCAAGACTTAGAGAGATCTTCATTGCGGGCTTCTTCACTTGGATAACTCTCATAGTCATGATCAGCTCGGATTACTGTTCCTTCCCCCATAGCATAGATGGGTGTTTCCCGGTTAATGGTTACTCCAGAACTATACCCATAGAAATCCATTCCTTCATGATATCCGTTTCGATACGAACGAGGAGCACCAGGTAAATGTGAATCCTTAGTACTAACCTGTGCTCCTATAATCGGATTTTGTAAAACGGATAGAATAGTCGTTACTTCCTCAACTGTTGTTGGCTTCTTAGGCAAAGTAATTGCCTCAATATCGTTACTATTATTATTCAATGCAATCATCACATTGTTTTCATGGACAGTTATTGGTAACTGTAATTCACTTTGTATAAATTGTATAGACAAATATGGTTTTTCATCAACGACATTAAAATCAGACCGTTCCATAGGAAAAAAATCAATTCCCTTCTGAAATACAGGAACATCGAAAATAAAAAAATATGGATGACCTGTGTATAACATGCTAAGCGTTTGATTTGTCGCATCATATGTAGCATCAAGCTTAACGAAGTTCGAAAGCTCCTCCAATGAAATATACATTTGATTATTAATCGTCAATAGCGGTACCGTTGCCATGAGTGGTGGTTCCTCTTTCTTGACTATACTTTGTTCCTTTTCGGAATGATCCTTTTGGGATACCTCTAGTTCTTCCTTTCTAGCGCAGCTCATTAGCAAGACCATGCTTATGAGAACCGTGATCCATTTTTTCATGTCTGTTATCCCTTCTTTGTACTATTCATCTTCATATTTTACATGTTAGCTACTTTTAATTCAAACACTGTAAAGGGTTTGAACCTGAACAGAAGGCGCATGGAGCCCCGTTTAGCCTAAGGCATGCAAATGTTTTATCATGAAAAAAGGGTGGTTTTCCCTTTTATTCATGATAGAACATTTGACCAAGGGAAAAGTGATTTTTCTTTTTCCCTCGAGTAGGATGAAATGGCAATGATCTTCGCCATTTCATCTTGGCTGGGCGAAGCTGGATTTAGCCGTAACATTGTATTAACTAAACAGCAGAATATATTTTCTAACTTATAAAAAACCAGCATCATTTCGATGCTGGAATTGTTTCAATTAGTTTAGGGTCTGCCATAACATACCCCTTATCACGTAGTCCTTGAACAATATCAGGTAATGCCAAGTATGTCCATTCCCTATCATGCATTAGTAAATTTGCTCCTTTTTTTAAAAGAGGTGTGTTTACCATAATGTCTGCAATACTTTCTTTTGTCATATAATTTTTATCAAAATCATAACCATATGACCAATTCATAAGAATCATGCCATCATTTTTTACGATGTCCTTTGCATAATCTGTATTCGCACCAAATGGAGCTCTAAAGAATTTTGGCCTTTCCCCAGTTATCGCTTCTATCTCATCACTTAGCTTAATAATTTCGTTGTATTGATCTTCTTCTGAAAGCTCTTTTAAATTTTTATGGTTCCATGTGTGGTTACCAATTGGAAAACCTAAATCGTATATTTTCTTAAGCACCGCTTTTTCCTCATCAGTATCAATAAAATGCCCATTGACAAAAAATATCGCATTAACTCCAAGATCCTTTAAGGATGTAGCCATTTCCAAGCCATATTTATCTGGAGCATCATCAATTGTTAATAGTAAGAGTTTTTCATCTGCAGGTACAATATGTTCAATTTCCCAAGTAGAATCATTTATCCGGTATTGTGGTGTGTTGACAACTTCTTCAACAGATGATGGTTCTTCATCATTGGTTTCGACATTGGTTTGATCATCTTGGTCATTAGGTTTATCTTCGATATCATTATTTCCTTCATCCGATCCTTGTTTCTCAACGTTTGGTTGTTCGTTTGTCTCATCTACGTAGTCCGTAGATTCTTTCGAACATGCTACTAATAAAAAGATAGTTATACATAACAAAAAGAATTTTTTCATATACATCCCCTATTTTCCGTTTTAACTAGATGTGATTATCTTTAAAGTACTATAACAATTTCATGATGTAAATATGCCTTAAGTACCCAAAACAACTACAAGGAGATAAACCACCAAAACACTCTTTGAAAAAAGAAGAAAAAGGCTAAAGTAGTAAACGTAAGCTTTACAGCGTGTTTAGTAGAATATCCGAATGCATTCGCAGAAAAAAAAGCTAAATAAAAAAATACAATGAAGAGCAATGCTTTTGCATACAAACGATCCCTATGAGATAACATTTCTACAATGACAAAACTACTATAAATCATGCCTTGGATACTAACGACTACTAATCCTCTCATAAGCCATCTCCTAACTATTTACGCTTACTAATGTGTATGCATGTACATAAAGACGTATTTTTCATTTTTGTAACATTTACATGACATTCCCAAAATCTAAAATATAAAGTGTTACAATAGCCTTAATTAATCTTGAGTTAGTTGTAAAGGGTGACGTATTCATGCTTTATCGCTTCTGTTTGACAGTATGTTCTTTTTTATTGTTGTCCTCTTGTCAATTTGAAAACAGGGAAAATGACCCAAGATTACTGTCTCTTCTAGAAGCGGATGCTTTATTAGTTTCCAATGAAGACACTGTTGATTTTGAAAATAATTATTATGATGCAATTTTAGAAATTAAGAAGCTTTATCCTACTGTACTCGAAGAAGTAGTTGTCGTTAGTCACGATGAAATAAAGAAATTAAAGAACAAGTTGGAAATTGAAACATATCCCACTTTACTTTTAATAAGCAATAAAAAGGTCATTACTAAGATTCAAGGTAAACAAGAAAAAGATGAAATCTTATATGAAATGAACGAGTTTTTACATATAACAAAAAACAATCGCCCTCTCTAGGAGCGATTGTTTCCATTTAGTAGAACTTATTTTATGATGTGAATAGGACTTCCAATGGCAACCTCAGCTGCTTCCATTGAAATTTCTCCTAATGTTGGGTGTGCATGAATAGTCATCGCAATATCTTCAGCTGTCATACCTGCTTCAATTGCTAAACCTAGCTCAGCAATCATATCAGAAGCATTTGTACCAACGATTTGTGCACCTATTACTAAACCATCCTCTTTACGTGTAATAAGCTTTAAGAAACCATCTGCACTGTCTAATGCTAGAGCACGACCGTTAGCCCCAAATGGAAACTTAGTAGCAGTGATTTCAATTCCCTCATTTTTTGCTTCTTGTTCTGAATATCCAACTGTTGCCATTTCTGGATCAGAGAAAACAACAGCAGGTATTGCAAGATAATCAATTTGCGCAGGATGGCCACTAATTGCTTCTGCTGCAATCTTTCCTTCATATGATGCTTTATGTGCTAGTGGTGGACCATCAACTATGTCGCCAATAGCATAAATATTTTCCACCGTCGTTCGGCATTGTTTATCAATCTTGATAATACCTCGCTCAGATGTTTCAACGCCTACTTGCTCTATTCCTAATTCGTCTGTATTCGGCTTACGGCCAACCGTTACTAAGCAATATTCTGCTTCAACAGTTTTTGTTTCACCATTTGCTTCGAACGTTACACTCACACCATTTTCTGTTTCTTCTACACCTTTAGCCATTGCTTTCGTGAAGATTTCAACGCCCTTTTTCTTTAAACGGCGTTTTACAATTGAACTCATTTGCTTTTCAAATCCATTCAGAATCTCATCAGCACCTTCAACAATCGTAACTTGTGTGCCAAAATTAGCATAAGCAGTTCCTAGTTCTGTTCCGATATATCCACCACCAATTACAACCATGCTTTTTGGAATGTCAGTTAAGTTTAGTGCACCTGTAGAATCGATGACTCTTTTCGAAAACTTAAAAGTGGGAATTTCAATCGGTCTAGAGCCTGTTGCAATAATACAATTATTGAATTTATACGTTTGTGCTGAGTTTTCATCCATTACACGCACGGTATTGGCATCAACAAAGTATGCTTCCCCTTTCAGGATTTGAACCTTATTGCCCTTCAATAACCCTTCTACTCCACCTGTTAATTTCTTAACAATGCCGGCTTTCCATTCCTGAACCTTTGAGAAGTCAACTGTTACATTTTCTGTCTTGATTCCCATATCTTCTGAATGTAGTGCTGTTTCATAACGGTGTGCAGCTGCAATTAGTGCCTTTGAAGGAATACATCCAACATTTAAACATACTCCACCTAATACACCTTTATCGACTATGGTTACCTTTTGACCTAATTGAGCTGCACGAATTGCAGCAACGTAACCACCTGGTCCTGCTCCAATGACAAGAGTATCTAGTTCAATTGGAAAATCTCCTACTACCATTGATTACGCCTCCATTAAGATTAATTGTGGGTCATTTAGTAAACGTTTAATGTGATTTAAAGCGTTCTGTGCTGTCGCTCCATCAATCATACGGTGATCAAAGCTTAATGATAAAGCAAGAACAGGTGCAACAACAATTTCACCATTTCGTACGACTGGTTTTTCAGCAATGCGCCCAATCCCTAGTATTGCCACTTCTGGATGGTTGATAACTGGTGTGAACCACTGACCACCAGCAGATCCAATATTGGTGATTGTGCAAGAAGCACCCTTCATTTCGTTCCCTGACAGTTTTCCATCCCGAGCCTTTGAAGCAAGGTCATTTATTTCATTTGATATATCATATATTGATTTACGATCAGCATGCTTTACAACTGGTACTAGCAAACCTTTTTCTGTATCAGCCGCAATACCGATGTTGTAGTAATGCTTTTGAATTATTTCTTCTGTCTGATCATCTAATGATGTATTTAAAACTGGATATTTCTTCAATGCTGATGTTAGAGCTTTCACAACGTATGGTAAGTAGGTTAGCTTAACACCTTGATCAGCGGCATGTTGCTTAAATTTCTTACGATGTGCAACAAGCTCTGTTACATCCACTTCATCCATTAATGTTACGTGCGGTGCTGTGTGTTTTGAGTTTACCATTGCTTTCGCAATTGCTTTTCTCATACCACTCATTTTTTCACGTGTTTCAGGGAAGTCCCCTTCAGGTATTGGAGTAGGTGCAATAGCCTTTTCTTCTCCTGCTTCTTGCTGGGTAGAAGCTTGTTCTTTTACTACTGCAGGAGCTGTAGTCTTCGTTCCACCAGAAAGGAATGCTTCAATGTCTTCCTTCAATACTCGACCATTCTTGCCTGTACCAGATACCTCTCTTATATCTACACCTTTTTCACGAGCAAATTTACGTACAGATGGCATTGCAATTACTCGGCGGCTTCGATCAACTTCTTGAGTTGCCTCTGCTGAAGGAACAGCTGCTTCTTTTACTACAGGTGCTGCCTTTTCCTCATCTTTCGGCGACTCATCATGGTCATCACCTTTAAACTTAAGGTTTTCGTAACCTGGTGCATCAAATGTTACTATCGTTTGACCCACCGTTGCTATTTCACCTTCATTAACTTTTAACTCAATCACTTTCCCCTTAACAGGTGATGGAATTTCCACGACTGCTTTGTCATTTTGGATTTCAGCCAGGACATCATCTTCATTGATTTCATCGCCAGGCTTAACAAACCACTTTACTATTTCACCTTCGTGAATACCCTCACCGATATCAGGTAATTTAAATTGAAATGACACAGGTTTCGCCTCCTATTTTTTTAATGGGAGAAGAAATCAAGTCAATGATTCCTTCTATCAACTTTTCTTATATTTAGAAATTTAAAACCTTTTTCGCTGTTTCAATCACATCTTTATAATTTGGTAACCATACACTTTCAGCCGCTGAGAATGGATAAACTGTATCAGGAGCAGCTACTCTTAATACAGGGGCTTCTAAGCTTAAAATCGCACGATCATTTATCTCCGCTACCACATTTGCTGCAATCCCTGCTTGTTTCTGCGCTTCTTGTACAACAATTGCACGGCCTGTTTTCTCAACAGAGGCAATGATTGTATCAAGGTCAAGCGGCATCACAGTTCGAAGATCAATGACCTCTACAGAATGTCCTTCTTTTTCGAGTTCTTCTGCCGCTTTTAAGGATTCATGAACCATCGCACCATACGTGATTATTGATAAATCTGACCCCTCACGTTTTACATCTGCTTTACCTAGTTCAATAGTGTATTCCCCTTCAGGTACTTCCCCGCGGAAAGAGCGATATAGCTTCATGTGCTCTAAGAAAATGACTGGATCATTATCTCTAATTGCTGAGATTAGTAATCCCTTTGCATCATACGGAGTTGCAGGGATGACAACCTTTAATCCTGGCTGTTGAACCATTAGTCCTTCTAAGCTATCTGCGTGCAATTCTGGTGTATGTACTCCTCCACCAAACGGAGAACGAATCGTAACTGGTGAAGTGTATCGACCTCCTGAACGATAACGCATACGTGCCATTTGACCAGAAATAGAATCCATAACTTCATATACAAACCCGAAAAATTGAATTTCCGGTACAGGTCTGTAGCCTTGAAGGGCTAAGCCAATTGCAAGTCCACCAATTCCTGATTCAGCTAGTGGTGTATCGAATACTCGGTCTTCACCGAATTCTGCTTGTAATCCTTCAGTAGCACGGAATACTCCACCGTTAACCCCAACATCTTCACCAAAAACTAAAACATTTGGGTCATTCTTGAGCTCCGTGCGTAGCGCGTCAGTAATTGCTTGAATCATTGTCATTTGAGCCATGGCTTACTTCGACTCCTTTTCTTTATATATTTCCATTTGCTCTTTTAAATGGTTTGGCATATCTTCATACATAATTGACATTAGATCCGTTACCTTTTGCTTTGGTTGATCATCTGCCTTTTTAATTGCTTCTTTTATTTCTTCCTTCGCTCGTTCGATTACTTGATTTTCCTCTTCCTCATTCCAAATTCCCTTTTTCTCTAAGAAATTTCTAAAACGAACAAGTGGATCTTTCTTTTCCCATTCATTATCAAGCTCTTCTGTACGATAACGCGTTGGGTCATCCCCTGCCATCGTATGAGGGCCATAGCGATACGTTAATGCCTCAATTAACGTTGGTCCTTCTCCATTAATAGCTCTTTCACGAGCATCCTTTACAGCAGCATAAACTGCTAATGGGTCCATTCCATCAACTTGAATTCCTGGAATACCTGCAGCAACTGCTTTTTGGGCGATTGTTTTTGCAGCAGACTGCTTTTCAACTGGTGTGGAGATCGCAAATCGGTTATTTTGAACAATGAAGATAGCTGGTGCTTTAAACGCTCCAGCAAAGTTAATGCCTTCATAGAAGTCACCTTGAGAAGCCCCACCGTCACCTGTATAGGTAATCGCAACAGATTTTGCTCCACGTTTTTTCATTCCTAAAGCAACTCCAGCACACTGAATATACTGTGCACCAATAATAATCTGTGGAGAAATGGTATTTACACCTTCTGGCATTTGGTTTCCATGGAAGTGTCCTCTGGAGAATAAGAATGCTTGATAAAGTGGTAATCCATGCCAAATCATTTGCGGAACATCACGGTAACCAGGTAATATAAAATCTTCCTTTTCAAGTGCAAATTGTGAAGCAATTTGTGAAGCCTCTTGACCAGCAGTTGGAGCATAGAATCCTAAGCGTCCTTGACGGTTTAAGGAAATAGAACGCTGGTCTAATATACGTGTATAAACCATTCTAGTCATTAATTCTTTTAATTGCTCATCCGATAATTCAGGCATCGCTGATTCATTTACCACGTCGCCTTCCTCATTCAAGATTTGAAACGTTTGAAATTGGTCTGCGATTGCATCAAACTGCTTTTGTTGATCAAAAGTAGCATTCTTTGTGTTTGCAGCCATCTAAGTCACCCTTCCTTCTTTAATAATCCATGTGATTTTATAAAATAGTTTAATAAGTTTACATACAGCATTAGGTTACCCAAAATTTATGAATGAAAGTCATACTAATAAAAGCATGAAAGCCATGTTTGACTAACAGATGTATGTAAAGTTACTTGGTCATCTGTATCAGTCATAATCAAATATTAACTAATACAATTCTATTTCTAATTTTTAGTGTACATCATCTCGCTTTTTTTCGTCAATCATTGAGTTTAATAACATTTAGCAAGATCATAATTTTACATAATTATCCAAATTTAAAACTCTGTATTATTACACAACTAACTTCTGTACCATTTTTTATAGAACAGAAAAAAAGAGAACCTTTTCGGTCCTCTCTTTAGCGCCTATTCCTCATAGGTAACTTCTAGTCCTGCAGCTGTGTAGAACTCTTTCTTTGCTGCGTTATAATTTGTTGTTATTTCATTAAACATTTCATTCAGTGTAATCACTTCTTCGTAGCTATCATTGATTTTTTCAATATGAGATTCAAGTTGATCCATCGTTAAGTCCTCTTGTTGAAATAACTCGTATAGCTCTTTATCTAAAGTGATTGATGTTGAATAAGCGTTATATAATTTCTCATACGATTCATAGCGATTAGCCATTAATTGTGTCAGCTGGTTAGCTAATTCTCTCAATTCTTCTTCTTCAATATTTGTTACTATTTCTTCTACCTTGCTAAATTCTTCTTTCGATTTCAAAATGCTCTCTCGTTCTTTTTCTAATCTCTCTTTACGCTCATCAACAATTACACTTGCTTCTGTCGAAAGTTCCTTAATTTTGTCAATTTCCTTCATACCAAGTGTTATTATTTGATCATAAATAGCCTTTTCTTCTTGCTCAAGTTTTACCATTGGATCCTGTTGATCTTCAAAGTCCTGTTCTAATTCAACAGCTTGTTCCAAATGAACATATATTTGCTCAGCTGGAGTTGGTCCAGATTGACATCCAGCTATTAAAAGGCCACTTAGCAGTAGAATATATAATACATATCTCATCGTTTTAGAATTTCCCCCTTTATACTCCAAGTTCTACTATAATTTTTTCTAAACATTTTTACAACCAAAACTATATTCCATCCATATGCACTTGTCCTAAAAAATAGTCCTATGTAAAGTAATGTAGTTTCATACTCACTTAAAAATCTCCAATTTTATCGGAATATTTAATAGTTTTCTTTTTTAAAAGCTAGCAGTTATGGTATCCTGTAAAGGATTCGTATATATATAATAACGAAAGTATATCTTTATGGCCATAAGGAGTTGTTCATCATGATTACAATGAAAGATGTTATACGAGAGGGACATCCTACACTTCGACAAGTAGCAAAAGAGGTAAAGCTTCCTCCAACTGAGGAAGAAAAAAATACTCTTAAGGAAATGCTCGAATTTGTTATTAACAGTCAAGATCCAGAAATAGCTGCCAAATATCAACTTCGTCCTGGCATTGGAATAGCAGCACCTCAAATTAATGTTTCAAAAAGAATGATTGCTATTCATGTTACAGATGACCAAGAGAATCTTTATAGTTATGCCCTCTTTAACCCAAAAATTATTAGCCATTCAGTTGAAATGTGTTATTTAACAAGTGGTGAGGGCTGTCTATCGGTGGATCGTGATGTACCTGGCTACGTTCCTAGGTATGCAAAAGTTACGGTAAAAGGAACTACATTAAATGGAGAAGAAGTTAAACTAAGGTTAAAAGGGCTAATAGCAATTGTCTTTCAACATGAAATCGATCATTTAAACGGGGTCATGTTTTATGACCATATTAATGATCAAGATCCTTTCCTTGAGCCTAAACATGCAAAACCCATTGACCGATAAATAAAAAAGAACGCCCAGTTCCCCTTGGGCGCTCTTTTTTATATTAGGTTTAAACGTTCAAGCCCATGTACAATTCCACCATCATCTACTGCCTTTGTAACATAATTTGCTGCTTCTTTTGCCTCGGGTGTCGCATTGCCCATCGCTACTCCACTACCTGCAAAACGAAGCATTTCTACATCATTTAGCCCATCTCCAAACGCTACTACGTCATCACGTTTAAACCCTAGTTCATTAATGAAATGATGGATTCCCTTTGCTTTTGATCCCCCACTCGGTAATACATCTGTAGAAACTTCATGCCATCTAATAAAATGAAAATCTTCATAGCGATTCACATACTCATCTTCCTCACCTTTCCCACAGAATAAAAGTGTTTGGTAAATATCATGGTGGTTATAAAATAAGGGATCTGCCTCTGGATGAGCAAAATTTAATGTACCTAAGCTTTCGTGTATATTAGGATGGTTTCCCTCACTTGCCTTCATTGTTTCATGATTCATAAAGACAAGTGGATGTCCACTCTTTTTTGCATGCTCATGTAATTTTTTTAAAGTAGCTTTACTTAATGAATTCTTCACAATAGGTTCATTATCTACTACAACATACTGACCATTAAAACTAATATAGGAAGAAATTAAGAGCTCCTCTCTTATGTCACTAAACATAAATGGGGCTCTTCCTGTAGCAATCGCTACAAAATGACCATTCTTCTTTAATTCCTGTATAGCTTTTATTGTATCAGTAGGAATTTTTTTATCATGGTCCAATAATGTCCCGTCAATATCAAAAAATACAATCTTTCTCATTCTTATAAGTCCCCTTTTTCTAGGTAATAAAGTTAGGCAATAGCTTTAGAGCGAATTTTTGATTGTCTTGGTTTTTTTGAAGTAAGATAAACACCAAAGATTATGAAACAAAAACCCAAAATCATGGATAAGGTAATTTCTTCACGTAAAAAAAGATATCCCCAAATAAGTGCTGTAATCGGGACGAGATACGTAACTAAGGAAGCAAACTCAGCTGAGCCCTTTTGAATCATATAATAATATAATAGATAGGCAATTCCTGATCCAAAAATTCCCAAACCTACTAAGGACAAGATAACATCTAGTTCTACAAAGTTTTGAAAAGCCTCAGGATTGTAGATAATCGCAAACAGGAAGCTAATGACAGCCGATACTGCTAAAGTACTTGTCGATATCATCGTGATGCTCACACCTCTTAAGTAATTCCTAGAAAGATGGGTTGAAAAACCATAACAAATGGTAGCAAATATCATTGTAAATAAGCCGATAAAAGACTGTTGAAATAAATTAAGAATACTAAAGTTAGTCAAAATAATGATACCTAAAAAACCAATAGCTACACCGATCCACTGGGTATTTTTTAGCTTTGATGAAAAACAAATATATCCTATTATCACTGTCCAGATTGGAGTCGTAGCATTCAATAATGATGCAAAGCTGCTAGAAATTTTGGTCTCACTAAGGGCAATGAGTGCCCATGGTATAGCATTATTAAGAAGGGATACAAGAAAAATCATTTTATAGGGTAGTTTATTAATCGCTCTCCATTCCTTTCGAACGGTAACAACAAGTAGCAGAATCATTAAACCAAAAATGCACCGCCAAAATACAACACCCCATGCCCCCAATGGTTCTACAAGAAATTTTATAAATAAAAATGAAGTTCCCCATATTAAGCTTAAAATCAATAAAGCACCATACAGACGCCCCATTCCATCTACCCCTCTCATTTATCTAAACAAAACGCTAAATGAAGCTAGAATTATTGTCAATGTATATGATTTCAATTCCATATATACCCATGAAAGGTTAGTCTATTATTCCATATACTAATAACAAACAAGCGCTCAGTGAAAGGTATAACATTGGACTTGAAAGGAGAGAATGGGTAAAATGTTAAAAAAGCTTAGAAAAAGATTATGGAGACAATGGAACGATATTCTTCGTAAAAAAACAATTGCTTAACTTAAATCATTCAACCTAAACAAAATGTCCTTCACATAAATGAAGGACATCTTCTAGTTGCTCACATTTATTACTAAAAATTTCATACGTTAGAAAAAACATGAAAATATTTTGTTTTTTCGTTATAATGGAAGGACAGATATACTTTGTTATTTACATTTGAAGATATAAAAGTCTTCACTTATATATAAATATAGTAATTACTGGCTTCAAAGCCAGTTTTTTAGAAAGCAAAAATTTATTTATTAGATTCGTTCATAATGGTAAAAAGCCAGTACACCCCCAACATAAAAGTGGCTTTTTGCCTATCATATTGTACGGCACGGCTTTTTAAACAAATGAACATGATCTATAAACGTATTTCAAGGAGAGATAGAAATGATATTTAAGATTTATTATCAAGAAAGTATTTTTGAAGCACCCGTTAGAGAACGTACAAAAACGTTATATGTAGAAGCGAACAGCGAAAGAGAAGTTCGTCAAGTATTAGCTGATCGTCGTTATAACATTGAATTTGTCCAGCCTGTTACAGGTGCTTTTTTAGAGTATGAGCAACTAGCTGAAGCTTATAAAGTGGAGACGGTCTAATTATGAAGTTTGTGAAAAACGACCAAACAGCCGTATTTGCCCTTGGCGGACTGGGTGAAATCGGTAAAAATACGTACGCAGTTCAATTTCAGGACGAAATCATAATTATTGATGCGGGGATAAAATTTCCTGAAGATGAATTACTAGGCATCGATTATGTTATTCCAGATTATAGCTACTTAATCAAAAATGTTGAAAAAATTAAAGGATTATTTATTACACATGGACATGAGGATCATATTGGGGGGATTCCTTACCTTTTACGTGAAATAAATATTCCGATTTATGCTGGAAAACTAGCCCTTGGTTTAATTAAAAATAAACTAGAAGAACATGGGCTATTACGGACTGCTCAGTTACATGAGATTAAAGAAGACGATGTGATAAAGTTTAGAAAAACTTCCGTCTCTTTTTACAGAACGACACATAGTATTCCAGATGCCTTCGGAATTGTTGTTAAAACACCTCCAGGACAAATCGTTCACACGGGTGATTTTAAATTCGATTTTACTCCGGTAGGAGAGCCAGCTAATATTACAAAAATGGCTGAAATCGGAAAAGAAGGAGTTCTCTGTTTATTATCTGATTCTACAAATAGTGAAGTTCCTCATTTCACAATGTCAGAACGCCGTGTGGGTGAGAGCATTCATGAGATTTTCCGTAAAGTATCAGGAAGAATCATTTTTGCAACATTTGCTTCAAATATTCATCGCTTACAACAAGTGGTGGAAGCTGCTGTACTGAACGGACGGAAAATCGCTGTATTCGGAAGAAGTATGGAGGCAGCTATCACAATTGGCCAAGATCTTGGATATATCAGTTGTCCTAAGGATACGATTATCGAGCCTTCACAAATTAACCGTATGCCTGCTGATCGTGTGGTAATTCTGTGCACAGGTAGCCAAGGGGAGCCAATGGCAGCTTTATCAAGAATCGCAAATGGTACACATAGGCAAATTCAAATTATTCCTGGTGATACCGTTGTATTTTCTTCGTCACCTATTCCAGGTAATACCATCAGTGTTAGTCGCACAATTGACCGTTTGTACCGTGCTGGTGCAGAAGTTATTCATGGTTCATTGAACGATATTCATACTTCAGGGCACGGTGGACAAGAAGAGCAAAAGTTAATGCTCAGATTAATGAAGCCAAAGTATTTTATGCCTATTCACGGTGAGTACCGCATGCAAAAAATGCATGTTAAGCTAGCTGTTGATTGTGGTGTTCAAGAGGAAAACTGCTTTATTATGGATAACGGGGAAGTGCTCGCTTTAGGCTCAGAAGAAGCGTCCGTGTCCGGTAAAATCCCTTCTGGGAATGTGTATATTGATGGAAGCGGTATTGGCGATATAGGGAATATCGTTCTAAGAGATCGCCGTATTCTCTCCGAAGAAGGTCTTGTTATAGTGGTTGTGAGTATCAATATGAAAGAATTTAAAATTGCTGCAGGACCTGACTTAATTTCTCGCGGTTTTGTATATATGAGGGAATCTGGCGATTTAATCAACGATGCTCAAAAATTAATAACGAATCATTTAAATAAAGTAATGGAACGAAAAACGACACAATGGTCTGAAATTAAAAATGAAATTACAGATACATTAGCACCATTCCTTTATGAAAAAACAAAGAGACGACCAATGATCTTACCAATCATTATGGAAGTTTAAAAAGAAAAGGCCTCCTAGAGGCCTTTTTTAATCTTCTATTAAATTCTTTTCAAACCGATTAATATCAGTGTCAGCGCCAATTACAATGAGTATATCTCCTTGACGGATGAGCTCAGAGGCTTGTGGTGAAACAAGGATATCCTTGCCTCGCTTTATTGCGACGATATTGATCCCATATTTCGCGCGGATATCTAAATCAATTAAAGAATATCCATCAACATGTTTGCTAGCGATAATCTCTACAATGCTATGTTCATCGGAGAGCTCTAAGTAATCTAACACATTATTGGAAACGATGTTATGAGCGATTCTCTGGCCCATATCCCTCTCAGGATGCACGATATGATCTGCCCCTATTTTCGTTAACACTTTTTCATGATAGTCATTCTGGGCTTTTACTGTAATATGTTTGACCCCTAACTCCTTTAATATAAGCGTTGTTAAAATACTTGCTTGAATATTATCACCAATTGCAACAATAACATGATCAAAATTGCGAATCCCTAGACTCTTTAAAACCATCTCATCAGTTGTATCTCCCACAACAGCATGTGAAGCAATGGATGAAAATTCGTTTACTTTATCTTCATGTATATCAATAGCAAGTACTTCCATTCCTTGTTGACTTAATGAACGGCATATACTACCACCAAATCTCCCCAGACCTATTACTGCAAACTCCTTTTTCACATATATTCCTCCATTTTGGTGCTATATCTTTTCTCCCCATTTTATCATATGATGAGTGATTGTCTCTATCTTCTATTCCATGTTTGAATTTTCTTCTGAACCCTTCTTATGCAGTTTTTTCTTTTGATGACGAATAATCAAGATAACCATAATAGCTACTAGCGCAAAGAATAGTAAAACAGGTGAATTCCCAATTATAAAAATAAATATTCCAGATGCAAGACTAAGTAAAAACTGAATACTATTCACAAATTGCTTTTTCGTTTTATCCCAAGTGTTTGTATCTTTTTCATCAATCGATGGCACAATTACTTTATTTTCGAAAATGGATAGATGGATTGTAGAAAAAGAAACTTGATTTTGTAAATAATGGACCCTACCTTTAATTTGTTCAATTTCTTCTTGAACTCGCCCCAAATCAGAAGAAATTTTTAATAAATCCTCTGTTTTATCTGCCTTTTGCATAAAGCCCAACAATCTTTGTTCCACAACTTCCTTTGATTTTAATCGAGAATTGAGATCCACATATTCTTCTGTCACATCTTGTCCTTCAATGGTTTGATGATGAATTCTTACACTCAACGATTCTGCCTGATTGATAACTGTTTGAAAATGTTCTTGTGGAATCCGAATTGTTAGGGAGCCACCTAAATTACCATCATGCATCTGTTCTGTTGTAGAATTTGCAATGTATCCATTGTTCTTTGTTATATAATTGATAATATTTTCTCTAGCTTCCATAAAATCCTTCACTTCCATACGGATGTTAGCATGGTAAATAATCATTTGATCGGTTACATTTTTTATTTCACTAGTTAGTAGCTCTGTTCCAGAATCTGCACCTTCCTGTTTCATTTTCATAGAATTTTCAGTTGATTTTGACTCCATCGATGCAGAATTCTGTGCCACTTGACTATCTGAACTGGTTGATTCCTCTGTGGAATCCTGTGCCGCTTGACTATCTGAACTGGTTGATTCCTCTGTGGAAAGCTGTGATCCACCACTGCACGCACTCACAGTGAATATCATCATTATAAACACCATACTTATTATCATGCTTTTCATTTTCATGACAATCCCTCCTTTTCATCATTAGACGCAATTGTTACAAAAATGTTACAAAGAAAAAAAGGAGTTGCGCACCGGTTCGCCTCAATCAGAGCAAATGTTCCTAAATGAGAAAAAGAGTGCTTTTCCCCTTTTCATTTAGGGTTATTTGACCTTGAATAGGATGAAATGGCAATAATCGTCGCCATTTCATCCTGGCTGGGTGCTGGAGCTGGATTCCAAGTCACTAACTTTTATACTTTCTTGATAATTGAATAAAACATTACAGGTTATTTGACCTCAGGCGGGCTGGTCGCTGGAGCCGGATTACCACGCATATCGCTCAGTTATCCACAAATAAAGACTCCCACTTTTATAAGTGAAAGTCTATGCCTGAAATAATCGATTCCATGTTCTTTCCCCTACTATACCATCAACATTAAGCCTTTCACGACGTTGAAAAGACTTAACTGCTTGATCTGTTAAGGGGCCATAAATCCCATCTGCTGTAATCGTTAACGCTTCCTGAATTCTTTTTACATCACGCCCTTGCATATACGGATTATTTAAGAATAATAGGCGTGAGTACGGAACTCCTCTTGTACTTGTACGATCCAGAGCTTGCCACGTTCTTGGTCCGACGATTCCATCTGATACTAAGTTATTTTTTCTTTGGAATTCCCTCACTAACTCTGCTGTACTTGGACCATAAATCCCATCCTCGACTGCTCCTACCTTTTGTTGGATATTTCGTATATCGTCGCCCCTCATATAAGGCCGAAGTAGTCGTAAAAGACGCCTTGACTCCATTTCGTACATACTTTCCTGATCATCTGCCTCATCAGTTGGAGATGCAAGTTCAATGTTTGAAACGGCTTCATAGCTTTTTAATGCCTCTCTAGTCAATGGCCCGACAACCCCATCAATGTTTAAGCTAGCTGCCCGTTGAAATCGTTTAACACTATCCTCTGTAATTTTTCCAAATATACCATCCACATCACCCGGTTTGAAATTCAACTCAGTAAGTCTCTCCTGCAGTGCCAATACGTCATCACCTTGATCTCCAATGCTTAAGTAGGTTCTTTTCCTCCTACCTGAAATATAGGATGGAGATCGATAATATATAGGTGAGCCCCCTTTTTGGATGGAAAGTAATTCTGCTCTGATATTTTCCATATTGACGGACGGACAAGGCTTCCATTCATAACCTGGAAACTCCTGATGGCCCCAAACATCATTAATACCTACGTGCTCAAGCTGATCTACTAAATCGAGGATTAGATTCAATGTTGCCTTACGCTGAGGGTCAGTCAACTGCTGCGTTCGAAAATCACCGACCATACAAATCCCAAGTGCCCTAGAGTTACTATTTCCAACATGATAGCTAATCACTTCGAGGTCATGGCACTGAATAATATCGCCATCCTTATCTATAACAAAGTGATACCCAATCCCTGGCCAGTCTAACTCATTTACATGATACCTGGCAAAGCTTTCGGCACTCCCAGAAGTTGTCGCGCTATGATGAATCGCAATATTTTTTATGGCAGAAAGTGCTCTTCTACGATATGTCTTTGTTGGATGACTTGGCAGTTCATTCCTTTTATCAATAATCTCCATAAATATCACCCCTCTTATATATATGGCAATTTTAGAAAAATGGTGATGTGTCTATGGTAATACATACTGTTTCTCCTATATAGTATTATTTTCCACTCTTCTTTCCTTGAGAAAGGGTGAAAAGCAGGAATTTTAACTCTGTTTCGGTTACTTGCTCTATTTTTTCTTACCCCGTTCCTTATTTTACTTACCTCATTTCATCTTTTACTTACCTCTCGTGCGCATTACTTTCCTCGTTTTACTTTTTACTTTCCCCGTTCCTTATTTTACTTACCTCGTTTTATCTTTTACTTACCTCTCTTGTGCATTACTTTCCTCGTTTTACTTTTTACTTACCCCGTTCCTTATTTTACTTACCTCGTTTTATCTTTTACTTACCTCTCTTGTGCATTACTTTCCTCGTTTTACTTTTTACTTACCCCGCTCCTTATTTTACTTACCTCGTTTCATCTTTTACTTACCTCTCTTGTGCATTACTTTCCTCGTTTTACTTTTTACTTACCCCGTTCCTTATTTTACTTACCTCGTTTCATCTTTTACTTACCTCTCTTGCGCATTACTTTCCTCGTTTTACTTTTTACTTTCCCCGCTCCTTATTTTACTTACCTCGGTTCATCTTTTACTTACCTCTCTTGTGCATTACTTTCCTCGTTTTACTTTTTACTTACCCCGCTCCTTATTTTACTTACCTCGGTTCATCTTTTACTTACCTCTCTTGCGCGTTTCTTTCCTCGTTTTACTTTTTACTTACCCCGTTCCTTATTTTACTTACCTCGTTTTTTCTTTTACTTACCTCTCATATGCATTACTTTCCTCGTTATACTTTTTACTTACCCGTTCCTTATTTTACTTACCTCGTTTTTTCTTTTACTTACCTCTGTTGATTTAACTTTCATTGATCACTATTGATCTTTCATTTCTTTATATCGTTCAGTTATTTTTCAAATGACCAATTCTCAAATTTTCGCACAAAAAAAGAAACTCGAAACGAGTTTCTTTTAACCAGCACTAAGCATATTAAATTGAGCTTTCACTAGTTTGTAGTATTCGCCTTTCACGTCCATTAATTGAGCATGGTTACCTTGTTCAATTATTTCACCATGATCGAGGACAATAATATTGTCTGCCTCTCGAATGGTCGATAGTCTATGAGCAATAATAATCGCTGTTCGACCTTTGAGTAAAGTTTTAAGTGCAGTTTGAATCTTTACTTCAGTCTCGGTGTCTATACTTGCTGTTGCTTCATCGAGTATTAATATTTTTGGATCTGCAAGTAAGGCTCTTGCGAAAGAAATCAACTGTCGTTCCCCAACCGAGAGGATATTTCCTCGTTCTTCAACCTCGGTATCATAGCTATTCGAAAGCTTCTCAATAAATAGATGTGCACCCACCGCTTGTGCTGCTTTTACTACTTCTTCATCACTTGCTTCTGGATTTCCAAATCTAATATTCTCTTTAATGGTTCCTGAAAAAATAAACGTATCTTGAAGAACAACACTTATTTGCGAACGAATGCTTTCTAACGTGACATCTCGCAGATTATTCCCATCGATTTTAACGATTCCACTAGTGGGATCATAAAAACGACTCACTAGATTTGCAATCGTTGTCTTCCCTGAACCAGTATGACCGACAAGTGCTACCGTCTGACCAGGCTTCATTTCAAGCGAAATACCCTTCAGTGCTTTTCGTTTCTCATCATATGCAAACTCTACATGTTCAAACTCAATATGACCTTTAATATTTTCTAAACGAGTGGCACCTTCTTTTTCTGGAACATTGGGCTTTTCATCAAGAAATTCAAAAATACGCTCTGAGGAAGCCATCGCCATTAACAACTGATTATAAATTTGACCAAGGCGAGAAATAGGCTCCCAGAACATACCTAAGTAAAAAGCAAAGGAAACAAAAATTCCGATCGTAATCGTGTCATTGGCAATTAAACTTGCACCGTACCAAATTAGTATAGCTGTACCAATTGCATTTGACATTTCAACGAATGGCCTAAACATGGCATTCTTCCTTGTTGCATCTTGCCATGAATCATGTGTTTCTGTGTTCACTCCATCAAAAAACTCCATGTTTTGATGCTCTTGTTTAAATGACTGAGTAACACGAATTCCTTGTATACTTTCATTTAAATGTGAGTTCAATTTTGATTGTTTAATTCGGACAACCTGCCACGAACGACGAATTTTCCTACGTAAACTTGTTGAGATGAAAAACATAATTGGGAGTATAATCATGACTGCGATGGTCAATTCGGGACTTAATGAAAATAAGATTACAAAAATCCCAATTAGCATAATTAAATCCATTAGTAGGTTGATGACTCCACTTGTGAATAATTCCTGCAGTGAGTTGATGTCGTTCAATATTCGGACTAGAATGGATCCAGCTGACCTTGAATCAAAGAATCGATGTGATAATCGCTGTACATGAGTAAATAGATGTTGCCTTAAATCATAGATAATATTCTGACCAAGTAAGTTCGTCCAGCGAATTCTCAGTACATTTCCAATATAGGATAACAAGTATAAACAGGCAATAACGATAACTAATGTCGTCAGTAGCTTTGAATTCTTTTCTGCAATTGCATAATCTAATGTATATACCCCTATGATAATCGGTACAATTAACCGAACAGCCGTTGAAACAATCATTGCCAGAAATGCTAATGGAAGTAAGTTTTTTGAATATGGCTTCATATAACTAAATAGCCTTGATAACTGCTTCCAATTGAACGGTTTCTCGATTACCTGTTCCGTTGAATAGTGGAAACGATCTAAATGCTTTTTTGATTCTCTACCTTTCATATTAATCCTCCCTCCTATTGTTCTTGTAATACGACTTCTCGATCTTTATATTGAATGTCGTAAATTCGTTGATATGGACCATTATTTTTCAATAAATCTTCATGTACGCCTCTTTCAACTACGATACCATCCTCTAACACTAGGATTTCATCAGCATGCTTCAAGGAAGAAATCCGGTGAGCAATAATAAAAGTTGTTCGTCCATCCATAACCTCTTTAAATGCCTTTTGAATTCTAAATTCTGTTTCCATATCTACCGCACTTGTTGCATCGTCTAATACTAGGATACTAGGGTCAATTAAAATGGCCCTTGCAATTGCGATTCTTTGTTTTTGCCCTCCAGATAGCCCCATTCCTCTCTCACCTAACATCGTGTCATACCCATCCGGCATTTCCATAATAAATTCATGAGCCTGTGCACGTTTGGCAGCATCGATAATTTGTTCCATGCTCGCATCTGGATTCCCATAGGCAATGTTGGCCCTAATGGAAGATGAGAATAAGAAGGATTCTTGAAGAACAAAGCCTATATTCTTTCGAAGTGTCCGTAGTGCATATTCTTTTATATCGATACCATCCACTAATATTTGACCTTCCGTTGGTTCATAAAACCTTGTAATTAACTGAGTAATACTTGTTTTACCACTACCAGTTGCCCCTATTAAACCAATTATTTTTCCTGGATGAGCTTGGAATGAAACAGATTTTAAAGCTTCATCATCTTCTTTACGGTACAGGAGGGACACATCCTTGAATTCTACATTTCCATCTAATCGTTCTTTTTCAATTGGGTTATCCTTTTCATGAATCTCGTTATCTGCTTCTAATATTTCAAGCAATCTTTCACCTGATGCTTTAGCTTGTGAGAATAGATTAATAACAAATCCAAGGTTCATGATTGGCCACATTATATACCACACTAAACTAAAAAAAGCGACGAGCTCCCCTGGTTGAACAGAATCGTTTATCACTAGATATCCACCATATGAGAGTAAGGCCACAACACAAATATTACCTATAAACTCCATTAATGGAAAATACTTCGCCCAAACATTTGAAGTAGTTAAATATTTTTCTCGGTAGTCTCCATTTGATGTGTTAAACTTATCAATCTCAAAATCTTCTCTTGATAGAGATTTGACAGTATTGATCCCACTTATGTTCTCTTGGACCTTTGTATTTAACCGTCCAAATGACTTGCGAATTCCACGAAAAGCAGGGTGAACCTTTTTATCAAACTGATAAACAACGACAGCAAGAAACGGTAACGCTGCCATTGTAACCAAAGTTAAAGGTACAGAGTAATAAAACATCACACCTAAACTGAGCGTTATTAGTAAGGTAAATCTCAACAATTCCGCGAAACCAAATGATAAAAAGAAGCGAAACCCTTCCACATCAGCTGTCAATCGTGACATGAGGTCACCTGTCTTTGCATTGTCATAATATCTAAAAGGTAAAAACTGCAGTTTTTCATACAGTGCGTTACGTAGTCGATATACCGATCGTATACCAAACATATCACCTAAGTATTGATGAAAGTATGTGGTTATACCTTTAATAATCATCAGCGCAACAAATCCTAAAGATAAATAAGGAATATAGCTATAATTTCCAGCTAGTACCACATTATCGATCGTGTATTGCAAAATCATCGGATAGACAACTGTAATTGCCGTTACAAATAATAAGAAAAACATTGACCAGTAAAAAAAGTTACGATAAGGCCAGTAAAATTGCTTCAGCTTTTTAAATGTTTCCATTATGTTCCCTCCTTAGTTCCGACTGAAACAAATAAATATATATTCAGAAATGACAAAAAATACGACGTATATTAAAATATATCGGATTCCGAAGTAAATTACCAGTATTTTATTTCCTTTTTTTGAAGGTTTTAATTCCAATAAAACCTAGTACTTTCCTTGCATAAAACGCAAAAGATCCAGCTAATCACTGGATCTAGTTCAAATTCACTGTGCCGCTTCATTTAAAACACGATCAACCCGTTTAGTAAGCATCTTCATGCCACTTCCACCTGCTTGAAAGTGTCGTAAATTTCCATCTCTATCAAATACATAGTAAGCTGGAACATATTCGTTTTGAAATGCATCTGTTAATTTATGCTCACTATCGACAAAAATAGGCTGAGTAATATCATGTTCGTTTGCGACATCCTTGATTTTTTCTATATCTAAATCTTCTTCTGACCTTGGCATATGTACGGCAATAACATTTAGTCTATCACGATAGTTATCTCTAAACAGATTAATGTCTGGCATCGCTTCTTTACATAAGTAACAGCTAACGGACCAGAAATGAATGAGCGTAGGTTTCTCCCCAATTAGCTGCTCTTTTGTAACCTCTCCATTTATCCAGGCAGTTGCTCCTTCTAACGGTGGCATCTGTTCTCTTAGCTTCATCTCTTTTTCCTCCTTTTAATGGACTAAAAAGGTCTAACATTATTTGTTAGACCTTATTACAGGTTATACGTTCAATGTTGCTTGACCAGGCTTCCAGTTTGCCGGGCAAAGTCCACCAGTTTGAAGAGCTTGAAGAACACGTAATGTTTCATCTACATCACGGCCAATGTTATTATGATTTACAACAGAATACATTAGTTCTCCATCTGGACTTATAATAAATAGACCACGAAGAGCAATACCTTCTTCTTCAATCAATACCCCGTAATCCCTCGAAACAAGATGATTCGTATCAGCAGCTAAAGGATATTTTAAATCTCCAAGGCCATTATCATTACGATCTGTTTTAATCCATGCAAGGTGGGTGTGGATGGTATCAGTTGATACTCCAATTACCTCCGCATCTAAGTCTTCAAACTCATCATAGCGGTCTGATAAAGAAGTAATCTCCGTTGGACATACAAACGTAAAGTCCATTGGATAGAAGAATAACACTGTCCACTTATCATTTTTCATGTTTTCTTCTAGACTAACTTTTCCAAACTCCTTATTTGCAAGTACTGCATCCATTTCAAACCGTGGTGCTTGCTTTCCTACCATGCGCTCTGCCATATGTATTCCCTCCAAAAATTAAATATTTCAATTAAGAACACCAAATTAGTATTCTCAACCAATTCCCATTTTAATCCATGTAAAAAGTATAAACAAGTAAGTTGATAATAGTCAATATTAATAAGTAATTATTATAAATAATAGGATTTTTTCGTTATTCGTTACAATTTATTACATTTTTTCCCTACTATTAGTTTAACATGTTGAAAAAAGGGAATATACTAATATGCTCTTTATAAGTTTTAGCAAGAAAGGAATGTAATCATCATGAATTTTTCACTCGAGCAAATTGATTGGACTAGCCTAATCGTAGGTTCTGGACAAATAGTAGTAAGGCTAGTCATTATCCTATTTGTTTTTCTTATTGTGAAGCAAGCAGGAAAATCGCTAATAAAACGCTCATTCAAAAAAGTCGTCGAACGTGATAATGTATCATTAGGCAGAGCAAAAACGTTAGAAAGCCTTGCAACAAATGTCTTTTCTTACATACTTATGTTTATATTTACTGTCATGGTTTTCGAGATATTTAATTATGATGCAAAAGCTTTATTAGCAGGGGCTGGAGTCGTAGGTCTAGCAATAGGGTTTGGCGCCCAAGGGTTAGTGAGTGATGTTGTTACGGGTTTTTTCTTATTATTAGAAAAACAAATTGATGTGGATGACTATGTTACAACCGCAGGTTTTTCTGGAATTGTTGAAGCCGTTGGACTACGAACTACCCAAGTTCGTGGATTTGACGGAACGCTTCATTACATTCCAAACAGACAAATCTCGAGTTTAAGCAACCACTCCAGAGGAAATATGAGGGCACTTGTAGATATTGGAATATCGTATGATGATGATATAGATAACGCAATTCACGTACTTCAAGAAACTTGTGATCAAATAGCAAAAGAAGATGAGACCATTAAAGAAGGTCCAAATGTAATTGGAGTTCAATCACTAGGTACTTCTGATGTAGTCATTCGTATCATTGCAAAAACTGAAAATATGGGACAATGGGCTGCTGAGCGAAAACTACGAAAAGCTCTGAAGCAAGCACTTGATAAACATGGAATTGAAATCCCTTATCCTCATCAAGTTTATGTTGAAAAGAAAGATCAACAATAAATACTAATCAAATCCATTATACTTGATAGAACAAAAGGCACAGTGCGCCCCGTTTAGCCTAAGGCAGAGCATTTGACCATAGGGAAAAGTGATTTTTCTTTTTCCCTCGAGTAGGATGAAATGGCAAAGATCGTCGCCATTTCATCTTGGCTGGGCGCTTAGAAGTAACATTGTATAAACTAAACACCAGAAACTTATACTTTTTTAACTTACAAAAAAAGAACAGCTAATGGCTGTTCTTCTTATCTTTGTAGTCTACTTTCAACTTGCTGGCATATTTCCTCTGCTGTAAGACCGTTTGCTTCTATAACCGAACCAGCTGTTACTGTATTGCTAATACCCATTACATTGGAATCTAATCCTGTAACGACGCAGCAGTCACAATTCTTTGCATCATTTTCTCCTCGTAAGTCTACGATGTCATAGCCTCTTTCTTTTAAGGCATCACGTACATCTGTTAAAGATCCCTCTACACCAATACGAGCCATTTCATCCACCTCCTCAAGTGTAATGTGCAACAAAAGCATCGAAAATATACTACATCACACATGATATCAAGGTAGAAAAATAGTCTAAGAAGTCTGTGTATGTTGATCTAATTACTACTTACTCTTCCAATTTAAATATCCACTTATTAATTCAATTGCTTTTCCGATGGCTTCTTCATTAGGGGTTAACTTAGAATGATGTAGTCCATATTCAGAATCAACACCTAACCAGAACATGAAGCCAGGGATATCTTTAATCATATAGCCGAAATCTTCACCTGTCATTGCTTCCTTACACTCAATGAGGTGTATGTCAGTTTGGTTTTGAACAAATTCCATGAACTCTCTAGTTGACACCTCATGATTATATACTTGGTAATACATTGAACCGTAATCAATCAAAGTTTGACATGAATAACCTATCTCAACCCCTTTTACAATAGCCTCGATACGTTCTTTTACTTTATCCATCGATTCGACAGAAAGCGTTCTAATTGTCCCTTCAAGTCTAGCCTTTTCTGCAATAATGTTTTGTACTGTTCCTCCTGTAATCTTTCCGATTGTAATTACAGCACTGTCTAGAGGATCGACATTTCTGGATACGATCGATTGTAATTGCGTAACGAGAGAGCATGCTGCAACTACCATATCATTTGTGTTGTGTGGATAAGCAGCATGCCCACCTTTTCCAGTCAAATCGATAAATAGTTCAGATGTATTGGCAAATAATAGACCCTCTTTTGTTGCAATCGTTCCAACAGGATACTCCGGAGCAATATGAAGTGCCATAATTAGATCAGGCTTCCAATTCAAAAAAATATCACTCATTAGCATCGGTTCAGCCCCGCCAGGTCCTTCCTCTGCTGGCTGGAACATAAATAATACATCGTCTTTTATTGGATCATTTACAAGCTTCGTTAAAACACCTAAAGCAATACTCATGTGGAAATCATGACCACATGCATGCATGTATCCTTCATGAATAGACTGAAATGGTAGGTTCGTTTCTTCCGAAATTGGCAAGCCATCAATATCGGCTCTGTAACCGATAATTTTGCTTGAATTTGTTCCATGAACCTTTACAAAAACACCAGTCCTCCATGGTCTAATGTCGATACGCTCAGACGGGAGTGATTGAAGATAATTTAACAAATAAGTTTGTGTTTTAAACTCCTTATATCCAATTTCAGGTATTTGGTGTAGTTCTCGACGAATCTTAATAAACGTTTCATATTGAGTCATTGGTAATCCCCTATTCATTCAAAAATTTCAGCAAATGTAAAAAGGAAGCGTAGATCATGATCTACGCTCTCCCGGTTTATTAATCATTTAATTGACGTAATTCTTGCTTGATTTCTGTTTTGGATTTTGTCTTTTCATCAATTTGCTTAATCACTCTTGCTGGTGTTCCCGCAACCACTGTGTTTGGTGGTACATCTTCTATTACTATAGCTCCAGCAGCGACAACTGCACCTTTCCCTACAGTAATACCTTCAAGAATAACAGCATTTGCTCCGACAACCACATCATCCTCTACAACAACAGGTTTTGCTGAAGGTGGTTCAATGACACCAGCTAATACCGAGCCAGCTCCAATATGACAATTCTTCCCAACGGTCGCCCGACCTCCAAGAACAACTCCCATATCAATCATTGTACCCTCACCAATTACAGCACCAATATTAATAAGTGCCCCCATCATGATAACTGCATTATTACCAATCTCTACTTGATCTCTAATAATAGCACCTGGCTCTATACGAGCCTTGATTCCTTTTAGATCAAGAAGAGGGATTGCAGAATTTCTGCGGTCATTTTCGACAACATAGTCCTCAAGGTTAGATTTATTGGCATCAAGAACAGATTGGATTTCAGTCCACTCACCAAAGACTACTCCAGTGTTACCATTAAAGAACGTTTTTGTATTAGAACCCCACTCTATATCAGATAAATTCCCTTTTACATAGACCTTAACGGGAGTTTTCTTTTCACTTTTCTGTATGAATGAGATTATCTCATTTGCATCCATCATTTTCATATGTATATGACCTCCTTGAAAGTACCTCGAATAGTTTAACTCTATCAAACGATAATTATAATGACAAGCAAATTACTTATCTAAAGTGTCAATATTTTGACTCACTATCTTAAGAAATGCTTCAACCTGCTTTAATTGAAAAGCTGACTCATAGCCAAGTAACCAAGTATCACGTTTAACCGTTTGGTTATGATCATCATAAAGGGGGATCTTGTAAACAGGTGGATCATTCTCGTGAAATGTGATGGAGGGCAGGATTGCATAACCAATTCCATGAAATGCCATTTGTTTACATGTTTCAATTTGATCAACAACAATTGTTCGTTTTGGAGGTTGTTGAAACTGCCTGTGCCACCAGTCTTGAATTTCTTGATAGTAAGTAGAATCACTCTTAAATTGAATAAACGGTCTTTCAGTCGTCTTCAGTTCATCTAAATGTTGAATTTCAGTATCTACTAGATAGAGGAAATCAGTTAAAATATGTTGCTTTCGCCCCTTCCAATCAGGGGTTCCTCGAATAATTCCTATATGTACTTGATCTTCATACAGATGCCTTAAAATCTCACTACTCCACCCCGTAATTAATGAGATTTTCGCATGAGGATAGGTGCTTACGAATTGCTTTAACACTTTGGGCAACCAGTGTTGTCCAATAATTGAAGCTACTGCAATCTTTAGTGTTCCATAAACTTGAGTGTTTAACGCACTAATTTCCTCGCGTACCTTCTCCTCCTCTGCGACTACTCCTTTGGCATATTCTATAATTTTTTCTCCAGCAGGCGTTAAGGTAAGTCCTTTTTGTGATCGAACAAATATTTGTGTTTCCCAAGCTTTTTCAATCGATTGCAATCTTTGACTTAGCGCCGGTTGTGAGACGAATAGTTTCTCAGCTGCTTTTCTCATATTCATCTCATCTGCTAACGTTACGAGAAGCTTACATTCCGATGTTTGCATAGACGCCCCCTTTGATCATTTGTCATTAACTTGATTTGTTTTTTGGTAAAAATAAGACTAACAAAAAGCTAACAACTGCAAAAGCTAATACAACTAAATACACATTATGTAGCCCGATGGTAAGCCCATCTTGAAGGACAGAACGGATCGACTCAGACAAGCTATTCCGTTGCTCTTCATTTAATAAGATATTGGTTGTATCTACGTTTACCGAGCTTTCTATTCCTGCTGTATGAATCATTTGCTGAAGCTTACTATTAAGTATACCACCGAGTAATGCAGCCCCAATTGTACTGCCTAATGTTCGCATGAACATATTTGCGGCAGTAGCAATGCCCCTTTGTTGCCATTCAACAGTACTTTGAATCGACACAATAAAAGCAGTCGTTGTGAAGCCCATTCCAATACCTACGAAAAAAGATGCTACAGCAGCCCACAAAGGACCAGAATCAGGGGACATCGTAACGAAAAGGATAGACCCAACTATAAGAGATACTCCCCCAATAATGGACGTTCCTCTAAATCCAATTCTCAAAAGCAAACGTCCTGCAATAGTTGCTGCTATCGGCCATCCAATTGACATCGTCGTTAATGTGAAACCTGCTACTATAGGTGTTCTTTCCATTACCCCTTGTACAAATGCTGGTAAGAAGCTAGAAATCCCGATAAGCATGACTCCCGTAGTTAATGAGGCAAGATTCGCAATTAAGATTGACCGTTCCTTCCATATACTAAAAGGCATCATCGGTTCACCAACTCGTTGTTCCTGCCAAATAAATAACAGAATGGTTACAACAAATATACCTAGTAACGAAAGGATCGGTGTAGACAGCCATTGCCATCTTACGCCTCCTTCAACTAAAACAACCATTAACGCAGATACACTAATAAATAATAATATTGCACCTGGATAATCGATATTATGTTTCTTTTTCTCAATTCCCTCATGTAAGTAAAAATATAAAATTACAATCGCCAATACCCCAAGAGGTACATTTAACCAAAAAACATACTTCCAGTTAAAATACTGGACGAGTAATCCTCCAATTGCGGGACCTAATATCGCAGAAATTCCCCAAACACTAGACAAGTATCCCTGTATCTTTGCACGTTCTTCCTTTGTATATAGATCTCCTACAATAGTAGAAGCGATTGGCATGACTGCACCTGCACCAAATCCTTGTATAAATCTATAGAATATCAGCATCTCCATCGATGTTGCTAGACCACACAGAATCGAGCCTATCATAAAAAATACAATGCCAAATATAAGAACTGGTTTTCTACCGAACAAATCCGATAACTTTCCATAAATTAACACCGTTACTGCATTCATTAGTAAATAGGAAGAAAATACCCAGCTATAGAGTGAAAAACCACCTAAATCACCTACAATTGCAGGCATGGCAGTAGATACAATCGTTGCCTCAATGGCTGCCATAAACATTGCAAGCATAACAGCGGCTAAAACAAATGGACGTTTTGTTTGTTTTCCTTGTTCATTATGTAAGGCGTTTGATAATGCCTCTGGCATTTTTTTCACCCTTTCTACTTGAATTTCTTATTTAAAAAGGGCTGACCAACTCGGTCAACGCCTATTACTTGTTTAACTTTTTTATGTGCTGGTTTAGTTGCTTTAAAATCACTCTTCTTGTTAATATCCCTTCAAAAACTTCGTCATCATTTTGAACACACACAAATGGATGATTAATGACCAATTGTAAGCCATTAGAAAAAGAATCTTGAATATGAAGTCTTGGAATTTCTTTATTCATTACTTCTTCTACTTTCATGGTTTCTAAACGTTCAAATTCAATTCTTTCTAATCCAAGTGTTGTATCAAGTATTAAGGCAGTACTAATTAACCCATGTAATCTGTACCCAGGGTCCAATACTGGTATTGCTGAATATCCCGACTTTACTAGAACTAGTAATGCATGCTCCAAGCTGTTCCCGATTTGAACATGCGCAACTTTATCAGATGAGATAATTAAATCTTTTATTGTTGTTTCTACAAACTCTCCACTTTGAAGACTAATCATGGCTGATTCCCCTTACATTAGTTAGTCACTATATACTATATATTTGTTCAAAAGATAGTTGTCTAGTGAAACCCATTTTTCATTTTAACATATTTCTTTTCTTTTATTGAATAATAACATTTTTTGAACAGAAAAATGTTACAAACGGATCATTGTTGGAATCTCAATTTTCGTGTGACTGTTTATTGACTTAACTACGAATTATATGTATAAAGTAAAACTTCAATGAAGGCTTTCATCATCCTCCACTGATTGTTGGCCCGCACGATTAGGGTCACTCAGGCGTTGCCACTTGATGTGGAGATCATAGACTGTGTTTCTTTTATCGGGTTCTTACTGATTATCTCCCGCTTACACTGCTTCGAATCTTCTAAAGTTTTGAAGTGGGGTCTTAGAGCCAGTTAAAGCGAATAAAACTAAAGGCGCAAGCTGGCAGTAAAAAACAAAACCGCAAGAAAGAGTCCGATTGGTTCATCTAACCATCAGCAAAATTCACTGATGGAAGTTTCACTGTATAAAACTCGAGTTGATGAAATGGCAAAGATCGTCGCCATTTCATCTAGGCTGGGCGCTGGTGCTGGATAACTTAACACATCGTAATATGATACAATCAAAAACTTATAATTTCTTATTCATCAAAAAAAAAAGAAATCCAAAGAGGATTCTTTTTACGCTTCCAATTGATTTAATTCATGATACAAGGAAACTAACTGTTTATAACGGGTTTCAGATACTTCTTTAAGTCCATTTTCGATATCAGTTAATTCACAGCTTATAAGTTCAAGTGCGAATCCTTGTTCAAATAAAACATCCAATAGCAGTGACTCACTCAATGGTGAAAGAGACCGTTTTATACAATAGCTCATAGCACACCCCCAATCTTATAACCCTACTAACATGTATAGTTCTATTTATATGAAATATACTTGTTTAATCTATTTCGTATAACGATTGGCATAGCTAGAAGCTGTATATGAATCTGGTTTAATTTTTGCCTCTAATCCCATAGAATTTATCCTACCGGTCATTTCTTGAATGAGCTCTTTTGTTGCCCCTCTTCGTCCAATATCTAAATGAATTTCAAATCGTAAGTCTGCCCCTTCATCTGCATAAGGAAGAAGGATATCTGTCATTTCATTTAAATGCGCTGCCGTAAACTTGCAAGCGAGCTCTTGGGAATAGGCTGTTTCCATTGATATTTTTTCCCTTATACTGATAATTTCTCTTGGTATGGTTATTTGCCTAAGACACCCCCAAGCTCCTTTTCCAACTCGATGAATATGAACGGCAGAAATAAACCTTGTCTCATGTTGGTGCACATGTGAATCGGTACCGACAGACAGATGATAAGATGAACTAGGCTCTACTTCAATGAACCGTAACATTCTTGAAAAGACTCGTTCAAACGACATGTTGTTCTCTGTTAAATTATAAAACAACATCGGATCACTCATCTGTTCACTCCTTCAATCTAGATTTGAAGATATTCGTGAATAAACAAAATGAACATGATTCTTTTCAGCAACTACATATATGTAAAGCTTATATTTTATCTTATACAAAAAAGCTTGTCAGCTTGTTAAAAAACTATCCTTTACTTGTTCGAATGTTTTTTTCTATGTAAGAGCATTTTGGACATGTGAAGATAACATTCTGATTAGATTGTGCAGTTAAAACATTCTCAAGGCGATCCTTTGATTCACAACGCGGACATGTTACCACTGGATAATTCATGCCATTATATTCCTCCTATTAGTGAATTAAATCGTAAATCTCAATTGTAGCCATATCAATGTTATCGAATTGATATCGTTTTGGCTTTTCACCTTGTTGGTATACTTCTATTTCAAAGGTTTCTGTTTTCGGAAAATAAGTGACACTGCATCTTTTTTCCCCGTCCACTTCAAAAAAACGTTGAGCCGGATCCCCATTCTCCTGTGATTCCATTAAACTAATTAATCGTTGTAATATTCCTTGTAGCTTTGACATCTTCCAATCCCCTTTCACACATAACTGTTTTATTTTACTGAAAAAAATAACAACAGTATACTGTAAGTATAAAACTACCTTATTACGTAACGAGCTAAAGTACAAGTACAACCTAATGAATTTAAAATTTTCAACTATTCAAATACTTCCAAATCTGTTCTAATATTAGGATAAACAATGGATTATTTTCTATCCATATAAATGGAATTTACCTAATAGGTTATTTTAGATATTCCTTTACACAGAGGTTTTATCATTCTACAAAATGTTACTAGGAGGTAGTACATTATGATACGTGAGCTAAGTCCTCACCGTTATTTAATTGATGCATTTGACTTAGGTATGCCAAATCGAACAGGTACATATGTATTAGATGAAGAAAAGAAAGTAATCATTGATCCGAGTGCTAGTCCTTCTATCCCTCATATCCTTCGGGGGTTACAATCATTACATATTAGTCCTGAATCCATTGATTATATTATTGCCACTCATGTACATTTGGATCATGCAGGTGGGGTTGGATTACTGTTAGATCATTGTGTAAATGCTAAAGTAATTGTACACCCTAAAGGTGCTAAACATTTAGTTGATCCTGCTAAACTGATTGCAGGTGCAAAAGCTGTTTATAAAGAAAAATTTGATCAATTATTCGATCCAATATTGCCAATTCCTAAAGATAAAGTCATCATAAAGGATGATGGTGATCGATTAGAGCTTGGTAATAATTTTGATTTAACATTTTTAAATTCTCCAGGACATGCTTATCATCATTTTAGTATAGTGGATTCTAGAACTGGTGGGGTCTTTACTGGTGATACAATAGGTGTTTTCTATTCCCAACTTGAAGAGATGCATCTTTTCCTGCCTACTACCTCACCTAATCAGTTCAATCCAGAAGCTATGCTTGAATCAGCCCAAAGAATTGAGAATCAAAACCCAACATGCATTTATTTTGGTCATTTTGGCTCATCTCGTCAGGTTGAGCATATTTTTGAACAACTTCGTTATTGGATACCAGTTTTTCTTGATTGTACTCAATCCATCCTCCAAATGAGTGAACTTGAAAATGTTGTTACACAGATCGATCTCCTTAAGGATACCCTCTTTGAAAAAGTTACTAAATATATAGATTCTAAAGGGTGTAAACCTAATAATGAATTACAGGAACTGTTAAGACTTGATCTCCAAGTTTGTGCTATGGGACTTATTGATTATTTTCATAAAAATGAACAAAAGGCTTAAGGCGCACCGTTTAGCCTAAGGCAGAGCAAATAACCTGTCATGAAAAATAGGATGGTTTTCCCTTTTATTCATGACAGGTTATTTGACCAAGGAAAAAGTGATTTTTCTTTTTCCCTCGAGTAGGATGAAGTGGCAAAAATCGTCGCCATTTCATCTTGGCTGGCTGCTTGAGCTGGATTTAGCCCTAACAGTGTATAAACTAATAATGTAGTTACCATAAAGAAACACAAAAAAATCCCCAGCGACTTCAAGTAAGATAAAAGTACCTGACAGGGAACTCAATCTCATCCACCCAAACAATAGGAAATAGGAGGTTGAAGTCACATGGGGACTAATATAAAATATCACATTCAAGGAAAAGGGAAGTCTCTTTCGAGACCAACTAAGAGACGTTAATCTCGAACAAGTACTGATTGTTTCTATCGATGCAGCGAAGCTTCATCAGAAAGCCTTGATATGCAACTATTTTGGCGATGTAATTGAGAAACCTTTTTTCTTTGGATAGGTGTATTTGTCTTACCTAAAAATTCAAAAAAAGTAGTTGACATAGTACGCTTAACTTATAAAAAAGAGATCTCTCCATGGGATCTCTTTTATCAATAGAATAAAATATAGGAAAATAATAATGAAATGGATTGTTGTTGTTGCCTAGAATTTAATGGTTGATAGCCAAATGGTGTCGGATTCATCAATTGAGGGTAAGATCGGATCCCAATAAATTCATAAAAAGATAACTTGCTTTGCTTGTTTGGAATGTTAGTTTGTGACACATTCTGATTACTCTCGATTGAAGCATCTGAATGTTTATATTGTACATTTGGTTTTGTAGGATTTTGTTGACGATGGATAGTATCTTGTTGATATACTTCTTTATTCTGGATTGGACTATTACTTTCCAGGACCTGTTCTGGCAAGTCGTTTACATACTCAATATCACGAATCACCCATTTTTCTTTATTTAACTCTATGGTTACTAATTCATATTCAGCATCAAATCTGACGGGTCCGTCTCCCCATTGTTTCTCATAAATAAAGATTTGATTTTGCGCTTTACTGTAGACGATACCCGTTTCTTCATCAAATCTTAATTGTGGTATAACATATTTTGAAAAGTCGGTGCCATAAACAATATAGCCTTCCTCTTCATAAACAACATGCTCTTTTAAAAAGTCTTTTGCAAATGTTCTACTTAGGTAAGGATAAAGTTTACTAGTCACCTCACCCCACGTATGATGTTTTTCTGTTAAAGACAATTGTGCTTCATGTGCATCTTTTAGCAGTTGTTTAACCCCCTGCTTGTCCAACATGTTTGATGCTTGTACTGGATGATTGATCGCAAATAAGACAAGAAGAAAAGTCAAAATAACCGAAATGTTGCCCTTTTTCATTCGATTAATCCCCTCTCACGAACCATTTATGGATAAATTTGTTCTTACTTGTCATTGTATCAATGAAGAGGTTTATTTGGACTGGCTATCGTTCGTAAAATAATGGCAGCATTAGACACTGTTTGCTTTTCTTTCTACAGAAATTCCCTTTCTCTCTCATGTTTAAACAAATATCAACAAATAAAATATCAAGATGGTAAGTCGCTAAAAAAATCATCTTATTAGATATTGACAAAAGGCTACATCCATAAGGTTGTAGCCTTTTTTTATCCAATAATGATTTCATACTCTTTTTACCACTGAGAAGTTAATGCCCTAAAGATGATATATCCGATGATGAGTACACCAGCAATAATATAAGTTAAAAATATTGGATTTCTCGTATATGGATGATCCTGAACTTTAGGATTAACTTCAGTATCATACCCATTTGTTTGGTATTTCGTATTTTTGGAGATATTGAACGTGTAGAATAAACCGGTAATTAAAATGATCGTCCCTAGTACAGCCAATACTATATCAAGCATTGTCAAATGAATCACCCCATTTGTTAAAAGTTCACTTTATATTTTCACAAATAGGTAACAGTTATACATAGATAGACAGTGCTATTTTCACTTAAAAGTTAAGGAAACAGCTTACGAGGCGTTTTTTATATTCTATCAATTAGTCATTGCTTTGTCTTATTACTAGCAACATAGAAAAGAAACAAGTATTAAAAAATAACGCCCTCATCATAAAGGAATTCATATGTCAAATCAATAAATAAAAATTGATGTTGATTAACAGGATATGAAAAAGTACGGATTGTTTCCCCTGTCTCAATATCACTATAAGAGTCTGAAAGAATACCCTGTTTTTCAAGTTTCATTCTCATAATATTTTCTAAAAAATAGGGTCTCCAGCTCCAATTTTTATGGAGATAAGAAGGTTGTTGTGTCCATCCTATTTCCGTTTTAACATAGTTAGAAGATTGTTGAAATCCATCTTCATCACAAATATACATTCTAAAGCTACAATAGGATAATTGTTTAGAAATCTCATATAAAAGTTCGTTACCTTCTAGAGATTTTTTATTTTTCCCAAGCACTTTTTGAATTTCTTGTTGAATTTTCACTGAAATATGGTATACACTTTGTATTTTTTTCTTTTCAAACTCTATAAATTGCTTCATTTCTCTGTTCAACTGATCTTTCAAAATATCTGGCTGTATAAATTCACTATTTGGTTTACTTAAATAGAACCCTTGATAATACCGTCCACCATTTTGCCATGCGTATTGCAATTGATACATGGTTTCAATATCTTGATACAATAGTATCGCACCTATTTTTCTAGCTAGTAATGATAATGAATACAACACCTCCTGATAAGAAGTACGGTCGTTTGTTTTTCTGAGCATATGTAAATCTACTTTTAAAATATCAGGTGATAACAAGTTCATTCGGTCAAAGTTTCCAGCCCCATTGCCAACATTATCTACAGCAACCTTAAGACCATAGGTCCTGTAATACAAAAGAAGATGATTTAACTGCTCAATATCACCATTAAAATCATGTTCAGAAATCTCAATAATAATATGATCTAACAGTAGTCCCTTTTCTTGATAGCTTAATAATAGCTTTAACAGTGACTCACCGTTATCTTTCATGAGTAGATTTGGATTACGATTCAAGAATAAATAGGGCTTTGTTTCATTTGTTATCCAATATTCAATGGCTTTTTTGACGATTATATCGTCTATTTCTAAGCGGTACTCATCTGGAATCGTTTCGTCTTGAAAAAACGCTCCTAGAGATTCGTATTCGTCATTATATTGAATACGTCCTAACACCTCATATCCCATAACCATTCTTTCATCTGCTGAAAAGATTGGCTGAAAGAAAGGAATTACTTTATCAACATTTGTTAGAATTTCAATAGGATCCATCCTTCAAATCCCCAATCTCTGTTTTTTGATTTACAATTTGATACCACTCATAAGTCAGTTAAAGCAGTAACGCACTGAAGATCCGACCCCAATGCGTACATTATATCAATTTGAACTATGTAGTTTTGAATTTGACTAAAATGGGAACTGGTTCAACCATTGTCCTCCGTCCATTGTGATACACTCACCATTAATATAGGCTGCCTCATTTGAAAATAAAAACGTTGCTAGGCCTGCTATCTCTTCTGGTGTACCAAGTCTTCCAAGAGGTACACTTTTAATAGTTCTAATGGCTGCTTCCTCTGACTCCCATAGCTTGTCTGCACCACCAGTTCGTTCTATTGGACCTGGTGCAATCGCATTTACACGGATACCATATCTTCTTCCCCATTCTACTGCTAAAGTTCTTGTCATTGAAAGCACTCCTGCCTTAGCACTTGCTGAGTGAATGACACCAGCACCTGCATCCCAAGCATATGTAGCAATCATATTAATCATACTTCCTTTTACGCCTTGTTCAATCCAATATTTACCAACTGCTGAGCTACAATAAAATGTTCCATTTAAAACAATATCAATTACTGATTTCCATCCATTAAAAGATAGCTTTTCTGCTGGACAAATAAAGTTTCCAGCTGCATTATTTACAAGATAATCGATTGTACCAAATGTCTCGACAGTCTTTTGGACCATATGATTTACATGATCTGGCTCTCTTACATCCATTTGTATGGTTAACACTCGATTTGCTTCTGTTTCTATTTCTTTCTTTGCCTTTTCTAACTTTTCTTCTGTTCTACCTGTAATGACAACAAAAGCTCCTTCTTCTGCAAATCGTTTTGCCATATAAAAGCCCATACCACTAGAACCACCTGTAACAATAACTACTTTATCTTTCATACAATTCAGCTCCTTAGTTGTTGTTCTTACATCTATTATATCTTTTATTTTTATGATAGAAAGGTAAGTTATGAAAATTAAGAAAATTTAGTCTCTCTAACTGTATTACTGCATGAAAAAGCACCATTTATAAGTTACAGACATTTCATTCACGTGCATGGTATAATTGTCTATAATATTCATTCCTTCGGTACCGAAACGTGACCGTGTCAAAAATTGTATTGTTTATAGAATTATATGATGATAAGTGCAAGAAAATTTTTAGATAGGTTGGATAATATAATGAATGATCAATATACAAGAAGAAGCTTTCTAAAGAAAGCGTACCGCTTAACAATAGGGACAACCCTTACCATATTATTTGGTTATACGTATGCTAGATTCATAGAACCTAAGCAGCTTGAAGTTACAGAGCATTCCATCCGATCATCATTTATTCCAGAACCATTTGATGGGGTAAAAATTTTGCAATTCAGTGATACTCATATCGGACATTACTATGATGCAAGGCAGTTAGAGCAATTAGTAGAGACTATTAATCATTTAAAACCAGACCTCGTCTTGTTCACAGGAGATCTTATCGATGCCCCAGATCAATACGGACACCCAGAGGAACTTATTCCAATTCTGAAAAAAATCGTAGCTCCATTAGGGAAATTCGCAATATATGGGAACCACGATCATGGAGGATACGGGACAGAATCATACAAAATTATCATGGAGCTTTCTGACTTTCAATTACTTGTTAATTCGTACATACCCATTACTGTAAAGAATTCATCCATTTATTTAGCTGGATTAGATGATTATATGCTTGGGCGACCTGATTTTGAACAAACACTTGGTAAAATCCCAGAGAATTCTTATACAATTTTCCTTGCTCATGAACCAGATGTGGCTAAGGTAAGCCATTCTTATCCAGTTCAACTTCAACTATCTGGCCATAGTCACGGAGGACAAATACAAATTCCTTTTATAGGTCCTATTGTTACACCACCGTACGGAACTGAATATGTAGAGGGTTTTTACTCTATTGGTCAAAAGCCACTCACCTTGTATGTGAACAGGGGATTAGGGACGACTAGAGTTCCCTTTAGGTTTTTCTCAAAGCCAGAAATTTCTCTGTTCACTTTAAAAGCAGATTGAAAAGAGTGAATGATATCGGTCATTCACTCTTTTCCTAATAAGTATTGTTCTTCAATTTGATTTGCTGGAAGAGGGCGACTAAATAAAAAGCCTTGTGCTTTATGGCATCCCTTTCTCAGCAAAAATTGTGCTTGTTCTTCTAGTTCGACTCCTTCTGCAATAACATTAAAACCTAAGCTTTGAGCTAAATGAATAATAGATGTAATAATCGCAGCATCCTTACTATCTGTTAGTACATCCTTGACAAAAGATTGGTCAATTTTCAAAGTATTAAGCGGGAACCTCTTTAAGTAACTTAAAGACGAATAACCTGTCCCAAAATCATCAACTGATATTTGCACACCGAGCTCTTTTAATCGTTGAAGAATAACTATTGTTTCTCTTGTATCTTGCATAGCGCCTTCTGTTATTTCTATTTCTAATATGCTAGGATTGACGTTATTTTTATGTAAGGAATTCTTAATGACTTCAACTAAATTTGGTTGTTGAAACTGCCTTGCTGATAAATTTATAGCAACGGCTATTTCGTTATACCCTTTTTCATGCCATTCCTTTTGCTGTCTGCATACCTCTTCTATCACCCACTCTCCAATTGGTAATATTAACCCGGTTTCCTCTGCTAATGGAATAAATTCAGCTGGTGAAACAAAGCCAAGAAGTCCACAATTCCATCTTAATAGTGCTTCAAAACTAGAAATTTTACCAGTGGATAAATCAACTTGTGGTTGGTAGTAGAGAAGTAGTTCGTCTTTTTTTATAGCTTTTCTTAAGCAAGTTTCAAGGAGCATGATATGTGAATTACCTTTTCGCATGTCATTTGAGTAAAATTGAAAATGACCCCTACCTCTTTCTTTCACTCGATAAAGAGCCGTGTCTGCACTTTTAATAAGGGTTTCACCGTCTGAACCGTCTCTTGGGAACATGCTTATGCCTATACTTGGAGTGACAAAAAATTCTTGTGAATTTAGAAGAAATGGCGTTCGGAATAAATCTAATATTTGTTCGGCTATATCGTGTGTTTCAAATCGATTTGTATTTTGAAGAATAAAGATAAACTCGTCTCCGCCTTGACGATATACTGTTCCTTTGTTCTGTTCAATCGATAGTAGTCTTGTTGCTACTTCTTTTAGCAATAAATCACCCATGTTATGCCCCATTGTATCATTTAAAAACTTGAATCGATCTAAATCCAAATACATTAAACTAAAGCTTTCCTTATTGTAGGTAGCGTCTTGAACAAATTGTACAATATCCTCTTTTAGCGAGCTACGATTTGGAAGACCGGTTAAGTGGTCGTGAAAGGCTATAAATTTCATCACTTCGTCATTCCGAACTTGATCAGTAATGTCACGAATGATGCAATATCCCCCGGTTATTGTGCCATAGATGACAATCGGAATCATTTTTAGTTGGACAAATAGTGCATCACCGGATTTATGAACCAACTGACAGTTAATCGTATCATTCGTATGTCCAGAAATTGTACTGTTTAGCGCATTTTCTACAACACATCTGTACTCTGGCTCAATTAAGTCTATCATTGATAAATATTTTAATTCTCGTTCGGTATAACCTAGTATAGAATAGCAGGATGGATTTGCTTGTTGAATAATTCCCACTTCGTTTAGGGATAAGACTCCATCCATATTATGGTCCATTAACGACCGGTATCTCTGCTGGCTCTCTTCTAGCCTCTTTTTTTCTTGTACTGAATCCGTTATATCTCTTGTGACACTCACTACATACCGACATATACCCTCGTCATCATGAATAGGTGTTAATATGGATTCACTGAAAACTTCTTGTTGCTTAATAATAAAGGAATCCTGAAAACTTAATGGTTTGTTATGTATAACCGCTTCTATGTATTTGTTATGTAGATAGGAAGCAAGATTCGGTTCAAGAACTTCTTGGAGTGTTTGTCCAATATTAGCATCTGATAAACGAGCGTGTTTTACCGCTTCTACGTTTGCATAAATATAGCGAAAATGAAGATTTTCATCAACCCTCATAATATAAACCATATCTTTTACAGCATTAAAAATAATCTCAAAAATTTGACTTTTTACTTTTTGGCTAGAATCTATTGTTTTCAAATCAGCGCTCAGGATCTCTTTCATCCGCTTCATTCATTATCGCTTCCTCAAGTGAGTTTACTAGTATCGTATTTTTAGTCATATATCTATTCGGTTCGACACAAATAGACACTCATTAACTATACCAAATTTTTCAATGAAAAAGAAGAGAATACACTCTACTCAAAAAAGTAGACCCTAATAAAAACAACATAACTGTACTTACAAAAGTCCATAAGATATATTGAATAAATAAACCTATATTTCTATCCTTTAGTAATTGTAGACATTCTAGTGAAAAGGTTGAAAAGGTTGTCAATGCTCCTAAAAAACCGATAGAAATAATGGACGTTATCATCGAGCTAGGAATTTTTCCAGCTTCAATTAAGCCAATCATCACCCCTAGCAAAAAGGAGCCTATTCCGTTCACAAGATAAGTAGCTACTAGATTTTTCGAAGGAAACCGGTTAGCCAAATTGACAGAAATCCAATATCGCAGTAGTGCTCCTATAGAGCCCCCAATACAAATAGATATAAATGTCATGAACCTTCACCTTCCTTAGAGCTTCGCTTATTCCATAACGAATGTAACTCGTAGCCACACCACGTTAACAATAAACCACCTACTAAGGTCACCATCAAATACATAGCAGAATAAAACAAACCTCTTGCAACTCCCGTGTAAACCAATTCGCTTGTTAAAGTAGACATAGTTGTAAATCCACCGCAAAAACCTGTTCCAAACAGGAGCCAAGTCCATCTTCTATTTCGGGTTTGAACAGTCGCAGATGCTAAAAATCCAATAAGCAAACAGCCTATCAAATTAGCTAAAAGCGTGCCTATCGGATGAAAATCGCTCATCCATTTTCCTAATAAATATCTCATTCCCGTACCAAGGAATCCCCCAACCCCTACAAATATTAGTTCTCTCTTTCTCATCAATATTCCTCTCCTAATTAGACGTGCTCATTTTATTATTATTCCCATATTATAGTATGAAATAGAATATAGGAGGTAGCATTAGTGATTTCTTATATATACCCACAGCATCATGACCAGCTCTATTTAGCTTTACCTTTTTTAGCTGGTCTTGCAGTTAGTCCACTACTATACGGTGGTTTTGGACCAAGACCATTTTATGGGCCATACTATCGTCCAGGACCATATTATCCTTACCCATATTATGGATATCCATATGTTAGGCATCTCCAATATAGGAAATAAACGTAAAATAACTAAAAAAAAAGGCAAGCGCTCCGTTTAGTCTTCAGGTAGAGCAAATGTTCACCTAACCAACAGAAAAAATCAATGATGGAAGTTTCACTGTATCTGACCCAAGAGTAGGATGAAATGGCAAACAACGTCGCCATTTCATCTTGGCTGAGCGCTGGAGCTGGATTTAGCCATAACATTGTATAAACTAAACACCAGAAACTTATCTTTCTTAACTTATTAAAAAACAAGCCAATAGAAGGCTCCCCCTTCTCATCATCTCTACATGGTAATTCAGACAATTAAGCATGATCGGACTGTCATTTTCAATACCAATCTTAACTTTTATACGGAAAGGTAATCCCTTTATCATCTTTTTCTCTCGCATTTACATTATCCGTCATCATGAGCTAAGTAGATTTCTAATCCTTCTCATTATGAATGTTTCATTCATTGGAAAATGAATCATCAAAAGGAGTGATCTCTTGATTCATATAGTAAAAATAGGTGAAACACTAAGTTCTATTGCAATGAACTATCGAACTTCGATAGGAAAGCTTATCCAAGCAAACAGTATTCATAATCCTGATGTATTGTATCCGGGACAAAAAATTATCATACCTGGCTTACCTTCCCCACATTCCATCCCATATTCCATTTGGATTTCTCTATCAAAACGAACACTGATTCTATATCAAAATATGATAAAAAGAAAGGTTTATCCCATTTCAATAGGAAAAATACTTGATCAAACACCAACAGGAGATTTTATCATCGTCAACCGTGAACCAAATCCAGGGGGACCTTTTGGGGCAATGTGGTTAAGTTTATCCAAAATACATTATGGCATCCATGGAACAAACGACCCAAGTTCGATTGGAAAAGCTGTATCAGCTGGATGTGTCAGAATGTACAATGAGGATGTTCTAGAACTAGCTAGTTTCGTTCCAAATGGAACTGCTGTTTATATTAGACCTTAGAGGATATCCTTTTTATCATCTCAACTTTTAGAACAAAAGGCTCAGGGCGCCCCGTTTAGCTTTTCCCCTTTTACTCATTTAGGGTTATTTGATCTCCAGTGGCTGGGTGCTGAACCTGGATCCCAAGTCACTAGCCCATTCTCTTGCTGAAACCTTTTATACTTTCTTACTAATTAACAGGAAGAAGGAAAAAACAACAAGATTTAGCTAGTTGTTTTTTCCTTCTTTCTAGTAAAATACAACACCCATTCACAAAAAATTACCGAATTTCTCAAAAGATTTGGCAATTTTGTTAAAATGAGCTATCATATGAGATAATGAAAGGAGACTTGACATGGATTCAAATCATAAATATTCACTCGAGATAACTCTCCCAAATATAACTCGCGCAATCTTCTCAGTAAACCGACATGCTAAAACTGCTCCCGATCCTAAATATTTATATTTACTAAAGAGAAAGGCTTTAGAAAAATTAGTTAAAGAAGGAAAAGCCAAAAAAGTAGGTTTACATTTTTCAAATAACCCCAAGAATAGTAAGCAACAATCGGATGTATTAGTCTCAGCAGGTGATTATTATTTTCATATGCCACCTTCAAAAGAAGACTTCGATTCTCTTCCACACTTAGGTTCATTAAATCAAACATACCGAAACCCAAAAACGAATATGTCTCTCTCTCAAGCAAAGGATATCTTGCAAAAGTATGTTGGACATCTTCCCTCTAACCAAAGGACTCAAAGAAAACCAATGAATCGACGCTATCAAAAGCCAGTATTCAAACGTCTTGGTGAAACATACTAAAAAGTAGGGTCTTTAGACCCTACTTTGTTAGTTATTAAGAAGTATAAATTTTTCAGCAAGAGAGTGGGCTAGTGACTTGGAATACAGGTTCCCAACAGCCACTGGAGGTTAAATAATCCTAAATGAGAAAAAGAAAAGTACCCTATTTTTCATTTAGGAATATTTGCTCGGCCTTTGGCTAAACGGGGCGCCCTGAGCTTTTTGTTCCGTTCTGTTGATATCAAATCTCACCACTTTGGTCAGAATAAATAAATTGAAACTTCAATCAGTGGGTTTTCTTCATCCTACACTGATTTTTTAGTACCTAATCGGGTTCTTTCTCTTTTTCTTAAAACGCTGATGCGATTGCCAAAAGCAAAATTTATAAAAAAATTATTACTTCAATTTTTGTATTAGCCTACGCAATTTTACTTCTAACTCAAGCATGTTAAAAGGTTTTGTCATATAATCATCTGCTCCTAGTTTTAATGCTTTAATAATATCCTGTTCACTTTTTCTTGTGGTGAGCATAATGACTGTATATTGATTTCTATTCCGTTCTGAACGAAGACGATGAAGTATTTCAAGTCCATCCATTTTTGGCATGATCCCATCAAGAATAATGACATATGGATCATCAGAAAGATACCAGTCTGACTCAAAGAATGTTATTCCGTCTTTATAAGCCTGGATATCAAGATACAGGGAGTGGTCTCCTTGAATTCTTTCAATCATTTCAACTAGCATTGTCCGAATAATAGGATCATTATCTATTACACCAATTTTCAACATTTTTTTATAAGGCACAATACTTTCCTTCCCAACGACGTAAATTAGATTTCTTCCTTGATTCTTCGCTTCGTGTAAGGCGTGATTGGCTAAGTTTAACCAATAAGTGAGTGGTTCATTTCTAGACTCAACCTCAATAATTCCACATGAAAAAGTAACAAAAACTTCATTACCATTAAACGTAAAAGGACTATCATATAATTCATTTTGTAAAGTTTGCATTTTTTGTTTAGCATCAAGTCCAGTCACGCGGGGGAATAGAACAACAAATTCTTCACCGCCATACCGGACCACAATATCCAACCTTGATAGCTTCTGCTTTAAAAACGATGCGAATTCCTTTAAGACCTCGTCACCTGCTAAATGTCCAAACTGTTCATTAATATTTTTAAATAAATCTAAATCAAGTAGTCCCATACTGAAAGAATCTGAACTCAATTGACTTTCTAGCAATAGCTGATCATAAGCTGTTTGTAGATACTTTCGGTTATACACTCTTGTAAGCTCATCTACTAATAGAAGGTTATCAAATAATTCTTTTCGTTCTAAATGTCGTTTTATCCTTGCAATAAAATCATCCATTTCAAAGGGCTTAGCAATAAAATCGTCAGCCCCCATTTCATAGCTTTGTTTGCGTATATCCTTCTTTTCTTTAAAGCTCATGATAATTGTAGGAATAAACTGCTGCTTCATTTTTACTTTTAGGAAATTCAAAATTTCAAATCCTGAATTCGTTTTCATATAGACATCGATTATGACACAATCAGGGTGTAAATCATATAGAGAGGAAACCGCATTTTCAAGATCCGTTATTACGATTGCCATTATCCCTTCTCTTTCAAGCTCTTCTTTCATATACATGAGCAATGTCGGATCATCATCAATTATTAATACCAATGGTTTTTTTTCTTTATCCGATCGTCTATTCAAGTTTACTGATTCGTCCGTTTGGTTATCGTAACCAATCGATAATAATGGCATTAAAAATTCTCTCAACTCTTTTGTAGACCAATTCTTCTCTTCCAACTCATCAATGGAATCTAGTAATGTTTTGGACAGTGCTGATATATCGCTCAGTCCAATCGTCCTTGCTGTTCCTGCAACTGAATGTAAAAAACGATATACGTCCTCATTTAGCACTGAAAGTTTATCAGCTTCAATCCAAAGAGAAAGTTGATGTCGAATATTCTCCATTAATGTTTGTTGATACTTTTCCACTATCTTTCCCTACCTTTTAGCAATACTTTATCGTCATTTTTCATCACATAATAATGGCTATCCTGTAAATAAGAAAGATCTTCTTGAACGAAGCTCGGTACTTCAACAAAGTAAAAAACAAATACTTCCCTTTAAAAGACCTTGAATAAACAAAAGGCTCAGGGCAGCGGTTATCCTCAGGCGGGCTGGGCGATCGCTGGGGCCGAATTAGTATTTCCTATTCAATAAATAAAGGGAAGAGGTTGGGTCCTCTTCCCAGATTGGTTATAGAATAAGTCGATCAATTAACCCAACAAGTTCGCCAATTTCGGGCTTACTAACTTGTCCATCAGCACCAACCTGTTGTCCTTTATGCCTTAAATCATCCGTAATGAGTGAAGAGAAAATAACAACAGGCAATTCACTTAGTCTCGTATCATTTTTGATTCGTTTAGTTAAATGATGCCCATCCATTTGGGGCATTTCAATGTCTGTTACAACCATTTGTATTTCTTGGCGAATTGGGTTTCCACTTGATGCTAAACTATCTAAGAAGTGAAAGGCATCCTTTCCATTTTCAAAGAACTCTAGATTTGAATATCCAGCTTCCCCTAGCGTATCATGAATTAGCTTTCGGAGTAGTGGAGAGTCTTCAGCTACCATGATCTTCTTATCGGATCTTTCACGTTTTCCTAACTTCTTTATTTGGTCCTTATTAATACCAGCAGCAGGATTAATGTCTACCACTATCTTCTCGAAGTCTAGTAAAAGGACCATACCATCTTCTTTTTTGATGACTCCAGTAATTAAGCTTTCAAGTCCTTGATACATTTCTGACGGTTTTTCGATATCATTCCAAGAAATCCGATGAATTTGTGAAACAGAATGAACGTGAAAAACCACTTTTATTTTATTAAATTCTGCAACAATAAACTTATCATTCAATCCTTGTTCAGAGATAGAGCTTCCAAGTGCTTTTTCGATATTAATAACTGGAAGGACTGCCCCTCGAATTTCGATGATTCCTTCTACGTTCGGATGTGAATGTGGTATCTTTGTCACTTTTACAGGGTTAATAATTTCTTTTACCTTTATAACATTAATACCAAACTTATTTTCCCCAATTGTAAATTCGACGATTTCAAGTTCATTTGTACCACTTTCAAGTAATATTCCCATGTTTTTATCGCTCATAATTGCACATCCTTTTATGTTACTTTATTACTCATAAATAAAAATCTTCTTATTCCTTATTATAAAGGTTCTTATCTATTATAACTACACGAATTCAGCACTTACCAAGTAAAATCTATGAATTTTTTAGGGTGTACAAGCTGGTAGAATTCATATTATGGATTAAATGGAAAAATTATACTATAATGAATTGTCTATTATTCTCATTAAAGGAGCGAATACCCAAAACATGAAAAGCCTACAAACAAAAATGCTACTTTTCTTCTCCATACTTTTCATTATATCTAGTACACTTTTAGGCTATTTTATTTATTCTTCATCTATAAGTCTGGCTGTTCAATCTGTTAGTAATCAAGCTGAAAAGATTACTCAGCATGCATTATCTACCATAGATATTGAAAAGTATCAGTCTATTGATCCAACTGGTCAACCAAACGAGTACTACTATGAACTAAGAGAAAGGTTAACTACCATTAAGGAGACAAATGGTCTAAAGTATCTCTACACGATGGGAAGGCGTACAAAAGAAGATTCGTACGAATATTTTTATGTGGTAGATGGTGCACCACTTGACTACGAGGATGTCTCTGAGCTAGGTGCTATTGAAGAAAATGACTTTCCTCTAATCATTGAAACATTTGAAAGAGGTGAAGCACATATTGGCGAATTAGATTACACGGATGAATACGGTGCATTAATTTCAGCTTATTTGCCAATTAAGAATTCTGAAAATAAAGTAATCGGTATCATTGGCGGAGATTTTGATGCTTCAAATATTTATGAACTAATTTCTAAGGAAAGACTAAAAGTCAGTATCTTTATCGTTATTAACCTGCTCATTATAATCGTCATCATATATGTACTATCAAAACAAATGGTTAGACCTTTGAAAGAACTACAACAGAAAGTTAAACAGGTCCAAACTGGCGATTTTACAGTACAATTAAATTCTCTTAAGAAGGATGAAATTGGTCACACGACAAGAGCTGTTTCGACTATGATTCAGCAGCTAAAACAAATGGTGAAGGGAATTACACTAAGTTCTAAACAAGTTACTCAATTTTCAAAAGAACTATTTAATAATACTATGGAAACTGCTGCATCTACCGAAACAATCCTTCATACAGTGCATGAATTATCAAAAGGAACAACAAAGCAAAAGGAGCTTAATGAAGAAGTTTCATCAAAGATGAACGAAATAAGTCTTGATATTGATCATATTACTTCTAGTATCAAATCTGTTTCACGCTCCTATGACGAGGCATCTCAATTGTCTATTACCGGTAAACACCATATTCAGACAGCAATAAGTCAAATGAAAAACATCGAAAGTGCCCAGCATGCTTCAACAGTCGTAATGAAGGAACTTGATTTAAAAATTAATGATATTAATCATTTTGTTTCCTTTATTACTGAAATTGCGAATCAAACAAATCTACTTGCATTAAACGCTGCTATTGAAGCAGCACGTGCAGGTGAACAAGGCAAGGGGTTTGCAGTCGTATCTGAAGAGGTTCGAAAACTTGCAGATCAATCTGGCAAGGCCGCTGAAACAATTAAACAATTATTATTTGATTTAAAAGAAAAAGCAACACTTTCCATTCAAACAATCGAGCATGGAACAAATGAAATACATGCGGGATGTGTTTCGGTGACTAAGACAGGCAATACGATTGAACAGGCAATGGAATCAATTCAAAAAATCACAGCTCAAATGAGTGTTGTTGAAAGAGCAACAACACAAATTACTCAAAATAAACTACACATCATGTCACTAATGGAAGAGGTAAATACCATTACGAAGCAAGCATTTGATTCAGTGAACGAATTTACTTCAGACATTACGAATCAAAGTGCAATGGTACAACAGATTAATGTAGGAGCTGAGGAACTTCGTTCAATGTCAGAGGAACTGCTTGAAGGCGTAAAATCTTTCAAGGTAGAGTAATAACAAAAGCATAAGGAAGGTCCAATTGGAAGGATATCTTGGACATTTTAGGGCTAACTAGTGCTAGAATCAGTACCAATCGTTAAGGCTCAGGCAAAAATCAACCTCCTGCTTCTCCGTCTAGCTGAGCTACATCCTGCAATATCAGGCAAAGCAAATATTCCTTAAAGAGAATAGGGTACTCTCCCTTTTTCTTTTAACATAGGATGACCCTGCTTATGTATTCATAGGCAGGGTCTTCTTTTAACACAAATATTTTAGAATTCGCTCATCCGCTAAATTTGTGTCAATGGAACATTGTGCAGAGTCACGTCCATATTGCCATAACCATACGTTACCTTGGCAATTAGGTGCTTTAGGATTGAATCTTGGGGCGTTTCTTTCTTTTGTTACACCAGGTTCTGGTTCCGCGCTCCATAAGATCACTTGGCTAGCAACCTGGTTATTTTCTTGAACTGCTTGGCAATATGCAGCACTAAATTCTCCTTTTACTGGATCATGATATATTCCTGGACGATAGCCTGTTGGGAGCAAGCTCTCAACCCAGCCGCGAATCCAAGCACTGTCCACTTCAAAGAAGTTTTCAACATTTGCAAATAATACTGTATCTGTTGGGAAACCTAGCCTTCGTGCATGAAAGACTGCATTTCTAGCTGCGATTTGTCCTTTATCATAACCGATTGCCGTCCTAAATACATTATAAATGGGTAACACCTTCGTGCCTTTAGTACGTAGAAAAGAAATCTCTTCTCTTGTTAAGCCATCAGAAACGTTTGGAACATCTGTTAAATATCTTCCCCAATATTTAGGGCTGCCAAAATTCGATGTTACACATGAATACAATATCTCTGTCACTCTTGCAGCTGAGTCAACTCCCCATATTTTCCGTGCCATCTGCCTCCCCCACCTTATCACCAGACTAGTTCATTTATATGTAGGAAGGTCACTGTTCATGTTCATAAGTTAATAAAAGAAATGAGGCAGTTTTCTATGTGCCTTTTACTAAATTTTTACTTTTTGATATGGAACCCTCACATGAAAAACTAAACCAATAATGACCATAAGTAATAAGGATGAAAGGGCAATACGACTTGCTATATTTCCATGTTCAGCTAAAACAAGTGTAATCGTACCATAGATTAATGGACCGATAATGGATGATATTTTACCCGAGAAAGCAAACAGTCCAAAAAATTGTCCCCGTTTATCTGTTGGGGTTAATTCTACAATAAGTGTTCTAGATGTGACCCACATAGCCCCCATTGCAACACCATATAAACTACCCGCTATCCAAAATAGCCCTTGATTTGTTGCTAACACAGCGGTAATTAATGCAATAATTAAAATAGTTGCAACCATTGTTACAGCACTTTTGGCACCTATCCTTTTCGTAATATAACCAAACAGGAAGGAACCAATAATACTAGAAATAGTAGAAACTAAATAAAGTAAAATGAACATTCCTGTCGTGAAACCTACGATGGCACTTGCATAGATTGCCATAACAGCAATAGCAGTTGCTATCGCATCATTAAAAAAGAAATAGGCAATCATAAACAAAAAGATCGATTTATGTTTTTTCATTTCTTTAAACGTTTGAAGAATCTCTCCGTATCCACTAAGAAAGCTCTTCTTTTCCACAACAGCTTTTCTAGGCTGATCCTTGAAAAAGAAGAATATAGGTAACGAAAATAATAAATATAAAATCCCAGTAGGTATGAAAGCTTCATGGAAGTTATCGTTTCCGACAAACGGGTAGACTGTTAATCCAACTAATGTTCCTAAATATCCTACCGCAACACCATATCCTGAGATAAGGGGAATTTCTCGTTCGTTTCCGATATCCGAAATCATCGTATCATAGAAGACAAGGCTCGAATTAAAGAAGAACTTAGCAACAACGAATGCAGCAAGCACTAGCAATAGTCCTAATGGTAAACCTAAAATTTGTGTGTCTGCTTGAATGGGTGCAAATACTCCCATAAGAATCGTAGCAATAATCGAGATAAGTGCAAATGGTACTAAATATTTTTTCTTCTGATTGGTTCTATCAATTAATACTCCAAATAAAGGAGAAAATAGGACTAAAAAGAAGCTTGCAAGTGCATTAGCATACGTAATAAATGTACTTGCTATTTGATTTAAGACCTCATTATCTCCTATTACCTCCTGTAGATAAAACGGAAAGAATATAGTGGTAATATTCGACGAAAAAATAGTATTAGCAAAATCATATAAAGCCCATGAAAGAATCGGCAAAGAAAAATACAGCGCCATCGTCTTTCTCTCTGTAGGTTGAACCTCTCTCATAATATCACCATTACTCATACACACATCTCTCCCCTATCTTCATAACTGGTTATTATTTAAATACGACCCCCGTTCCTTACTTCCCTCTTCTTTTACAAAAAATTTACAATCAGAAATAAAATCTGTTGAAAGAAGGAAATGATTAAGATTGTGGTTAGTGATAAAAGTTAAATGAGTATAATCTCATGTGTTAATCTACAGACTAAAGATAACATATACACAGAAAGGAAGAAGGAAATGGGACGTCTTTTCATTCTAATCATAAGTACATGGCTGATTGGAGGATGTACACCGCAAATGGATCCTGCCCCTGAGCAATCCAATCAAGAAGAAGGTATGTTTGAAGGAGAACAGGCCGAAGCACATAATAGTGATGCTTTATTAACAGATTCTAGAGATGAAGTGGATGGAACAGCTGATAGGATCTCAACGACTGATGCTGAAGCGTTAGTTCGCGAGCACCTAAACATATCTGCTACTAGCAATACAATAGTCCTATATGATTCAGAGCTTGAGGATGGAAGATATGTAATTCATGTTTATGATGTGATGGATAATGAACTAGATGAAAATAATCAGGTGACTCAAGGATGGTACACTGTAGATCCTATTACGAAAGACCTTGCAGAGCTTAATAGGCCGACAGGAAGATGAGAAGCAACTATTATTGAACGATTTATTGGACCATTCGTACTTCCATTTGATTTACAAGAACATCCATTTACATTTAGTAATTATCTCCCCCTTTAAAAGAGGGAGATTCTTTATTGGCTTAGTACTAATTGAATTTGCTTTTGATGGTGGTGATCATGCCCCTGAAAATCCTCGATTAACGATAAAATAGTAAATTCAAATGTACCAATTTTAAAAGAACGTGAATAATCTTCTTCACCTATAGTTGAAAGTTGATTCATATATCGTTTTCTAGTTTCCACAAACTGATGAATTAACTCATCCTTTGACACTATTTCTCTTGCATAATGTGCTGCCTTTTCATTCACCTCTTGTATAGGTGGAAATGACGGAAGTACATCCCCTTCTTGAATTTTCATGATGTTCAAACTAATTAAAAATTGATCCCAGCTTAACAAATGAGAAATAATTTCAGAGCTTGACCATTTTCCCTCGGAATAAGGCATAAACCATTGTTCATTTGACATTTTTGATAGGGATTTTACCCAATTTACAAATGAAGCTTGCTCCTTCATCACTTGTTCATGTGAATCTATCATTTGTCATTACCTCCAATGTTAAGGGTGTTTTCTTTCAACTCCACTTACTAATTCTACTATAAGCACGAGGAATCCTTTTTCTTATGACTTTACAAAACTCCGCTTATTTTTTGATATGTAGAGGTAAAGTAACAATAACCTTAGTACCTTCATTTAGCGCACTTGAGTATTGAATATTCCCATTCATTTCACGAATTAAACGATTCGAAATCATACTACCAAGTCCAGTCCCTTTTGTCTTCGTTGTATAATATGGTAAACCCATTTTTTTTAATTGCTTTGGAGTCATTCCTTTTCCATTGTCTTCTATAATGACTTGGACAGTACCTTTTTTTTCACCTTTGGATGTTGCAACAAACACACATCCCCCCTTCTCGATTGATTCAACTCCATTTTTTATTAAATTTAGAAAAACTTGTTTTAAATGATTACTATCTGCAAAAACTTCATACTCTTCAGACATTTTTATTACTAGATCCACATCATGATAGGAGGCTAAGGGGCGTATCAATTCAACGGATTTCTCGATAATAACATTTAAACATACCGGCTCTAATTTTATCTTTTCAGGTTTTGCCAAGGTTAAATAGTTCGTAATAATTTCATTTGTTCGATCCAATTCCTCTAATATTAACGGTGAGTATTGCTTGAGTCTTCGATCGGTTGTTTCCTTTTCTAAAAACTGAATAAAACCTCTAACCGTAGTAATTGGGTTCCTTATTTCATGTGCAAAAGACGCAGCCATTTGTCCGACTGTACTTAGTTTATCAAGATATACATCCTCATCTAGCCTTTTATTCGCATGGATAAGACGCTCAATCACAACGATAAGGAAAAAAAACGTAGCGGTAAAACTAGAGAAGTAAATGATGTAAAATTTCGTATCAAGAAAATCTACGGCCTGGTAGATAACAAATATGTATGATAATAGGTAACAACTTAATACTAAAACAGCAAATAATAATTTATTAGTCGCTCTAATATATGTCGATCTAAATAGCATCGAAATAATAAATGCTAAGATACACACAATGACCCCTACAGAAGCGAAATTTCCTCCGACAAGAAAGATTCTTCCTATTAGAATAATGACTGTACAAATTAGCCCAGGTAAAAATCCTCCATACAAGGTTATGACTAGAATCATAATCATTCGAAAATCAAAATTTGTCTCCCCTAATACTTCAACAGGATAGGACATACATAATAAACCGGCAAATGCACTTAATAATCCGTAAATAATCTTCTGTTTTAAACTTATTTTTTTTCCTCTATGAAACGGAAAAAATAAATTTGCATTAAATGTTAAAGAAAATATTATTGTTATATTTACAATTAGAGGTTTAATAAGTGTTATCAATACATTTTCCTCCAAACTAACGCTTCGCAAAATAACTATACGAAAAAAGAGGAGACATCTCCTCAATCCATCACTTTCATTAGTTCAATCTCATCTCTTATCGGAATTCCATCATTCCCTATTAGTGGAATTTCTGGTTTATAAGTTCTAGCTTTTTCAACAGCATTTACCATCAATTTTGATAGAACGTAGCCTCTTTTTTGATAGAATTTTAAAGCTTTTACGTTATCGTTCGTCGTAATCAGTTTAATTATTTTGCATTTTCTATTTCTAGCTTCACGTTCTATTGTTTGCAATAGCTCCGTTCCTATCCCTTTATTTTCCACAATACTATCGAGTGAGATGATTTCTAATTCTTCATCTTCATGATCACAAGCAAAGGTAATTAGCCCGACAATCATTTGATTATCATCCATCATAATATACCCATCTAATTTATGACACTGGTAAACACCAGTTGATACGATCATCTCTGGACTACCCCAATGCTCTATAAAAAATCGTAATACATGCCCCTCGTCTACATCCCTTTTATTTACAATTCGCATATTCCTCTCCCTCTTCATGTCAAAATATCCAAAAAAATCATATCACAAAGAGAAAAAAAATAAAGGAATGATTCATCTAAATCGAGAATATTATGAACGGGTTAAATTAAACAGAAAGAGCGGTGAAGCCTTTGAAAAAGAGTTTGATGTATAGTATCAGACTAGTTTGTCTAATATTTTTAACTGTATCTGTTACATTGGTTCCATTACAAACCAATGCTTTTCAAAAAAAAGAATTTTATTTGGCGCTCGGTGACTCTCTTCCTGCTGGATTAAATTCTGACGGGGAATTTGGGAATAGCTACACGGATTTCATTGCTGAAAGTCTATTAGAAAACGGATCATTATCTACGTATGTTGATGATTTTGCGACGAGTGGATATACAACCCATCAAGTATTAGATGATATTGTTAATAATGTCACCCGAAATAAATTACCTATTACTGATCAAATCAAGCAAGCATCAATCATTACGATACAAGCTGGTGCAAATGATTTTCTAAATTTTGTAGATAAACAAACATTAACAGTTAACATTGATGCACAAACGGCAATCCTAACTTTAAAACAAATATCCGCAAATATAAGCTCAATTGTTAGTGAAATTAAAAAATTAAACCCTGACTCGACGATTTACTTAATTGGCTATTATTTCTCCTTTCCACACGGGACAGTTGAACAACAAAATATAATGAAAGCTGCCACAGTTTCTATTAACACCGCTATAGAAACAGCAGCCACGCTTTCAAACGTGCATTACGTCTCAATGTACCATGTGTTTGATGAAGATCCAATAAAATATTTACCCAATCCGCTTGACGTACATCCAACTGTTGAAGGGTATCAACTAATGGCGAATACCTTTTTAAAAGAGTACGAGGAAAATGAAAAGATTGTCTTTACGGATGTTCCTGAAGATCATTACGCAAAGGAAGCCATCTATCTACTAGCTCGTTCAGAGTTATTACCTGGGATTACAGATAATACGTTCGGACCTAACCTACCTATTACTAGGTCAGAGGCTGCACATGTACTGTACAACGTCTTGAATCTTGATCAATCAATACCTGCTAATCCTTACTTCAAGGATATTGACGAGTCTCACCCTGCATATATGGCGATAGCTAAGCTTACCGAGGCTGGAATTTTTCAAAAGGGGGAATTCTTTAATCCAGATTCACCTCTTACCAGGGCACAAATGGCCAAAATTTTAATGACTGCCTATCATTTTAATGAACAGACAGAAGTAACATTTACTGACGTTGATACAAACCATTGGGCATACTCATATATCACTACACTTGCGTCACTAGGAATAACAACAGGATATACAGATGGGTCTTTCAAACCTGATATGAATACGACTCGAGCACAATTTGCTGCATTTTTATATAGAACCTATTTATTGTCTCTCATGAAAGAATAGGAAAATCCCCCCTTTTTATTGTTTGGGGGGATTTCTGTTATGAGTCTAGCAGTGATTCAAGGTCATTATATAAATTCACAAGTTGGGTTTCTATGTCTTCAAGATGTCTCTGTGAATCATGCAAACGGTCTAAATCATTTACACTCATCATTTCACGTTGAATCACCAATTTCTTTTCTTCTAGCTGCTCAATACTATATTCAATCTCATCTAGGCTTCTTCCGGCAATTTGATGGGACATTGTGCTCATTTTGTTTGAAGTAATACTTTTATCCTTTTTCTTTAGTTTTGCATCATCATTACTCCCAATCATTTTTATTCTTTTCAGCTTTGCTTCATCATACGTGCCTATATAATGAGTAATCTCCTTGTTCTCTAACCATAAAATTTGATTAAAAATTTTATTTAAGAAATATCGATCATGGGATACACATAAAATAGCTCCTTCAAAATCAGTTAGAGCGTCCTCAAGAACTTCCTTTGAATCTATATCTAAGTGGTTGGTCGGTTCATCAAGGAGAAGCACATTAATATCCTGATACATTAGTTGAGCTAATCGTAATCGCATTCGTTCTCCACCACTTAATTGATTGATTTTCTTAAATACGGAAGCTCCATAAAACAGAAACTTAGCAAGAATTTGTCTTGCCTCCCCTTCTAGACAGGGAACTTGCTCGCGGAAGGCATCTATTACTGACTGGTCGGCTTCTTCTTCAAATATATGCTGAGATAAATACCCCATTTTCACATTACTGCCCACTTGAATCGATCCAATTGAAGGAGTGATTTCACCGGTTAACATTTTAATTAAGGTTGATTTCCCAGTACCATTTTTCCCTACAATTGCTACTCTTTCTTTGTGGCGAAGAGCGAATGAGAAATGATGAATTAGATCTATACTATTAAAAATTTGGGTAACATTTTCATAAATAAACACATCATTTCCACTCCGATTCGTTATCTCTAGTTCAAGATTTATCTTCTTTCTTTCTAGTATGGGTCGTTTAATCTTTTCGATCCTTTCTAGCGCCTTTTCCATACTCTTCGCTTTTCGATAAAACTTTTCATTTCCTGATTCATTTCCCCATTGTCTTAATCTCCTTATCGAATCCTTCATTTTTTTTATTCGTTTCTGTTGTTCATTAAAGGCTGCAAATTGATCCATGAGCCTCTTTTCTTTTTCCACAACAAAGCTCGAATAATTCAAGTGATAACTTGTTACTTCCCCTTCATCTAAATCATAAATATGCGTTACAACTTGATCTAGAAAATAACGGTCATGTGATACAACTACAGCCGTAACATTCTCCCTCCTTAAGTAGTCTTCAAGCCATTCAATGGCTTCAACGTCTAAATGATTAGTCGGTTCATCTAACAATAATAAATCTGGTTGTTGTAACAACAATAATCCTATACAAATTTTCGTCTTCTCCCCGCCACTCATGAGATTGAAAGATTGGTTTAATAAAGGTTCAATTCCTAAACCACTTGCAACCGCACTTAATGAAGATTCCATTTCATATCCACCGATATGTGTATATTCCTCTTGGCTTTGTCCATATTCAGCTAAAATTTCCGATAATGTCTCCTCGTTTATTGTTGGATCTGTCATCCTTACCTCTAACTGCTGCATCTTTTGTTCGAGTGCAATTACGTGGTTAAACGCCAATTCCAGAACATTACGTCCAGTCATATCAGCTGTATATGAAGGTAGTTGAGATAAGTAACCAACCTTTAATCTTTTTTTACGATGAATAGCACCACCATCTAGAGACTCTTCTCCAGCAATTAATTTCAGGATTGTTGTCTTTCCTGCTCCATTTGGACCAACAAGGCCGATACGTTGCCCTTCCTGTATGTCAAAACTTAATGATTCAATAATCGTAGTACCACCATATATTTTTTTTATATCTGAAACTGTGCAAATTATCATCTAATATCGCTCCTTAAAAATGAAATGAAAAAGCCATGAGTATCTCCTGATACCCATGGCTTTTTAAATAGACAAAACAATCATTATCTATTAAATCGAATGTATGAAAAAAAGATGCCAAAAAGGCATCTCTAGTCCAAATATCCTGTATCCGTTTTGGTTTAAGAGATGTGTGATGTTGCTATGCATTTGCTAAAAAAGGGCAGACTTCTCCCTTGGAAAACAAATGCAAAAATAATCGCACGACAATTGTAAATAAATTGAAGCAATTGTGTACGAATAGCAACAGCATAAACCATCTCTTTCACCTCCTTAAATAGTTACCATTATTATACATGGTTAAGTTTCTAAAGACAAATGATTTTATTATTTAACTCCCCGATTTCCATGTATGAATAAGTTGTTGATTTTGCCCTCTTGCAAAAACATCTATTCGGTTTCTTCCCCATGAAACTGCTGCAGGCTCTGATGTTAAAGACCCCTGAAGTTTATCCCATTCACTCCAGCTATCACCATCCCAATACTTATAAATTAGTTCATTTTGATCTCCCTTTGCAAAGACATCAATTCGGTTTTGTCCTTGTGATGTTGCTGCAGGACTAGATGTCAACGAACCACCAAGGTTCTCCCAATCACTCCAACTAGAGCCGTCCCACCACTTATGATATAAATGACGGTTTTGTCCTCGTGCAAAAACATCAATTCGATTTTTCCCCCATGATATGGCTGCTGGTGCCGACGTCAGAGTTCCTCCCAAATCCTCCCATCCACTCCATCTTGAGCCATTCCAATACTTATGATAAAGTCTTCTATTTGACCCTCTAGCAAATACATCTAATCGGTTTTCTCCCCATGAAGCGACTGCAGGAGACGACGTTAGCTGTCCACCAAGATTTTCCCAATCACTCCAACTAGAACCATCCCACCACTTATGATAAAGTGCTTGATCTTCCCCTCTTACAAATACGTCGATTCGATTTGGTCCCCATGACACTGCTGCTGGTGATGAGGTTAACTTACCACCAAGAGATTCCCAATCGCTCCATCTTGATCCATTCCAATAAATATGATACATTTGCTGACCTCTTCCTCTCGAAAACACATCTATCCTATTTCTCCCCCATGAAGAGGCGGTAGGTCCTGAGGTCAGAAAGCCACCGAGCGATTCCCAATCACTCCAGTTTTTTTCTGGAACAACTTCAACGTTCTCTAAGGCTAAACGAATCACTTGTTTAAATACTTGTTCTATTTTCTGTTGTGGTACACCATAAGCTCTTAAAAAATGGGAAACCCAAACATTCTGAGATGTGAACCTTTCATAGACCTGATTTGTCCTTTGACTAAGAGATCCTTGTATTTTTGCTTTATTTGAAATCGTAAACTCTACTGCTAAACGAAATAAATACCTTGAAATACCACGATTCACATTGAATTCTTGTAACCCATCTGCTAATTTTTTCAGATCATCCTTGATTTCATTCCATACTATTCGAAGCTGATCATTTGGTTGCCTTGAGGATACATAATAATAATACTGTAGAAATTCCTGTTCTCCAGGATGTGTAGGACGATACATACCAGTATAATGATGAGGTGAATATGCCACGCTCAAATACCCCCATTCGTTTAATTTGAAAATCTAAACATTTCTCCATTATCATCCATATGTATATCTTGGTCATTTTATTGCAATTTTTTATGGATTGCATAGGTTTAGGCAAAAAAATGGAGCAGCCATTAGCTGCTCTGAATAAATACGTAATTAGAGTTACTCTTAGAGATTTTGAATAATTGTTATCTCCTAATTAAAATTTAATTTGCTACTTAATCATGTAAGCTTCGCTTTCCATTTTTCATCCCTACGATTCATTAGTGTATTATTCGATAAACCACCAATTAAAGAATAAAAGTTTGAAACTTATAAAACAATATAATCAGAACCACAATTATGGATTATGGAGGTACTTTCAATGAGTAAATGGAATAATGAGGCTGCACCTAATAACAATTTATCTTCAACTGATCTAAAAAATTCAGAACTCCCATCAGCCCACGAGTTTGCTGAAGAATTATCTGATGGAATGGAACGAAATGATTACATAGAAAAACAACAAAACGAAAGATAAGATGGTAAAGAATACATCCCCTTTAAATAACTAGTTTCTTTATTGTGGAGAAAATCCAAATTTATACTTCCGCAAATCAAAAGACAGTTAATTTTGAGCACATAAAAAACGCTTGAAGAAAGATTCAAGCGTTTTTTATTGTGTATGTTCTTCAAGTATTGCACTCTGTAGCTCCTAGCCTCCTCTTTCCACTTTTCGTTGTATCGTATGTTGGACTTGTTTTCTAGAAGAATAGGCCTTCTTTTTATTATATGTAAATAAATAGCAGCTAGTAATCACAATGACACTCCCAAGAATTTGTATAAATGTCATTCTTTCTTCAAGTAAAAGAAAAGCTAAGATCATTGTAAAAATTGGGTTGAAATTAAGAAAAAGTCCTGCTGTCGTTGCTCCCAATTTTTTCACCCCTATATTCCAAAGTACAATGCACACGACTGTTGAGATTCCACCAGTGTATAATATCGAATAAACGAAGGTCGCATTAATATTGGTAACAGTAAAATCTGAAAGGTTAAACGGCAATACAATCAGTAGGCCAAAGATTCCAGAGTACAATGTAGCCATCATGGGTGAAGTGTAATTCATTGCCCATTTACTGAGGACAACATAAATTCCCCATATACAAACAGCTCCGATCATATATACGTCTCCTAGATTAAATTCTAGAGAAACTAATAGTTGTCTATTGCCATTTGTTAAGACAAGCAATACACCAAATAGCGAAATGAACATCGTTGTAATCTGAAAAAAAGTTAATTTTTCTTTAAGGAATATAAACGAAAAAAAAGCAATTGATAGGGCAATTAAGGTGGAAATTAACCCTACATTTGTCGCAGACGTATGCTCTAACGCCATAAACTGTAAAACATTAAATAACACAACCCCTGTCAGCCCCATTAATATCAACGGAAAAACAGCCTTTCGAGGGGGGAAAGGCTTTTTGTCAACTGCCCATACAATAGGAAGTAAACACAAGACAGCAATTAGCCAACGTAGCATTGTTAACGTCATTGGAGAAGCATGCCCGACAAGCCATTTTCCTACGATAAAATTTCCTGCCCACAAAAAGCTCGTCAAAAGTAATAATCCAAAATAGAAAAAGCGCATCCCTAACTCCCCCATGTATCTTCATATCGCCAGCTAGTATATTAATAACTTTAACATTAAAGATTAATATCCTAAACAATCTTTTGTATAATAGATAATAATCAAAACAAATTAAAGTTTCTTAGACTTTTCATTTATTTTCTTCTGCTTTAAGCTATGATAAACGGCTAATTATGAAATAATTTAAAGGAGGCGTTTTGATGGAATCAATCGTCAGTAAGGTGCTTGATAAAGTGGATATTCAAATTTTAGACATTCTGCAAAAGCAAGCACACGTAAGTAATGCAGAAATCGCTAGACGAGTAAATTTATCTTCACCAGCTGTCCACACAAGAATTAAACGATTAGAAAATGAAGGTTATATTAATCGGCATGTAGCAATCTTAAACCCTGAGAGATTAGGTTTTGATTTATTATGTTTTGTCTTTATAAGTTCAAATATCCATCATGCGGAGAAATTAGATATTTTAGAAGAAGCTTTTCGCCAAATGCCAGAGGTATTAGAATGTCACTGTTTAACAGGGGAGTATGATTATCTGTTAAAGGTTGCAAATAAAGATCGAAAAGATTTACAAGCTTTTATTCGTAAATTAAATAAGCTTGGGATCACGAAAATCCAAACCAGCTTAGGACTAAGAGAAATTAAGTATTCGACTGTCTTACCTATAGTGGATAATCATAATGAAGATCTATAGTGTACTATAGTAAAGTTTCAAATTTTCATCATGTTTAGCAAACATTGAAGGTATAAGTAAATAAATAAATATTTAAAATTTTCTAAAAATTACTTTACAAATTTTTGATTTCCATTGATAATAGTAAAAAGGCAAAGGAGGAATCATAATGAGTCAATACCAACAGGAACCTAAAAACGAACTAATGATAGTATGTGATCACACAGAAGATGAATCTGAATTTTCCCTTGCCGCGAAGCTAATATTAGATCAATCCATTCTAATATTTAACCGGCAAAGACTCATGAAACAAATAGATAAAGCCTTAGAACGAGGAGATAAAAAAGAATTTTTAGAATTGTCTAGACGATATACCCAACTTCTTTCATAACATTAAATATTTCAAAACATAAAGTATAATCGAACACCATTTTGGTGTTCTTTTTTCTTTGCCGCTTGTTAAGAACAAGGCTTTGACAGGCTATTTAACCATAATCGAGTGCCTGGCTCAATTAAGATACTAAACAGTGTATTTTTATCCTTCAATCAAAAAAAAGAACACTTCTACGTGTTCTTTCTGTCCTTACTATCCTTTATTATTTGCTCTACTTTATTTCTTGCTAGTTGTAAGTCCATATCCATGCTTGTTAGAAATTCAAGTAAAAGATCCTGATGTGCTTGCCGTTTCATCATATGGAATATATTGGGCTTCTCATATTTTAATATAGTAACAAGCTCACGGACCGGTAACAATTCTCTAGGAATCGAGCTCCTCAGTAACTGTCTAAAAAAGCTTACAAAGCTTGTGACAGAACTTGGGTGGTCTTGCTCGGTTAATATAAGTTTATTAAATTTTTCTAATCGTCTTAAAAGCTCACGTTTTTCATACAACATGATAACATCCTCCAATCTAAATGGGATCAGGGACATTACCAAAAGGGGAAGTAATATGTGTAAAACTTGATAGCCAGGAACTTATCGTCTTTCTACAACATAGACCCATTGCCTTAGCGTCGTCCTTCCTTTCGGTAAAGTTTTCCTTTTTCTACTTTTTACTGTCCATATGTTAAACTAATTTAAATAAATCATAAGAAAATTATAAAGGTCTAATTATAGCACGAACTGGACTTGCATCTCCACCTTTTATTGACAAGGGAACTGCTACCATTTCATAGTGGCCAGGATTTACATCCTTAAGGACTAATCCTTCTAAAATCAGAATATCCTGTGAAGCGAGCTCATGATGTGCAACCAATTCCTTACTATCGATTGGGTCGACAGAAGGCAAATCTAGTCCTAGTAATTTGATTCCTTTCCTAGCTAAACACTCTGCCACTCCTGGTTCAATACAGGGAATAGAATCTGGAAAAATGGACCTATCCTTCCATGCATTCGTTTTAAGTAACAATTTCTCGACACCTTGAGTATCGATGTCAACTACATCATCGATACAAATACTCTTTTTAGTCTCTAAACTAACTACAAGAGCATTACCTATAAATCTTTCTAAATTATAGTCATGAATTTTTTTACCACTGTCATCAAAATGATAGGGTGCATCAATGTGAGTCCCGGTATGTGTACTCATTTCTATCTTACCTACATTTACTGATCCAGTATGTTGTTTCGACCAGTTTAATGAAAAAAGAAACCTTGTATCTCCTGGCCAAACAGCCGTGGTTTCATTCAAAGGCATTGAAATATCTATCCAACCCATATATACCTCCAACGCTACTTATTAAGCGATAATCTCCCGTTCATTTTTAAACTTTTCATATGCTTTTGTATCCATTATGTGTTTCAATCTTTTTACAGTTTCCCATACCTCTTCAAATGATGTATAAAAGGCAATTGGAGCAAGTCTAATTAAATTCGGCTCACGATAATCTGGAATAACCTCATTTTCTTTCAACGCTTTACAAATACGCGCTGCATCCTCATGTTGAAGACAAACATGTCCTCCTCTCTCATTTTCCAAAGTAGGATTGATGATTTCAAATTCTTCCAGCTCTTCTTTTATTAATTGCATCAGAAAATCTGTAAGTTTTAACGATTTTTCTCGAATATTTTGGATTCCTGCCTCTTCAAATAATTGTAACGATCCTATTAATGGTGCAATACTTAAAAGATGAGGTGTACCAATCTGGTAAGCCCCAGCATGATTTTCATGCTCAAGTGTGTGTTTCATATCAAATTGCTTAGACTTATTTGAGCTAAACCATCCGGCTAGTCCAGGTGCTTTGCCAAAATGCTTGTTATTTACATATAACCCTCCAACAGATCCAGGGCCGCTATTGACATATTTATAATTACACCAAAAAGCAAAGTCTGGCTTACTTTCCTGAAAATTATGAGGAATAACACCAATAGAATGTGCTAAATCAAAACCGATGATAATATCACGTTCGTGAGCTGCGTTAACTAATCTCTTAATATCTAGAAGTTGACCACTACGATATAGAACAGATGACAATATGACGAGGCTAACATCACTTGTCATATTATTAATTATGTCATCCTCTTTTAAAGTAAAGCCATCTTGGCTTTTCACTTGGATTAGATGTTTCTCAGGACTCAGACCATTTAATTCAAGCTGACTTTTGATTGCATAAATATCTGAAGGAAACGTTAATTCGTCCGCAAGTATTTTTGTTTTCTGATTCGTTGGTTGAAAAAAAGTAGCAATCATTTGATGTAAATTCACGGTTGTTGAACCAGTAACGATGACTTCATTTTCATAGGCACCAATCAGTTTCGCCATCTGATTACCTAAATTTTCTGAAAGATAGAACCATGGATTATCACCCTTCATCCAACCATCGATTGCATGTTCCTTCCAAGAATTCAGAACCCCTATCAAACTTTTTTCTGCTCTTTTTGATAATAGTCCTAAAGAGTTTCCGTCTAGATAAATAGTTTGATCTTTCAAATAAAATTCGTTTCGAAAACTTGCTAACGGATCTTGAGCGTCCAGTAATCTTGCTGTTACTAAATATTGTTCCATCGAATACCCCATTCACTCATTCTTTTAATCTTTATCTATTATTAATAGCTTCGTGAACACATATTCAAAATCCTTTAATTTTTTTTGACTTTTTTATCCAAAAGAATAAACTTTATTGGATATGAAGCAAATCTACTTATTCAACAAAGAATCTTTAACAAAAAAAGAGCCTATGCGGCCCATTTAAGTTTGTAACAGCTTGGATAATTTTTCATAGTCAAATCCGTAAATTACCTCTTCTCCTATTTCTGATTTAACAACAGTGACTGGTGTGGCAGCAGCTCCTAATTGAATCACTTCATCAAGGTACTCTGGATTCTTTCGAATATCTCTCTCTTCATACTGAATGCCATGCTCTTTAAACCAAAGCTTCTCTTCGTGACATGGAGGACATGTTTCTTGTGTATAAATAATTACATTATAACTCATTTACATTCTCCTTTATTGAATTCTATTAAATCCTTTATATCTCGTACCTTGATATGTTAGGTCTCCAATATCCCCTTCTATGAGTAATCCTGACTCTTGTCCAGAAACTTGTAACTCAAGGCGATTTTTGCTTTCAATGAATTCAAAAGTGACAAAGTAAGCTGTTCGAGCATTCGTTTCTCCCCCGCCATAAACTTTTGTTCTTTTGGATACTACTATCACTCGTTCTACTAATACAGGGGAAGCATTATTAGTTGCCCAAGTAGAAAGACCTTTTACAATAATAAAAATAAACCCACCTATTACCAAGATTGGAATGACAACCATAAAAAAATTAAAAAACGCTGGTGGCCCTCCAAAAGGATCGTGTACCATAGAGTCCCCCTCCTTTATTATAATATATACGCATTCTATATATAGAAGGTTTCAGTTTTTGTCAAAACAGCTGTGTATGATCTTCTACAATAACTTTATCAAATTATAATGTGACAATGTAACTTTTTATCTTAATATGACGTTACTTATTATAAGAAGCAATTATTGGGGGAATCGTAATGAAGTGGTTTTTGTATATTTTATTTGTTTTCTTATATATCTTAGTTACATTCTTTGGATTAGGCCCGGTACTTTTAGCTGACGGTTCCATTCACGAGAGAATGGTAACAGTAGTAGCAATCATCTTATTGTATATTATTCTATCAATCACATTAAAAAAAGCTCTTCAAAAAGTTAGAAAATAGCGAAAAGCTATGGGTCACTATAATTCCTTCGCTATTTATTACAAACTTATATATGTTTAGAAGAAGATATATTTCATAAAGACGGGGATTCGCTTGTGTGAATCCTCGTCTATCACCTTATTTATTAAGCTGATTTTTCCCCATCCTAATTAATTCAGCCACTAACTTCCCACCAATCGGTCCACCAATTTTCCCTGCCTCTTTAGCAGTCATTTCCCCATTATATGAACGGTTCATTTGTATTCCTTGCTCTTTTGCAATCTCTAGATTCAGCTGCTTGTTGTTTTGGGGGTGAATGTGATACCCCTCATTCTCCATTACTTGGTATTTCAACTGATTTAATCCATCCCTAGCTTCTGGTACTAACAGCTTTCGATTTCTTCGCCCCATTTATTTCGCCTCCTTTATACTATGTTTTACACATATCCTGTTTAAATACACAAATGTTTTTGATTAAACATTGACTATCATTTTTATTTTTTGGTAATATTATGTTTATATGAAATTCTATTAATAAGTTGCTGTGACGGATGAATAGTATCTATTCCAATCATCTATAGCGAATCAGGGATGGTGAAAGCCTGATGATGATGAATGGAGAAACGGCGATCCTGAGCGAATTTTATGAAAAGAGGGTTTGTTTTTTCAAACCAACTAGGGTGGAACCGCGGGAACATAACTCTCGTCCCTAGGCTATTGTGGCCTAGAGACGAGAGTTTTTTATTTATTTTAAAGGAGAGAAAATCGTTATGACAAAAACAATGGAACAAGTAGTGTCTCATGCAAAACATAGAGGATTCGTATTCCCGGGATCTGAAATATACGGAGGCTTGGCCAATACATGGGATTATGGACCACTAGGTGTAGAACTTAAAAACAATATTAAAAAAGCCTGGTGGAAAAGGTTTGTACAGGAGTCTCCATACAATGTAGGATTAGATGCAGCGATTTTGATGAACCCAAAGACATGGGAAGCTTCTGGCCATTTAGGCAACTTTAATGATCCGATGATTGATTGTAAAAACTGTAAAGCAAGACATAGAGCGGATAAACTAATTGAGAATGCTCTTGAAGCAAAAGGACAAGAGATTATTGTAGATGGATTGCCATTTGAGAAAATGGAGGAACTTATTAAAGAAAATGAAATCTCGTGCCCTGAATGCGGAAGCAAAGACTTTACAACTATTCGCCAGTTCAACCTAATGTTTAAAACGTTCCAAGGGGTTACAGAAACGAGCACCAACGAAATATATCTTCGCCCTGAAACAGCACAAGGAATATTTGTAAACTTTAAAAATGTGCAAAGGTCCATGAGAAAGAAATTACCGTTTGGTATTGCCCAAGTAGGAAAAAGCTTCCGGAACGAAATTACTCCCGGAAACTTTACATTCCGCACAAGAGAATTTGAACAGATGGAGTTAGAGTTTTTCTGTAAGCCCGGAGAAGAACTTCAGTGGTTTAATTTTTGGAAAGAGACTGCAAACGAGTGGCTCCTTTCGCTTGGAATTAATAAAGGGAATCTTCGTCTTCGAGATCACTCAGATGATGAGCTTTCCCATTACAGTAATGCAACAACCGATTTCGAATATAAATTTCCATTTGGTTGGGGTGAACTATGGGGAATTGCTTCACGAACCGATTATGATTTAAAGCAACATGCACAGTTCTCTGGTGAAGATTTCAACTATATTGATCAGGAAACAAACGAACGGTATATACCATATTGTATTGAGCCTTCTTTAGGAGCAGATCGTGTAACTTTAGCATTTATGATCGATGCTTATGAAGAAGAAGGTCTTGAGGATGGTACGTCTAGGACAGTAATGAGATTACATCCATCACTCGCCCCATTTAAGGCAGCTGTTCTTCCATTATCCAAAAAATTATCAGAAGGAGCTCAAAACGTATACTCTGAACTGGCCAAATATTTCATGATAGACTACGATGAATCTGGGTCAATCGGAAAACGCTATCGCCGTCAGGATGAAATTGGGACTCCTTTCTGTATCACATATGATTTTGATTCAGAACAGGACCATACTGTCACAATAAGAGACCGTGATACTATGGAACAGCAAAGAATAACAATAAATGAGCTTAAATCTTATATTGAAGAAAAGCTCCAGTTTTAACAAAATGATGTAAGGGATAGAAGGGTAACTTCTATCTCTTTCTTATTCTCTTTTCACAAAGGAAAAAGTATGACTTTTATGTCCCACATGGTAAAATGATAGGCAGTATTACATAGGAGCGATGTAACGTGGAGCATTTAATTAATCAAACAGTCAAAAATATTCAAATATCTGGAATTCGTAAATTTTTTAACATGGTTTCTACATACGAAGATGTTATTTCATTGACTATCGGACAGCCTGACTTTCAAACACCAGAACATGTGAAACAAGCAGGAATCAATGGAATCATAGAAAACTTTACAAATTATACACATAATGCAGGTTTCCTAGAACTGAGGGAAGCAGCTGCCGAGTTTGTCAAAAAAAAATATAACCTAGTATATAATCCTACATCTGAAGTAATTGTCACTATTGGGGCTAGTCAAGCAATCGATTGTACGTTTAGAACAATCCTTGAACCTAACACCGAAGTCCTTTTACCTGGGCCTGTTTATCCAGGATATGAACCAATTATTCATCTCTGTGGAGCAAAGCCTATTCTTATAGACACGACCCAAAATGAATTTAAATTAACAGCTGATTTAATTGAACCTCACTTATCAGAAAAAACAAGGTGTATTGTATTACCATACCCATCTAATCCAACGGGTGCATCGTTAACTACCGAAGAGCTAGGAGAGATTACAAACCTTTTAAAAGACAAAAATATATTTGTCCTATCAGACGAGATATATAGTGAATTAATTTTTGATCGTCCTCACTCCTCAATTGCTCATTTCAATGAAATGAGAGAAAAAACGATTGTGATAAATGGTTTATCAAAATCACATTCCATGACGGGATGGAGAATCGGCTTACTATTTGCCCCAGAATATTTAGCCAAGCATTTATTAAAGGTACATCAATATAATGTTTCTTGTGCAACAACTATTTCACAAAAGGCTGCATATGAAGCTTTAACGAATGGTATTGATGATGCCCTATCTATGAAGAAAGTTTATCAAGAACGAATGGAGTATGTTTATTATCGCCTCCAATCGATGGGAATTGAAACAGTAAAACCAAGTGGAGCCTTCTATTTCTTTCCATCCATTAAAAAATTTGGACTTTCTTCATTCGATTTTGCTGTAAGATTACTAGAAGAAGCTCGTGTTGCGGTGGTTCCAGGTGATGCCTTTTCAAAATATGGTGAAGGCTATGTAAGACTGTCTTATGCTTATTCAATGGAGATACTTGTAGAAGCAATGGACCGTTTGGAACGATTTCTGTCGCATATAAGGTAATCTAGATAGACGATACAAAACACGAAATCTGTATTTTATCCTTTCTTTCAGAACAAAAGGCTCAGGGCGCCTCGTTTAGCCTAAGGCAGAAGCAAATAACCTGTCATGAAGAAAAGGGCGACCTTTCCCTTATATTCATGACAGGTTATTTGACCTCAAGGGGCTGGGCGCTGGAGCCGGATGACTAAAGCGCATTGTAATAAGATACAATCAAAACATATAATTTCTTTTTAAGCAAAAAAAATCGCCATTTCTATTGAAAAGATGGCGATTTTTTATGATCTTGGCAATTCAATTGTAAAGGTTGTTCCTTTATTTTCGCTACTTACAATGTTGACATTTCCTTTATGATTTTTAATAATGTTGAAACTTACCATTAGTCCAAGCCCAGTTCCGTTTTCTTTTGTCGTAACAAATGGACTTCCAATTTTATTTAGTAATGATGGCGGCATCCCTATACCCGTATCCTTAAAAGTGATTTGAATTTGATTCATCCCCCTATCACTTACTTTGATATGAACATTCCCACCGTTTGGCATGGCTTCAATAGAGTTTTTTATGAGATTAATAAATACTTGCTTTAGTTGAGTCTCATCACATACGATTATGGTCTCATTTAATTGACCATACTCGAGGGATATGCTAACGCTATGTAAGTTTGCCTGAGTCTCTAATAGAAAGATTACATCATTTAGAATTTGAATGATATCTCCTTCATTAAATGCTCTACTATGTGGTTTTGCTAACATGAGTAATTCACTTAAAATAATCTCAATTCGATTCAATTCAGCTGAAATGATTTCATAATATTGTTGTTTCTCGACAGCACCTGACTTCATTAGTTGAATAAATCCTTTTATTGATGTTAATGGATTTCTAATTTCATGGGCAATGCCCGCTGCTAATTGACCAGCAATTGATAGCTTTTCAGATTCAAGCATAAGCTTCTCTGCTTCCTTACGCTCACTAATGTCTCGGATAATGACCTGAACCCCTTTTTTTAGTTGAAAAGTTACCGGTATTGCAACCATTTCGGCATGCATAATTGTATCATTAAGTCGATGCCACTTTGTTTCAGACAGTCCAATCTCTTTGTTCTCCTGCAAGACGAATTCGATCTTTTTCTTGATTGCCTCGTGGTCATCCACATGGAGGAAATCAAAAATAGACTGCCCAACTATATCTGAATAGGATTTAGCACCAAATGAGGTAACTCCTGAATCATTAATAAAAGCCCATTCATCTTCTACTATAACCCCTATCGTATCAATGGAATTTTGCACTAGCCTTCTATAGCGTTCTCTACTCATTTGTAACACTTCTTGAAACTGTTTTCTAGAAGAAATATCCATTAAAACTACGTATTCATATGACTCATTACCTAAGGTGACCCTAGTCGCCTTTACTTCTAAAAATAATTCCTTATTCTCAACACTTTTCCACTTCTGTTCATTTACACCAACATTTTTACCTTGTTGAATAAGTTCAATACGACTTCTCACAACATCTTGATACTCTTCATCAATAAATTGGAGAACAGTTTGACCAATCCAGTCTTTACGATCACCAATATGGAGTAAAGATTGTGTCTCTTTGTTCATATACTGAATTTTTCCAAATTTATTAATCATAACCCCAAATGGGGCTTCCTCTATGAGCTCATATATAGAATGATTTTTAATGTTAACATCATTGAAAACACTATCGCATTTAATAGTCGGTTGTTCAACTTGTAGTTTAGGTAGCATAATCTTTGTATCAATAATGATTTCAACAATCTTATAATCACGGTTATATATTTTAGAAATCGAAAACTGAGTCCATACAAATGGACCTTTTTTTGTTTTTAGACGCCCAGTACATTCTTTTGTTTCTGGTATATGAAAAAAGCTCTCGACTAAATATCGATCCTCTGGATGGATAAAATCTTGTAATGATAAACCTAACAATTCTTCTTGTGTATATTCTAATAATTCTATACAAGTAGACGAAACATAGAGTATCGTCCCATTAGGTTTACATGTAAAAATTGTATTTAAGATAGAATTATGCATTGTTGTTACGCTTACCTCCCTTACTATTTCTCTCTTTTTATTGTCTTTAAGGTGGAGGTGAATCCTATTTGAAATGATTATACAGTAAATCCCATTTTTAGTTAACTATATTTTCAATCTTCTAAAGTCCTATTTTTTAAAAAATAAATAGTTCAATAGAACGACTTTCCACACTTCTTCCTTCATTTAGTATCTGTAAAACTTGCAAACTTGCTGCTTTTAGCACCTTCTACAATAAAAAACAAAAGAGAATGAAGAATATTCATTCTCTCTGTGTACTAATATCAAGCATGCTCCTACTTTTCAGTCTATTTACTGTTTGGTTACTCTCTGTGAAGCTTCTTCTTTTATCACTCTACGGAGAATTTTTCCTATACTTGTTTTCGGTAATTCTTTTCGAAATTCAACTACTGTTGGGACTTTGTACGATGACATGTTTTCTTTGCAATATTGAATTATTTCTTCCTCAGTTGCTTCTTTTCCTGCTTTTAAAACTAGAACGGCCTTAACGGTTTCTCCTCGATATTCATCAGGAATTCCAACCACGACTGCTTCTTGAACAGCAGGATGTTCATACAATACTTCTTCTATGTCACGGGGATATACATTATATCCACTTGCGATGATCATATCCTTCTTGCGATCGATAACATAAACATAACCTTCATCATCCATTCTAACAATATCACCTGTAAACAGCCAACCATTACGTAAAGTTTCTTTTGTTTCCTCCGGCATATTCCAATACCCTTTCATAACTTGCGGACCTTTAATAATGAGTTCGCCTAACTCACCTGGAGGAACTTCATGCTCTCCAGTTGATAAATCTACCACCATATAGTCCGTTGACGGGTACCCTATTCCAATACTTCCAGGCTTTCTCTCTGCAAATATAGGATTACAGTGGGTAACCGGTGATGCTTCAGATAGACCGTATCCTTCTAATATTTTTGCTCCAGTTTTTCGTTCATACTCTCTCAATAACTCGACTGGCATAGGAGCACTACCACTGTTACACATCCGAATACTATCAATCCCATATTTCTCAGCTTCAGGGTGATTTGTTATCGCCACATACATAGTTGGAACACCTGGAAATATCGTGGGCTTCTCATTTTTTATCGTATTCAATACTTCCTCAAGATCGAATCTCGGTAGCATAATATTATTAGATCCCGTATAAATAGAAAAGTTCATACATACAGTCATTCCAAAAACATGGAATAAAGGAATAACTGTTAAATAGCGCTCTTGTCCAAACTCTATATCATCCTTAAAAAACTCAAAACATTGCAGGATATTACCTACTAAATTGGCATGAGTCAGCATAGCTCCTTTAGAACGTCCTGTTGTACCACCTGTATATTGGAGTACGGCAACATCTTCATGTGGATCAATATCGATATAATTAATTTTTCCATTACCTGATCTCATGAACTCATCAAACAAGAAATCCGGTGCAAAAGAGTGTTCAGAAGGTTGTAAACTGACTACTATCACATTTTTGACATTTGTTTCTGATTGAACGGCCTTCAAACGTGAATAAAATACATCTAAAATAATAATTGTTTCAGCACCGGAATCCTGTAAGATATACTGTAACTCTCTTTCTACGAGCATAGGGTTAACCTGTGTAACAATCCCACCCAAGGTTAAAGTACCATAATATGAGATGACGTATTGTGGGCAATTCGGTAACATGATGGCTACTCTATCACCCTTTGAAAATTGGTTGGATTGAAGAGCTGAAGCAAATGCTCCTACTAAGGTAGATAATTCTAAATAGGTCATTTTTTTGTGGTAAAAAGAGAGTGCGATGTTTTGTGGATATTGTTTCGATGTTTCATGTAACATTTGAGGTAAGCTTTTTTTGGGTATTTCAATTTCTGCTTTAATGTGTTCAGGGTAAATCTTTAACCAAGGTTTTTGACTCATTTTACATTCCTCCAAGCATTTTATTTACGAATAAACGAAGGATGTTTTTCATGTTGTGTCTTTATCTATTTAGAGTGTGAGAGAATAGGTCTTATCTTCACACCACTAGATAACTTGATTTAAGAGTTATGAATACGCTTACATTTTGGGGTAAATAATTACTAACCATTCGGTATGTAAATCCTCATCCTCTATGATACTACTTATGTCAGAAAATTCAAGTAATTTATATAGATAAAATTCTACAAAATAACCTATCGACTTTTACAATCGATAGGCATATAAACTCTATAATTATACTTATCTAGTTTTTGCAATGATTCCATTATGCACTTTAATATAACCGTGACGAAGTATATCAAAACCAGATTCATATACAAATAAACCCATTTGCTTTATATTCATTAGCTCTCGATACGTATGATTCATTACATCAGCCATTATTTTATAGTAAAGTCTCGACTTTAATTGATCACGTGGAGTTGTCATGATGAGGTATCCAGATGGCTTTAGAAATCTTCGATGCATATCTAGAATTTCTTCTTTATGTTCATCAGGTACATGCTCTAATAAACCTACACTTAGGACAATATCAAATTCTTTTCCATATTTAAGATTTCGAATATCTTCCACTACGTACTCTATGTTCATATCTGATTTGTACCAAACTTTTGGACCACCAGTTCTAGGATTTACACCTAAAAATGGATATGATTCAGGAAATTCTGCAAACCGATAATCACGGCAATACGAATCATAATCTACTAAAACGACTTCAGCTCCAGGATACATAGCCGCCAATTGCATGGCTTCATAGCCTTCAGCAGCTCCTAAAAATAAGATTTTAGGCTTTTGTATATCTAACCCTTCAAATAATGCTCGTTTTCCTCTTGGATCCCATATACCATCTTCTATCCGATGTACATAATTCCATAATCTTAATTTTATTAAATCACCTACTCCTTCTTTTATTTCTCCAAGATGGAATTGTTTTAGATGTTTTGCGAGCGCTTTCTTTTTCTCTTCTAATTCTGCTGGTACATCCTTTACAAACCATTCGTGAAAAGAACGATTAAAATATTCCCACGACGTTTTTACTGGCATACTCGTTTGATTATGGTTCTCCCATTCAATTCGATCTTTTGCAACTGTTTTCACTTCGTATGGCCGGCCGATTTGCTTCCAAGAAAGCTGTGACCAATCACTTACAATATTCGTAGTAATGAACTGATCTAGGTCTTCTTTCTTTGGATTCCGTAGATCTACGCGGAAACTTGGAGTCAGAAGCGTTGTCTCAATATCCTGCTCAGAATATTGTAAGAATTCCTCATGTTTTTGAATTACACTCAATCAATAGCACCTCCATGAGAATCGTATTTTGTTTCACTATCTCATGGAGGTGCTACGAACGTCAATATAATTATAAAAATATTCTGTAAAATCAAGCTAATAGATTCGTTAGATCCTTCCATCCGTAAGCCGTTTCTTTATGGTTTTCTCCACCAATATCGATATATTCATAGTCTATAACGGCCGGTTTTAAAGACTGATAGAATAACGTTGAAGGGTTTTCTGATAATACCCATACAAGCATAGATGAATAGCCATTTGTCTTTAAATCTTCTGCGAAAGTTGTTACTAATTTTTTCCCTATTCCTTTTTGCTGAAACTCTTTTAATATGTAAATGGCATAGAGCTCTCCCTCGATCCCATACTTATTTGTCCGTTCACGGCCACCACTGACAAACCCCACAATTTTGTGATTTACTTCTGCAACCCAAATATGATGAGATTCTTCTGCTAAGGCACTCGTCCATAAGTTCTCCCTATCTTCGTACTTGATGTTTTGCAAATAACTTTCTTTGATTATACCGTGATAAGTTGTTCTCCAGCTATCAACATGAACCTTCGCAATTTGCTTGTAGTCTTGTTGAATGGCTTTTCGAATAATAAGGCTAATGGTCAACCGAATCCCCCCTCTATTTATCAGAATTATAACATACTAAACTATGTAAATTTTCCTTCATGATACGGAAACAACTGAATCCTTTACTTTCCTAGCAATTCCGGGTAACGTGATGAAATAAAACAAACTTATTAATAATTCACTAAAGCCAACTACCGCTACCAGAGCTTCTATTGAAATCCATTTAGGAAAAACGATAGCTATGATTCCTTGTGTAACTGCGAAGGTAAACATCATAAGAGGAGTGATCAGTGCTTGAACACGTCCCATCATTTTTTTCTCGACAATTTGACCAATCCAACCAAAAAAAGCTACATTGCATAGTGGAACACTAAAAGCATAAATAAAGTGAAAAATTACAAAAACCGAACTATAATGGAATACTGATTGTGTAAAGTGAGCAAGAGAACTTACTACAAAACTCGCTATGATCATTTTGTAAAGAGGGATTTTTTTTACTAACCTAGTTGCGTAAATGCTTCCGAGTAAAATTCCTATCCCAAATGCCCAGCTAAGTATGACTTGCATACCTTCATAGTTAGTAGGTGTGAGATTATATTTCATCATAAATAGTGGAATTACACTCATAGCACCATTTACGATTCCCATGATGATAACGCCAAAGTATAAAGATAAGATGATGGGATTTTTAACCGTATAGGAAATACCTAATTTAAAATCTCCTATCATATCTGAAAACTTTAAATCGTTAAACCTTATTTTTCCATTTGGTAATCTTATATCTTCACTTATACTACATGAATAGATGAGTAATCCTGATAGAAAGAAACTTATCGAATCTACAATAATAGCCCCAGAGATCCCAATATTCCAATAGGCAACTGCCCCTAAACCACTTCCAATAATGACAAAAATACTATACAGCATTTGATTGAATCCAATCGCAACAGGATATTCTTCCTTTGATAGTACACCTTGAATAATCGCAACTCCTGCTGGATGAAAAAATTTCATGAATCCACTTCGGAGAAATAGTAGCAAAAACACAAGAGGTACACTATCAAAATAGATGGCAAATAACAAAAGAATACTAATAAATCCACTAATACCATCACACCATAGTAAAATTTTCTTTCTATCAAGCTTATCTGCTATTACGCCAGTAAATAGAAAAACAAATAGTGTTGGTAACGAATACATGAGTTCGGTAATAGTCGTAAAAATGGGTTGAGTTGAAAAACGATCTAACATATAAAAGGCCATAGCTGATAAACCAGTAAACGTCCCTACTTGTGAGATAAGTTGAGCGAGATACATTTTTAAATATGTAGAATTGTTGAAAACACTTAAACGAGAAGAAATTTTCATTGTTCAATCTCCTTTGAACTTATTCATTAGTTCAATACTAATTGAACTAATGAATAAGTTCAACTATTATGTAGCATGTTTTGTATATTCTTCTCAAAAGGAATGAACATGATATAATAAATAATCATTAGATATAAAGTGAAATCAATCAGAGGGGGTTTTCTTCATCCTCCACTGATTGTTAGCCTGGGCCCACACGATGTGGGACACACAGACGTTGCCACAGGATGTGGGACACACAGACGTTGCCACAGGATGTGGCGATCTTAGTCTGTGTTCCAATTAATGGGTTCTTACTGGCGTTTTCCCCCCACTTAAACTTCACGATACATCTAAAGTTTTGAAGTGGTGGCCTTGGCGCCAGTTGGAACGGGTAAAGGAGCTAAAATATGACTTTTCAGGTCAGAGTTGACGATTCACCCGTATATGAACTGATACTATCATTTGCTCTATATAAAAGACCTTCTAATATTAAGTACTTAGATGTTGGTAGCAAATGGATAGACCATGTAAATAATCAAATTTCCCCCTCCCTGCGCAAAAAATTAGAGGAGAAGGATGACATCGCCTTCATAGATGTAGCCTGTATTTTATTAGAACAATGTCCGAATAGAGATAGCATTGAGGCTTTTCTCGAATGGCTTAAAAAACCGTCATCTGGAGAGTTATACGAGTTGTTATGCCCTCTGTTAGTAGAATGTGATACAAAGTATTTGTTAAATATTGAAAACAGTCGAACAGAGTTTTTGGAATTAATACATGAATGGAATGAGCAGTATTTCAAACATTTTCCACATCGACTTTTATCAGAACGAGTGAACTCTGCCAATAGGTTAAAAGCAGATTTGAATGACTCTGATGCTTCAGTGGCTGTGGTAATTGAAAAATATGCAACTGGATTAAGAATAGAGAGAGAGGATATAAACGAAGTCATACTTTTACCTGCTTATCACTTTAGACCCTTACATACATTCAGTTTCTTTAAGGACAAACTATTTATTTGGTACCCAATTCGTAATACTGGTATGGAGGAAGATGAATTATTAAAGATTTTAAAGGGGATGGCAGACTCTAAAAGACTCCAAATATTGAAGTTTTTATCTAAAGAAAAAGCTACCTTTACAGATGTACAAAAAGAAATTGGTGGTGCAAAGGGGAATGCTCACCATCACCTTATGATATTGCGTTCAGCTGGTCTCATCCGTGTTCATTTAACGAACGAGCAAACATATTTTAGTACACGGCTATGTTTCCCAGACACGGTAAAAGAACAACTTCTATCATTCTTAAAATAAGTAAGCAGCCCTAGCTACTTACTTATCGTTTCTCTTCAACTTGATCACCGGGGGCTACAAGCTCCACTTTGATCCGATCTGGATCTTCAAAAAAGAGTGCATAATAGTCCTTACCACCTGCAAAAGGGTGTTTGTCTTCGTATAATACATTCATCCCACGGTCCTTCACAGCTTTTGTCATCAAATCTACTTGCTCCCTAGAAGATGCGTGAAAGGCGAGGTGATTAAGTCCTATACCGCAGCGATGATAGGGCATATGTAAATACTTTTCCCTTGTTTGGACAAAAACAAGATACATATTATGAATTTTATAGCTTTTCCCTTTCTCCCATTCTTGAAAGGCTACATACCCTAATTCAAGTAAAAACCAATCCCAAAATGAGAGACTTTTCGTTAAATCTGAGACATATAACTCTATATGATGTATCATCCCTACGTTTTTCAAACCACCACACCTTTCTTTCCTTATCACTTGAATCGTACCAAACAGTGAGCAAATATGGAAACAAAAAAAGTGCACGGTTCGTGCACTTTTACGAACTTATCCTTTATATTCACCGTTATTTTTTGCTGCCTTTTCCTTCTTTGCCTTTTTCTTATGCTTTTCATTTGCATCGTGGCTTCCGAGCTCATGTGAAAACTCAGAATCAATGACAGCAGAATCAAAGCCCTTCTTATTTTTTTGCTGTGGATCATTCTTTTTCGTTCTTTTTGCCATGTTCATTCACCCCTTTAAGACTAGTTTTTACTTGGTGAATGAAAAACATGCAAAAGAGGTGTTCTTCATTCCTTCAACACTGCAAAAAAATCTGCATACGAACTTAGGTGATAATCTGCTTCCACGACTGGATTTTGGAAAGAACACGTAGCGATTCCGATCTGCTTGGCTGGAATTAAATCCAACTCCCTATCACCGATTGCCAAATGAAGTCCATGTTTCTTATGTAAGAATTCATATGATGTCTTATCAGGCTTTCTAGGAAATCCATCATCCCCTGCAATAATCTCAACGAAATAATCTGATAGGTGATGAAAGTCTAAAATCTGAAGTACTTCCTCCCTTTCCTTATGTGTCATAATGACATTCTTTTTTGCATGCTTCAATATCTCCTCTACACCTGAAAAGGGAGATACTTCGCCTGGTTTAATTTCAGAGGTTTTCCTCCTTATGAGTTGTACCATTTCCTCATCTAATTGATAGTGCTTAATCGCATGTGAAAAAGAAACTTTTAATTTCATATAAATTTCTTGTTCACTTACTCCATTACCCACTATCTCCATCATTATTTTTGTATAAGCAGGATAGGTATCAAATATAGTTCCGTCAAAATCCCACAATATATTCATCAACTTTCACTCCATAATTTGATTAGTGCTTGCGTACCACTATTTTCCTCCCCACTTGAAGAGAGCTCATCATAAAGTTTTTTGGCAAGAGCCAATCCTGGTAATTTTAAATTCATTTTTTCAGCTTCTTCGAGGGCGATTTTCATATCTTTAATAAAATGCTTCACATAAAAGCCCGGTTCAAAATTCCCTTGCAGCATCCTAGGTGCTAAATTAGATAACGACCAGCTACCAGCAGCTCCAGCCGAGATCGATTGCAAGACCTTTTCAGGTTCAAGACCACTTTGCTTAGCATACACCAATGCCTCACAAACCCCCATCATGTTACTTGCAATTGCGATTTGATTACACATTTTTGTATGCTGACCTGCTCCGGCATCACCTTGCAAAACAACATTTTTTCCTACCAATGAAAGTATAGGTGAGACTTTTCCAAAGGTAGATTGGTCACCACCAACCATAATCGTAAGCGTTCCATCCCTTGCCCCAATGTCACCACCTGAAACTGGGGCGTCCATCGCATGTAAGTTTTTCTCTTTTGACAGACGATAGATTTTCTTAGCTAAGCTTGGTGAAGAGGTGGTAAAATCAACTAAAACGGAACCAGGCAATGCATGATTAATAATTCCGTTCTCTCCAAAGTACACTTCTTCAACATCCTCTGGGTATCCTACCATCGTCATGATGTAATGAGAAGAAGCCGAAAGATTTGCAACTGACTCCATCCAATTAGCACCCATATCAATAAGCTCTGCTGCTTTGTCCTTTGTTCTTGTATATATATTAACTTCATACCTAGCTCTCATGAAGTGTTTTACCATGCTTTTTCCCATCACGCCTGTTCCAATAAAACCAATCACATTACTGTTTGTCATAACCCTTCTCCAACTTCCCTTCGTTATAACTTTTCACTATTTTACCAAAGTTTCCATGATTAAAAAAAGTAATCTAGTGAGTAAAGATATTTTTTACATCAATACAAAAAAGCATTGAACTAAGTCAATGCTTGATGGCTTATTCAACTTTATCAATAACCCACTCTTCACCTTTCGTTTTTAGTGTTAAAGTCTGAGTGAATTCTCCTTCTTTTAATTCATTGGGACCTTCTGCTTTTTCAGTTAATAACGCTTTTGAAAAAACGAGCTCCACTACCACTTTGTCATCTAGTTTTTCTTTAACAGTGGAGCTTACTTTTTTCACTTCATAATCAAATTGAGCAAAATCCTTATCATAATATCCTCTAAGCTCGATATGCTGAGCGGAGAATGGATGAATTGTTTTTAATAAATGGTCTATATCTTCTAAATTAATCGCTTCTACGTATTTATTTACTACTGTTTCAATTGGATCATCTGAACTAGCCTCTCCACTAGCAGATTCACTTCCTCCACCACACGCTGACAACATAAGCATTAGGACCAATAAAAAACTGAATAAGGATGTTTTTTTGCTCATCTTTTCCCCCCAAAAATTTTTAGTATTTATAGTATACCAACCACAAATATATTTTTCAATATTCTGAATATATATAATTTACACATAACTAGAGCTTCAGTGAAGAGATTTTATGTAATCCCTTCCTCAAAAAATGAATAAAGAAAAAGCTCTTCACTTATTGAGGAGCTCTGTATGATTGATGATAAAGCTTTTAATATAGGTAAGTAAATCTTCTTTATTTTCGAGCATTCCCATATGTCCAGACTGCTTAAGCATTTGTTGTTGTATATGAGGTCCATCAAATGAAAATACCTTTTCTGTCGGAATAATTTGGTCTTGTTCTCCAGCAACTAATAATACTGGAATTTTTATCCTCTCAAGGACATGGTTTCTACTAGGTCTATTCATCATAGCTTGCAAAGCACCCTTTGCACCTATAACACTTGTACTAAGTCCTATTTCTTTTACAAAATCAACCTCATCAGACATTGTTTTATAATTAACTGATGAAAATAGCTTAGGAACTAACAAACTGATTAATGGTTCAATACCATTATCACATATAAGTTCAATATTTTTTTTCCTACTCTCCTTCCCCTCCTCATTATCTGCGTTAGCCGTTGAATGAATGAGGGACATACCTCGTAAATATTCGGGATATTGTTCAGCAAAAGATAATGTTACATATCCACCAAGGGAGTGACCAAACATCATGACCTTATTAATGTTCAACTCATCTAAAAGTAATTTTATATCTGTAGCCATATCATCGATAGTATATGGCTCACATACGGCACTTGTTTTCCCATGTCCCCTTAACGAAGGTGCAATAACTCGGTAGGAGTCAGTTAATGAAGGAACGATTTCCTCCCAATAGGCAGCACTCCCACAAAAACCATGAATGAATACAATTGCATCTCCGCTTCCTTCATCTATATAGGATAGAGTTAAATCTTGAATTTTCTTACGGTGTCGTTGCAAAATGTTCTCTCCTTTCTACCTATCTTACATTTCTACATGTAATCAAATTTCCCTTTTTTCTATCCATTTAAACGAAAATAGACGGTTAAATTAACATGCCAAAATATCCTTTATACGAAAAAATGACACAGTCCAAATTTGTATGAACTGTGCCTTAATATTCCTTTTTTTCCTAAATAATACTTATCCTATATTTAAGTAAGGATTAACTCACAAAGTTTCTAATTAGAAGGCATTGGAGCTCCTTGCTTATCCCTTCTCATATATTGATATCCAAACAGTAGAACAAAGAGTACTGCACCAACAGTGTCTGAGATACCCTCTGGATAGATTAATAAAAGTCCTGTAACAAATGCAATAACACGCTGTATCACACCCATTTTGTTCATCCAATAACCAATCATTGATGAGCCAATTGCTATCATACCAGTAACTGAAGTAATTATTACCCAAATGAGACCGCCCAATGTTGTATCTATCATCAACAACTCAGGTGATAACACAAATATATATGGAATAATAAACGCTGCAATGGCGAGCTTTGCAGATTGAACCCCGGTTCTAATTGGTTCCCCACCAGATACACCAGATGCTGCAAACGCTGCTAAAGCTACTGGTGGTGTAATATCTGCCACAATACCAAAGTAGAACACGAATAAATGAGCAGATAAATCAGGTACACCAAGCAATATAATCGCGGGTGCTGCAATCGTTGAAGTAATTACATAATTTGCTGTTGTAGGTGAGCCCATTCCTAAAATGATAGCTGCAATCATTGTAAAGAATAGTGTTGGAAGTAATAATCCCCCTGCTAAGTCAACAAGCCCATTTGCAAGCTTTAAGCCAAGTCCTGTTTTTGTTACAACACCGACGATAATACCCGCGGCGGCTGTAGCTGCTGCTACTGCTAATGCAGTTCTTGCCCCATCAACAAGAGCTTCAATCATTTCTCGAATTCCTATTCTAGTTGATTTTTGAATCGCACTGACAGCTATCGTCACAACGATGGCCCAAAGAGCTGACTTTGTTACACTCATGCCTGACATTAAGAAAAAGACAACTGCTAGAATAGGAACAAGTAGGTAAATCTTTTTAAGTACTTCCTTACGATTTGGCATTTCCTCATCTTTTAACCCACGCAAACCAATGCGTTTTGCTTCAAAGTGAGTCATGATCCAAATACCTGTAAAGTAAAGAATTGCAGGTATTGCCGCAGCTTTGGCAATATCCCAGTATGATATACCACCGATAAATTCAACCATTAAAAAGGCAGCAGCTCCCATAATTGGTGGCATTAATTGCCCTCCAGTTGAAGCAGCAGCCTCAACTGCACCTGCAAACTCCTTTTTGTAGCCTAGTTTCTTCATCATCGGAATTGTAAATGAGCCTGAAGTTACAACATTCGCTACAGAACTTCCGCTTATTGTACCTTGCAAGGCGCTTGAAAAAATGGCTACCTTTGCAGGTCCACCTGTTAACTTACCAGCAATTGTCACCGCTAAGTCATTAAAATATTGGCCAACACCTGTTTTTACTAGAAATGCTCCAAAAAGTAAAAACAAGAAAATATAGGTAGACGATACACCAAGAGGAGTTCCTAAAATCCCTTCTGTTGTGAAAAACATCGTTTGGATAATTTGTTGTATACTTAATCCTCTATGTGCTAGAAAACCCGGCATATAAGGTCCAAAGTGAGCATATAACAAGAAAACGAGCCCAATAATTGTAATAGGAAGCCCAACTGCACGTCTAGTAGCTTCTAGGACAAGTATAATTGCAAGTGTTCCAACTATAAGATCAAGCGTTGTTAGTCTGCCTACACGTAATACAAGATCTTGAATCATTAATGGCCAATATGAACCAACAATGACACCAAGAATAGATAGAAGTCCATCATACCAAGCGATTTGAAAGCGACCCTTTTGTTTTTTCAGGTGGCCTTTTACTGCAGGGAACAATAGAAAGATCAATCCAAGCGCAAATCCAAGATGGACCGAACGCTGTATCTGTGCGGTAAAAATTCCAAATATAGCTGTATAAAGCTGAAATAAAGAAAAAGAAAGTAGTCCAATAAAGACAATCCAACCAACGACACCAGTAAGTTTTCTTGTACCAGCCTCTGGATCATATTTTTCTAGTAATTCTTGCATTTCCACTTGTGAATTCTTACTTTCCACTCATATTCACTCCTTTCACCATTTCAATTACACTTATTTTTCTAAACTTTATTTTAACCCAAGAACCAGGTTTAATAAAATCAGAAAACGAAGTGATTTTATCATGAACAATTATTTGATGATTTGCAACAACTTGGCCCGTTCGGAGGTCAATTGCTGGATAATTCCTTTTCATGTTTGATATAACTATCTTTCCATTTTCAATATGAAAAGTCTCACCCGTTAATGCATCTGAGGGCATTCCAATCGCATAATCTTCATAAATAAGCTTTGTCTGCATGATTTGCCCTTGTCTCGTTATTTGATAGTATTCTCTAACGTCCGAAAGATGAATGGAATGAGTATACTGTATCTCAAATCTATCTCCATGATTCAAATCAAAATAGGCAGATATGGCTCCAGAATTTTCTCTTTCGATTACAAGTGCATTCTTATAAGGTATAAATAAGATCGCAACACAAAATAGGATTACAACAAAGTAATAAACATAACTTTTTTTCATCATTGACACCATTCATTAAGCTTAGAGTTGTGATTGTTAAAGCTTAGAAAAAAGATAGACTGAAAAGTTTTTCAGCCTATCTTTTTACCTTCTTCCTTATGAAGCTTATTTTAAGCCTTTTTCTTCGAAGTATTTCGCAGCACCAGGGTGTAACTCGATCCCAACTCCATCAAGTGCTGACTCTGCAGTGATGAGCTTTCCTTTGGCGTGTGTAATTTTATCTGTATTTTCAAAGATAGCTTTTGTTATATCATATACATCATCATCTGCTAAATCAGAAGACACTACTAACATTGCCAGAACGGCAACTGTTGTTACTTCTACTTCAAGTCCGTAAGTTCCAGCTGCAACTACATCTTTTGCATAATAAGGATATTTCGCAATGAGTGCATCAATTTTATCTTCTGCAAGTGGAAGAAGCTTTACACCTTTTACTGCAGATAATGCTTCAACGGAACCAGTTGGCGTACCAGAAGTAATAAATGCCGCTTCAATGTTTCCATCTTGAATTCCTTCTGTTGACTCATCAAATGCAAGGTGTTGAGCTTTAATATCATCCATAGTCATTCCATGGATTTCTAAAATTTGTTCTGCATTCGCAAAGGTACCACTACCTGGCGCTCCAACAGAAACCGTTTTCCCTCTTAAATCCTCAACAGAGTTAATACCACTATCCGCTAGTGTTACAATCTGAATTGTTTCAGGGTATAATGTTCCAATTGCTTGGACATTATCTATTGCATTTTCTTCAAACATTAATTTACCTTCTGTTGCATAGCTAGCGATATCCGTTTGTACAAACGCAATATCTGCTTCACCATCAGCTAATGTTTGCATATTTTCTGCTGATGCTCCAGAAGATTGAGCTGTTGCTTCAATTCCAGTATTATCTGTAATAATATCAGCCATCGCTCCTCCAAGTGGATAGTATGTACCTCCCGTTCCACCTGTCACGATACTCACAAATTGTTTCCCGCTATCTTGGTTCCCGCTACCTTGGTTCCCGCCACCGCCACACGCTGCTAGAATCATAGATAATCCTAACACTAGTACGATAGAAAAAAATAGACTTTTCTTCTTCAAGCAAAACTCCCCCTTTTGTAAGAAAATTCCGTACATAGCTATTTTACTAAAGCCTTTCCAAGAATGTCAAATCGACACCATCCAATCGTTCATTCTTGATAAGTTTATTAAGGTTCGTTCAAAAAATAACAAGCTGCTAAGCGTTCTTTTCTAGTGAAATTTGTCCATCATAATCAATGTGTGCATATATATTTTTTTTATACTCATAGAATGTAAAAATTTGTTTACCAATCTGTATTGTCACATCCTCATGAACTTCACCGAGTTCCATAACTCCATAACTTTCAACCATTAACGATGTTTTGACACCTGTCGATGATCCAACACTTCTTATTTTAATATGTTTTCCTGCTCGTACAGATCCTCCTCTTACTAGTCCTGAAACAAGTATGGAACCTTTCGCCTGGAGTATAGAGTTATAGCAACCTTTTCCAAGTACGTGTATATCGCCATCACTGTATAACTGGCTATGGATCGAATAACCACAAGCAATTTGTACTGAAGGGTCTACTTCCTTTGAATTTATTTCTATAACTCCTCTTAAATGTTCTTTCAGTTGAAGAAGTTCTTCTAGGGAATACATACTTGAAGAGTGGAAGTTTAATAAACTAAATAGCATATCATTGATAAAAATAAGGTCTGATTGTGTAACATTGTCGTTTTGAATGGTTGTCTCATATGTTTTCGCAATTGGAATAAGCTCCATCAATTTCTTTTCTAAGAGAATACGAACGTACCCTCTTATATTTATAGAATTTAGTGAACTATTGGAGTGTTGTTGTGATGCCATCAGCTGTTGAATACCGTTTAATAAATAGCCAATATACGTTTCTATTTTCAATAATAAAGGGCAAAGCTTTGTCACAATTACATCACTCTTCCCTGCATAGGCATATGAGGATATAAGGCTTTTGCCTATAGAGATTGTATGAGGAGCAAACAACTTCCCGTTGCTAACTGTCCCTATAATGGAGATTTCGCCCTTCGCTTCTATCTCCATACCATCCTCAACATTTCCTGTTACATCCACATCCCCATTGAATCTTATATTTCCATTTGCAAATGTTAAATCCCCTTCATGAACTAACTTTTTAACAATGTCAAGCTTTGCGTAATTCTTTGTTAACTCTAGCTTTGGTCGACCTTCTTGAAGTGCTATTATTTCGCCATTTGAATCGATTTGGATTTTGTCAGATACACTCACCTTAAGCTCCACACCATTTACTGGTGATAATATATCACCCGTTACAGATATACCTTCCTCTCCATTCGTTGGAGGAAGAATTTGTCCGATTAGATCACCTTCTTGAACATGAGGTATTTTTCTCGTTTCACGAAAGTCTAAAGTTCCATCCGGTAGCTCTAGTGGTGGTACAAATGTGTCTTCAAGGTTTATATATAAATCAACTCTGCCATCTTTTCCTGGTATTGGCTTTTTACCTTTAGCTATGATGATCTCTTGTGATCGTTTCTCTTTTAATACTTGTTCGATGAGTTCATTATTTAATTCTGCCGTAATCCCGAGTTCTCTTGATTTCTTAATGACATCCTGAACGGTCACAGAACACTCTTCCACAACCTTTTCTTCAATGCGTAAAGTTAGTCTTGAGAGCGGTGACTGATCAATAAGTTTTCTCACCACCTGGTGACCAGGATCATAGTTCAAACTGGCTTCTGTTAAACTTTCATTTAATCGTATTGACCATTCTGGCTGTTCGTTAACCTGTTCAATTTCAATCATTATTTCATCTGATTCGGAAATTTTTACAGGTCCATCAATTTCTTCACCGTTAACAAAAACATGGGCATACTTACATGGAACAAGTGTAGGTGCCTGCATAGTAAAATCTCCACTTTTAATAAGTTGTCCATTTTCAATACCTATTGAGCCTATTTTACTTGCCGGGGGTAGTGTTTCATTATCTTCATCTTGTGTTGAAATCTCATTGAACATTACTTTCACTTTATAAGGAGAATATCCGATTCCAAGTATGCCTTTTTTACCTTCCTCTAGGACTTCAACTACTACCTGGTCAATCGTCGCCTTTAATTCAAGCAAAGCTTGCTCAATTGCTGCTTCATAGGTTTTTCCTAAGCCAATAACAGACTTCATAAAAAAAACACCTCCTTTGTAGTTATGGTATGTATCTCTAATTTTTGTTATAAATGTATATATTCTCTAATTATTGTATTTACCACCACAATACAAAAAGAATCCTAAATTGTCTATATTATTTTATTTATAACTTGAGAGCTAGAATTTTTCATATAACTAAAAAAATAGCGATAGGATTAACCCCATCACTATTTCAACCATATTCCCGCCTTTTACCAGAATCACTACTATCAATTAACATCCTTGATAAAAGGTTTTACTCTTCCTCAAAAATTTCTTGAAACCTTTTTAATTCTGAATCCTCATTCGGAGTATACTTAAACGAGTTCTTAAATTGGTATGGATTATTTGGATCCATATCAATCGTAATACCCATTTGCTTCCCTTGTGAAGCAGTAGAATCATTAATAATACTTTCCTGTTTTCCATCTGGATGAAACTGGTGAGCATGTTTGTTTTCTCTCGATTCAGGTGATCTAGGCATCTAAACACTCCTTCATAAACTGATTACTTGACTCTTTTAACTTTTGCCAAATCAGATGGAACTATGTGAATGGATTGAGAACGGTAGGATTAGTTTTTATCCCTTTTACACACCCTAGTAAAAAAGGGGTGTATATAACATGGGCGCTACTGAAAAAAATGGATATATATTTGAAACAGAGTATAGTGTCATGCTTCAAAAGGGGGCCATACACGTATATAAAGATGGAGAATTTATCGAAGAAATCACATTCGAATTTAAAGGAAATCAACCAGATCCAAGTAAAGTTGAACAGCTTATAGAAAATTACTTCAACTAAAGATGCTTTGAGGGGATTTGTATGGTGTTCCAAAATTACTTAAGGGGCATTCTTAACAAATGCCCCTTTTTTATTACTGCTGACCGTATTGCGGCTCTTCATCTTGGATCTGTTGAACCCTAGAGTTTAGCGAATCAACAAGCTGTTGAGTTTGTTGTGATGCATTTTGATAAAATTGCTTTGCTTGCTCATTCTCTGTTTGAAGAGCAAATGTTTCAAAACTCGCTTGGGCACTTTTTAGTCCCGCTAACGTTTGTTTAACTTGCGTAGCAACAGTCAAAATAATTCCTCCTTGAAATCGAAAGTCTTACTCAAATAGAGAAGCATTTCTAGTTTGTCTATAACCACTTAATTTACAAATGAAAGTTTTTGCCATGAGATTGTAGTGAAAATAATTTTTTCGTCATCTTCGAATACTACTGTTAAATAAGTGATCTTTGAAAGGAGTGATATATATGCCTTCCGTAAATTCTATTTACTATGATCGGCATGGTGCAGGAAAGCCCATTCTTTTTATCCATCCTCCTGGTATGGGACTTGTGACCTTTAACTTACAGCTACCTTTGAGTAACAAATATCAAGTGATCCGAATGGATCTTCCTGGTAATGGAAACAGTATCCCCCCTTTCAATAAAATTACGATTCCACTTTTAGCGAATAGTGTCATTCCGGTTTTGAATGAATTAAAGTTAGAGGAAGTTGTTATTTGTGGTTATTCAAACGGTGGTTCAATTGCATTAGAGTTTGCCTTGCAATATCCTGAGCGTACAGCAGGGATTATCTTAATTGGCGGATTTCCTGAAGTGAATTCATTCTTGCTCCAGCAAGAATTTCAATTAGGCATCTTAACCGTTAAGTTAGGGGGACTTCCGTTATTAGCTAAAGTACTAGGATTTGCCCATGGTACTACTCCTGACTATAAAAAGGAAATTGAGCAATACGTACTAAAAAGCCATCCAGGTTCCCTTTATGATATGTATGTTGAAGGCCTAAAATATACCTGTACAAACAGGCTTTATCAAATAAAATCACCATTATTACTCATCTATGGAGCAAAGGATTACTATGTTCATCATTATCAATATTTATTTAAGGAAAGAATTAAAAATACTGAAGTTGTTTATGTCTCAAAGTCACGCCATCAAATACCTACAAAACATGCAGCTGAATTGAATGCAATTATTCATTCATTTATGGATAAAGTGTAGCTCCTTTATGAGTTTTCTTTTTCTATTATTTTTTTTTTGTATAATAGAAATAACGTACAATGCTAAAGGGGTGCATGAAAAATGAGTATATATACGAAACAATTATATGTTTTTGAGGATAATAAACCCATTAAGGCAACGATAAGAAATTACAATTCAGAAGATTTTCAAGATCTAATAAAAATCCAAAGAGAAAGCTTTCCCCTACCATTCCCTGAAGAATTGTTATGGAATACAGAGCAGCTTTCTAATCATGTTCAATTATTTCAAGCAGGTGCACTTTGTATCGAGGTTGACGGAGTAGTATGTGGGTCTATGACTGGAATGCTTGTTAACTTTGATCCAGAAAATCCTATACATACTTGGGAAGAAGTCACTAACTCAGGTTACATTAATAATCATGACCCCAATGGAAACTCTTTGTATGTTGTAGATATCTGTATCTCTCCTTCTTATCGTAAACTAGGACTCGGAAAGTTACTAATGCAATCCATGTATGATGTCGTTATCCACCACCAACTAGATCGCCTAGTTGGTGGTGGTCGCCTACCTGGCTATCATAAACATGCGTCCTCACTTACCATTGAAGAGTATGTAAAACGTGTGTTTACAGGAGAAGTTTATGATCCAGTCATCACTTTCTTAATCCGATGTGGCAGAACACCAGTTGCAGTGGCTCCAAATTATTTAGAAGATGAGGAATCATGCCATTATGGTTTATTAATGGAATGGAAAAATCCCTTTCACCTCATATGAAAAAAGGAAGCCCGAATGAGCTTCCTTTAAAATACTGACATCCTTTGATTAGTCGTTTTGCTTATGTGGGTATGTGGTCAAAGCTTATTTTATGTGCATGAGATGTTCTGTATGTTCATGAATGGTTTCATTTTGTAAATGTAGGATGACTATAAACTCACCCTTACTAGGAAAACCATATTTTGCTTCGTATGTACCTCTAGCTCGTTCTATTGCATCGATAAACACATGCTTTGTATCATCTTTCTTAAAGATTTCAAACTTTACTTTAGCTTGTTCTAGTGGCTCATTTTCAAGTAAAGCTACCGCTGTTAATGTAGCTTCTTGGCTATTATCTACCTGTTCGTAACTGAATTCAAGGACAATGTTTCCGTCTGCATGATGATGAGCATGTTCATCATGGGAATGTGTGGGATCTGTTTTCGGATCTTCAGACTGCTCTTCCGGGCTACCCACTAGAATCTCCTTTTTTGGCATATTATGCTGATCCCTTGCGGTCACATGGGCAACAATGTTGTACGTTCCGTCTTCTTTAAATATTTTATTCATTTCATATATGCCATTTATTATATGCACGACTTTTATCATCTCATGCTCTGTTTCACTCATTTCCCACACTTCGAATTTCACTTCACTTGCATCTTCAACTGGTTCTCCACCTTGAGAAACAACAGCTTGAACGCGTACATTTTCTCCAGGTACTGGATCCTCAGGTGATATCTTTATTTCAACCTCAAGAATAGCTGGCATATCTAAACTCTCTTGACTACTAGCGTCATCATTATTATCTGCATTACAGCCAACTATCACGACTATGAGTAGTAATAACCAATATTTTTTATTCATTTTCACACCATCCTTTTAACAAGGATAATTATAATCGAAATTTCATTAAAATATACAATCATATCTTGAACATTTCATGACAAGCTCAATCCTATCCATAACCAAGGATGGAGAAAATCCACACTAAGTAGATCATTTTCTTCGCCATTCCTCCATCATTGGTCATGATTAGTCCTATTTACAAAATTATACCAGTACCGCTTCCTCCTCCGGTTACAACGACAACGAACAGTTAACTTTCAAGTGCTCTCCCATTCTTTTACATTAATTCTCATTATGCATGTGATTTTACTGTTTTGTTTGTCCTAATTAAATATAAATGTGTGAAATGTTCGATCACTGCTAAAAATACAGCCACAATTAATGCACCGAAAAAGGTTACTGCCGTCCCCTCCATCATATACGAGACTCCATAAACAATTAAGGTTGCTGCTATAAAATCTAAAAAGGTACTCGTCCACAAAGTGCCTCGCTTTAAAAAAATATACTCCATTAATGTACCTACTACAGCTAAAGATAGTCCAATTATAATAGGCTGAATCCAAGCTGTGTAATTAACATTTGGCAGTATATATGCCGATAACGCTACAACAAGTGGACAAATAATTATTTTCATAAATAAACTAGTCATGTTTATACACCTCCTTTTTAATAAAGTCTTACATGCTTATGAAGTTTATTCACGTACAGTGTAATAAACGTGTAGCCCTCATATATTTAAACAGCCTTTTCTTTTTTAACACATTATGGTAAAGTCATTTTCAAGGAAAGGGAGATACATTATGAAAATTGTTATCGCATTTAACCATCAATTACATCATCATATTTAAAGCCTTGTACCAGTAGGGTACAGGGCTATTCCTGTACCCTACTGGTTTATTTGCTTTTTAAGCACCTAGTAGGGATTTTTTCACTACTTGGTGCTTTTTTTATTCTCAAAATTTTTTAGGTAAGGAGATTGGATCATGGTACTTCGATTACAAAATGTAAAAGGAACAAGAGATTACTTACCCTCGGAACAAATAATTCGGAATAAAGTACGACAAGTTTGCGAGGAAACCTTTGAGTGTTACGGCTGTAAATCACTAGAAACACCCATTCTAAATATGTATGATTTGATGGCGTACAAATATGGAGGGGGAGCAGAAATCCTAAAGGAGGTTTATCGGCTAACTGATCAAGGTGACAGAGATTTAGCACTAAGATATGACCTCACAATCCCATTTGCAAAAGTGATAGGTATGAACCCTACATTAAAATTACCATTCAAGCGTTATGAAATTGGAAAAGTCTTTCGAAATGGTCCTATTAAAACAGGTAGATATCGCGAATTTACACAGTGTGATGTCGATGTTGTAGGAATTCAATCAGTCTCAGCTGAAGCGGAGCTTATGTCAATGGCAGTAGAGATATTTGAAAAACTTGGCCTGGAGGTAACGGTCCAATTTAATAATCGCAAACTTTTAGTTGGACTCTTAGAGGAGTTTGAAGTCTCCCAAAATCAACTAGAAGAGACAATCCTGATTTTAGATAAAGTTGAAAAAATCGGAGTCAATGGTATCGTTAAAGAGCTTACCGACATCGGCATTCGTGTAGATACAATAGCTACTATCAAGCAATTATTTATGTCAAATGAGCCAAAAACAATCTCTTATTTTCAGTCAAATTTTTCAAACCCAACACTTCAAGAAGGTATACGAGAGCTTCTGGAATTAGAAACTTATCTACAAGCTTTGGATGTAATCAATCAAAGCGAATTTAATCCATTTCTCGCAAGAGGCTTATCGATCTACACAGGTACTATTTATGAAATATTTCTAAAAGATGGATCCATTACTTCAAGCATTGGTAGCGGTGGACGGTATAACTATATTATTGGATCATTTTTAGAGGATGGTAACGAGTACCCCGCTGTTGGGATTTCTATAGGACTGGATGTCGTTTTCAATGCACTATTGCAAAAGCAACAAGCACCTGAGAATCTCCTAGATATTCTCATCATTCCACTAGGTACACTTGACACATGTCTTACACTTGGAAAAGCTCTTCGTAATAATGGATATAGAGTTGAGATTGAACAGATTAATCGGAAACTGAAACGGTCTTTACATTATGCTGATAAGGAAAATATCCCTTTTGTTCTAATCATTGGGGAAAATGAAATACAAAACCAAGTAGCTGTTGTTAAAAACATGAAAACAAGTTCCGAGCAATTAGTATCCATACCTAATCTAATAACGTATAATTTTTCAAATTAGGACAAATTATAAAGCCGATTAAATTACTTCATTTTATAGACAAGTTATTATGGGTAATGGGTATAGTAAAAAGGAACGGGATAGACCCATTCCTTTTTACTATCTTGCAAACGTGTGATTGCCAATAACAACAGTAACAGGGCGTGATTTTATCCACTCACTTTGAGCTGTACGAGGATTGTAGAAGTATATAGAGCCACTTCCTTGACCACGGAATTTTAAGGCTTCTTCAACTGCACGTCTTGCATCATTATCTGCAGGAAGCTTTAGGGTACCGTTAGCTGCTGGTGTAAAAGCATAATACCCACCAGCTGACCTTTCGGTAATAACTTCATGAATTGAATTAGGAAATAATTTGCTATCTACACGGTTTAGAACAACTGTTGCAACCGCGACCTTGCCAGCGAATGGCTCACCTTTCGCTTCTGCGTGAACTAACCTAGCTAATAGGTCTTTTTCATAGCTTGTTAGAATATGTGGAATATCAATTGTTTCACCTGCAAATAAGCTATATTTATATCCATTGATTTTTTGGATAGAGGCGATTGAGACACCATACTGTGCACTCAGTTTCCAAAAAGTATCTCCGTATTTTACTTGATGTGAAGTCGAATGAGCATCTGCTGCATTTGCCTGAAAGGTAAAGATTGAAGCAGCTAGAGTTGTAGCAATTGCTAGTTTTTTAAACCATTTCATGTTATCAAACCTCCTAGTTTTTGCTCACCTACTAAACTATCAGCTTACTAGAAGGAATTAAACACCAAGTTTTTACCATTTGCTTTTTTCTAGAAAAACTCCTTAAGCAATAGAGACTTCCATAGACACATCCAATATTTCCCTTCATGAATTTTGTATATTAACCTTTCCTACTTCTTCGATAAATGGTGAAATAAGATAGAATAAATCCAATTACAGCTCCAGCAATTGCTCCAACAATGTATCCTGCAAATTGACTACCAGATGTATGATAACCGAATCCACTAAACCCTAACATCCCAATAAATATGACAACTAGTTGAACTGGACGATTTAATGATTTCCAAAGAAAAAAGCTCCCATTTCTTTCATATGGTTGCCTAGAAAAAGTAAGATAACCTACAATCGAAAAGACAATTGATAGTATTAAAGGTACAATGACTCCCGTTTTGGTTAAGGTGTTACCGTAAAATAAATAATATATTGGGGAAAGCTCTAATATACTATCAATGACAATCTTCGTTGGAATATAAGAACGGACCATAAACTCTTCAATCCAAATGGCAACATTCATACCGATCGAGTTCATTGTTATTATAGGAAGTACAGAAACACTAAATGCTGTTAAACCTTGGGCAAATACATTTCCTGTTACCCCACCTGCTGCTAGCGTCAAGGAATACACAAGAATCAAAGTGACAAACAAATGACTGTAAAAATCACTAAAATAATAATACTCTGCATCCATAACTTTTAGTAACGTAAAGGTCAATCCTAAAGACACAAGAACACTAGAGATTAGTAATAGTAGCCCTACGGATAGTTTTGTTACGTAAACTGCTCCGCGCGAGTAAGGTAGAGCAAGTTGAAAGTCAAACAACCCTTTCCCTCTTTCAACTCCTATTTGAGTAATAGCAAGTAAAAATGCATAAAGGGACGAAAGAAAGATATGGCTTCCTACTCTCCCATCAATGTAAAAAGTAAACTGATCAATCGAATACTGAAATGACTTCCAGCCTTGATATGATAGGTAAGTTTCGACTGGAAGAAAAAAACTAATGTATAGAAATCCAAGAATTATAAGCCATTTTTGCTGCCTCCATTCAATTTCTAATAGTCCCTTCTTTACCATCTTCTTTTACCTCCAAACTTTGCTATAAACACTTCTTCAAGATTGACAGAAAGTTCATTCCATACCTTTGGTTGCAGTGATTTAAGCCAACTTCTTCCTTCAATATCGGATTTTGGAAGAAGAAGGGTGTAAAAAATTCCTGCATGGTCGAGAATGGGAATTTTCTTTTCTCTTATTTTAAGTGAGATGTCATCATCGAACACAGCCTGGATCTTAACATATTGTTCCTTTAGCTCATCCAAGTCAAAAACCTCTGATAATTGGTTATTCTCTAAAAATCCGATACGGTTGCAAATTCGTTCAATATCTTCCAATCTGTGCGATGTAATAATGACAGTTATTTCTCTATCTGCTACTTCATCGATCAGTAGTTGAAGTAGGTCGTGTCTAGTGACCGCATCAATTCCATCAGTTGGTTCATCGAGCAAGAGTACCTCTGGTCTTGATGCAAAAGCTACGATTAATGATAGTTGTTTCTTTTGACCAGTTGATAGTTCACGATATTTTTTATTTTCAGGTAAGCTATACCGGTTCATTAATTCATTTGCATAGGAAATATCAAATTGTGGATAAATACTTTTCAAAATTTGCGTTAATTCATTATAATTGTATTTCTCAAAGAAGGAATTTCTAACAGGCATAAACTGAATTTTTTGCTTGAGGGTTGGACATTTAATAATGGATTCTTGATTATATAAAATATCACCTTTTTCAGGTATCAGCAATTGCATGATTAATCGCAGTAATGTTGTTTTTCCTGAACCATTACAACCTAGCAATCCAAATATTTCTCCTTTATTGAATTGAAGATTAATATCAGATAGAACGACCTCATCATCTAAATATTTCGTAATATCCACCAAACTAAGCATCCATTCCCCCCCTCATTTCTTGTTGAATTTCACTTAACCAAATTTGAATATCCTCTATATTGATTCCAGTATAAAGTGCATCAATCACAATTTCTTTGAGTTGTTCTTTTATCATTATTGCTTTCTCCTCGTCCATTGTCATTTGGAATACTTCTGACACAAACGTGCCTTTCCCTCTTAACGTTTCAAGAATTCCAACACGTTCTAATTCTTTATATGCTTTACTCACTGTATTTGGGTTAGCGACAATCATCGTTGACAACTCCCTAACAGATGGAACTTTTTCTCCTGGTTTAATGATTCCTTTTACGCATAGCTCTTTGAATTGTTTAATAATTTGCTCATATATCGGAGTCGAACTACGTGGGTCAATATGTATCATTGGACTCCTCCTTTACTTATAATAATGTATCATGTGTATTATATCATATAGTACACTTATTACATGATGTAATCTTGAGTCTTATGTCAAGACGTCTATATGATTGAATAATGTACAATTGTTATACAAATCACATACTTTTTTTGCATAAAAAAAGCCTCCCTTAAAGGAAGCAGTACAATCACTTAACTTCTTGGTTCATTCATATATGTATAAATGACATTTCCACCTTGCATAGCAATTCCACGGAAGTGTTTAAAATCCTCTTGTTTTACCAGCAGAGCTCGAAAAGTTAAAAAATCTTGTTTTTCAACTAAGTATTCTTCAATTTCTCGGTTTCGTAACTTTGTAAGAATCTCATTTACTTGATTTTCATCCATATTCCTAAAGTCCTCTCCATTTATTTATACCTTTATATAAATAATCATGAATAAAAAATTTAAGTTGTACAAAACATATACATGAAGCAACGATAAGAAAGGGGGTAAACCAACATGGCAACTAACAACTCAAATCAATTGCTTGTACCTGGTGTACAAGGCGCACTTGATCAAATGAAAATGGAAATTGCCCAAGAGTTTGGTGTAAACCTTGGAGCGGATACATCTTCTCGTTCAAATGGGTCTGTAGGTGGAGAAATTACAAAACGTCTTGTTCAAATGGCTGAGCAACAACTTGGAGGACATAGATAATTAGTTTTCTTCACAACATCCACTCTAAAAACAGTGCTTACACGGTGAGATGGCTGCATGAAGATCCAACAAGAATTTTCACCGTGAACTATTGCGAACATACACCATGATTATTACCATGAATGTTAAATTACACACAACAGATATGCGTAAATGACAACATGATCATACAACTAGAATGATTTACGTCATCACCATGAATCCCATACACCATGAAAAAGAACCAAACACACAACACACAAAAGTTATTGTATACAATATGATAATTAAGCATACAACATTTATTTAAAGCAGTAACGAAAAATCCATCCAACAATGAAGCAAGTACGATTGCCCAAGCACATACGATTGAAGCAGCTTTGCTGCTTCTTTTTTATACGAAAGAAGTTACGATTGTAACCAAGTCATTAGCTTAGAATAATTTGCTTTTGCATCCTCATAGCCTTCTTCATAAAGCTCAATTAACTTAGTTTTATTACGTTCCACTCTACCTACCTTTAATGGTTTAGTAGGCTGTAGAATAAAAACATTTCCATTCTTCTCTTCACTAAAAATGTACTCTAATGTTTTATTATAGCTTTCAGCACGAATGTCTAATTTTTCTAATAAACCTGGGTAATTGCGATAAGCCTTTCTTGTAAGCCATGAGTTTCTTGAAGGCTTTTTGTAATACCCTCTATTTCTCGTTAGAATCACTACATTTTTTGTTAAACCGTCATGTTCAGCTTGCCTTATCGGTATCGGATCTGAAATTCCACCATCAAGCAAGTGACGTTGATCGTATTTCACGATTGGAGCTACAAATGGTAATGAACTTGACGCTCTTAAAATTTGCAGCATATCCTTACCATGTTCTCGATTGTTATAATAGATGGTCTCTCCACTATGGCAATCAGTTGTTCCAACGATAAAGGTTTCATTTGCCTTATTGAAAGTATCGTAATCAAATGGGTCAAGCTTATTAGGTACTTCATCAAAAATAAAATCCATTCCAAAAAGTTGTCGTTTTTTCAAGTAGTTTCTATAAGATAAATAATCTGGGTTATCTAGATGATCTGTATTTACTCTTTTATTTCTTCCTTTTTGCCTAGAAAGATACGATGCTGCACTGCAGGCACCTGCTGATACGCCAATAATATATGGAAAGTATAAATCTTGTTCCATAAAATATTCGAGTACGCCTGAAGTATATACGCCTCTCATTCCGCCACCTTCTAGTACTAATCCTGCATGAACCATACTTCAAGTCTCCTTCCAAACATGTTTCGAGCACCCTGTCATTTTACCATAATTTTTGTAGAATAGGTTTGTAACATTTTATTGACAAATATGAAATTTTTCTTAAAATAAAGGAAATGACTTTACGTTTCGACAGATTTCATGCAAACTTGTAGTTGTAAGGTATTGGGAAGGAGAGATTTTGTCATGAAAACAGCCGCATTAGGCGATATAATTGAATTTAAAAATGGACTCCAAGGAATAGTAGAAAAAGTTAATGAAAACTCCGTAATTGTAGATTTAACGTATATGGATAACTTCCAAGATCTTGACTTAGAGCGACGCACAGTCGTTAACCATAAGAATTATAAAATAATTGGTGCGCTAAATGACTAAAAAATAGCAGGAAAAGCTCCTGCTATTTTTTTTATCGATTATCTATTTTCTCCGGGTATAAGTCATGGTTCATTAATCGATACTCCGCCATCTTTTCATACTTTGTCCCCGGCTTACCATAGTTTGTATATGGATCAATTGAGATTCCACCTCTTGGAGTAAATTTTCCCCAAACCTCAATATAACGAGGATCCATTAATTTAATTAGATCCTTCATAATAATATTCATGCAATCCTCATGGAAATCCCCATGATTTCTGAAGCTAAATAAGTACAGCTTTAATGATTTACTCTCTACCATTAATCGGTCTGGAATATAACTAATATAAATGGTTGCAAAGTCGGGCTGATTTGTTTTTGGACAAAGACTAGTGAATTCAGGGCAGTTGAACTTTACAAAGTAATCACGCTCAATATGCTTATTCTCAAAAGTCTCTAATACATCAGGTGAATATTCAAACAAATACTTCGTACCCTGATTTCCTAATAAAGTCACACCTTCTAATTCAGAATCTTTTCTTCCTGACATGAATAAAACCTACCTTCTACTAATAAATAAATGAATTCATCCATTTTTGGTTCATCAAGCCTTATCAAATAAAAAGAAGCCCCTGTTCTATGAATAGAATTTGAGCTTCCTAACCACATCTATAAAATCAGAACTAAACAAACCATACCGTCAAGATATCGTCTGATCTAGTTTTTTATAGAGGGAGTTCGCGAACCTCTTCTAATTATTTATTTCACGTCCTCTAATATAGCATATTTTCTAGTGAGAGCAACAAGAAATATTTTGAAAGAAGATGTTTCATGTGAGGTTGTTCCGAAAAGTAGTTGTTCTGAATGGGGCGATCTTAGTCTGTGTTCCTATTATCGGGTCTTGCTTGCGTTTATCGCCCACTTAAACGTCTTCGAATCTTCTATAGTTTGAAGTGGAGGTCTTTTCGCCGGTTAGGCTGGAGAACAAAAGGCGCAAGCACCCCGGGTAGGCCAGACAAGCAAAGGGCGACCTTTCCCTTGTATTCATGACAGGTTATTTGACCTCGAGTAGGATGAAATGGCAAAGATCGTCGCCATTTCATCTTGGCTGGGCACAGGAGCCAGATTACTAAAGCATATTGTAATAAGATACAATCAATACTTTAAATCTCAAATTTATTAAAAATGCTACTTACTTCAACATCCTCTAAATTTATTCATATATGCTTCCTTATAGGTCCACCTATGAACAAAGCAAACCTAGCAATAAAATAACTTGTGTATGTAATAATCACATAGGATATAAAAGAAAGGATAACACCTATGCCTGTTAATAGTAATGCTTCTGGCATGGTGTCCACGATGATCATATAACCATTAACATAAGAAACCATAAGTCCTCCTGGAATGAATGAGTAATACAAAGGAACTAATAGAAATGCTAGTGGCAGTACTAGAAACGTAATGACAATTACAAGAGATAAAATTCCTATCGGTAATCTAAATATGCAATATGCAAAATATAACCAGTTGGTTGGATCAAGTAACGTGGATTTTATGCTTGTGAAGAAGGATTGTGAGAAATCCTCCTTTTTTCTTTCGGTTACTTGCACTATCCCAAAATACCAAGTAACCATAGACATTTCACCCTTCACCAAATTCTTAGCGAAAACTAGTGTTCCTGCTAATATCGGCAGCCCGATAAGGGTGATTGCAAGACCTACTCCTAATGAAAAACCAGTTACCATTATTACAAAAGAAAAAACACTTATAGGAAAATTAAATAACAAAAAAATAACACTTCTTCCAAAATTACGACTACTAGGTGCTATTCCCCTTAACCCATCGGAAGTTTCGATTTGAGCATTCACCCTAACTACCTCCATCAATTTTATTAATTATACTATAGCGTTTAATAGTCATATTCGTAAGGTGCATATCGTCATATTTTTGTCATTATCTAAATATAATCGTGATTTCGTTACACTTTGCTTTTGTTCTCGGCATGCACCTTACACGTGCTATGCAATCACTGTAGTTATCAAAAAACATGGCAGTATTTCTGAGAACCCCGCATAAGGTACTTTTACCTAATCCATTTTTAAAGCTCCAGAAGAAGTCTTGCCCCTCTCTCCAACAAAATTACACACGTATAGTAAAAGAAATAAGCCTAGTATTGTACTAGGCTCATTTTCATTAAACACTTAATTTCTCAACTATTTTTTCCTCGGTTGCTCTTTTGATTGGTAATAATGTACCTACCAAAGCAATGAATCCACAAACGATTAATATAGTTGGTAAACCAAATCCAGCTATACTAGCAACCGTTCCCATAATGATTAGATCAAATACAGAATCTAACACAGACAACAGTGAGATGGTCGTTGCTCTTACATTTGAAGGGATAAACTCATTACTAAGCTTTGAATAAATTGGGTATCGTACTGCACGAACAAAACGTAAGATTAAAAAGGCTACTAGCACTACCCATAGAGAATGACCAAACTGACTGATGGCTAGTAAGCTTAAAACGGCAAATCCCCCTGTTACATGCATTAGCATGACGGCTGAATACCTCTTTGTCATCCATCCTATCGAACGTGAAGCAAAGAATCCAAGGACAGCTGCTATCGCATAAATTACACCAATAAGTATGACTGGTATGCCAGCCTCTGTTAATATAAGTTGGTCAAAATTATCAAAAATAGCTGCTGCAGGAATAAACACAATAGAGACATTTAAAAACATCCATAATAACTGTGGTGTCTTTTTAATAACCTTAATACCTTCTCCAACATGCAAAAATGGATGTTCCTTTGAATATTCCATTTTTGATGGTTCTTTTACAAACAATGTTAGAAACACCACAACAAATTGGGCAGCCATACTCATGATTAACAGCATGAAAAATTGTGATTCTGCTAAGTCTTTGGCAATATACGATCCGACTAATACAGTTACAATCATTGTCAAAAAGGTCGCTGATTGTATTTTCCCCATTACACTGTCCATTTTTTCTTCATCATTTGACTGCTTTAACGATTCATAAAGTAACGCTTCGTCTGCTCCAGAAAAAAAGGTAACTGAAAGACCACTCAAGGCACTAGCTAGGAAAAACACCCACGGCTCATGTGCAAAAATCAATATGCCTACACTAATTACTCTAATAAATGACCCTGTTAAAAATGACAGCTTTGCTCCAAAACGGTCTGCAAAAACCCCGGTTGGAACTTCACCAATTAAAACAGCTCCGCTCCAAAACATGATGATTAAAACTAACTCAGTCTCATTAATTCCTCGCTCAAAATAAAAAAGAGTTAATACCGGTTTAATAAAACTAATCGTACTAAAGAAGTTGATCCAAAAAAGAATTCGAGTATTATACGAACCTAACGTATTTTTCATCACAATAAAATGTCCTCCTACTTTATGCTCGTCTCATTTGCAGCTTAAAAAAGCAGGAGATATGATGTTAGGGCGATTTGATTACACTAGCGAACAAATCTCCCTGTTAATAAATCTCCTGCTGCCTGTAATCCAAGTGTTTGTACTGACATGTAAATTCCTCCTTTAAAATGATATTACTATTATAATCATAACGTTATTTTCTAGCAATCTTTTCCTTTTCGGCTCAATTTGACGAATTACAACAATAATCGCCGGTAATTGTCGTAGGAATTTGATACAAAAGTCAGAAAATTTCTGTTATATTTTGTAAATGTAAAGGACTATATTTTTCAGTTATCATTCTAAAGGTATATTCATATAATTTCACCCATAAGATTGTAAGTAGGAGGAGAAACTGATGAGCATACGTACACAATTTGATGAACAATTATTAGCATTAAAAGAAAAACTACTAGAAATGGTTTATCGTTCAAAGCATGCAATTGATCAATCTATTATAGCCTTACAATCACAGAACTTAGAACTAGCACAAAAGATCATTGATGATGACCATGAAATAAATATGTTAGAGCGTGAAATAAATGAAATGGCTATCAAAAACATTGTCACTCAACAACCCGTTGCCACAGACCTAAGAAGAATCATTGTTGCCATTAAAATTTCATCGGACATTGAACGTGTTGGTGATTTAGCAGTCAATATTGCACGCTCCACACAGTTTATTGGCAATGAACCTTTTTACACCTCGATAGAATCTATTCCAGAAATGGCACGAGTTATACAACAGATGCTTTCCGATTCCCTAACAGCTTTTCATGAGGAAGATGTTGAAAGAGCGTATTTGATAGCTAAAGAGGATGATCAAATTGATCAAATGTACGGAGATACTATCCAAAAGCTATTGACTCAGATGACAGCAAGACCAGATGGAATTCCTCAACTCACGCAGCTTGCATTTATTTGTAGGTATCTTGAAAGAGTTGGTGATCATATAACAAACATTGCAGAGAATATTATTTTTTTAGTAAGAGGAGAAAGAATTGATTTGAATTTTTAACTATCAAAAAAAGGAATGGAAAGCTTTAGCCTTTCCATTCCTTTTTTGTTTAAATGGTTACGCATACATCGCTTCCACTTGTTTTTGTAGTTCACTGTTTTCTAAATACTCATCATACGTCACTTGCTTATCTATAATACCTTTAGGTGTAATTTCAATGATACGATTCGCAAGCGTTTCTACAAATTGATGGTCATGGGACGTAAATAGCATTGTTCCTTTAAAGTTGATGAGACCATTATTTAGTGCAGTAATTGATTCTAAATCCAAATGATTTGTCGGTTCGTCCAACACGAGGACGTTAGCACCTGTTAACATCATTTTTGAAAGCATGCAACGGACTTTTTCTCCCCCTGATAAAACTTTCGCTTTCTTCATAACTTCCTCTCCGGAAAATAGCATTCTTCCAAGGAATCCACGTAAAAAGCTTTCAGTTTGGTCATTTGGAGAATATTGACGTAACCAATCAACTAAATTCATGTCGTTGTTTTCAAAATACTCGGAGTTATCTTTAGGGAAATAAGCTTGACTTGTTGTTACACCCCATTTATATGTTCCACTGTCAGCTTCCATCTCACCCATTAAAATCTTAAATAAAGTAGTCTTGGCAATTTCATCTCTTCCAACAAAGGCAATCTTATCATTCTTATTAACGATGAAGCTAACATTATCGAGTACTTTTTCACCATCAATCGTTTTTGTAATGCCTTCCACACGCAATAGATCATTACCTACTTCACGTTCTTGTGCAAAGTGAACATATGGATATTTACGTGATGATGGTCTAATATCGTCAAGCTGGATCTTATCAAGTGACTTCTTACGTGATGTTGCTTGCTTCGATTTTGAGGCATTTGCGCTAAATCGTGCAATAAATGCCTGCAGTTCCTTTATCTTTTCTTCTTTCTTCTTATTGGCATCCTGCGCCATTTTTGAAGCTAACTGGCTTGATTCATACCAGAAATCATAGTTACCGACATAGATTTGAATTTTTCCAAAATCCAGATCTGCAATATGAGTACAAACTTTATTTAGAAAGTGACGATCGTGAGATACTACGATAACGGTGTTTTCAAAGTTGATTAAAAATTCCTCTAACCAGCGAATCGCATGGATATCTAAGTGGTTAGTAGGCTCGTCCAACAGAAGAATATCTGGTTTACCAAATAGAGCTTGAGCCAATAATACTTTAACCTTTTCTCCACCTGTAAGTTCTGCCATTTTTTTATGGTGGAACTCTTCACCGATACCTAACCCTTTTAATAAAATGGCTGCTTCAGACTCCGCTTCCCAACCATTTAATTCAGCAAACTCACCTTCTAATTCAGCAGCTCTCATTCCATCTTCATCAGTAAAGTCTGCTTTCATATAGATTGCATCTTTCTCTTGCATCACTTCATAAAGACGTGCATGCCCTTTTATAACCGTTTGGATAACCTCAAATTCTTCATATTCAAAGTGGTTTTGTTTTAAAACCGCCAGTCTTTCACCAGGTGTGATGACAACATCACCCTGCTGTGCTTCTATTTCACCAGATAAAATCTTTAAGAACGTCGACTTCCCAGCACCATTTGCACCAATTAATCCATAACAATTACCCGGTGTAAACTTTATGTTAACATCATCAAATAGTTTTCGATCTCCATAACGTAACCCCACATTTTGAACAGCAATCACAGTTTTTTCCTCCAATCTATTTCACTTCGGATATTATAGCACAAATTCAGTCACAATGAACTATCGTTGAAGGACAGATTGGAGAACTTTGTAGAATCTTTTATTTCATAATAGGTCTTATTTCATGGAAAAGACGCATTCGGAAATGCGCCTGTCAATATTACTTATTTTCTACGTCATTGTTTGTTACATCTTCTGCAAGATCATCATATGACTTTACTTTACCATGAGGGTTCTGTGCCTCTTTTCTCGTTCTCCATTGTCGCTCTTTTTGGCGTTTAGATTGAGTCATAGCCTATTCTCCTTCATATTGTATTTTAATAATAGGATGCACCAACCTTTGATTGTGTAATGTATGAAAAATAAACCAAATCTGAGGGATAATCCTTTAGTTTGGCAAGAACAAAAAGGCTCAGGAGCCGGAATACGAAAGACTATTGTAAAATGCCACAATTAAAACTTATTCTTAGTAGAAAAACTTGGCGGAAGTGTCCGTGACTACGATAGGAAAGTTATACTTACCCACAATTTAACTGAAAAAGGGTTACTTTTTATGATGTTGAAGAACTTTAATTAAGGACAGAGTCATAATGGAAGAAATTTTGCTTTCATGCCATTTTAAAACATGGTCTTTTTTTAACATTTAAAAGTCTATCAGCAACTTTATTCATTTTATCAGCAACTCCTTGAAAATTATCAACAACTATCTGATTTTAACAGCAACTTTTCGTATTTATCATCAACTTTTTTGGGTATCAGCAACTTTGCAAATTTTATCAGCAACTTCTACGCATTTATCGGCAATTATATTAATTGTATCAGCAACTTTTTTTGGTACGGAAAAATCCATATCACTAGGTTACAGATCTATAGTAGAAGACATTGTTAACCTGATTTCAGGGGAGTAATATCTCTAATATAAATAAGTTTTTCAGTGTACTTGAAAAGTCTCATCATTTTGTATTAACGAACAAAAGGCCTATGCGTCCTCGTTAGCATAGGGCAGAGCAAATGTTCAATTAACCATCAGAAACGATCACTGATGGAGTTTACTGTATTCGACCTCAAGCGGCTCGGCACTGGAGCAGGAATACGAATGAATATTGTAACTTGGAACAATAAAAAAACGTATTCCATTTTATCTTTAAAGAAAAAAAGCCTCCGAATAGGAGACTGATCAGTTATCCTTGCTTGGACTGACCTTTTCCAAACATGATATATATACCAACTACAATTAAGACGAATGGCCATAGGTTAAAAATCGGAAACTCTAAGAATCCTTCAAGAAGAAAGACGATGCCTACTACAGCTAATATAAAAACTGGAATGAGTAATCCCGCTTCCCTTCCACCAAAAAAATATAATTCGAATAAGCCGAATGATACCGCAAATAAATAGACCGGCCATGTTAGATGCGAAAATTGCCAAGAGGTAAATGTTTCAAAGATAAACAAACTTCCAATAACAAGAAGGATTCCACCGGGTACTAATAAACCTGCAAGATGTTTCTTTGCCCCACTTAGGAAAAATGCTAAGTGAAAAGCAATGCCCGGGATAACGAGAAACAAAGGCCATAGTGATCCCCATGGATTATTGATTATTCCCATTGATTCTAAAGAAAATAGTAACCCAACTATAATCAAGATACTGCCTATCAGAATATTTCGTTGCTTCATATTTCTCCTCCCTTCTATGATTACTATATCAACAAACAGTTGGGAAAGTCATCCGGTTTTTGTATATTTTTACCCATAAAATAAACCAAGTAGAATAATCTTTCTACTTGGTTATACCTTACTCACTATCTGGGGTAATATTAAAAAAATCAGCTGATTTATTTTTTTCAATTTGATTTTTTTCTGTATCCTTCTTACCCATTTTCCCATCTGATTCATAGCTAAGGTTTGGAATTTTCTCTTTCTGTTTCTTCATCTAAACAGCCTCCTTTTTCATTCATAGGATGACCTTTTTTTACTCATACTATGACAGTTGATTATGTACATAATTCTTTTAAAAAGATAGGTGAATGATAGGTGAAGAAACGAGCGATTCTTATCCTTATCCTGTTAGTTTTATTTCTGTATCCATTAAAATTAAGAGCTGATATAGACAATAGACTTCCTTCCCCCATCAGCTTTAAGGTAGAGCCGTTACACTGGAGTTTTGTGAATACTCTCCTTCCCAAGTTCTCAACCTTTACCATTATTGATTGGGAAACAGGTAAATCCTTCCAAGTTCAAAGACGAGCTGGCAGGAATCACACAGATGTTCAGCCCCTTACTTCTAAGGATACGAAGATTATGAAGAGTCTATATAACGGCAAGTGGAGTTGGAAAAGAAGAGCTATTCTCGTACAAACAAAAGATTATTTAATTGCTGCCTCTATGCATGGTATGCCACATGGAGCTGGGGCACTTCAAAACAATTTTCCTGGTCATTTTTGTATACATTTTAACGGGAGTACGACACATCGGTCAAAAAGAATGGATTTTTCTCATAAATTAATGATTCTAAAAGCAGCAGGTTTGGTCGAAGATTATTTAAGCAAGATGAATATCCCTACCTTTACCGAGGCATTTATTGAATCCATAAATCAACAAGATCCATATTTATTAAATCTAACTCTCACAAAGGGATGGGAAAATGATATCATGCTTTCTAAATGGATGAAGACTATCGAATCAATAAAAATAAAAAGTGATTTCATCATTGAAACAAACATGGAAGAAGATGCATTATTGTTCAAGAATCTTTCTATTCCAGTCACGATTTATTCAACCATAAACGGTAAAGATGAAGGATATATGTCTCTACAATTAATAAGGTCCAGTCCATTTGAAAAATGGAGTGTTTCCTATGAAGAACTAAAATTCATTCCAAATTAAAGGGGATGTTTCGTAAACATCCCCTTTATTCATTAATAATAAGGATAAGGTGGGACTGGATAAGGATAATACGGGTACGGTGGATAGTAATATGGTGGTCTAGCTAGTGCACCTAGTGCTAATCCTCCTGCTAAACCTGTTAAGAATGGTAAAGGTCCTATAAATGGTCGTCCAAAAGGGCGCCCAATGCCAAAGCCGAGAAATCTTTGATCATGTCTATAAGGTATCATGATTAGCCTCCTAAAGTTTATTCTCTTTAGGATATGCGTCTACTCCCCTTGTGTAATGGGCCAATATAACAGAGATTAATTTTTTTTACGATAACTTCCAATAAACTTATTCACAAATATTTCTTCATAGATACTTAAATTATGCCGATAACATAAGTATAATAAACTATATATATTCGAGGTAAAGAATATTAGTTTAAGTCTATTAAACTAGAAAATACTTAAAGTTGGTGATACTTATGGACAAAGCAACGATTATAGGATTGATTCTCGCACTACTAGCTCTTCTATTAGGTATGTTCTTTAAACATGTACCTTTCGGTGTGTTACTTAACCCTGCAGCATTCTTTATCATTATAGTAGGTACAGCGGCAGCCGTTACAATTGGTTTTCCTGGACATGAGCTGAAAAGAATCCCAAAGCTCTTTGGTGTATTATTTAAAACAAAAACATCCCAAACTGTTAGTGATCTTATTCCGATGTTTACAGATTGGGCTAACATTGCAAGAAAAGAAGGACTTCTAGCGCTAGAAGCAAAAATTACTGAAATTGATGATCATTTCTTGAAAAATGGTCTTAGTCTAGCCATTGATGGTCAATCTCCTGAATTTATTCGGGATGTCATGAACGAAGAAATTGATGCGATGGAAGAACGACACCTTGCCGGTGCGGGAATATTTACCCAAGCAGGTACGTATGCTCCAACACTAGGAGTATTAGGAGCGGTAGTCGGATTAATTGCAGCACTAGGCAATATGGCTGATATTGATGCACTAGGAGCAGCAATTGCTGCAGCATTCGTAGCAACACTTCTTGGGATTTTTACTGGGTATGTTTTATGGCATCCATTTGCGAATAAATTAAAGAGAAAATCAAAAGAAGAAATACATGTAAAACGCGTCATGATTGAGGGGGTTTTATCGGTTTTAGATGGACAATCTCCTACAATGTTAGAACAAAAGCTTGCAAGTTATTTACCTCATTTTGAACGAGAGAAATACTATGCTTCTCAAGGTGGTAAATCAGATGAGTAGGAAAAAGAAACATCATCACGAGGAACATGTTGATGAATCTTGGCTTATTCCCTATGCTGATTTATTAACACTACTGCTTGCATTATTTATTGTATTGTTTGCAAGTAGTTCAATAGATGTTCAAAAGTTTCAGCAATTGGCCAGGTCATTAAATAGTGCGATGAGTGGTGGAACCGGGTTGATGGAATATCCTAGTCCCCTTCCTGAAGAAAGACCAGAATCCCTAAACCAGGAAGACGTGAACAATGACCCAAATGAAAACCCTGAATTTGACAAGAAGGAAAGATCTGAACTCGCCGAGCTTCAGAAGAAGATTAATACGTATATTGATAAGAGAAGATTAGCTGACAAACTTCAAACCACATTAACAGAAGATGGACTGTTAATCACAATATTAAATGATGTTTTTTTTGATTCAGGAGCAGCAGCTGTTCGGTTAAGTGATCAAACTTTAGCAAGAGATATTTCAGAGTTATTAGTCTCGGAACCTCCCAGAAATGTAGTAATTAGTGGACATACAGATAATGTTCCGATCAGTAATGCACAATTTGATTCAAACTGGCACCTAAGTGTGATGCGTGCTGTTAATTTTATGAAACTTCTCCTTGAAAATGAGAAATTGGATGCGAGGAGATTTAGCGCTAAAGGATTTGGTGAGTATCAGCCTGTTGATACAAATGATACAGCAAAAGGTAGAGCAAATAACCGTCGCGTTGAAGTATTAATTCTACCAAATGAATTTAATGAGTAATAAATCAAGGCATCTAATTTAGATAGATAGAAAAAACCGAGAACACAAATGTTCTCGGTTTTTTCTTATTCCTTTGCGCCATGCCCAAGCTTTTTAAGTAAAAAAATTAATGACTCTTTTTCTTCCGTATTCAGTGATGCTTGAATATTTTGTATATATTGTTCATGCTGAGGAAAAATTTCTTCCATCAATTCCTTCCCAGCCTTTGTAAGTGATGCATATGTTACTCGTCTATCTTTCAAGCATTGTCTTCTAGAAAGTAGTCCTTTCTTCTCTAGCTTATCCACTACATAGGTGATACTGCCGCTTGCTATAAGGATTTTCCCTCCTATTTGTTGCAGAGGTGTATCACCCTTATGATATAAAAGCTCTAATACAGCAAATTCCGTTGGGTTTAGCTCAAACCTTTGTATCGATTTATTCGCAAGATCATTTACACTTCTGTACGCCCTTGATAGTACAACAAACAATTTTAGGGATGTTTCTATATCCTTATTTTTTTCCATATTAACCAATTCCTTATTAAGAAATAATATCTTGAATTAAAGATAATGATAATGAATCCCTTGTGCTTTGTCAAGAAGTCCCTTTCATCACCAAATAGAACAAAAGGCTCAGGGCGCCCCGTTTAGCCTAAGGAAAAGCAAATGACGTCAACTTCTTACTCTTACTAGTTTGCGAAGACAAGAAGTTAAAATACGTTCAACCCTTCAAATGGAAATTAAGCATTATCCACCTCGTCCTACAAATGCGAATAGTACGTTAATGAAATCAACAGATTGTACTCATGCCAGAATGCATCCCTGTATAGAATTGAAACGAGGATACACTTCAGATCTGAGAAGTAGTGGTTAACTTTTATAAGAGCTCCTTGTCAGTTGCTCTCCCAATATATCCATTAAATGGAGGAAAAATAGGATAGGTGTATTTGTCTTACCCAAAATTCAAAAAAAAGTATTTGACACAGTACGCTTAATAATGTAAAAAGACATGAAAACTCTCATGTCTTTAAACAATTCTTTTTCGTATATAGGAGCTGATCATATCAATTATTGTAACTACAATAATAATTACAAGAAGGATCATCCCCACTTCTTCCCAATTTCGGTTTAAATAAGCAAACGTTATCAATGTACCTATACCACCAGCACCAACAATACCTAAAATTGAGGATGCACGTACATCAATTTCAAATCTGTAAATAGCATAGGATAAAAATTCAGGAATAACTTGAGGCATGATTCCATAAAACAAAATCTGAATTTTATTAGCACCATTTGCTTCCATTGCTTCAATGACTTTCATATCAATAGATTCTATCACTTCAGAGTAGAGCTTTCCTAACATCCCTGTTGATCCGATAGCAATTGCAAGGACACCGGCAAACGGATTAGGACCAACTGCTGCAACGAAAATAATGGCGAGGACGATATCCGGAAATGCACGTACTCCACCTAAAATCCATAAACCGATTTTATTAAGAAATCTATTGCTCGACATGTTAGAAGCTGCCATAAATGCTAATGGAATCGCTATTATAGCTGCTGCTAATGATCCAGTATAAGCAATAAAAATGGTCTCGACCATTTTTAAAAGGATTTCACCCGTTGCAGAAAAATCAGGTGAAAATAGCCTTGGTATGATTCGTCCGAAATTCTCAGTTGATCGCTCAATAACCTTTAACCAATCAATGTTTATACCTGAAAAAGTCCAAGTATAAATAATGACCAATATGATTGCTACAAGCCAATTTCGAATGATAGCCTTCGGATTTTTCTTCTGTTTAGGAGGTAATTCAATATGTTTCATTACAATAATCCCTCCCTAATTTTTCCACTAATATAATCAATGATCACAACTACTGCAAAGATGATAAGTGTAATCGTTGTTACGCTCGGATAATTAAAGAAGTTAATTTGCTGGCTTAATAATAAACCGATACCTCCCGCACCTACTAGTCCTAAAACAACTGAAGCACGAATGTTTATTTCAAACACGTAAAGAGAAAAGGATACAAACTGTGGTAAGATTTGAGGTACAACTGAGTACCAAATAGTTTGAAGTCGATTTGCACCAGATGCTTCCATCGCCTCAATTGGTGTCATATCAATCGCTTCAATTGTATCACTCATTAATTTTGCAAGAATACCTAAAGAAAAGATTATAAGTGCTACTATACCAGGAAATGCCCCAATCCCAAACAATCCCACAAATACAACAGCTAATATAATATCAGGGATTGTACGTAATACATTTAGAAAAAAACGAATAATGTTATAAAGAATCTTATTCGTCGTTATATTCCTTGAAGCAAGTAAACTTAATGGAATACTAACAATGGTTGCAACTGTTGTTGCAATAACAGCCATTTGAATGGTTTCAAAAAGCTTCGGCCAAACTTTATTAGCATAAGCCCAATTAGGTGGAAAAAAGCGGTAAATCAGTTCAAAAATATTTGGCAGCTTAATAAAAAAATTCGTAATAAAGGACTGAGTAGTAATAGAGCTTACGAGATAAAAACCAATGACAACAATTAGAACTATCGTCATCGTTGTCTTTGTTTTTGGTGAATAAAGGCTCGTAGGAGTATATTTTTCTACATCCTTCATTCCTCTTGACCTCCCCGTAAGTCATCTTCACGGATTGAACGACCATAAATTTCTTCAAATGTCTGTTCAGTTACCTCTGAAGCTGGCCCATCATAAACGACTTCTCCTGCTCTCATTCCAATAATTCGATCTGCATATTCCATTGCCATATCAATGAAGTGAAGGTTAACAATGGTAGTAATGTTGTCTTCACGATTTATCTTTTTCAAATAAGTCATGACCTGGTGAGAAGTTGGAGGATCCAAACTCGCCACTGGTTCATCAGCTAGGATTATTTTTGGCTGTTGTGTTAACACACGTGCAATACTAACACGCTGTTGTTGTCCACCACTAAGCTCATCTGCACGATTATATAGTTTCTCTTCAATGTTTACTCTTTTTAAACTTTCATATGCAAGTCCCATATCTTGTTTTGAATACAAATTAAGAATGCTTTTTAAAGTTCCAGTATGTCCTAAACGACCAGCAATCACATTTTTCATAACAGTTGAACGCTTAACAAGGTTGTAGTTTTGGAAAATCATTCCTACTCTTGTACGTAATTTTCTTAGCCCTGACCCGTTAAGCTTAAGTATATCTTCATTCTCTACTAAAAGTTGTCCTTCAGTTGGTGTAACTAATCGGTTAATACTCCGAATGAATGTTGACTTACCTGCACCAGATAGTCCAACAATGACGACAAATTCACCCTCATTTATTTTTATATTTACGTTTTTTAACCCCTTTGTTCCATTCGGGTACACGAGGGAAAGATTTTTAAATTCGATCATGAGGAACCCTCCTTTTCCATGTGCCACTTCATTATTAATATTGAAATGCATATGTACTGTTTTCTTATTATTAGCAAAAAAGGGAGGAGCATGCTCCCCCCTACAAAATTTTCAAGCCTTTAGTCTAATGTAATCGTATCTTTAAACTTGTTGTAAGTATCACGAACAATTTGGTATTCACTATCTTGAGCTTCACGGATAGCATCCCAAGTATAAACTTCATTCATGATAGCAATCATTTCTTCATCTTCATTAAATCCTAGGAAAGTTGAACGAATTTTGTCAACTAATTCGTCACTTAGCTCTTCTGTAACAGAAATCGTATCATTTGGAATGTAGTCTGTGTATTCTACTACTTTAAGTTTATCCATAACATCTGGATATTCTTTTTCAAGGTTTTTACGAACATCTTCAAATGTTGTAGCTACATCTGCATCACCATTGTAAACTGCTATTGCCGCATTATCGTGACCACCTGTTTGTACTGTTTCACCGAAGAATCCTGTTTGTGGATCTTCTACACCAAACTCGTCCATGATTTGAGCAGCAGGGAATAAGAATCCACTTGTTGATGCTAGATCAGGTATAGCCCAGATTTTGCCCTTCATATCTTCTAAAGATTCAATACCTGAGTCAGCACGAACTACATATTGTGCTCGGTATTCAGCAGCACCATAACGCTCTGATTTTAGAATTACTTCGACACCGTGCTTCTCGTTAGCTAAGACATAAGCAAAGGCAGGAATGAAACCAATATGTACTTCATTTGTACCCATAGCTTCAACCAGTGCAGTGTAGTTCGTCATTACTTTACCTTCAACTTCAATACCTAATTCTTCTGATAGCTTTTTAGCTAGTGGTTCAACAGTGCTTGCAATCGTGTCAGACTCTTGTGATGGCACAAAGCCCATTACAAGCTTATCAGGATCTCCTCCCGCATTTCCACATGCTGCAAGACTAATTGCTAAAATAGCAATTAATAAAATACTTACTACTTTTTTCATAATCCACTGTTCCTCCCAAAAAATATTTAATCACATCAGAAATAATTATCCACTAAAAATCTTTTTTTTGCTACACTTTTCGGAGAATTTTTACATTTTATTTACACACTCTCATTTTTGCATTTTTACCTATTATGTTTATTATATACTTACACTATCTCCTTGAATCATTTGAGCAGTCGATCATATGTATATCATTTATACCCTTAATACCCCTTCGCCTATGATAACAGCAGTACCTCCAATTTTTATGTCTCTTGTTTCGTGTCCTTTCTTTGAAATCATTATTTCTATCAAGCTTGGGCGTCCTATTTCAATTCCTTGCTCGCTAACGTAATAATAGGTTTCATCTATAGGTTCACCAATTCGATGATTCGCAAGATAGTAGCCAAGTGGTCCACTTGCACTACCAGTAGCAGGATCCTCAACTATCCCCATGGCAGGAGCAAACATACGACTGTGTACATTCGTGCTCTTAAGTTCAGTTTCTAAACAAAAAGTAAAGATATGTTTATTATTTTCTGAGCCTGCGAAACTTTCATTCCAAATATCCGTTCGAAATCGAATACGCTTCATTGCATCTAAAGACTTTACCGGGATATATAGATATGGAATACCAGCAGAAAGAGATTGGATAGGAAGATGTTGGTCTATATCCTCCTCACTAAGTGAGAGAAGTTCAGCTACCCGTTTCTTATTATGCCCTTCCTCCACGATTTTGGGTATGGGCTGTGCCATGTTGACCTTTTGAATTTGACCGTCTACCGAGTAGAGTTCAACTGGAATAGCACCTATCTTCTCCTGTAAAGTAATTGTCGTCACACCGTTCTTTACTGGTACCAAGCCCATTATTCCAAGTAAGTAAGCTGTCCCAATTGTGGGATGACCAGCAAAAGGGAGTTCCATTCTTGGTGTAAAAATTCTTAATGTAAAGTCACTATTTTGGGGGTTAGGAGGAAACAGGAACACTGTCTCTGATAAATTGAGTTCCTTCGCGATTGTTTGCATTTTATCCCCAGACAAGTCATCACAATGTAAGAATACTGCAAGCTGATTCCCTCCAAACGGTTTATCTGTAAATACATCTAATAGTACATATTGAAGTTCTTTCATCTTATTTCTCCTTTCTATACTTTGTTTCTATTTCCTATTATAATAATAAAATAGATGAATGAATGAAGGTGAATGATTGATGAAGGAATTGTTAATTGGAAGCACGCTGTCAGCTCTTTCAACAGGCCTTGGTGCGCTTCCTATCCTATTCTTACAACAAGTAACCCACCGATGGAGAGATATATTGTTAGCATTTACTGCTGGGATTATGATGGCAGCTTCAACCATGAGCCTTATTCCAGAGTCATTAAGTAGTGGTGGAATCTACCAACTTGCTATTGGTCTCTTTCTTGGTGTGTTAGCTCTAAGCATACTTGAAAGAAATGTTCCACACATAGATCTAGAACACAATCGAAAGGGAATTGAATTCGATAAGAAAGCAACATTAATCATCGCTGCCATTACCCTTCATAATCTCCCTGAAGGATTATCAGTTGGGGTAAGTTATGCCTCTGATACTGATGGAGTAGGAAACTTGATTGCATTTGCCATTGGACTTCAAAATGCTCCTGAAGGTTTTCTGGTTGCTTTGTTTCTAATTCAGCAGAAGATAAACAAGATCAAAGCATTTATTGTGGCTACATTAACAGGTGCCGTTGAAATTATCACAGCTATACTAGGATTCATACTCACTTCATTTGTGTCCTTTTTAGTTCCTTATGGTTTAGCCTTTGCCGCTGGAGCAATGCTATATATTATCTATAAAGAACTAATACCAGAGAGCCATGGAGATGGAAATGAACAAATGGCCACCTACTCCTTTATTGTTGGTTTACTTTTTATGGTCATTGTACTTCAAGTGCTGGGGTAACATTTGAAAAGTTGAGATATGTCTTTCCCGAACGCTATGAAAAAAGCCCATCTAAATGTACATACATTTTGTGGGCTTTTACAATTTATATTTATTCGATAGTTTCAAATTTCTTATTGAAAGGAAAGTAATTGTTTGTAAAAATGTTCTATATTGACGTTTATTTTTTTCAAATACTTTCTGATGCTGGTATTGGTTTATTAACTCATCCAATTCTTGACTACATTTGATCGTATCTTCACTCGTGAATCCGGTTGCAAATGCAGTAGAGATCATCATTTCTCTTTTTCTATTAATTTCCTCTAACAGCTTTGTTAATTGTTTACTAGCAGTAGACCTCACGCATTCCACCCCTTTCACTAATTAAAGTATAAATGCTATTCCACTTTTGAATTATTACAAATTCTACTAAAATTGTAAATAGAATCGCAAAAATTGACATTATTTTGGGTCGATTTTTTAACAAAATTGACAAACATTCCTTTTCTTACAATAAAAGAAGGAGAAGTAGTATAGAATTAGTAAGAAATGTCGAAATCTTATTACACAGGTATCATTTTTTTCAATCAAAAGTAACTAGTCAACGTGATAAACTGAAAATACCAAAGTCTAGTCCTAATTGGTGCAGGAGGTTAAAGATGATGAAAGAATTGAATAACGATCAAATTAAACATAATGTACGTAGTTTTAAAGGAAAAGCACATGAATACATAAAAGATAGAAATAAAGCCAAACGGTTACTTGAAGAGCTTAAAAAGAAGTCAAATGTGGAAAATGGCCGAATCCAAACATTTAAAGAACAGCTAATTTTATTAATGGATGCTTATGAAGATTGGATATCAGGAAGGTATCGTAAGATCCCTTATAAATCATTAACCATGATTGTAATAGGTATTCTCTATTTTATTATCCCTATAGATTTCATCCCCGACATCTTGATTGGTGCTGGGTATATTGATGATGCAGCGATTTTATTGTACGTCATTAAACAAATAAAGGGAGATTTAGACGACTATCAACATTGGAAGCAGAGCAGTACTACTACAATAGTAGAAGAAACTATAGAGGAATGATGAGGAGAAAGATAAATATGAAGGTTGGCCCTATTAATCATCTATTATTTTCAGTATCTGATTTAGAGAAATCTATTCATTTTTATCAAGAGGTCTTCCAAGCTAAATTACTTTTGAAAGGAAGAACCACTGCCTATTTTGACATAAATGGATTATGGGTTGCACTTAACGTAGAAAAGAATATACCGAGAAATGAAATCTATAGCTCATACACTCACATTGCCTTTTCTATTCATGAAAGTGAGTTTGAACACGTTGTTAAACATTTAAAATCCCTGGGTGTAAATATGTTACCAGGTCGTGACCGAGATGAAAGAGACAAGCGTTCAATCTATTTTACCGATCCCGACGGTCATAAGTTTGAATTCCATACAGGAAAATTAGATGATCGACTGGCTTATTACAAAGCAGAAAAACCATATATGGAATTCTATTAATTATTCCTGACATCAAAAAAAGGTACATAGAAAAGGCCCTTTCGTTTCCTTGAAAGGGTCTCTTCTATTCTAGTTAATAAGTGTCTTCTTTAAGTACAATTATGCATTTAACTCTTCTTTTTCGTAAATAGGTACCCAACCTTCTTGAGTAACGAAAATACGCACTGCTACTACCTTTCGATCCTCTTGTAAAGTAAAATAATGTCTCACATTCTCCGGGACTGAAATTAAATCACCAGGGTTTAATCTAACATCAAAAAACACTCCATCTTTCCCTTGAATAATAAATATTCCGTGACCACTAACGATAAAACGAACTTCATCATCTGTATGGTGATGCTCCTGCTGAAAATTCTTTAACAGCTGGTCTAGATTAGGTGTAGAGTCAGAAAGAGATATAACATCAGCTGTTTTGTACCCTCTTCTCTCTGAAATATCATCAATCTCTGACCTAAATACAGTTAGTATTTCATTTTTTTGGTCATCTGTTAATAGAAAATTTTCTTTTAGACTATCTGGGAGCTTTGAAATATCCCATTGTTCATAAATAACTTCATTACTATCCAAAAACTCTGCTACCTTTACTTGATCTTCAATTATTTCATTAGAACCATGAATACGAATTGTTGCCATCGATTCTCTCCTCCTATTTTATATAACTCATAGAGTGAAACTTCAATCAGTGGAGGTTTTCCTCATCCCCTACTGATTGTTAGGTGAGGCCCGCATGATGTGGGTCACACAGATATTGCCACAGGATGTGGCAATCTTAGTCTCTATTCCTATTATCGGGTTCTTACTGGCGTTTATCCCCCACTTAAACTTCTTCTAAAGTTTTGATGTGGGGGTGTTAGCGCAAGCGCAAGTTAAAGCGGGATAAAGGTTACGGAGGAACTATCTCCCTACTTCATAGGTTAAATTTTTACTAAATGTTTTTTTAGTTGATACGAAAATAAAAATTCACTTGCTTCTAAAATTCTTTTTGCTTCCAAGGCATCTTTCCCCCATGCTGTTATTCCATGGTTGTGAATGAGAACTACCCCACAATCCCCCTTAATATGAGGAATAAACTCGGCTGTAAGAGTTGGAATATGAGCATGATTATAAATGATCGGGATTGTAATGCTAGCATCTTGTTCCCATAAACCAAATGCTTTAATAATTTCTTGGTGCTGAAATTGTATCTGGCCATTTGAATAATATAGATCTGAGATCACATTATTATCGACTGTATGTACATGAAGGCAACAGCCTGCATTACTGCGAGTATAGACCTCTACATGTAGCTGAGTTTCAGCTGATGGCTTCAAATGGGTCTCTTCTACTGGGCTTCCATATTGATCAACAAGTAAAAAGTCATCAGTCGTTCGTTTTCGTTTATCCTTTCCACTCGCCGTAACCAAAAAAGTCAAAGGCTCACTTGAAACTTTAATAGACAAGTTCCCACTTGTTGCTGGAAACCAGTCACGAACAGCAAATTCATCCTTTATGTCAGCTAACTCACTCCACCTTACATCTAGTGTACTCATACCTTCACCTCAATTTGACTGTCTAGCACCTCCACCACATCATCGAAGCTCCCAAATGAAAAATGTGGAATGTTTAAAGTGATTAAGGTTTCCTTTAAAAAATCTCGAGCAATAACAGTATCCGCTAACTTAGCAGCCTCTAAATCCGTAATAGAGTCACCAATGACAATGATATGATGATTAGGATTATCTGCAAGTTTCCGAATTAATGAAGGCTTACAACATCCACAATCATTTTGGCAATATTGATCACATGAATTTGGCCACAGTATTTTAATGTAATCACCTGAAAAATCCGATCCATTACAGTAAACAGAATTCGTTTCAACAAGTCCTGTTAATAGAGGATAAACAAAAAAATCGATACCGCCACTAACAATATATAGTGGTATATTGTGATCTTTTGTATAGGCTACAAATCTTGAAAAACCTTCCCTAATTTCAGCATGATTCTTTAAAAACTGAACTAGTTCTTCTTTTAAGCTTGAAGGAAGGAGCGAAAATAATTTCTCTACACCCTCTTTTATTGAAATTTCTTGCGAGAGAATTTCATCTTTAATGGTTTCCCATTCTGGTGGAGCAAAGTGCTTCATTAGAGCAATAATATTATCCGTTTCAGTGATGGTTCCATCAAAATCACAAAATATTACGGGTTTCTTCATTGTGTCACCTCTACAGTTCCCCATAAATTTATCGCCTTTTGAAGAGCATCGTCATTCTTCGCTGCTTCTTGCAAGGTACGCCCCTCTAGGACTGCTTCTATTGCAGCCCTAAATGCTCTCCCACCAGCAATGACTCCATCGGGATGTCCATGAACTCCTCCACCGGCGTTAATAATAGAATCTTTGCCAAAGTCCCTGATTAGTAGTGGGACTAAACCAGGATGTATTCCTGCAGAAGGAACCGGGATTGTCTTGTTAAACTGGTCGTCTTTTGTTAATTCATTTGCAATACCGAGTGCTTCCTCGCGTTTTATCGCTACACTTCCATAAGGTGAAGGGAATAATGAAAAGTCTGCACCAGCATAACGAAGTAACTTACCCAATAGAAGTGGATTATGAATCCCATAGAATTCAGAAGGAGTTAAAGCACCACTAACTGCTGGATGCGCCATAATAGGCAACTCAATTTTCGCTTCTACTAAACTCTGAAGAACGTCTAGACCATATGCAAACACATTGAACAGTAAAACCTCAGCACCTAGTTCTTTTGCACGTTTCGCCTTATCTAAAAGCTCAAAGGTTTTCCCAGATAAATTAACTGCATATAGGGCCCTGTGACCTGTTTTCTCAAATACATCCTTGAGTACCGCTTTGCCTGATTTAACTCTTTCTTCAAACGGAATTAGTGGATTATCAAATAAAATTTCATCATCCTTAACTAAATCGACTCCTCCAAGTACTTGTTGTCGTAACTGGTCCTTTAAGTACGACAAATCTCTTCCTATTACGCCTTTAAAGATACTCATCAATAATGGGCGATCATACACTCCTACCTTACTTCGAATCCCTTCTATTCCAAAGGACGGACCTGGAAACGAAGACTTAATTTCATTACTGAATTCCAAATCCATAAGCTTTATCTCCCCATCTAATGAGAGCTTTCCAAATACTGTTGTTAGGATGGCCGGGAAGTCTTGCGAAAAATTAGCCGCTGGATAGGAAATAGTAACTAACCCGCGCTTCACATTTTTCCCTAAATAATCATCAATACGAGAGTCTTGAGCCAGTTCTTCGATGCTTATGACTTCACCTTTGTGTTTTTTTAATTGCTCTTGTTCCAGCTGTGGCAAATCTGTCCAAGACCCAATGGTTAAGCCCAGTGCAATTCCTTCGGCTTTTTTTGCCAAGTCCAGCTTTGAATCATGTATTAAATATGTCGCTTTCACTGCATTCATATAAACACCTCTTTGGACAAAATAAAAAACCTCTTCATAAGAAGAGGTTCACATGTAAGATACCGCTCTCCTTATCTCTCAGCTTTGCTGCAAGAATTAGCACCGTGCTTAGCATCGCTAAGTCGGTTGCCGGGCATCATCGGGCTAGTCCCTCCACCTACTCTTGATAAGAAAAAGTATTTAACTATCAGAAATTAATTTGGATTATGACAGCTTTTTTTAAAATTGTCAATCTTTTTTAAATATATTTAGTGTTTTTATTCGTTCGATTGCTTCAAGTAAGCGATCCTCGTCCGTCAATAAACCCACTCTAACATAACCTTCACCATATTTTCCAAACCCAATACCCGGGGCCACCACAACATGAGCCTTCTCTAATAAATAATCCGAAAAGCTAACAGAGGTAAATCCGTTTGGAACTGGTAGCCACGCAAAAAATGATCCCGGAGGAGCAGTTACATCCCATCCAATTTCCTGAAGGCCATGAATCAGAATATTTCTCCTAGACTCATACATTTGGACGAGTTCATCTACACAATTCTGCGAGGATAAAAGTGCGGTGGCCGCAGCTTCTTGTATACCACCGAATAAACTAACATATAAATGATCTTGAAGAAGGTTGATGGATTCGATGACACTCTCATTCCCAACTGCAAATCCAATTCTCCAGCCCGCCATGTTATATGTTTTAGATAACGTATATATTTCAATCCCCACCTCGGTTGCACCTTCGACTTGAAGAAAGCTTATTGGTTTATTTCCATCAAAACCGATTGCACCATAAGCAAAATCATGTACGACACATATATCATTCTTTTTAGCTATTTCTATTGTTTCTTCAAAAAATTCTTTCGGAGCAACAGCACCAGTTGGATTATTAGGATAATTTAAGAACATTAACTTCGCCCTTTGTAATATGTCAGAGCTGATTTTAGAATAGTCAGGAAGGAACTTGTTCTCAACCTTTAACGGCATAAATTCCATTTTCCCTCTTGCTAGTTCAACACCTGACCAATAATCTGGATATCCCGGATCTGGCACTAGTGCTACATCTCCTGGATTTAACACACATTGTGGAACCTCAACTAGACCAGCCTTACCTCCAAACAGTATTGCTACTTGTTTGTCAGGATCAAGTTCGACACCATACTCACGTTTATAAAATGATACTATCGCGTCTTTTAGAAAACGTTGTCCCCTAAATGGAGAGTACTTGTGGTGAAGTGGATTCGCGGCTGACTCCTGTAAAGATTTCACAATATGCTCTGGTGTCGGCCTGTCAGGGTTACCTTGTCCCAAATTAATCACATCATACCCTTGTTCTACAACCTTGTTCACCTTCGCAACTAAACTAGCAAAGAATTGAACAGGTAAACTTTTTAAAATATCTGATTGCTCGAATACCTTCATCATTCCACCTACTTATTCAAATTAAACTATTTGGAATTTTTAATGAATTTTGGCTTGAAATTCTAGTCACAAATAATATATTGTTAAGAACAAAATGTAAAGTAATTTTTTGAGGTGATTTCAAATCTATGGAACTGAAAATAAGCTGTATACAATTTGATATTGTATTTGGAGATCCGAATGAGAACTATAACATCGTCGCAGAAAAAATGACACTCGCATTATCTGATAATCCGGACGTCATCGTTCTTCCAGAACTATGGTCCACCGGTTATGATCTAACAAGACTAGATGAAATCTCAGATAAAAATGGGGAAAGAGCACTCACATTTCTTACAAATTTCGCAAAGGAAAACAAGATTATTCTAATAGGTGGATCTATAGCGAAACAGACTAGTGAAGGTGTATATAATACAATGCTAATAATTGGCCGTGATGGAAATCTACTAGGAGAGTACAGTAAATTACATTTATTTAAATTGATGGATGAGCATCACCACCTCCAACCTGGGGTAAAAGACGGATTATTTGAAATAGGTAATACTCTATGTGCAGGACTCATTTGCTATGATATACGATTTCCTGAATGGGTTCGTAAACATACATCACAAGGTGCACAAATTGTGTTCGTAGTAGCGGAATGGCCGCTGCCTAGACTTGCACACTGGCGTACGCTCCTGATTAGTAGAGCCATTGAAAATCAATGCTACGTTATTGCTTGTAACCGATCAGGAAGTGATCCTCGCAATGTATTCGCAGGTCACTCTATGATCATTGATCCATGGGGAGAAATAATTTCTGAAGCAAATGAAACGGAATTTATTCTCACAGGTACGATTGATACTGAGAAGGTGACTTCTGTACGTAAGCAAATACCAATTTTTGAAGATAGAAGACCCGAATTTTATTGCTAAATATTTCATTTACTAAAAACTATTGACATATATAACTAAAAACTGTTATTATTTTCATCAAGTGAAAAATTTCTGAAAACTCGCTACCAACCGAGTTTCAACTGAAAACTTAACTTACTAAACTAAAACATTTAAGATTGACATATCTTAAATGAACATAATCTCTTATCAAGAGTTAGCTGAGGGAATGGCCCGATGAAGCTGCAGCAACCGACCGTAATACCATTGTGAAATGGGGCGCTTTACATTTGCGCCTGTGAGTAATCACAGAAGGCACGGTGCTACTTCCACAGAAAGAAGGTATTTCTTTCTGACAGATAAGAGGTGAGAAGTATAACTTCAAGCCTCTTTCTAACTGAAAGAGGCTTTTCTAATTGAAGAGCCTCCTACGTCATCTATTAATTGGAGGTAATCATGATGGAATTAACAAAAGAATATACGTATGAACCGTTAACAGAAGAAACAGCAACTACACTCGCTATTCGTTTAGGATTATTTAGAAATGATGTCACGTTAACATGTAAAGAAATTGGGGACGGAAATCTAAATCTTATCTTTCATATTCGAGATGAAGTAAATAATCAAGGGATTATTATTAAACAAGCTCTACCTTATGCAAAAGTAGTTGGTGAAAGCTGGCCACTCACTATAAATAGAAACAAAATCGAACGTGATGCACTTCATGTATTTGGACAATATGTACCTGAATTTGTACCAAAAGTCTACTATTCAGACGAGACACTTGCGATTATGATCATGGAGGATCTATCACACCTTGTAATTGCACGCAAAGGTTTAATTAACAATGCTCACTATCCTGTTTTGGCCAAACATATAGGTGTTTATTTAGCGAAAACGCTATTCTACACTTCAGATTTTGCTCTTGATCCTCAAGAAAAGAAAAAGTTAGTAAAACAATTCAGTAATCCGGAGTTATGTAAAATTACGGAAGACCTAGTATTTACAGATCCATTTTTTAATCATGAGACAAACAATTTTGAAGATGAATTAACGCCAAGTGTTCATCAAATATGGGAAAATATAAAATTAAAACAAGAAGTTGCAAAACTAAAGAAAAAGTTTGTAACGACTGGGGAAGCATTATTACATGGAGACCTCCACACTGGAAGCATATTTGCAAGTGAGTCTCAGACTAAAGTAATTGACCCTGAGTTTGCCTTTTATGGACCAATTGGATTTGATGTTGGCCAGTTTATTGCAAACTTACTTCTGAATGCTCTTTCTAAGCCTGAACACGAAAGGCTAAAACTTTATGATCAAATAATTGAAACATGGAATACATTTAAAGAAACCTTTACTACTAGCTGGGTTCAAGATAGTATAGAAATTTATACTAAAATTGAAGGATATTTAGATTTCACTCTCTCACAAATTTTCGAAGATACAATAGGTTTTGCCGGTTGTGAAATGATAAGGAGAACAATAGGATTAGCCCATGTTGCTGATTTGGACGGGATAGAAAAGCTCAATGATAGACTAATAGCCAAGACAAATGCCCTATCACTTGGTACTGAACTCATTCTAAACAGAGATTCAATTTATTCAGTAGAAGAACTCATTGTATTCATAAGGAGTGTACTACAACATGACTAATACATTATCGATACCACAATCAGTTCAGTGGAAAGATGATCATATTCTCCTCTTAGACCAACAATTATTGCCACATGAAACTACGTATCTCGAATTAAGAACCATTCAGGATGTGTGGAATGCTATTGTATCTTTAAAAGTAAGGGGAGCTCCTGCCATCGGCATAACTGCAGGATTTGGTTTAGCTCTTGCTGCTCAAAATTACGACTGTGAGACATTACAAGAATTCATTGAAAAACTTACAAAGGATCGTGACTACTTAGCAGGTTCTAGACCGACGGCGATTAATTTATTCTGGGCGTTGAATCGCCTTACCAATAGTATCTCCAACGCTAAATCTATTAATGGTGCTGTTACGACCCTTATTCACGAAGCGATACAAATTCAATTAGAGGATGAAGATGTATGTAAGCAGATTGGAGAGCATGCCTTATCCTTATTCAAAAATGGGGATAAAATCCTGACCATTTGTAATGCAGGATCTATTGCAACGGCAAAATATGGGACTGCCCTTTCACCCTTTTATTTAGCAAAGGAACGTGGAATTAAATTAGAAATTTATGCATCTGAAACAAGACCTGTATTACAAGGAGCAAGATTAACAACATGGGAGCTCATGCAGGCAGACATCGACGTTACACTGATTACCGATAGTATGGCTGCACATACAATTGCAACAAAAGGTATAAATGCCATCATTGTTGGGGCTGATAGAATAACGGCAAATGGGGATGTTGCAAATAAAATTGGAACCTATAATTTAGCTATATTAGCAAACGCATTTCAAATTCCTTTTTACGTTGCGGCACCATTATCTACCTTTGATCCTACATTATCATCCGGACAAGAGATTCCAATAGAGGAACGTGATTCAAAAGAAATTACACACTTAAATGGACAGCAAATTGCACCAACAGGTGTAAAGGTTTTCAACCCTGCCTTTGACGTCACCCCTAATGAGCTTGTAACAGCTATTATTACGGAAAAAGGAATAATCGATAGTGATTACAGCCGACACATTTCCTTACTATTTAACAAGTAAGCATGAAAAAACAATGTAAACCAAGTGTTTGTATACTTAGGTTACATTGTTTTTTTTGGTGTTATAGAGCAATAAACATGTTCAAATGATAGGATTTACTAATCATAAGTTGTTGGATTTTTTCGACACTATTCGCTTTTTTCTAAAAAACTAGCCTACTATTTAAAAAAATGTGATATGATATAAAAATCATACTTACCACCTATAAAGTCACCTCTTAACTAGAGTACGTGGCTCTATTCTCCCTAAGAAATGTACGAGGTGAATAAAAAATGACTACTGTACAAATTAACATGACAAAAGTATTAAATGGAGCGATTCAATCAGTTAAAAGTATTCTTCCTATTTCCTTATCTATTGAATCTCCATCCCTTTTCAAAGAAAAAGCATTGCATTCATCTATGGCAGTTTTGATCGGAATGACTGGAGATATTAAAGGAAGAATAATTATTGAAGGTAAGCCACAAACATTCAGTTCGATTGGCGAAATGATGTATGGGATGCAGTTAGATGGGGAAATGCTTGAATCATTCACTGGTGAATTAGGCAATATGATCGCAGGGAATCTAGCGACGAATGCATCACAAAATGAATTAGTCATGGATATCACTCCCCCTACCTTAATTGTTGGAGAAATAAAATTAACAAGTTACAATCAAGCAATCAGAGTACCCATCTCAATAGGTTCTTCCGAGGGCCTAGGTGTAATTTTAATGGTTGAGTAAACGTAATGGAGAGAACTAGGTTCTCTCCATTTTTTTCATTTCCAATATTTGTTTACGTTCATCCTGACTGATCACATTAAGTTTTGCTAATACCGCTGAAAAAAATACTAACTTATTTCTCACTTGATTACCTCCTCACTTTTGCCCGTGTGCAATATTTTTAACCTTAGTAAATTATATGCAATGAATGAGCAAAAGATGAAAGAAGAAAATGTGTTCTATGATTCATTCTGTTTAGCTGTTATAATTTTTCTTCTAGTTCGTATAATCAAAAAGATGATGATAAACAAAGTACCGAGGATCGGAAGACCGATTGAGTAGAAATGGGTAAGGATTACATCAATATGTTGTCCAAAGAAATACCCACAACTAAAAAATATGACCGTCCAAACAGCAGCCGTACTATATGAATATAGAAGAAATGTTCCGAACTTCATTTTCATACTCCCTGTCAAAAATGGAACGAAATGACGGACTCCTGGAAAACAATAACTTACCACTAAAGCAAATGGACCAAACCTCTCTATTAATTGAGTTGCTTTTTGAATATATTGTTTAAATTTTGGCTTATGAAGAAGCTTATTCTGGATAGGAAAAAAGAAAAATCGTCCAAAAACATAAAGGGTATTTAAACTCATTAAAACCCCTATATACGTAATCACTAATGCTGGAATAGGCTCAAGTATACCACTCGCTACAAAAAAGCCCGTCGTCATAACAATCGCTTCATTTGGTACAGGTATACCAAAGAATCCTATCCATAGTATAAAAAACAAAGCAAGGTAACCAAATTCATTTACAAAATGAAAGGCGGTTTCAAGTTCCATCATTTTTCACATTTAACCCTTTTAGATCAGGGCCCCCTCTATCTGAAGTAATGTTTGTTTTAGACCAATTTTATTTCCGGCATAACCTGTCATCTGATTGTTTTTTCCGATAACACGGTGACATGGAATGACGATAGGAAGTTGGTTTTTCCGATTGGCTTGTCCAACTGCTCGAACCGATTTTGGATTATTCAATTGATTAGCAACTTCCGAATACGAAATGGTCTTACCATATGGAATTAATTTCAACACTTCCCATACGCTTTGTTGGAAGTCTGTTCCCTCATATTTTAAAGGAAGTTCAAAATCCTTCCTCTTTTTACAGAAGTATTCTTGTAATTGTTGAACAGCTTCTTTTAATAGAGGTGTAGATTTGAAACAAAGTGATTTCTCTTTTAGTTGGAAGCCCTCTAAACTATCTTCCCCTATGATAATTCTCCTAATATGGGTAGCATCTGAAACGATATAAATTTTGCCTATAATAGATTCATAATAATCCCAATACATCATATGATACCCCTATTCTACTATATATTTGAACTACGGCAGAACTTTGCTCCATCAAATGGTAAATAAATATGAAACGTTGTTCCGACATTAACCACACTTTCCACTTCTATTCTCCCTCGATGTTCACCGATTATTTTATAAGATACCATTAATCCAAGTCCAGTACCTCGCTCTTTTGTAGTATAAAAAGGTTCACCCAGACGCTTCAATTTCTCTTCAGTCATACCAGGACCCTGATCTAAGATGGAAACTCTCATTTCCTCCTGAGAAGGCTGATCAATTGTTACGAAAATCACTCCACCATTAGGCATAACTTCAATTCCGTTTTTTAAAATATTGATAAAGACTTGTTTCAGTTGGTTTTTTTCACAATATAATTCATGTCTACTTGCATTCGCTTGCAATTTAAACTGAATATTATCCAATGTAGCCTGTGGTCTTAATAAATCAATTGTTTCCTGAACAATTTTGTAAATGTCTGATCTTTCATATCTTACCGCTTGCGGCTTAGCTAATATCAAGAATTCAGTAATAATAGATTCAATTCTCTTTAATTCCGAGGTAATCACTTCAAAATACAATGTATGTTCATCCTGTATAGATCCTTGTAATAACTGAATAAAGCCCTTCAGTGCTGTCATGGGATTTCTAATCTCGTGTGCAATACCAGCAGCAAGTTCACCTACTACATTTAAAGTATCTGATTTACGAAGTCTTTCTTCCATTTCACGTTTCTCAGTAACGTCGAGAAGGATAATAAGGTGATGTCCTGAATATATATTTTTACTTATCGAATAATCGATCATTCTCATTTTCAGGTCATTCCCTAAAACTTCAAACTGTCCTGTTTTGTCTTCATTTGCAAGCATTGATTGCCAAGAGTCACGTTCCTTTTCTCCACTCTTTGAAATAAAGTTTTGTATTTTCATGTTTTTTGATTTGTATTGGTTACAACTAAACATTCGATGAGCTTCTGAATTCATATTGACAATACATCCGTGATTGTCCACTATACATAGACCATTTCGAGCATTATCAAAAAGCTGTCTAAATTTATTTTCGCTTTCCCTTAGAGTGGTTTCAATGCTCTTTTTTTCTGTAACATCTCTAAAAATCGCTAGGTTGAGTCCTGGAACAAGGTTATATTTCACCGCAAATTCTATAATACGATCTTCACCATTACAAAGCTTAATCATCACTTCTGCAAAAGCATCCTCTTCATCAGATGAATAGTAGGATATTTGATCACATAAATTCATACTTGAGACAATCTCGTTAAAATTTCTTGTGAGTAATTCCTTTCTCTCTAGCTTCAATATTTTGCAAGCTACTGGGTTCGCATCGATTACCTTTAAGTCTTTATTCCATAAAATAATTCCATCAAACGCATCTTCAAAAATCCTTCTAAATTTTTGTTCATTTTCTCTTAAATAATTTTCCATCATTCTTCGTTCACTTACGTTTCTAAAAATCGTCATATGAAACTCATCAAACACCTTGTAGCTACTTGTAAACTCTAACCTTTTTATTTGTCCATTTCCCATTGTAAAATCTAATTCAGCTCTAACATTACCTTTTTCTTGGAATTCTTTGGAGATTATTTCGAGCTCTTTTTCTTGACCAACCACAAAATCAAACAATATATGTTTACTCAAAGTTTCAACCGGTAGCTCAAATGTTCTACTCGCGGCTTGATTTGCATTGATTACTCTACCATTTATGTCCCATATTATGATTGCATCAACAGCTAAATCAAAAATATCACGAAATCGTTGCTCACTTTCTTGTAATCGTTTTTCCATTAATCGTCTTTCTGTGAGATCCCTCATTATAGACATGAAATAATTATCATGTATATTAGAAGTTGTTGTAAATTCAAATATTTTTTTCTTACGGTTCTTAAGTGTAACAGGCAGATCTCCTTTTGCCTTTCCTTTTTCACTCAAAATTTTCCAAAGCTTTTCTAGTTTAAACTTATATTCTTCTTCTACAAACTCCCCTATTGAAGAGGCTATTAGATCTTCTTTTTTAGATTCAAACGCTGTTACAAAGGAATCGTTACAATCAATAATCCTTCCATTTCGATCAAAAATAACAATACCATCGACCGCACGATTATAAACATCCATAAACATTTGCCTACTAATATTTCGTTGACGCTCTAATATTTTTTTGGGTGAAATATCACGCATAACGGAAATCTCTAAACCTTCAATTGCATTTCGTCTCGCAGAAAACTCAATCACTTTTATTTTTCCGTTTTTTAACCTAATCGTTACTTCACCTTTTAGTACTCCGTCATTCGTTAGGACTCGATCTTGATTAATTATTTTCTCGGATGATTCTAACAGCAAAAATTCACGTATATTCTTTCCAACCAATTGTTCCTTTGACAACTCAAATAAATCACAGGCAGCTTGGTTAACTTTTACAAATCTTGTATGGGAATCAAACACAATGACAGCATCTAACGACTGTTCGAACATAATTTTATATTGTTTTAGCTTTGACTGTAATCTATTATTTTCTTGTAGCTCACCCTTTAAATCAATCGTCGGTTCATTTAATGGAATGGACAAGATAGCACCTCCTAAAAGGTCTTTATTACTTTCTAAAATTCTACAAAACCCTACTATATCCTTCATTATTTTACTTCTAATCTATTAGTTATTTGATCCTATAAAAGAGGAAACAATGAACTAGACAGAGCTGTTCAATATTTTGAAACATTCTTTACCAAAACACTCCTCCTCTATCTTTCTTGAAATATGGTAGAATAGCCTTTAGTGTATATTTATTACTTGACTATTTATCGTTTGATTACCTCCACTCACTTATGGAAATAGTGTTATTATCATATCGAAGTGGAAGAAGGAGAGTTTGTTCCATTATGAATGTTGTATTAACTACCTTAAATGCGAAATATATTCATACAAACCTAGCCATTAGATGTCTTCGCTCCTATGTACAGCCTGAGCATCAAGTTCAAATGGTTGAGTATACGATTAAGGATCCTGTAATGAATATCGTTACAGATTTATTCCGTTACACCCCTGATGTCATTGGTTTTAGTTGTTATATTTGGAATATTGAAGAGACAATTAAAGTCATTAGTATTCTAAAAAAAATAAAACCAGAGCTCACGATTATGATTGGTGGACCGGAAGTTTCCTATGATGTTTCCTTTTGGTTACACCGTTTAGTAGATGTTGATTTTATTGTTATCGGTGAAGGAGAGGAAACATTTAAGCAGTTACTAGATCAGTTGAAGGGGGAAAAAGATTTTGCAGGTATTCATGGGCTTGCTTATCGATTAGATGATAAAGATGTTATTAATCCTCAGCGAAACAAGTTAAACTTGCAAGAAGCTCCTTCTCCTTTTCGATTCGAGGAGGATATTCCTCATTTATCAAAGCGTGTTACGTATATTGAAACGAGCAGGGGATGTCCATTTAGCTGTCAATTTTGTCTTTCTTCAATAGAAGTAGGGGTTCGTTATTTTCATAAAGAAAAAATAAAAGATGATATTCGTTATCTAATGGAGAATGGGGCCAAAACGATTAAATTCGTCGATCGTACCTTCAATATTAGTAGAAGCTATGCGATGGAAATGTTTCAATTTTTGATTGATGAGCATCTTCCAGGGACCGTATTCCAATTTGAAATAACAGCGGACATTATGCGTCCAGAAGTCATAGAGTTTTTAAATGAACATGCACCAAAAGGACTGTTTCGTTTTGAAATTGGTGTTCAATCAACAAATGATGCAACGAATGAATTAGTTATGAGAAAACAAAATTTCCAAAAGCTAACCCGTACCGTCACAATGGTTAAAAATGGCGGGAAAATTGATCAGCATTTAGACTTAATTGCGGGCTTACCAGAAGAAGATTATCAATCCTTTAAAAAGACGTTTAACGATGTATTTGCGATGAGACCAGAGGAACTACAATTAGGATTTTTAAAGATGCTAAGAGGAACAGGATTACGAATCCGTGCGACTGAGCATGATTATGTATATATAGACCATGCCCCTTATGAAATCTTAAAAAATAATTTATTATCGTTTGAGGATATCACCAAAATTAAACAAGTTGAAGATGTACTGGAGAAATATTGGAACGATCACCGGATGGATTTGACAGTAGAATACTTAGTTACAAATGTGTTCCCTACACCATTTGATTTCTTTCAAGAATTTGGAAAACATTGGGATGAGCAAGGTTGGGTACGAATTGGTCACCAGCTCGAGGATTTATTCAAACGACTCTGGAGCTTTTTGTCTTCCACTTTAAACCAAGATTTGAATGTTGTTCACAGCCTAATGAAGATTGATTATTTACAAAATCAAAAATTTAAACCTAGGAAGCCATGGTGGGATGATACGATGGAAAAGAGAGAACGCTCCCTCTACTATCATCAGATTCTGGACCAACCTTCTATCCTTGGGGATGAATATGAACGCCTTCAGCTTCAAGAAAAGGATGTTTTCAAACATACGGTTCTTGAAAAGATTACGTTTAACTTACAGCACTTCATGCAGCTTGGAGAAATAAAAAATGAACCGTGTTTATTATTAGCTTATTTTGATTCAACTAAGCAAAATACAATGTTATTTTCAGTACCACTTCATTACGTAATCGTGTAAACGTGTAGGAAAAAATTCCTACACGTTTTTTACTTTTTCTTTTTTGCTTTTGCCTCTGCAACTAATTCAACTGGTTTATTTGCATTATAGTTTCCAAGCTCCGTACCAAATTCCTCCTGCAAAAGATCTTTTGACATCGTATGGTTGTTATCCCCTGCATGTTTCTTCCGCTGAACTCGTTTCGCCATCTCTTATTCCTTCCTTCCGCCTTGATAGCCTTTTTTAGAATTCCGATTCGCACCCTTCATTGCCTCTTCTTCTACAGCTTCTTGAGCAAATTCAGTATCCGGTAAGCTTTCAGTTGGAGTAAAATTACTTTTCCTTGCAGCATCAAATTTCACTTTACGTTTTGCCATTGTATGCACCCCTTTAACTTAAATTGAGAGAATCCTCATTCTATATTGTGTACCTCTTGACCATCGACATAATAGGAAGTTTTGACCTTATTTTATTTGGTTGTTTTGTGCTCATAAGCAATCAATACGATATCTTCGCCTGTTTCTTCTCTTAATTTTTGCTCAAACTTTTGAATTTTAGTCAATTTTTCCTTACTTAGGTGAGCAACCGGAAAAGAACGATCCATTAACATAGTACTCATCTCCTTTCTAAATAGGATTCCAAAATGAAACGAAAGCCATTCATATGATTTTCATAGTTGGAAACACTAAACGAGTAACCACTTTACAAAAAGAGGTGATGAACTTGGATAAGAAAAATAAACAAGATATTGAAACTCCATTTATCAATGAAACAATGCCGCACCAAGCGAGTGCTCCCATCTTTAAAGGTAGTGGTAAAAAAATGGAACCACCATTTGTGAATGAACACGGTGTTGTAATAGGCGATAGCTTTTATGATTCCGAAAATTCTCCATTAAATAATTGGAGCGAAGATGTTGATCCATCGATTATGTCTGGTGATGAATGGGTTCATCCAACAAATGATATAGGTTGGAATACTGAAGAAAACAGAGAGCTGGTCGAACAAAATATTGAACCTCAAGGAGTACCTTTTACACATCCGGATAAAGATGTGAGTTATAATCAAGATTAGAAAGAAGAAGTCGTTCATCGTCTTCGGTTTGATACGAAGTTTGAAACTTATAGTGAGACGTCTAATTAGAGTAAAAAGAGAGCACCAGTCTAATAAAGGACTGGTGCTCTTTTACATACAAACTTTATTTTATTTCTTTTGGTTTTATCCCAACTAAAGCAATGATGGCTGCCAGAATACAAATACCAGTTACGGTGTAATACATGACCTGATGGGAAGCCTTCATTAATAAGACAAATAATGGTGGCCCTGATGCCACTCCAATAAATCTCATGGAGCTATATATAGACGTTATAGTACCTCTTTCCTCTTTCTCGATACCTTCAGTTATGAGAGCGTCTAGACAAGGTAGTGCAACTCCGATACCCATTCCACAAATGAAGAAAATCGAAATTAGAAAATAGATGTTTTCAGTAAAACTGATTGCAAACACAGACCCAGCTGATAAAAGAATTCCAATAAACGTTAACCATTTCATTAACACTTTGTTTTCCTCTATTTTTTTCCCTGTGACAAATGAAGCAATACATAAAGAGGCAAGTGGAATGGCAAGGATTAGTCCCTTTTTAACACCTTCAATTTTATGTTCATCCTCTAGCATCGTAGATAAATAAAAAAGTACTCCAAACAGAACAAACATAAGAATACAACCAATAATAAAGATGGCGATCAGCCACTTTGCATTCTTTTTAAATATTTTTTTTATGGTTTTAAAAAATTTTTTGAAGGGCACAGGCTTTTTCATTTTTGGTGATTTAACAAGAAACAACATAAGTAATATCGAGATTGCACAAAATATAGGAATTGCAAAAAATGGTAAAAACCATACAAGTCCTGCAAGTAAGGAACCTAATATCGGACTTAAAACTTTTCCAAAAGTATTAGACGTTTCGATAACCCCAAGTTCCTTACTTACTTCTTTTTCACTCTTGAACATATCTCCAACTAAGGGCATAACAACAGGAGCTGCTCCTGCGGCTCCTACCCCTTGTAAAACCCTTCCTATCAAAATCAAGATATATGGATTATCCATTTTCCAAGCAGCCCATCCTGAGACAATTCCACCCATCCCAGCTATAAGTAAGCTAGGTATAATCACCTTTTTTCGTCCAATCCGGTCTGATAAATAACCTGCTATAGGTATTAAAATAATGGCAACAATTGAGTATAGTGTAATAATCATACTCACTTGAAATGAACTGATATTAAGCTTTTTTTCAATTGTCGGAAGAACTGGTATTAACATTGAATTTCCTAATGTCATTACTAATGGTATGGAAGCTAGCGAAACAATTGCCCATCGCTTTTCATGTTTCATAAGACTACCTGCCTTACCTTTAAATTTATTTAACAAATATTAATATCTACAACACTCCCCTGAAATATTAATGTAAGTAATTGGAAAGTTACCAAAAAGAGCATAAGAATAAGGGCGCCCTTTTTACTCATTTAGGGTTATCCACTCCAACTGGCGGTAAAAACTGAAGCTTTTATACTTTCTTAAAAAGAACAAAAGGCGCAAGTGTCCCCGTTTTGCCACGACAAGCAAATGTTCTGGCATGCAAAAAAGGGGGGTTTTCCCTTTTATTCATGACAAGTTATTTGACCTCGAGTAGGATGGAATGACAAAGATTGTCGCCATTTCATCTTGGCTGGGTGCTGGAGCTGGATTCCAAGTCACTAGCCCATTATCTTGCTGAAAGCTTTTATTTTTCAAAATAATTAAAAAAGGCTGTCGAGAACTTTCTTGACAGCCTGAAAGCCCTAAAAAGGGCTTTCACTTTATCCAATAATAACTCTTTCTTTTGGATAGTGGTATCGCGTTTTATTTTCTCGTCCTCCAAGAACAAACAGGAAAGATAGTATTCCAACCCTACCAACGAACATTAGTATTATTAATACAATTTTCCCGATATTACTTAACTCTGGCGTAATACCAAGTGATAATCCTGTAGTACCAAATGCCGAACAGACTTCAAATATTATACTTATCAACGGAAATTCTTCAGTCATAGATAATATAGTAATTGCGCTAAAACATAAAAGAGTTGCCATAATCGTAACCACAACTGATTTTAATATATCATCATCATGTAATTCTCTTTTAAAAATCTTTATATGACGATTACCTTTAGCAAAATGATATAAAAACAATAAATTAAGGGCGAATGTAGTTGTTCTAATCCCCCCACCAACTGAACTTGGCGATGCACCAATAAACATTAAAGCTGAAATCACTAGGAGGGTTGGTTCTGAAAATAGTGATACATCCATTGTTGCTAAGCCAGCACTTTTTGTAGAAACGGATTGGAACAAGGCGAAAAAGAAGGCTTCATGCCATGTTTTCCCTTCAAAAAAATGATTCCACTCAAATAATATAATCAATACGGTACCTACGATTATTAAGATCAAAAAAGTAGTCGTCGTTAACTTGGTAAAAAGTGAAAATCGAAATCTATAGTCATTTGATTTTTGGGTTAAAAAGTCTTTTACTTCAATTAAAACTGGAAAGCCAATAGACCCTAATACGATTAGAATGATGACCACAAATTGAACAAAGTAGTCATTAGCAAAGGGTATAAGAGAACTTCCTGTAATATCAAAGCCTGCATTTGTAGTTGCAGAAACCGCTGCAAAAAAACCTTGTAAATAGGCTTCCTGCCAACTAGGAAAATATTTTAAGAAATAGGTACCTAAAATGAGTGCACCCATAAGTTCCACAATAATAATAATTGATAATATATGTTTCATTAAATTTACTAGTCCAGAAAGACTTGACTGATTTTGATCTGTCATAATCAGCTGACGTTCTTTAAGCCCAATCTTCTTCCCCATCAGTAGCCAAATAAATGTACCTAGAGTCATTACCCCTATACCACCAAACTGAAGTACAAATGCTAAAATAAAAATTCCAGGAACACTAAACATTTCAGCAGTTGATACAACAGTTAGACCAGTAACACTTACCGCACTTACTGCAGTAAAAAGCGCATCTAAAAAGCTCCAATCCACTCCTTCTTTATGTGCAATGGGCAAGCTTAGCATAATAACTGAAAAGGAAACTGCTAAAAAATAAAAACTCACAATAAGTTGAGCGGGACTTAAATGATACAGCCGGTTTTTAAATTGATCGACCATTGTTTTCATACCTTTCTAATATAACTCTCCTAACATTTTGAACTATAAGGCCGAAAGAAACAACCCTTTTTAAGGAAAACTCTCTCGGTTATTCTCCGAAATATGAAAACTTTCCCTCGTATAGCATTACATACTACTCAAATACTATGAATGCAGCTTTAAAGATATATAGCTGTAATAGATATTGGGAGATGATTATGATGTCAAGAAGTAGTAACAAATTATTAGTACCTGGAATTGAACAAGCACTTGATCAAATTAAATATGAAATTGCAACAGAGTTTGGAGTAAATCTTGGTTCAGATACAGTTTCTCGTGCAAACGGATCAGTAGGAGGAGAAATTACAAAACGTCTTGTCAAAACTGCTCAGCAACAACTAAATGGTCAAGTTAATCCTCAAGAATAATTGAATAGTACATGGATATACCGGGCTTTGATAAAGCCCGGTTTTTACGAAGGAAAATTAAAAAGACAAGCCCTATGCTTGTCTTTTGTATTATACTATTCATTCTCTGGTGTAAAGGTACGGCCTGCAAATTCAGTATCCAGCATAAATATAGCGTTACTATCATTTTGGATTCTTTTAAGCTTTTGAATAATACTGTCAAACATATCTTCCTCTTCTACTTGTTCCTCAATAAACCATTTTAGAAAAGATATAGTAGCATGCTCACGTTCATCCATTGCTATATCAGATAGATGATAAATACGTTTTGTTACCTCTTTTTCTTGTACTAGTGCTTTTTCAAAAACATCCAGTAATGAAGAGAATTCATTATTTGGAGATTCAAAGCCATTTATGGTTGCTCTTTTCCCAAGGGAATTTATAAAATTATAAAATTTCATCGCATGAAAACGTTCTTCTTCAGCTTGTACGAGAAAAAAATTGGCAAATCCGTCCAATCCTTCATCTGAACAATAAGCAGCCATTGCTAAGTACGCATGGGCTGAGAAGAATTCATAATTCATTTGATCATTTAGAGTTTTATGTAGTTGATTGCTTAACATAAATATCATTCCTTTGTGCTTTTTTACAAGTATAACATAGGAATGAAAAAAATTTAATGAACGTTGCCTCTAAAGAAGTGATGATACTCCTTGTGCAGTAGATCCACTTGTAGATTTAACTCATTGACACTTAAAAATAAAAATATGAGTACAAACATAATCATGAGAATAATTGAAAACTTTGATTGGTAATTCTTTGTTTCTTGCTGAATAAGGGAAACGATAAATGAGTAAATCATAATCGATAATAGTAAGATAATTTTGATCATTTCACCTGGTCGCCCTACCATATTTCCTACCATTGCTCCCATCATCCCACCCATGAGACCTGAAAGCATCCCTTCAATACTAACGAATAAATTGATTGGCCATCCAATGATAAATCCTATAAACAAACCGATTAATACACTAATAATGGTCGATGAAAATATATCATGGACAAATAAAACTCCAATTATTGTCCCAACACTTGCTCCTGCCATCATTGACATCCCCATCGTTACAATCATTCCATTCATACCTTGAAGATGTTTTTGATTATTCATTACATAACATACAGCAAACACGATTTGGCACAACACAAATAGCAATAATAAATAAATGGCCATTTAATCTCCTCCTGCCTGTCCTCCTACAAAATATGCAGTCCCCAAGAAAATAGAACTAGCAGAATCAAAAGACTCAGGGCTGCCCCGTTTAGCCTATGGCAGAGCAAATGTTCCTATATGAGAAAACGGGTGCTTTTCCCTATTTCTCATGTAGGGTTATTTGATGACCAAGGAAAAAGTGATTTTTCTTTTTCCCACGAGTAGGTTGAACTAGCAAAGATCGTCGCCATTTCATCTTGGCTGGGTGCTAGTTCTGGATTTAGCCGTATCATTGTATAAACAAAACACCGAAACTAATACTTACTTAATATAAAAAAGAAGGAGCATTATTTGCTCCTTCCCCCTCCCCCCTATTGGTCGCCTTCCTCTTTCTCTTCCTCTGATTTATTTTTCCCTTTACCCTTTTTGTCATCTTTTTTATCTTTCTCTTTATTTTTCTCTTTGTCTTTATCTCTTTCTAGTTTCTTCCCTTTAATTCTTTCTAAAAGGTCATCTACAAGTCCAGGTCGCCCTTTATCCTCGTTAGACTGATTAGGTTGATTTGCTTTTTCTTGGTTACCCTTTGAATGATTATTTGGAGTTTGTTTCTTTCTTTCCTCATTTTGTTTTTTTGTATTGGCATTAAGGTCCTTTTTTACACGATCTTTTATTTTGTTTGCTTTTTCTTCTTCCTTTTTCAATTTCTCTAGCTCTTTTGAGATTGCTTTTTCTTTCGTTTGTTCTTTATTTATATTCTCTTGCACATTTTTCTTTTCTTGTTTTAGAATGGAAGCATTTTCTTTTGCAGTCACCAATTGCTGATGGTACTTCCCTGTTGAAAGTCCATGTTTAACCGCTGATTCTCTCTCCTCCATTGAACTTTCAAAAGCAATAACTGAAACCTCTTCTGCTTTAATTGTTTCAATCATTGTTTCGACATTATGATTAAGCTTGCTCTCTAATTGCTCCCCTTTATCATTTACGATTACCGTAGCAATTAATACCTCTGCATTGTCCTCATAATATCCAGCCTCTTTACTCTCTTTTAAAATATTTAATGTAACAGACTCAATGGTTTGGCTATGCCATGATTCATCCATACTGTCTATAATGACCTTTCCTTCATTGTTTAGGGCTTCTAGGCTAATGACACGAAACTTTTTATCTACGCCTGCTTCTATGCTCGGATTGATATCAATTGACATGTAAGCATATACTTGCTTGGTGTCATAAAAGCTTAAAACGGTGAAAAATAGTAATGCAGCAGCAACAGATGCAGCAATAGCCACTCTAAATTTTTCGAAATGGAACAACCTTCCCTTCTTTTTCTCTGTAAAAGGAATAAAGTTTACTTCCTCTCCTATTTCGTAGTGTTCTCTGTCTTTTCTGCCCTTTAAAAATTGTCCATCTGGCGTTAATAAGGTGATAGAGTGTTTATGAACCTCTAATATGACACCTTTTTTCAATTGCCCATCACCCCTTTCACATAATCCTTTAAGTAGACATAATCACTAGCCATAATAATACAAATCGCAATTATATACTTTCTATTGCGTTCAATCGTTTTACGACTCACTTCCACTCTTTTTTCAAGCTCCTTAATCGGAAGTCGTTTTTTCGTAAATAAAGTTTGTTTAAAATCAGTATCTTGAATCACTTCATGAGCTATTCTCATTGCATTTTCCCTTGCATCTGCATGCTTCGGTGAATGATCGACTAAATCTTGAAAGGTGAGATCAAACTGTTTGAGGATTGACTGGTAATGATTAATTTCATCCTTTCGGTGTTCTTGTTCAAGCTGCCTTTGAAATTCATCTATCGACACATCTACTTCATATTTACTTTGATTACTATCCTCGGTTGAATGAGAGGACTCGTGATCAAAATGAACAGTCTGATGGCGACTTTCTTTTCGAATATAATCAATGACTCGCCTTTTAATAATTAAGTCTGCAAAAGAAAGAAGGGAGCTACCTTTTTCCGTAGAATACTTTTCAATGGATTCATGGAAGGCTATTAATCCAATGCTAAATTCATCATCTTGCTCACTAATATATCGCTTACAAACCTGTGAAACTGATTTTGCAATAAAAGGTTTATATTGATCAATTAGCTCATCCTGGAGCTGTTTATCTCCTTTTTGAATAGCAAGAACCTTATCCTCAAGCGTTTTTGTTTTCCCAATCTTAAAGAGTAAATTTAGCAAAGGGGTCACCTCTTATCTTCTCTATATTTTACGTGCGAATGTTGTCTATTTCTGAGGGTTGCATACACCTTTTTTGAAAAATTTTAAAAAAACTACTACAAAGTATATGTAAGTAAAAAAGCAAAAGAAGTCACTTCTTAATATTGAAGTGACTCTTGTCTAAAAAATTATATCATAATTGGTAGCTTTTAGAGGTTAGTTTTTGTTTCCATTTTCTCTATCTTTGTTGTTCCCGTTTCCTTTAACACGGGCTTTTTCTGCCTGTTTCTCACCTTTAGTTAAAGACTCAACAGCCTTCTTGGCTTCTTCACGTTTTTGCTTAGCCATAACTTTTGCTTCTTCACTTACTGAATTACCTTTTGAGTGTTTTTCAGCTTTCACTTCAGTAGATACTTCAACCTTTAGAACTTTCTTGACAGTATCTATTGCTGCCTTTGTTGCTAGGTATTGCTCTTTTTCAGTTTCAGAAACTTCTACTTCAGCATCCACATTCGACTCGGTGCTTTCTTGAACTTCTACTGTTTCTGAAGTTGTAACTTCAGATGTTCCATTTGTTTCAGTAATAGTCTCTTCTGCTTCTTCTGAATCTTGTTCTGTAATTTCTACGTTAGCTTCCATTGTTTGATTTACGACAATATCACTGTTTAAAGAAGCTAATTTTGCCTCAAGCTTGGCTAAGCTTTTTTCGATATTTTTTGCTAAGGCAGCTTTTGCAACTGGATTTTTTACTTTCTCCATGGCTAATGTTAAAGCAATGATATTTTGTGCGATCTTAACTTCTACGTTTGCGTTCTCATCTTCTTCCTCTGCCACTGGAACTGCTTTTTCTTCTGAAGTTACTTCCACAGTTCCTTCTGATTCTACTACGTTAGAATCAGTTTCGGTCGTGACTTCCTCAGACTTGTTTGTCGCAGTAGCATCTTCTAGTTCACTTTCTTCTGAAGTTTCAGTTTCAATTTCATTTTCTGACAGGTCGGCCTCTACGTTTGTCATAAACTCCTCAGATGTTTGAATTGTGATAATAGCATCTTTTATTAATTTAAGAGCAGCCTCCTCATCCCCCTGTGACATTAAAACCTCAGCTTCTGCAATTCGCTCTGCTGTAAAATCTGCTAGCAAGCTTGCCTTTGCCACATCATCAAAAGTTAACGTGTATTTCACCTTTTCAATAAACATTTTTACAAAGTAGAAAAAATCACCTGGGACTAACGCTGGAGTCTCTGCAATTGTCTCACCTTCTGTAGATTGGGTTGTGTTATTTGTCGTTTCATCTACGTTTGTTTGTAAATCGACCGTTTCATTAATTTCAGTAGATAATGTTGTTGTGTCTTCTTCGGCATTAACAAATGACGAAAATCCTGTTACTGCTGTTGATGCAAATAATGCTGCAAGTGATCCTTTGATTAATATTTGTTTCATCTTATATTCCACCTCATCATTTTTTGTTGTATAACTAGGCGCCTTGTATACATGTTGTTGTATTTATCTTTCACCATACAATACGCCCATTTTTTTGTTTTGAGGGGGTTGTATAAATTTTTTTAAATACTTTTATTTTGTCATTCATTACTTAAAATCTTTGTTGTAGCAGGAAAAAGAAGTGTGGAACGTGATTCAAAAGCATAAAAAAAGTAGATAGTTGGAAATCATTCTCTCGTTAAAAATACGATATTTGGGAATCCTAACAGCTAATGGATTAGAATCGTATCATACATGAAATGGGTGATTGTTAATGCATACTATGTGGAAGGGCTCTATTAGTTTTGGACTTGTGAATATCCCAATCAAATTGTTTTCAGCGACTGAGGACAAGGATATAAAATTACGAACTCTTCATAAAGAGTGTCATACTCCTATTAAGTATGACAAGGTTTGTCCGAGCTGTGAAAAGGAAATTGAACAGGCTGAACTCATAAAAGGATACGAGTATGTGAAAGGAAAATACGTGATTTTAAGTGACGAGGAGCTTTCATCGTTAAAGGAAGAACACGAAGAAAAGAGTGTTTCTATCATTGATTTTGTAAATCTTGAGGAGATTGACCCTATCTTTTATAGCAGGTCCTATTATATGGGTCCAGGTGAAAACGGAAATAAAGCGTATGCTTTATTAAGAGAAGCATTACAAAAATCAGGAAAAATTGGTATTGCCGAAATTACGATCCGTTCTAAACAACAAATGGCCATTGTTCGAGTATATAAAAATACATTAGTAATGGAAACGATTCATTATCCAGACGAAGTACGAAATGTTGGTGAGGTTCCTGGAGTTCCAGAAAACGTTGAAATTAACCCAAAAGAATTAGAGACCGCTATAATGTTAATTGATCAATTAACGACAGATTTTCAACCAGAAAAGTACAAAGATGATTACCGAGTGGCTGTTCATGCCCTTATTCAAGAAAAAATTAACAGCAATGAAGGAACGACAGCAAAAGAGGTAACACCTCGAACAAATGTTGTAGATTTAATGAGTGCTCTTCAGGCAAGTATTGAGAAAAACAAGGGGAAAGCAGCTACTCCAAAGCCAGCCGACGTAAACAAACAGACAAAGGTCGAACCAACTGGAGAAAAAGCCCCTAAAACTGAACAAAAGAAAACAAAGACAACAAGAAAGAAGGCCTGAGGAGAAAGTTCTCCACAGTCTTTTTTCTTTTATTCCATTGGTTTCTAAGGATTCTTGAACAGACTGTCTCCATTAACAGGAATTATATGGACATTTTAAACGTGGATTAAAGTTGGAATGTCCATTAACAGCAGTTATTCGATAGTTTAGCGTGGTTTGACATGTGAAATGTTCATTAACAGTAGTTATTCGACATTTTAGCGTGGTTTGAAGTGTGGAATGTTCATGAACAGGAGTTATTCAACATTTTAACGTGGTTTTGACTGTGAAATGTTTATTAACAGGAGTTATTCGACATTTAACGTGGTTTTGACATGTGAAATGTTCATGAACAGGAGTTATTCGACATTTTAACTTCGTTTGAAGTGTGAAATGTTCATGAACAGGAGTTATTCAACATTTTAACGTCATTTGAAGTGTGAAATGTTCATGAACAGGGTTATTCAACATTTTAACGTCGTTTGAAGTGTGAAATGTTCATGAACAGGAGTTATTCAACATTTTAACGTCGTTTGAAGTGTGAAATGTTTATGAACAGGAGTTATTCAACATTTTAACGTGGTTTGACATGTGAAATGTTTATGAACAGGAGTTATTCAACATTTAGCGTGGTTTTGACTGTGAAATGTTTATTAACAGGAGTTATTGCAAAAACTTGTTGCTCTAGTTGGTCCCTATCCTTCTCTATTTTAGCAACAGCTGGTTTCTTTTCACTTTTTGTATGTACATAGCCAGCTCCATCTAATCCTAACAACTTCTCTAATCCACTTACACGATATTGATCCTTTAGCAAAAGAATCATTTTCAGTTTAATCACTGCAAGAGCATCAAGTCGGTAAGCTGATGATGAACTTGGTGCGTCTTCTGATGTTACGTATTCATAGAAAGGTTTTAAATAATACCTTAACTGGCTATCCGTTACGCCTAGCCAATGAGCTACTTCGGTAGTAGAATGCCACTTCTTTTCAATCGCATGATGATTCAAAAGCTTCTCTTTCTAGTGGAGTTCCCAGGATTTCTTTCCAAAGTGGGACTTCACTTAATTGCTCCTTTGCTGTTTCAATAAAATCAGACATTGTTTTATCTTGGTCCATAAATAAGCACCATTCTTTTCAATTGTTTTTTGGATTTTTAGTGTTTTCTATTAAACTATGAGATTTTGTATCCATTCTTCGGAATTCAACGGAATAAGTAAAGGAGTGAGATTTACTCACTCCTCTTTGTAATAAAAACAGCAGCTTCATATAAAGAAGGAAAACGATAATCTGCAAGCTCTGTTTTCTCTTTTCCAACAATAATTGTTTTAACCCCAGCGCCTTTTCCTGCCATTATATCAACTTCCCGGTCTCCAACCATGTAACTCGATCCTAGGTCAAGACCATGTCTTTTAGCAAGATCAAAGAGCATTTTCGAATTTGGCTTTCTACACTCACAACCAGCCTCTGGTTTATGGGGACAATATGCAACCTCTTGTATAGATGCACCTGCTTTAGATAATTCCTTCTCCATTTTATGATGTACCTTTTGAAGCGCTTCTTCTGTCATATACCCTAATCCGATCCCCCCTTGGTTTGTAACCACAAACACAAGAAAACCGGCGTCATTTAGTAGCTTGATTGCTTCCCCTACTCGAGGAAGTAAATATAAATCCTTTGGCTTATTTACGAATTTGACTCGTTTCGTTAATACCTCATTAATAACACCATCTCGATCTAAGAAAATTGCCTTCTTCATATGATCCTCCTAAATATTATTAAATAATGAATAAAAAATACACAATCACAAGAAGGTAATGATATGAATACATGATGGAAAGGAACTCATAATGAACATTTCAAAACCTATGCTACCCACCTTACGCTTTGATGTTCCAAAAGGTGACGAATGGGTATATGAGATCAAATATGACGGTTTTCGCGCCATCCTATTTATTGATCATCATTCCCATTCGTTTATCAGTAGAAACGGTAATTCTTTAACTGAACAATTTCCAGAACTTGAACAAGCGTTACCTTTTATAAGGAATATATGGAACGAGAACCTGCCGGTTTTACTTGATGGGGAACTTTGTCTGCTAGAATCACCATATAAGGCTAGCTTTGAGGCTATTCAGCTCCGTGGAAGATTAAAAGTGAAGGATAAGATAGCCGAACAAATGAACAGGCAAAAGGCTCATTTCTGTGCCTTTGATTTATTACAGTTTAAAAATAAAAATCTCACTCATCTAGCATATATTGAACGTAAGGAAATACTGCAGTCAATGTTTAAGCACGCCAACCTACCCCTTCAGGTAGATCCTTATTCATCTTCATTTATTCAGTATATTCCATCTTTCAAAGATGAAACGGAAATATGGAACATAGCCTCTCGCTACGATGCAGAAGGAATTATCGCTAAGCATGTTAGCAGTAAATGGATGGAAGGAAAACGGACTACTCAGTGGTTTAAGATTAAGAATTGGAAAGAAAGTGCGTTCTTCATTACAGCCTTTGAAAAGAAAAATGGGTACTTCCACCTAGGCATCCTTCGAAATCAACAGGTTTATACAGTTGGACTCGTCTCGCATGGATTTTCACCTGAGGAACGGGAAGCGCTCTTGCGGGTGATTACATTAAATAAATCGGTTGAAAACAATGAGTTTGTCTTTGTTGAACCGAGTATATGTGTAGAGGTTTTCTTTTTAGAACTATACAAAGAACAGCTTAGACAACCTAGTTTTAAGCGGTTCAGATTTGATTTGAACTGGGAAGAGTGTACATGGGAAAATCTATTACAGAACTTAAATCCACTGCCGAAAGAAGTAACAATTACTCATCCAGAAAAACCTCTTTGGCCGAAGAAAAATATCAATAAACAAGACTACTTACACTATTTAAGGGATATAGCACCATACCTTTTACCCTTTTTGGAGAATAGACTACTTACTGTGATCAGGTATCCTCACGGAATGCTTGGAGATCCATTTTATCAAAAGAATTGCCCTGATTATGCACCTGCCTTTATTCAAAGGGAAACTGTAGAAGGAATCAATTATATTGTATGTAAGGATTTAGAGACCTTAACATGGCTTGGAAATCAATTGGCCTTTGAATTTCATATCCCTTTTCAAACGCTACAATCGAATGGTCCTTCTGAGATTGTATTTGATCTTGATCCCCCTTCACGCCAATACTTTTCATTAGCCGTAAAAGCTGCCTTACTGATGAAGGAGGTTTTTGATGGATTAAATCTACACTCATTTATTAAAACTTCAGGAAATAAAGGGTTACAAGTGTATGTACCATTACCTGAAAATACGTTTACCTATGAGGACACGAGAAAATTCACAGAATTTATTGCTCACTTTTTAATTTCAAAGGAGCCAAATCTTTTTACAATTGAAAGGTTGAAGAAAAACCGTGGAAATAAACTATATGTTGATTATATTCAGCATGCGGAGGGGAAAACGATTATCGCGCCATATTCACCGAGAGGAAACGAAGATGCTCTTGTCGCAACCCCATTATTTTGGGAGGAGGTTACAGAGTCTTTATCACCAGAAATGTTCCCATTAGACAAAACGATCCAACGAATAACATCGTTAGGCAATCCCTTTCAGGAATATTTGAAAGTGAAGGAAATCCAGCCATTCCAATCGATAGTAGATTTCTTGTCACAGTAATCATAACTAAGAATTTTTCTCGTAATAATTGTCTTTAAAATTGGGAAATTTACCTTAAAACGAAAGAATTTACTTCCCCCCTTATGAGGTGACTGCCATGACTAATATTTTTCAGAGTGTTTTAAACACATTGAAGCTGGAAATTGACAACGAGCCGAAATCCCCTCTCCATGTAGGCGAAACAATGGCGTGCTGGATGTATGGGGCTTTAATGGATGAAGCAACAATTTTTATGCAAATCGGTTTAAATTCAACAAGCGATAATCAACTTGTTGCCATTCTTCAAGAAAGCCTAACACAATGTGATAAACAATCTTCTGAGCTCAGAAACTTTATGAAAAAAGAGGGTATTCACCTTCCCTCTGTTTCAGAACCAAGACCGGATTCAGACCCTAAAGCAGTTCCCCTCGGTGCTAAAATGACAGATGATGAAATTGCAAACGGAATCTCTATTAAGACCGCAACAGCTATTATCCACTGCGCAACAAGTGCTGCTCAATCCATTCGTAATGACGTCGGGATGATGTGGGTTGAATTTATGAATGAAAAACTAGTCTTTGGTGCTAGTTTAAAAAAACTGATGCGTGAAAGAAGCTGGATTAAAGTCCCACCCTATTATTATCCACCTGGACGTCCTTCTCAAAGCGGACATTAGGATACGGGCTTGACTTCCGAGATCAAATTGGGGTCAAGCCTTTCTCTTTTATTGACAATTGTTCTTCTTTTGATACATGGGTATCGTTTGAACCGTGACGATCGTTACGCACACGAGGATAAGGCCAATTAATTCAGTCGTTGTTATTTGACGACTTAGGATGATTATGTCGAACAGGGCGATCTCTACAAGCATTAAATTGTTGATAATACTACTTTCAAATGCCTCTAAATATTTTTGACTCCAAGTCCATAAAGTAAAAGCAACTGAACCATTAATTGTACCTAACCACAATACGATCCCTACCACTTTCCAAGAAAATTCAGGAACCCCTTCTACAGTAAGTCCTACTATTAGCATACCAACTGCACCAATAAACATAGGTTTCATCACGAGTTCTGACGTATGAATGGAAGTTCCTTTTACAAGATGTCTTGTCCATGTTAAGTGGATGGCATAGCCAACTGATGAGATTAATACAAGACCGATCCCAATTACATCATATAAAGCAAATGACCATGGAAAATAATATAAAGCTGCCCCGAATGAAACTCCAATGATTCCAATCATTGAGACCAAACTTAGTTTTTCTTTTATAGCCAATGAGGCGATGACAGCTACTAAAGTAGTATTCCCAATGTTCAATAGTAGAGAAGTTTGAGTAGGTGTTAAATAGTACTGTCCAGCATACTGCATTCCTTGAGCAATGATAAAGCCAGTAACCCCTAATCCGACTATCATTTTTAACGATAATCTATGATCATTACGTCTACTCCTCATTCTTAGACTAACGATATATAAGACCGTCGCCGCCACAAAATATCTTAGCCCTGCCAATGTCATCGGACCTACACCTTCATTAAAGGCAAAAACGTTTAAGAAATAAGAGGAAGACCATAGTAGCGTAACGATAACGGCTGTGCCAATTGCTAATAAACGTAATTTCATATAACCACTCCTTCCCTTTCATTCTAGCTAGAATAAGGTGAAGAAAAAGTGTAAAATACAATTAATTCATTTCACCTTTTCGACTAGGAGTTAAATATGGAGCTAATCGAACACTATTTAAAATTACAAAATCACTTTTCCGATGTGAAAATTGGAACACCCATTCCGATTTCGAGAGAGGAGCTAGCTAGTCTGTTATTTTGTTCTGAACGAAATGTGGTACATATCATTCAGAATCTCCATGAAAAAAAGTGGATTCATTGGAAAAGTGGCAGAGGAAGAGGGAATGTTTCAGCCATTACATTTATGATTCATCAGGCGGATTTAATTAAAATGGAATCCCATTCTTTGATTAGGAAAGGGAGCTTGTCAAAATTACTTTATTACATATCCACTTACTTGTTAGATCAACAAAAACAGGAGTTACTTACACAGCTCCCTCATTTATTTGGATATAACGTCATACGAGACAAAGAACAAACATTAGATATTTTGACCTTTCCATATTTCAGACATCTCTTCTCGTTAGACCCTGCCTACGTTGAACGGCAAACTGAAAGACATATGGTTTCACAGCTCTTTAATACGCTAGTGGGGTACGACGCTATTCAGAAAAAAATCGAACCAAAAATTGCTCATTATTGGCAGCGAAATGATAATGCTACAGTTTGGACTTTTTATTTACGAAAAGGGATCCAGTTTCATCATCAACAAGAATTAACGAGTGATGATGTAGTATTCTCGTTCAAACGACTTATACATACTCCGTCTGCTTGGATTATAAAGGGCCTTCAAAATGTTTCTCCTATTGATCGTTATACGGTCCAATTTATGTTTGAGCACCCAAACTTTGTATGGTTAGACTTACTGACTTCTCCAAAAGCCTCCATTGTTCCAAATAACCTTGGAGATAAGTCAGCGAAAGTATTCAGTCGCTCTCCTATTGGTACAGGACCCTATAAAATAAGCGAACATACTGATCAAACCTTCGTACTTGATTCGTTCCACCAACATTTTCAAGGTCGTCCCCATTTAGACCGAATTATGGTGGTGTTTTTGCCAAAAGCTCAAGAAGATGTAGATACTGTATCACTTAAAGAAAAATTAGTGCATTATTATCCATTCTTAGTGAATCAACAGGATGGACATGACTTTAATCATGTTACACGCAAACACCTTTCCATTAAATTTTTGATGTGGAATATGAACAGAAATGTCCACTCTGAACAAGTAAGAAAAGTATTTAGTACGTCTATTCATAAATTATTATTAGTCGATGCGCTCCGTAAAAATAGGCAAGCACCTACTGACTATTTTTCTAAGATTGAGTGGCAGGAAAGTAACCCGATATTCCATGATATATATAACATTCATTTAACCGTTATGACGTATGACCTCACTCCTAATATAGAGGATCTTTATTGGTTAAGGGATAACCTTAAAGTAAGTGGAATCCATTTAACCATAAAGATAGTGTCTTATTCTGACTTTTTGAATAGCGAGATAAATAGGGGTGCTGATTTATTATATTCGGAGTATGTGATGGAAGATAATGAAGTTTCCTCACTTATCAATGTGTACCAGTCACCTTTTAGCATGGTCGTAACTAGTTTGGATACTCAACTACGTTCGAAGGTAGAGGCTCTTATTCAGGCTACGAAGGAAGAAAACAACACCATAAATCAAAGAAAAGGTATTCTAACCATTGAAGATCTTCTTCTCAAAAACAATATACTAATCCCTGTGTATTCAACCTCCCAAAAAGCATTTTTTCATAAAAGCTTAGTGGGAGCTACGCTAAACAATGTCGGTTTAGTACCGTTTCATGATTTATTTTTCTTAAAAGATAAAGAATAAAGGTCCTCTTGAATGAGGACCTTTTAAATTGAACGATTGATTTCCATGTCTAGCCTCGATAAAACTTCCCCAATTGACTCATCTTGAATAAGAAGGTCTGCTAAATAGTCAAGTTCAGTGTTTTCTAAATTTACGATAACTAGCTTGGCACCATGTTCTTTTGCAAGTACAGGAAAATAGTTTGCTGGTGATACTTGTAATGAAGATCCTAGTACGATAAATAAGTCTGATTTTGCTGATTCAGCTTCAGCCATTTGAAGTGCATGCATAGGTAATCCTTCACCAAAGAGTACGACAGAAGGACGAATTGCCCCCCCACATTCACACGTATAATGAAACTGAAGAAATCGATCATTTGAGAAAGATTTGTTACACTGCTCACAATGAACAGACCGTAAAGTTCCGTGTAATTCACTTATATTCTTACTACCCGCTTGATGGTGGAACCCATCTACATTTTGAGTAATAATTGATTTTACAAATCCTAGACCTTCCCACTTTGCTAATGTAAAGTGACCTGCATTTGGTATGCACTGTTTTACCCCTTTTATACGTTCTGTATAAAAATCTAGAAAAGCATCTCTGTTATGCTTCATAGCTTGAACACTTGCAAGTTCTATCGGATTTCTATTCTTCCAAATGCCTCGTAGTGCAGATCGAAAATCTGGTAAACCACTTTCCGTAGACATTCCAGCACCTGTAAACACAACCGTATAGGTAGACTCAAGCAGCCACTTTACTAATTGTTTCATAGTTACACCTCTTCCTACTCTTTGTGTCTTTAAAGAAAAAACTCCTACATTAAGCAAGAGTTTTAGTCATGGTACCTAATTTCTGTTTCGCTAGCACTAATTTTATTTTGAAATAATCAATGTCATCTGGAAGTAAGTCTTTAAGCGGTTTTAGTTTTTCAGATCCAACCTTATCATAGGTTTCCAAAATCAGTTTCTCTTCTTCTATGGAAAATTCTGTTTCCCAATCTATTTGCTTGCCGGCTTCAATTGCTTGAATGATGTGATTCTGAATCGTAATTATTTTCAACTCTCTACCCTTAGCTATTTCATGAAGGGATTGCCCAGATTTATACCGTTCATATGTTTCTAGAAAACTAGGGTGTTCATTTTTCATATTTTTTACTGATGTAACCACTTCTTTAGTTGGCTGATGACCATGTTTTTCTATTTGATCTACAATAATGTCTAAAAATCGCTGCCCATATTTTGCGAGCTTCTGCTCTCCAACCCCTTTAATCTCAAGCATATCATCTAAATTTTGTGGACAGATTTCACTCATTTCACGAAGTGTTGAATCAGAGAACACTACAAATGGTGGAATGTTCTCTATAGAAGAGATTTCTTTCCTTACTTTTCTCAAAAGCTCAAATAACCCATCATTAATTTGACTGACCGATTCAGGTTGTCGTAAGCTTCTTTGGAAAATTTTCTCTTCATTACGTAATACGGGGACACAACGTTTCGTTAAGGACACAGTAGGATATTGCCCTTCAGAAAGTTTAAGGAATCCTTCTGCCAATAGAAACTGTATTCTAAAGGTAATTTCCTTTTCTGGATAGTTCTTTAGCAGGCCATAAGTGGTTAACTGCTGGAATCCAAACTCTTTAATTCTCTTATTACCCGAACCCTTCAAAACCTGTGCAACTAGAGTAACCCCAAACCGCTCATTCATTCTCTTTATACAGGAGAAAATAATTTGTGCGTCTTTCGTTATATCAACTTTCTCTCGTTCATCCATACAGTTTGAACAATTCCCACACGTTTGATCAGATACATCCTGAATAAAATAATGAATAAAGTAGTCTTGAAGACATTTTTCAGTATGACAATAATCAACCATTGACTGTAATTTTTGATATTCTTTTTTCTTCATGTCAGGCTGCAATTGCGTTTGTTCGATTAAGAATTTTTGAAGTTGTATGTCTTGAGGAGCAAAACAAAGAATACACTCACTTTCCTCTCCATCTCGTCCAGCTCTACCAGCCTCTTGATAATAGGACTCTATGTTTTTAGGCAGCTGGTAATGAATAACGTAACGAACATTTGATTTGTTTATCCCCATCCCAAAAGCATTTGTGGCGACTAGAACATGCACGTCATCATATAAGAACATATTTTGGGCATTCTCTCGGTCCTGATCAGACAATCCAGCATGGTATTTACCAACCTTAATTCCTGATTTTTGAAGATGGTTCGAAAGAGATTCAACATCTTTACGAGTAGAAGCATAAATAATACCTGATTTGTCTTTATGTTGCTTTACATAATTCGTGATAAAGGATGTTCGATCAACCCCCTTCTCAATGGAAAAAAGTAAGTTTTTTCGTTTAAAACCTGTAGAGAAAATATGTTCGTCTGATATCGATAGTAGCTTACATATATCCTGAATAACTTCATTTGTAGCAGTCGCTGTTAAGGCTACAATAACGGGTTTTGTAGAAAGCTCATTTATAGCAAGTCTAAGCGTTCGATAGCTTGGTCTAAAATCATGACCCCATTGGGATATACAATGTGCCTCGTCCACTGCAATAATGGAAACGTTAAGACTTTGAAGAAGAGAACGGAATTGTGGGGATTCAAAACGCTCAGGAGCAATATATATCAGCTTAAATTCACCATTATGGGCTGCATGAATTCGATTCTTTACTTCTTCTTGTGTCAATGAGCTATTGATAAAGGTTGCCTTAATACCCATACTGTTTAAACTGTCTACCTGATCCTTCATCAAAGATATTAATGGCGAAATAACAAGTGTCGTACCCTCTGCTAACAAACCTGGAATTTGATAACAAATTGATTTCCCTCCACCAGTTGGCATTAATACAAGAGAGTTTTCACCTGCTATCACACTTTCTATCGCTTCGGCTTGTCCCTTTCTAAAAGAATCATAGCCATAGTATTTCTTTAAAACACTAGTTGCTTCAAGTAATATAACTCATCCCTCCCATATTTATAGAATTCCAGATGAATCAATTATAACAAATAATGAGTTGAAACATATCCGATATCTAGCACAGTTACAGGATACACGCACTGAAATTATTTCCAGTGCGTGTAAGAGTTAGAGACCTAATTTTCTTCTTTCTTCTTCAATCCTAGTAGTGTCGATTCGCTCGAATAATGGAACGATGTGATTTACTTTGACGTTTTCCACCTCAATTAAAGACCATGTAGGTTCCTGTAAATGTAAAAATTCTCTAATTCTGTTTGTTGAAAATGGTAAAAATGGATCAAGTAGGTTAGACAAATTGGCAATCATTTGGACACACGTATATAATGTATTTATACACGTATTAATATCTTCTTTATATGTTTGCCACGGTTTTGTTTCATCAAAGTATTTGTTTGCGGCTCGAATATATTCAAATAACTCTTCAAGGCTTGCTTTCAACTCTCCTTTTTCAATCCCTTTTCCGATACTAACATATAATTCTTTTAGTTCTTCTTTAACCTTTTGAGAGCAATTCCCCCTTGGTAATTCACCATGAAAGGATTTCTCGATAAATTTTAATGTTCTATTGATGAAATTCCCAAATGCACCTAGCAGCTCACCATTGTGTGATAAAACAAACTCTCTCCATGAAAAATCAGCATCCCGCCTTTCAGGTGCATTGATTGTCACATAATAACGAATAGAATCAGGATCATACTGGCTAAGCAAATCAGGTATCCAAACAGCATACTCTCTACTTGTAGAAATCTTCTTTCGTTCTAGAGTTAAATATTCGCTTGAAATAATATGAGTTGGAATATTTAGTCCACCTAACCCCATGAGTAAGGCAGGCCAGATGATGGTGTGAAATGGAATATTATCCTTGCCATGAATGTAGTAGGATTTGATATCATTTCCTTTCCAAAAAGGCTCCCATTCTTCATTGTTTTCTTGCGACCATTTCATGGAAGCAGATAAATATCCCGAAACAGCATCAATCCAAACATAAACCTTCTTATCCTCAAATCCTTCAATTGGGATAGGAACGCCTACTTTTAAATCTCTTGATACAGCTCTATTCTGTAATCCTTCATTTAGGTATCTTTTTGTTAAAGAGATTGCGTTATCTCTCCAAGTTAGCTTTTTATCACTTAGTAAATTTTCAAGCTGTTGCTGAAACGTAGACAATGCAAAATATAAATGTTCCGTATTATGAATAGTAGGCTCATTTCCACATAGTTTACATCTTCTATTTAATAGTTCAAGAGGATCTAAAATAGTAGAACAAGCATCACATTGATCCCCTCTAGCCTCACTACTACAATGAGGACATGTTCCTTCAACATAGCGGTCGGGTAAAAATTGATCACAGCAAACACAAAAAGATTGTTCTACGTTCTGACGGTATATCAAATCTTTGGAAAGTAAATGTAAAAAAATGTCCTGCACAGCTTTATGATGTTCAATATCATCAGTTCTTGTGTAAAAATCAAATGAAAAGCCAAGTCTCGTAAAGCAATCTTCGAACTCTTGATGATAATAATCAGCAATTTGTCTTACTTCCTTTCCTTCCTGCCTTGACCGTATAGCAATAGGAGTCCCGTTACAATCACTTCCTGATACATATAAAACAGAGTCTCCTTTTAATCGGTAATACCTTGCAATAATATCCCCCGGAAGCAATGCCGAAATGTGTCCCAAATGTAATGAACCGTTCGCATAAGGCCATGCCCCTCCAATAAATACATTCATCCTTTTCATCCTCCTAATGATAATCGGAACGTGGCAATCACCTGTACAAGCATTTTGTTGGTAACAGAGAGAAAAACAAAAAACCCTATCCATTAACAAAAAATTGTTAAAGGACAGGGTTTAAATCCTGTGTTACCACCTTTATTCCCTAATAGCTCGCACTATTAGGCTCTGCAGGTACGGAGATTGTTTCTCGATACCGTGACTCGGATAACGGGTGCCAACTCCCGGCATAGCCTACTAACCCAAACCAATGGGTGTTCAGTATGCAGCTCAAAGACCATTTTCCAATATGTGTACCTTTGCTTCTTTTCAGCTACCAAAGCTCTCTGTAAAAGATCTCTCATATTGTACTTTTCTTATCATTGCTTTTTCAATATATTGCCATATTCACAAGTTAAAATCAATAGTTTTTTGATTATAAATTCAGTTCCAACAATAAGGATTCTATGTCTATATTTCCCGAGAAATGTCGAATAACTACTAGACACGTTTTGATTTAAAACGAAAATTTTGGAAACAATTCAATAGTAGGAGGTGCTTATATGGAAACAAATCTACGTATTGTTCAATTGCAAGAACATAATAATAGTTTTACAGTTACATATTTCAATCAAGATGAACCTCTTTTAGAATCCTTATTTCAATGTACCTTTCAGAGACAGTCAAGTCTAGAATACACTATTCAAGAGCTTCTTCAATATTGTATTCAAACTGAGGAGTTTTTAGATATTAAAGGACTTTATTCAACTAGCCTTGAACAAATCACTGCAAAATCATTATACTCATCTTTTTCCCACTTTATATAAAATAATTGATGAGAGTTAAATCCACCTATTGTCTACATTTTTGCTTTTACATTTTCATCCTGAAACATTTCATGAAAGTCGGTAATACGCTATTGAATAGTTCGAGCAACATGTCCCTTCTTCTCTCTCGCAAACCTCCCCACCTTCACGTTAAACCCTTATCTCTTTAGCTACAGTATGCCCCTCTCTGTTCTTCCAGGGCAAAAGGCAGCTACTAGAGACGATGGAGATACAATCCCTATAGTATCACCTTTCTTTAGTCTATTTGGTTTAACGATCATTTTTCTTCCCTCCCAATCGTAGACCATATGTTACCAGGTGATTTAACAAACTGCCTAGATGCTTTCTGAAAATAGGCTGAAGTATCCCCTCAAAACGGATGGTTAGTATAAAAAAATAATACAATTTGTACTAACTAAATAAGGGTCAGCCCTTATCGATTTAAACGATAAATGACTGACCTCTTTAGTTAGAAGGCGGTGTAAGGCCTTTGTTCCTTAACCGATTAGCACCAAGCTGCACCTACAATGATTAGAAGGATAAACAATACAACGATTAATACGAATGTATTCCCTCCAGAATAAGCACCTGCTACCGGAGCTCCATAGCCATAACCACAATATCCGTAGCCCATTAATTTCACCTCCTAAAAAAGAGATTACTGATTAATAACCATTGAACATTAATTAGTAACCAACGTAAGCTGATCCAACAATGATTAAAAGGATGAACAATACTACGATTAACGCGAAACCACCTGCATATCCTACTCCACTCATGGTGACACCTCCCTTACGCTTTCAAAAATAGACTATGTACTTTGTGTTCATTGTGTAAGGGCGGATACCCATTTTCAAACAATTTACTTTCTAAAAGAACCTTGCCTATTGTTTTGAATATGATTAATAGAACCAAATTGATAAAGGAGATTCAAAGTATGGGTTATACTTATACAGATTTATTAGCAATGTTTGGAATAGGCGGTGCCCATCCCGGTGGACTTTCACTCACTAGAGCCATCTTAGCTGAAATTAATATGGAAGATTGCCATAATCTTTTAGAGGTTGGATGCGGAACTGGGCAAACCACGAGTTATATTTGTCATCATTACCCTTGTAGCGTTTATGCGATTGATTCCCATCCAATAATGATAACAAAAACGAATGAGCGCCTCTCTTCCTTAAACAAGACGGCTATCGTTAAAGAAGCAAGTACAGAAAACCTTCCTTTTGCGTCGGGATTTTTTGACCTAATTCTTTCAGAATCCGTCACTGTTTTTACAAACATCCAAAAATCCTTAGAAGAATATTCAAGAGTTTTAATGGAAAAAGGAACTCTAATACTAATTGAAATGACCGAAATTGATACACTGTTAGAAAGTGAAAAGACTGAACTCAAAGATTACTATGGTATAGATCAAATTTTACAGGAACAAGAATGGAAGGATTTAATCCTTACAAGTGGATTCAAAACAGTAGAAGCAATAAGTGTTAGGTTAGAAGAATTAGAAATAGATGACCTGGATTTTACAGAATTCAACATTTCTGAATCAATTGATCAAGCCTTCTATCAAATGTTAGACAAACATCATGAACTAACGAGTAAGTATACAACCAAACTAGGTTTTCGTGTATTTCTATGTAATAAATAAGAACTAGTCAAATGTACAAACTTCTAGACTCTCCTTTTCATATCTTATTAACGTAAAAGAAAAGGAGGTATAGAAAATGTCACAAGATATATATGGATTATGTTGTCGTTACCAAGGGAAAGTTGTCAGAATTAATGATCGAAATGGCCGTGTACATGTAGGCCGAATCACTAGAGTCACTAGAAGTCATGTATATATTACACCAGCTGGAAGACCAGGAGCAGGAGGCTATGGCTACGGGTTTTATGGCGCTGGCTATGGCTGGGGAGCAGGGTATGGTCTAGCACTTGGCGTTATCACAGGAATTGCACTAGCAGGATTATTCTGGTGGTAAAAGTTTAAAGTTATCGGAACCTAGATTACCTAGGTTCCGATAGTTTATGTAGATCATATCGCTATGTGTTTAGTTTCTTTTCTTTTAAAATCCCTAACTTTTTCACTAAAGGACCTACCGTTAAACCTTGAACAAGGAGAGAGAATAGCACAACTGAAAAGGTTAACAGTAAGATTATTTCTCTACCTTCAAAATCTGTAGGAAGACTTAAGGCTAATGCGATTGATAGGCTTCCTTTAAGTCCCCCCCAATTCAGTAACATTTTATCCTTGCTAGTCAGCTCCTTTACAGCTGCTGTACTTACATACAGCGCCATCGTTCTACCTATTACTACTAAGACAATGGCCAATAGGATCATTCCGAAACGACCAGAAAAATCAATCTGCCTAATTTCTAATCCTACCATTAAAAATATTAATGAGTTTGCAATGAGTGTAATTGCATCCCAAAAAGAATGAATGTTCGTATGAGTAATCGAGGACATTCCAATTTTTGACCCATAGCTTCCAAACATTAATCCACCAACTACAACGGCAATAACCCCTGAAACATGAAAATGCTCGGCAATGAAAAATGCCCCAAAGAATAAAAGAGCAGAAAAGGCGATTTCTAATGGATAGTCATCAAATATTCGAATAATTTGGGAGAATAACCATCCTAAAGCTCCCCCAATTAATACTCCACCAACTGCAAATTTTAAGAATAATAATAATCCACTACCTAAACCGGCCCAGCCCATTTCTATATAAGTAAGTAAATATATGGTTGAAATTTGAAAGAGGACTACTGCTATCCCATCATTAAAAAGAGATTCGCCTTCAATTGTTGTCGAAAGCTTGGAAGGAACACCTAACGTTTTAAAAATCGATAGTACACTAATAGGATCTGTTGCACTCATTAATGCTGCAAACGTAAACGCAACTACTAAAGGTAACCCCAATAATGAGTAGGCACCAAACCCAATTAATATAAATGATAGTAATGTTCCACCAAAGGCTAGGGCCAAAATAGACTTCCGTTGTTCAAACAGATGAGAAAATGGCAATTTCATTGTAGCATCACCAAGTAAGATAGGTAAAAACAATGAAATAATAATCGCTTGAAACACATTTGACTGGGTTATAAAGGATTCAGCTTCTTCTATTATTGGGATTTCAGTAACCCCTAGTAATAATCCAACTAAAACTAGTGCAATCGAATATGGCTGCTTGATCAATTTTGCAATTGAAATAACTGAAATCGAAATAGCTAACAAAATCAAGATCTGAATAAACACTTCATTAAATGCATGCATTCATTTACCCTCCCTAAAAATTCCATAATTTCATTATACCCATGTTTTACTCATACTTGTAAATGAATACAATGTGAAAATGTTCATTTCAAAACAAATAGTAAACAAGTAAAAAAAATTATTTGAGTTATTGAAAAGATTTGAAAATTTAGAATAAATTACTACAAAATTATAGTTGTCTCACATATAATTTTGATAAAGGGGGGGAATATAATGAAAAATTTTAAAAACTATCAAGATTTTTGGCCATTTTATTTGTCACAACATAGTAAGCGTTCTACAAGGCTTTGGCATTTTGTAGGTACAACATTTGTCTTTATCTGTATACTAACAGCCATTTTAACTGGAGTATTGTGGTATATCCTTCTTGCTCCAATTATTGCCTACGGCTTTGCTTGGTGCAGCCATTTCTTTATTGAAGGAAATAAGCCTGCTACGTTTGGACATCCTGTTTGGTCACTGCGTGCCGACTTCCGAATGTATTGGCTCATTTTAACGAGACAGCTTGATAAAGAAATAGTAAAATTACCAAAAGATTTTAATATGGAGGCTTAAGAGTATAATTTCGGATATTTTTTCTCAATTGGGTGAAGTGAGTAACCTTTCACAAAGGTTGAACTCACTCTAGCTCGAACATATCTCATAAATCTTTTTTGTTCGGCTTAAGTTGAATAGTCCCCAGTAAAGTTCTTTTCTGTTAATTGACTTACAAAAAAGCGTTCTTCTTTTATTCCATGACTATATATCCTTGTTTCCATTCAATATCCTTCTCTGCTCACATTCGTGGGCTTTTTTTTATTGAGCAAGAAAAATTGGTTGGTAAAAAAAACTCATAATTGGATGATTTCAAAAAGTTTTTTCAATATTAAGATTTAATTACAAATTCATTACTTTTATGTCAGCTTGTTCTCCAATTAAATTTAAGGTAACCTCCCTAAGTGCTTTGATTTGATTTTGGAACCTCTGACTGAAAAAGTACAAATTTGTAATCTATGAAACCTATTGTCTATTCTGTGATAGATAAGAGTGTTTTATAGAAAAAAATCTGTTGTCTACTAGCATCGTTTAATCTTTAAGATGGGTAACCTCCCCAAGGTATTTCATTTTTTAGAAAAGATGTTTTGCTTCTAGGCGATCAGATTTATATCCGTCTAAACGCTAGTTCTTTTTACTATTCATTAAATAAACCAAAAGGAAGTAGCGTTTTAGACAACTTTTAAAGGGGGAAAAATTATGAAAACAAGAAAACTGTCTCTATTAATGACACTTATGTTGTTAATGAGCATGTTTATCGCTGCTTGTAGTGGCGGTAATCAAGACACGTCTCAATCAAATGAGAATGAAGGAGAAAATGAAGAATCACAGACAGAAGCACAACAAGAAAAGTCAGTACCTCAAGTATTAAATATCATTGAAGGTTCAGAAATTCCAACGATGGACTCTGCAATGGGAACTGATGCTGTTTCATTCCAAGTGATGAATGAAGTGTTTGAGGGACTTTATAGACTAGGGCCAGATAATCAACCTGTTGAAGGGGTAGCCATTAACCATGATGTTAGTGAGGATGGATTAGTGTATACCTTCCACCTTCGTGACAATGCGGTATGGTCAAACGGAACTCCTGTTACAGCACACGACTTTGTATTCTCTTGGCAAAGAGCGATTGATCCAAACACTACTTCTGAATATGGACCATATATGATGTCAGGAGTCATTAAGAATGCAGATAAGATATCTGCCGGAGAAATGCAACCAAGTGATCTAGGCGTTGAAGCGGTAGATGATACAACGTTAAGAGTGACACTTGAGCGACCAGTTCCATATTTTAATACACTTATGACGTTTCCAACATTCCTACCTCAAAATGAAGAGTTCTTAACATCACAAGGCGACCAATACTCACTTGAGGTAGAGAATTTAATTTACAATGGTCCGTTTACATTAACGGAGTGGAAGCATGAAGATGGCTGGGTATTAAAGAAGAATTTCTCTTACTGGGATGCGGCCACTGTAAAGCTTGAAACGATTAACGTAAAAGTTGTAAAAGATCCAGCAACAGCAGTTAGTTTATATGAAACCAATCAGATTGACCGTGTTGGTTTAACAGCAGAATTTGTTGATAAGTACAAAACGAGTCCTGAATTCAAATCATTCGGTGAACCATCTCTGGCCTACTTAAAGATGAATCAAAAAGGGCATCCAGCATTAGCAAACGTGAACATTCGTCGTGCTATCTCAAAGGCAATTGATAAGCAAAGCCTGGCTGATGTTATTTTAAACAACGGTTCGATTCCAGCGTACTGGTCCATTCCTAAGGATTTTGTCACCCATCCTGAAACTGGAGAAGACTTCCGTGCAAAGAATGGTAACTTTAATGAATATAATGTTGAAGAAGCAAAAGCTCTATGGGCTCAAGGCTTATCCGAAATCGGCACAGATTCTGTAACGATTGAGTTACTTGGTGGCGATACTGAAACGTCTATAAAAATACAAGAGTACATTAAGAATCAATTAGAGACTAACTTAGCTGGCTTAACAGTAGATTTAAAAAATGTTCCATTTGAATTCCGACTTGATTTAGATACAAATGAAGATTATCAAATGCAGTTTGCAGGCTGGAGCCCAGACTATTTAGATGCAATGACATTTGCTGACATGTGGGTAACAGATGGTGGACATAACCATATGAATTATTCAAATCCTAGATTTGATGAGCTTATTAACAATGCAAAAACGACTTTAGCCTCTGATCCAGTTGCACGTTTTGAAGCAATGCAAGAATCAGAACGTATTCTCCTAGAAGAGGATGCAGCACTAGCACCTTTATATCAACGCGGTACTTCCCAGCTGTGGAGACCGTACGTTAAAAATGTTCATATTCACTCATTTGGACCTGATTATAGCTACAAGTGGGCTTCAATTGAAAAGTAATAAAATGAAAAGAAGAACATGAATTCCATGTTCTTCTTTATTGTGTCTCTATTATCTATACAAACTAGTCTGAAGCAGACTTCTACTTTGTATTAAGGCCTTCTTGAGGCGTTTTAACCCTTCCTCAATCATCTCTTCATTACACCACGTTAACGAGAAACGCATGTAACCATGGTCTGCCCCATATAATGATCCAGGTATAAACGTAACGCCATTTTTCAAACATATCTCAATAAAATCCAAATCCTTCATGGGCAAGTTGTGCTTGCACCATAAATGTGTACCTCCTTCTGACAAAACAGGAATGACTTCAGATATTGATAATTTATCTAAAGTCGAGATAAACTTTTCTTTACGGTCTCGATACGTACATCTTACATGCTCTATAATAGAGTCTAAATTCGGATTTTTTAGAAACGATGTAGCGAATTGCCTTGTGATCGTCGAAGGAACGAGACCCGCTTGAAAAACCGCATCTCCCAAAATTCGTAAAACCGGAGGCGATGCAAAAATCCATCCAAGGTACATATTTTGACTAATCACATCATTCATCCCACCTACATGAATGACCACTTCGTTCTTTTCATCTAATTCATATAGCGAAGCAGGTGGTTTCCTATCTTTATTAAAGTTAAGCAAGCTAGTAAGATCTAATTCTACAATTGGTATTTTTAATTCCTTACAAATCTCAATCAATTTTCTCCTCCTTAGAAGAGACAGTGTAGAACCAGTAGGATTTTGGTAGGTTGGGTTTGTAAACACCATCTTTATTCGATGTTTCTTATATAAGTCTGGAATGGCTTCAGGTATCAACCCCTCTTCATCTACCGGCAACCGAACCATTTTTATTCCCGATGAAATGAAATATGAGACTCGATAAGTAAAGGATGGACACTCGATTGCTACAGACTGACCCGTTTCTAGGAAACTATAAATCAATAAGGCTATAGCCTGAGGTACACCCGGTGTTGTAATAATATGTTTAGAATTTACTTGAATCCCATGATAGTGATTTACATATTTCGCTATTTCGAAGCAAGTATCATACTCGACCTCAACATCAGATTCAAAAAACCAAGACCTATTCGTCAATTCAACCAAACTGGAATCTACTTGCTCGAGTGGAATAAGTCCCTTTGATAAATTTCTTGTAGCAAAATCCATCACATCTGCTGCTTTATTTATGATATACATTTTTGAGATAATAGGTTGGTATGGAGAAAAACTCATTCGTTTTAATTTTTTCCAATTAATTAACTTAGTTGGAATGAGCTCCCATAAGTGATCACTTACCTTCGTTCCACTTCCTTGCTTCGAGTACACAAGGCCAGTTGCCCGAAGTTCGTCATATGCTTTTACAACTGTACTCCGATTAACACTCAGCTTCCTTGCTAAATCCCGTTCTGTTGGAAGCACATCCCCCGCTTGAAGCTGTCCGTTTAGAATCATCTGTTCGAACTGTTCTACTATTTGCTTATATTTAGGTAAGTCTTCAGAAAAATGGATCTCCATATTGTCCCTCTTTGAAAAAAATGTAATGAATGGATAATAGTTCTATTTATTTTCGGAAAATCCTTCTTTTTTTGTTTATTTTATTACATTTCCTTAGATCCTTTGATCATCATCCCCCTAATTATAAGCCTTTAACTTTCCAATTAAGGTTGAAAAGGACTGTTTCATCGAGGTTTTAACAAGTACTACTGTATCTTGATTGATGATGGAGTTTAACGTATGATAGGCTTCTTTTGCTGATTGGTGTTTAAAGACCTGTTTTGGATTTAGTCCTAGTTCTATAGCCCGATCTGAAATCAAGCCGGCGTCCTTTCCAATAGTAATTAAAAAGTCAACATCACTTCTTGCAACCATTTCACCAACATCTAAATGAGCTTTTTGGGTGTGTTTACCTAACCATTTTATATCACCTATGACGGCTATTTTTTTCTTATCTTTTGAAATGTTTTTTAATACATCAAGTGCTGCGAGAATTGACGTAGGATTTGTACTCCATGTATCATCGATTAATGTGGAACCTTTAGCACCTTGCAATACTTGGGTATGCCTTTCTATATGCTTGAAGGACTTTAGTCTTCTTCCTGACTCTATTATATCTACCCCTAGTTTGTAGGCAACGGCAATGGCAGCAACTGCATTATACACATTGTGTTCTCCATAACCTGGTACAAATAGTTTATATTTTTTTCTGTTATGATAAAGTGAAAAATCCATTCCATTTAAACCATAATGAATGTCCTTTATTCTGAATTCTGATTGTTTGGACTTTCCGTACCAGATAATTTTCCCTTTATATCTTGATAAATCCAACTTTCGAATATGTTTATCATCGCTATTTACAATAACCGTTCCTTTGCTCCCTACACATGAAAAGATTTTTGCTTTCTCATTCCTATATGCTTCAAATGTTGGAAAACCATTTAAATGATCGATCCCAATAGAGGTTAATACTCCAATTTGAGGTCTAAAATAACGGCATGAAGTTTGTAAATTTCCCACACTTGATACAGCTGCTTCTATGACGGTGGCACCGGTTGTTTCATCAACATTTAATAAATAATTCAAATTCATAGCCAATACATTTTGGCTTTTATTGGTTTTATTTACCTTTCGATCAAAGGCAAGAATCCAACTTATCATTTCTTTTGTTGTCGTTTTTCCGCATGTTCCTGTCACCGAAATAAAAGGTATATTAAAGAGACTTCTATAATAATAGACAAAATTCCAATAGGCTCTCCTTACATTTTCCACTTTCACGATTGTTACTTTCGAACCATAATTTTTAACTCTAGCTGGGTTCCTTGTAATAATCACAGCCGATTTTATACTAGAATGAATATGGAGATTTTTCTCCCCAGGTGGGTGAAAAAACATCGTATGATTTTTCCATAAAGTACTATCAGACCTTCTACTTACATAATGAATAGCTGGGTTCTGATGTCCTGAGATAACCGTTCCACCTATTGCTTTTATGATTTCTTGTAGCTCGATTTTTTTCATGTTTCGATCCCCCAAAATAATTTGTCTCTATATGTTTATTTAAAAGACAAAAATTGGGAAGGGCACTTTGATAAAAAGTTAAAAACCGGCTAAAGTTTTTGCGTATTGAAAAGGGGTAAGGGTTAATTTAGAGAATATGTTCGGGGGAATCTCGTGTTTCTTTCTTTCAAGTGAATATCCACCTTGAAGTTCAAGTACCCATACCTTTAAATCTGAATCAACAATTATATCAAAAGCTAGGTCTGCTAGGTGAATACCATTTCCTTCGATTAAAGTAGCAATCCTTGTACAAGCATGAATCATGCTTGCTTGGATGTCTTGAGATTTCTCATCATCTAAAGAGTAATAATAGCTGAACCCTTCGTCTGCGACAAGAAGTCGATCACGATTTCTAGAATTGGTGATAATACTTCCTTCCTTCGAAATCCTAGATGTTATACCAGAACAAACCCAATTCTTCTCACGATTCTTTTGGAGATAGACCCGAAAATCTACATTTCGATTCTTTGATTGGAAGGCAACGGATTTTTGAATTAAATAATTGATTTTCCCTGTTCTTTTCTTTATAAAATGATTAAGTTGGACAGTTGAATGGAAAACATAAGAATTACTGAACTCATCTTTAACATAATACACCTTATTTCTCTTTTGTATAAAATACATTCCCATTCCTTGATATGACTGGTTCGGCTTTAAATAAACTGCACCGTATTGCTTTAGCATTGAGAGTAAACTCTTAAATTTAGTAAGTTTTATCGTTGGTGGTACAAAATTTCGTAACTTTTCATCTTTTGAAATCATTTCATGTTGTGTCCATTTTGATAATTGTCTTGAGTAGAAAATAGTATGTCCTATGAATGAAATGAAATGATGATACATGTCAAAACTCATAGAATCCTTATTAACAATGATCGAGTGGGGATATGGGAATATGCCCTTTTTCCACTTTTTTAAGATGGGTTGGTAATAATAACCCTTAATCCATTGTTTGTAAGGATCAACAGAATCTTCCGTAAATACGTACACCAGTCCATTAATAGATTCATATTCCTCAAACCTCAATAATAATAAATCTAGCAGTTCTTGCGTCAAAGCTTGTTTTCTTCTACAACCTAAAATTCCAATGAGTGGGCCTATTATGATCCTCTCCTTTGAAATCTTCACTTCATACGGGATATCTTTAGGTAAAAGAAACGTATTTTTATACTTTGACGGTATGGAAATGGTGTCCCGCTCTAAACTTTCATCTATTTTCACATCTAGACGCTGTTTGAACGCACCGATATAAACCTCTACTGTTTCTCCAATTACATTATAAAGATTCTTATTAACTAATACGTTCATCTCATGGTTCGTATTGAATCTGATTGTATACATTTCCTCACTCTCCCATTAATTATTTGTATGCACTCTCATTTAAAAAGATATAGACAAAATGAAAAAATAGAAAGACATGTGCAATTTGTCTACTCATCTAACTTATTAGATGAATAGTATATAGAAACTAGCATTAAAGGAGTTGAGAATTTTGCAACCTTATGTGGGTATGATTGTTCCTAACAATATCTATAAACAGATTCCTAACATGCCTCCTGATGTTACATGCATGTTTTCTTTATTTGAGGAAGCAGCACAGCGAAACAACGTGAGGCTTTGCTATTTTACACTTAGTAACATTAGTCCGTATAAAAAAACGGTTAAGGGCTTTGTAAAAATTAATAATCACTATACAATTAAGGAATTACCAAGGCCAAGTGTTATTTATTCCAGGGTATTGGATCATCTTCCAAAATTCCGAGAACAAATACAGTCTTTAGTTCAACAAGGAGTCATTATTTTTAATCGTCCGAATTATGATGTTGAGAAATATACGGTACATCAATTGTTAGAAAAACATCGAACCATTAGAAATCATTTACCAGAGACACTTCCTTTAACATTTAAAAACTTGAGGAAAATGATGAATAAGTTTAATAGTCTCATATTAAAGACCAATTATGGAGAAAGAGGCATTGGGGCGATGAAACTCGATAAAATCGGGGATAAATGGTGTCTTCTTTACAAAAATATTGGGGAACTAGATGTAAAACAAGTATACTTCACCAATGAGTTACCTAGCGTTTTACTAAATCGAATGAAAAAAAGAAAGTATATCATCCAAGAAACGATATCCCTCGCGACTTGTAAAGGAAGCCCTTTCGATATGAGGGTAAGTGTTCAAAAGGACAAAATAGGCATATTCGTCGTTACAGGGATTACCTGTAAAGTGGCAAAACAAAATGATTATTTAACAAATGGATCACAAGGAAGTACGACCCATCGATTAGAAGATATTTTCTCGAATACAAACATTCGCCCATCCATTTATCAAGTAAAGGAAAGGATTGAATCCTTTTCCCTGGCCATTGCCAATTATATGAATGATGTTTATCCACATCTCGCAGACTTAGGATTTGATATTGGTGTTACGAAAGAAGGAACACCTTATTTTATTGAGTGCAATTTTATTTCTGATTATTTAGGTGGGCTCATAGTTGATGGAAAACTGCTTTCTAAAGAGTGGGATATTATCTTTAAAACACCAATCGATTATGCCAAGTACCTTCTAGAGACAAAAGGGTAATCAATCCCCCAAACAAGTTTCTTATTGCTTCATATACTAGCAATAACTACTATAGTTTGGAGGATAACAGGATGTTGTATAAAATAGTGCCAAATAACTTAGTGTCTACAGTAAAAATACCAGCTGAGCTTAAAGAAGAACTGAAGAATTCAAAAGAGGTCGCAATCAAATATGGACTTCAAACTCAGAAGATTGAAGTAATAGCTGAATCTTCTCTTTCTAAGGATCGACTATCATTATCTACAAATACCATTCATGAGCTTTCACTTCCATTAGAAGGATTATATGAGCTAAAGGTTAATGGGGAAGAAATCATCATTGGTCCTTATATTGGGATTTTAGCCGCCCTTACATCTGATAGCTTAGAAAAGTTATTACCAAGTCTTTCAACCTACGTGAATAAATATGAAAGGATAGGTGGCTCTATCATGGCTTTTGCGCTGGATGGGGTAGATCAAGAAAATCATTGCATTCAAGGCTATTTGTATAACCCTTCCAATGCCATGTGGAATAAAGGGATCTACAAATATCCTAACTCTCTCTTTTCCATTGTTGAAGCCAGTCTAACCGACAAATGGAAAGCCTATCAATCCATCATGTACCATTTTAGATCGTACCTTGGGAACCGTGTATTTAATTTTCCAAACTTTAGCAAATGGGAAATGAATAAAATGCTAACAAAAGAATTTCATTCCTATCTCCCTGAAACAGTCGTTTATAAAGATGCAGATGATATTCTCAATATGCTTGATAAGCATGGAAATATATTTATTAAACCAGTTAATGGAAGGTTAGGAAAATTAGTTTATAAAGCGGTACTAACAAAATCAGGAGCTATTATTCACTACGGGAAGAACGGTAACCAAAAGGAAAGACAATTTCATACTAAAAAACATTTTCGCTATTTTTTTCAATCCCGTTTAAGTGGTGGAGAGTATATCATACAAAAAAGTATAGATTTAATAACGTATCACCATCGCGTAATGGACCTTCGAGTCATAATGGTGAAAGACCAAAATAAAAGGTGGAGGCTCCTCGGAATGCTTACCCGATTTGGGGCTAACGGGAGTATTGTGAGCAATATAACGGCTGGAGGTAGGGCAGAAATGGCATCGAAAACTTTTCGAAAACGGTTAGGTCTACCAAGAGATATTCAAAAACGATTATATCGACAAATAAAAGACATCACCTTCCATTCCATTAAAGAAGTTGAAGCACATGGATATCATTGTGGTAATATCGGATTCGACATCGGTATTGATCAAAACTTAAAGCCTTGGATTATCGAAATTAATAATCAAAATCCTGACCATTACATTGCTCTTGCAGCAGGATCTAGGTCTTTGTTTTATAGAGCGCGAATGATGAATATGCTATATGCAAAAAGCCTTGCGGGATTTTAATAGAATAAATGACAAATTGCTTCTTATAAGAAAGAACAAAAGGCTCAGTGCGCCCTAGTTAGCCTAAGGCAGATCAAATGTTCCTATATGAGAAAAAGGGCGCATTTCCCTTTTTACTCATTTCGGGTTATCCCACTCCAACTAGCGGTAAAAAAACAAAACTGCCAGTTGGGAATCCGATTGGTTCAACTAACCATCAGAAAAAATCTGATGGTAGTTTCAGTATCTGACCTCGAGTAGGATGAAATGGCAAGTATCGTCGCCATTTCATCTTGGCTGTGCGCTGGAGCTGGAATACTAGACCATCTATTAGGTACAATCAAAAACTTAAAATTTCTTCTTCATAAATAAAAAAACTGAGTTTGAACCAGTCAAACTCAGTTTTTTTACCATTTTGGTTCGATTATGATTTTTCTCATTAACTCTACATCTAAACATTGGACTGCACAGAAGCAGTTAAGATCAACAACTGTGCAAATTTTTGTTCGTTCAAGATAGGCTACTTCACATATACTGGTCGCAGAATAACCTTCCAAATCTACTGGGCGAAGCAGGGATATTTTTGCACAGCAGTTTTCTTTATCAATGGATTCAATGCGAAAAAAACGGGTGTGGAAATATTTTGTACAAATCGTGTATTGCTCATGTTCAAAACCAGCTAATTCTAGGGGACCGCCATTTGGTGTGTACAACATAAAAGGAATGGTATCAACCTTCAACAATTTTGCAAGTAAACTACTAAAACAGTCTGTGGGACAGCCTTCTAACTGGTCTTGTTGGGATTTTAATATTACTAGTGCCTCGCATACTGGGGTATGACACTCTCCCATTCTTCCCCCTCCCTCCCCGAAAACTTGTTTTGTTATTATGATATAGACTAGGAATATGATTGGTGCAACGCTTATGGTAAAATAGGTTTATCCTTCGCACCCATTTACTAAATAAATTGCGTATGGAATGAGTCTCTTCGCTACTTCAAATTCTCGATGTTTGGAGCCTGGTCTCCAGTTTACCTCAAATATCCAAAGCTTTTGATTACGATCGACACCTATATCAATTCCTAGCTCATCAAACGAGCATTGGTATTGCTCATCTAAATGTGATGAAAATGAAGTGGCAAAGTATTCAAGCGTTCGCTTCATGTCAAAATAATTGTCACCAAATTCATCTTGCAAAAACATATCTAACTCTCCTCGATACCCTCCACTGCTCACATTGCTTACCAATTTTTGATTTCCACTAATCCTTGGATAAATGAGTGTAACTTCCCATTCACCTTTGCCATTCTTTTGTACATGTAATCGGAAGTCATAGGTCAACCCAGCTTTGGTCTTACATTCAATGTATGGTTGGATCAAGAACCGATTTTCCCTCTTTAACCTTCTAATCAGTTCTCTCAAATCCACTCTTGATAGCATTCTCTTCTTCTCTTGATCAACAAGCTGAAAATGATTGAAATCTATTTTTTCTAAAAAAAGTACATTTTTCCCCTTATTTCCTGAAAAAGGCTTTATTACTATTTTTTTATATTGATTGAGTGAAGAAAAGAGAAGTGCTTCGTTTTTCAACTCTTCAGAATGGATGAGATAATCCGAGAAGACTTTTCCTTTTTTCACCATCTTATAAACCTTCATCTTGTTACCTACTGAGAAGCTTGTAAAAGGAATACTTTCTTTTAATTGTCTGTGAAGTTCTACCTGCCGTTCTGTTCTTGGACCACTTATATTAATGATAACATCGGGAAAACGAACCTCTCTTTGTCGCCACTTCCCATCTTCATAATCCCAGCCTTTTATTTTCTTTTGAGCAAAATCAACTCCACCATAAGAAAAGTAGATAAATTCTACACCCTCCATTTTTGCAACGGCTGCACATGCAAATGCTTTCCTTTCATCCTCTGGACTTTTCCGATAATGAAGCATCCCGATTAATATCATCTTCAACACCCTTATATTGGTTCTAAGTAAAACCTAATTTCTTTTGCTCCGTTTGTAGCAATATCTTTTGCCTTTTCAGGAGAATCTGCTGCTGCTAATACGTATGCATAGCGATCCCCCATTGAAAGTGGAGGAACAAGTATACTGCCTTTACGGGGTTTAACATACACATCTTTAACTCCTTCATACTTGGAAGCACGCCCTCTACCCGTAACCTTGATTAATTTCCCCGGGGAATTTACCGTTAAATATTTCACATAAACGTATTGCTCATATTGTCTTTGGAAGCTAGGTTCCTCTCCTAGATTTAGGTTTACTGTTTCTTTCACTAAATCAATTCCTGATCCTTCATAAATAATTCGGTTCATCGCACCACCAGAAATTCTTGGATTAATTTCAATTAGCTTCCATTCCCCTTTCACGAAACGTATTTCAAGATGACACGATCCATGCGTCAAACCTAGAGAACAAAGAATACTATTTACAACCTTCTCTAGCTTCAAATAATCTTCTACAGATAACAAAGCCGGATACGAATACCCGGTTACAATAAATCGGTGTAGATTGGTAATTTCTTGTTCAATGACACCTACAATATGGATGTTACTTTTATAAACAACAACTTCTACTAAATATTGGGGACCAAGTACATATTCCTCTATTAAAATAGGCGAATGAGGATAAAGACTACATAATTTGTTCATTCCTTGCTTCAGCTTCTCCTTTGTTTCTACCAACATGACATCCTTTGAACCGTTTGAAACAGGGGATTTGATAATTAGTGGAAAATTAGAATGATAGTCATTAACCCATTCTTCAATTGGTCCTTCATTTGGTTTAAAAATATCAAACAGTGGAGTTGCAGGATGATTTTTCATCACTTTTCTAAATCGAGTTTTATCCTCCATCAAAAAGATAGCATCAGTTGATAACTCCACTAAGCCTAATTCTTTTGAAAGTGTAGCAGCAAAATGAACAAAAGGATCAATTAAACTCATACAACCCTTAATGACCTTTCCACTAGTCTCTAATTTCTTAATCTCATTATATATATGCTCTTTATTTAGTAAATCGGCGACATAAATCATTTGGTGGACTTCATGGAACTCTTCCCGTTGCAGTACAAACTTTTCTCTATCTGTAATAAGTACGGTAAAGTACCCTAACTCTTCGGACACTCTTAGTGCGTCCCGGCTTGTTCCTGATTTATTACTTCCTATAAACACAATAGTTTCCATCACATTCATCCTTTTAAGCTTGTTTGCAGAGTTATTTCCATCTCTCGTTGTGACCTAATAGTAATCTCATTTTAAAAATATTCACCTTACCTAAATTGGTGAATACTTTATCTTTTTATGAACTGTTTCACGAATCTTTTCATCAACTAAGTATATAAGTAATGGAAGGAGTGGATACTTTGGAAAAGAATTTAGGTATATTCATTTCCATTAAGCATTATCAGAAACTAGTAAACGGAAACCGAAAATGTTCTCATTACTTTTATGAAAAAGAAGCAAGCTTGAACAATATTAGCCTTTATTATATTTCTCTTCCTGATGTTAAAATAGAGAAACCGATCAAGACGAAAGCTCTACTGTTTGATCCAGAACAAAACATATATCGAGAAGAATTCATACCATTACCTAGAGTAATATACAATCGAGTTCATTTAAGAAGAAAAAAGTACCGAAGAATGCTAAAGCACATGTTGGATTTAGGTTACGAAATCTACAACAGCATTCCCTTTTACGGGAAGCACATTGTGAACCAGTACCTTGGAAAGAATGAGGTGTTCCATCCTTTCCTCCCAAAAACTTTAACAGCAACAAAAGAAAACATTCATTTGATGATGAAACACTTTAATCAATTATTTGTTAAACCTTCTTATTCAAGTCTAGGAAGAGGAATCATGTTTATAGGAAAAGACAAGAATCAATCATGGACCTTACATTATCAGGATCATAACAAAGAATGGAAACAGACGGCTTTTAGTAATTCATTACCGACAACTCTATTAGACGCTATCTCAAAAAAACCATTTATTGTTCAAGAAAAAATACCTCTCGCTACCTTTAATGGACGAACATTTGACACACGCGTCATCGTTCAGCGAACGGCTAGTGGCGAGTGGGCTATTACTGGTATGGTCGGAAAACTTGCTCAGTCGGGACATAACATTACAAACGTTGGATCAGGAGGAGATTTTGCTCCTATTCAAACGTATTTAGAAGGGAATCGAAACTTCTCTCCTGATGTGGTACGTAAACGAATTAGTGAACTAGCTTTATCTGTTGCCCATTATTTAGAACAATATTGCTATCATATTGCAGACTTAGGGATGGACATTGGCATAACGGATGAGGGAAAGCCATATTTTATTGAATGTAATTTTCGCAGTCAATACAGTGGTATGGAGACGGATTCGTCTTTACAAGATGTGTGTAGGAATCTTTATGCTAATCCTATTCGCTACGGTAACTACCTACTACAACAGGGAAGTTAGGACTGTACCGTTTATGAATTTCCATTTATGGTACAGTAATTTTCACAATCCATAGTCCACCTTTAATGATTATGTCTAGTCCATCTTCCTTTTTGCTAACATATTCTATTAAAAAGCAAGAAGGTGGTTTTTCATGTATATAAACTGGCTCCCAAATTGTCAAGATGACACTATCAAGATTCATTCGAGCGTACTCCCTCCATCTATCAAGAACGAAATAACAGTTTGTATCGGTGGACTTAAGAAAAATATGAAACTAGTCATTGATGATAACCTTCCGAGAAACAGAATGGTCTTACCACTATCCATGAAGCATGGGTTTATGATTCCAGATGAAATTAAGTTTGAGATTAGATTTGAAGGATCCTCCCTTATTGTAGGTCCAGTGATTTTATTAATCCTTCCAGAGTACTATCATGAAATCTCCCATGATCTGTTAACCTATTGTGAAGCACATTTGCATCATTATGAAGAAATTAACGGATTATTTGTTATCTGCAGAAATTCCGATATTCACGTTAAATCAAAAAAAGTCAATGGCTATTGTTATGTTTTAAATAAGAACAAAACGAAGAGATGGATAAAAGGATCATTTCCTTATCCCCAAGCCGTTTTCAATCGAGCAAAGAAGTTAGAACCCTCTCTTTATAATAGTCTTTATGATGTAATCGGAGATCGTCTATTCAATAGCGACTTTATTGGTAAATGGAAACAGTATCAATTATTTACTAAGCATCCACTGACTCGAATACACCTTCCAGAGACACTGAATCTAACGAGTAGGAACGTACTAGATACGATGTTAAGTAAATACCAAATGGTTTATTTGAAGCCTCATAATTCAGCAAATGGGAAAGGAATCTTTACAATTGAAAAGAACCGTTATGGATACAAAATCAAAGATACAAATAATAAAACAGTTTATTTTAAAGTAGTGAGCAAAGCTTTAGCCTATTTAAAGGAAAAAGGAGTTTCTAGACAATATATTGTACAACAGCCTGTTCCATATCGATACAACAATAGAAATGTAGATTTCAGATTTTATATGCAGAAAAATAAAACAAAGAGCTGGACTTCACCTGGTTTTGCTGCAAAAATATCAACTGAAGATAGTATTAATACAAATTATCAAAACCGAGAGATTCTTTTGTATGGTGAAGACGCTCTTAAAACCTTGTATCAGATGAATCAATCAGAAATAAGAAAAACAGTGAATGATATGTTTGCGGTTTGTAAAGCTGCCTGTGAGGTAATTGAAAGACAAGGGGTTCATCTTGGGGACGTCGCATTTGATTTAATAATTGATAGAAACCATAAAATTTGGCTACTTGAGCTACAAATCAGGTATGGCCGTGAACGGAGTTTACCAGATCAAGTTTTTATCAAGAACATGTCTACTCCTATCGAATATGCAAAAGCATTAGCAGGCTTTTAATTGAAACTAAAAAAGAGTGAGTAACGGGGCAATTTCGCTCCTTCTTTCACTCTTTTTAATATCCAGCTAATGTTTTTAAATAATGTAGTAGAGTTGATAGCACACTTTCATATGTTTCCAAGTTCTCAAGGTAAGCAGCCATATCATGGTCATGATACAAATGGTTTACTTCTAGAATCCAGATGTTCATGTTTTTATCTATAGCGATATCAATTCCGATATCTGCGTAATGACCGAATTGATCAAATACTTTTCCGAGCTCTACACATATTGAAATGATTTCATACTCAGTTAACATTGCCTCTTCTTCCGCTAATTGAAACATGTCTTGAAGTGCCAATCTTCCTTGGTGAACCTCTGATGGATCATTTGTATAAATTTTATTTTTTCTTCCATATCTTGCAATGAAAGCAGTACATATCCACTTTTTCTTTCTGTTTTTCTGCATAACAATACGGAAATCAATATTTTTCTTTTCCATTTGATATCCTACATCCTGTTGCACAATATAACTTCCTATTCGATAATTCTTGATTATATATTTCACGACATCTTTTTTAGTTAGTAACGGTAATAGTTTTCCAGACTTATTTATATAGTGATATCCCTTATTCGTTTTTACCATCTTCACAATCCCATCTCCATATGTCCCGCCAATTGGCTTTAGGTAAACTGATGTGTATTTATCTAACATATGAAATAAGTCAGCAATTTTGGTAAAAAGAATGGTATCAGGAAGATAATCTCGAATTTGCTCATGTTGCTTTAGGAGTTCATATAGTTTCCACTTATGATAATACTTTTCATTAAACATATGGTTTTTTCCTACTACATTCTGGAGCGCTTCCATTATTTCTTCTGGTATGAAGCATCTTCTATAAAATGAGGCAGGATAAGGAAATGTCCCATTTTTCCATTGGCTTTTTTGATTAGAGGGATCGTAATAATATCCACTAATGGTTTGATTGTTTATATTAATTCCATCGACTGAACAAACATACACGAGACCGTTTATATCTTGATAACAATTAACGTAATGATCCATTTCTTCTATTCTATCTAGTTCCTCCATCGTGTTCGATAAAAGTAGTCCTATTACAGGACCAATATAAAGATTAGAATCTTCAAGCTTAACTTCATAATGGAGATGACTAGGTAGGATGAAATTTTCATCTAGAATTTCTGGAAGGATGATAGTATCTCTTGGTACTTCTTTTGAAAACTCAATGCGCATTTCTCTCTTCCAAGAGCCAATATGGACTTGAATGTCCTCTGATTCAAAATCTTTTTGTAATCTACTTGGAATAATGATGGTATTCGGATTAAGTTGCTCCTGCCAAATTATTTTCACTTTTTCTGAACTCCTTTCTATGAGTATGTATTGTTACAGTCAGTTAAAATGAAGCCTTTACTTGTGGTAAAGGCTTCATCGAGTGAATTAAAACTGATACTTATTAATCAATTAGGCCTAGAATAAGCAGAACTATTGCTAGACCTTCTAATGAATCACCAAAATTTCGGGGAACAATAATGGAACATAGGCAACATAAGCTTACGTAGAAATCTATTTCTGGAATAGTGATTGAACCAGTTGTATTATTTAGTGGAGCTCTTCCTGCAACAATGAAAGGTAGATTAACATCTGTTTCAGGAAAATTTAGGTGAACAACACCATCTTTTACATTTTCTACATTACCGAAGCCCAAAATATTGTTATTCTCCCCAACTAGTATGACTAATTTATTTCTTCCTTCAAAGTCTTCTAAAATATCTCGAAAATCTTTTCTAGCAAGGTCTTCACAATCTAAACGCTTTATTCCCATTTCTTTCACTCCTTTTATATTTCTGTAATTACGTAATTACATTAGTAGTGTATTCCGAGGAAATAAGAGAGAGACGGCGCTTGTCTTATAACAAAAGTACAAATTAAGAACTTGTACTAAATAAACTTTTTCACCATTGAACTCGTTTTTTGGTGCTTAGCCCAATCATGTTAGGAGTTATAATCACACATTAGAACAAAAGACTCAGGGCGCCCCGTCTAGCCTAAGACAGAGTGAATGGTTCTGAAGTGTGTGGTATTATTCATGACAGGTTAGGTTGACCTCGAGTAGGTTATATGGCAAAGATCGCCGCCCTTTCATCTTGGCTGGGTGCTGGAGCTCGATTCCAAGTCACTAGCCCATTCTCTTGCTGAAAACTTTTATTCTTTCTTAACTTATTAGAAATACTTGGCTAGCACCAAGTCCATTAATGCGTCTTATGCTTTTGTTTACTATTCGTTTATTCACTATTGGTAGGAAAATAGACAAACCATCTATTATATTCGCCCTAACCTATAAAAATAGGTTGAATAATATATAGGGAGTGCAAAGTTTAGGAAAGAGGGGAGTGACTACCGTGAGTGATTGTAGAAAAAAACACCCATTTCGGACCTATTGTGATAAAGATTGTTTGTGTAAATTAATTGCAGAATATAAGGGTGCAGATGTGAAAGTAAAAACTAAATCAGGAGATAAAATTGAGGGTGAATTAGAATTTGTAACAAAAGATTGTTGCGTTGTTATAATTGAGCCAGAATTAATTTCTCCATATTTAAATAAACAAGTTACCATTATTCGTTGTAAGGATATTGAAAGCTTTTCAGCTGATTTATATCAAAATGATATGAAATTAGAATAGTAGGAAAGGACAGTTACCTTGTGGAAACTGTCCTTTCATCTTTATTCATTACATTCTATATATTTCTGAAAATCTTCTACTCTATCAATAAAAATGCAATTCCTCATTAATCTAGAATCGTAACCTTTTGATGTATGATGATGTTGGTCTCCATATCGAAAATATGCATAATGGTATCTTGAATTGGAATATATTCGGTATCCATACTCGATACTATTTAAGCAAAAAAATGTATCGACTCCATTATCTCGATCTTGAAATGGAACATTATCGACAATTTCTTTTTTAAATAATAAAGTTCCCCCAAATACTACTTTTTTGGAGGTTTGCCTTTGAGTATTCGTAATCTGATTTTCATTATATGGAAGATACAATCCTAAGACTTGCTCTTTTTGAAAATACATGAAGGTAGTAGTCTTCCCGGTAATATCTGCCCTTGAATAATTAAGGTCTCGAAATGAACATTCTAGATACTTTGGACCGTAATAATCATCATCATCAAACTTAGCAATATACGTATAGTTCGCTACTTGGATACCATGATTTAAGCATTCACCAAGTGAAAATGTATCGTCCAATTCTAGCACTTTTATAGATTTATCATGACTATATATCAGTTTTTTCAAATCCTCTTGAGAATTTATATTGTGCAAAATGATGATTAGTTCCTTCTCTTTCATGGTTTGTCTTGCATAGCTCTTTAAAAGATTGTTAAGAAAAGAGGGTCTGTTTGTACAAGCAATGACTGAAATCATTCTATGAATCCCCTCCGTTTTCATGTACAAATTTAAAAAGAAGATTGGCTATTTCGTTTGCTTCGTTAATACTGATTAAAAGTTTATCAATTTCGCTTATAATGTCATATGGATAGACACCGTCAAACACTAATACTTTGGGGTTATATGCTCTTATTACGTTTATCACTGTTGAGGAAAACATCTGATTCCATACACGTCTCTTTAAAGTAGAAAGCTTTTCTGAAGGAAAAAAATAACCAATAAAACCTTCTTTATAGACTAAATGAATCGCATGACTCGTGGTGATAAAAATAATCTTTACAGATGGGTCTTGTTGTTTAAGTCGACGTGCTATTGCCAACGTTCTTGTAAGATGTCCTAAGCCAAAACCATTTGTTGGCATAAATAATATACACTTTTGAATTTCGTTAATAGTTTCCTTAGAAATCATACTTTTCCCGCCATTCGAACAGTAGATTACTATATTGTATGTGGCTTTTATCTAACTATGAAGGGTTTGTTACCTTAGATACAACCACTCATTTATTAGATCAACTTTTTTTTGGTAACATGAGAAAAAGCAGGGCGGAAAAATTGACGTAAACAATTTTCCATCCCTACTCTATTATGGATGCTTTTAAGGTTTAAGGATTACTTTTAACAGCTCTACATAATCATGAGCGCTTCCAATGTCGTTCCAATATAAAAACAATACCTTTTTTGTTGAATTACAAGGTAATTTGGCCATCAGCGAAGGCTTTTTTAAATGTAATCGCATTCATGAGCCAACAGAAGAAAGTTCTTGAACTAATTGCCATGTTTGAATATCCATTAATAGTTTGGCAGTATCCATAAATTAATGTCACTGGAGAATTTTATCAGAACATAAGTGATTTTTTAGATAAGAGAATAGAATCCTTTAAAATGCATCGATCACAAGGAGGTATTACTATAAACTACACTTGTATATCCTACATTTGCTCCACAATCTATAATGATCCTCGGGGTAAAAGATAGAGGCTTTAATTGATATTCCTTTTTTAAAAATATTTGTTCAAAGGTAAGCAAATCTGTTATTTCATTACGATAATAAATACGATGGGAGATTATGATAAATAATCAATACCTCCCTACATTACTGTTTATCTATAATGTATGAAGTAATTGTCAATATGTACCATGTATGTATTCACCGTATGGTTACGTTCCACTCATCATTTATTTAGGTACTAAGTTCCACTTCTCTTTTATACATTGTATTAATAAATACTTAGCTGGAAAAAGGAGCTTGGTCTAATGACAAATAACTCCATATTATTTGTCCCTACGAATGGTGTTGGTTTAGGTCACTTAACAAGGACTCTAGCAGTTGCAAGACGATTGAAAAAAGTTACTACCGATAGAGAATGTATCATTTTTACAACTTCACCAGCGGTTCATCTTATAAAACAAGAAGACATGCTGGGGTACCATTTACCTTCTAGTGAATTATTTAAAGGAAAGATAACTCCAAGGGATTGGAATCACCAAATGAGCGTTCATTTGCAACTCATTATTAATCAACATCAACCTTCGACCATCGTTTTTGATGGAGCATTTCCCTATGCTGGGATCTTATCAGGAATAAAAAATAAGAACATCGTGAAAGTTTGGGTAAGAAGGCAAATCAATAAGCAGCATCCAAACTATGAAAAACTTTTACAAAAAGAAAAAGATTTTAAGTATGTTGTTGTTCCGGGGGAAATAGGGCAGAAGCAAGAGAACAGCAATATTAATCAATATTTCCACTCAAATCCTGTAGTTTATTTAGATCATGAAGAGCTTCTTACGAAAGAGCAAGTTAGGAAATATTTCAATATTCCAGACGGTGATAAAGTCCTATACATTCAGCTAGGAGCCGGGAAAATTAATGATATATTCTCTCCGATACAATTTATCCTAGAAGAACTATGTACATTAGATAATACTTTCATCATACTTGGGGAGTCTCCCTTGGGAGAGCGTTTAAATATTGATGGTGAAAACATGATTACCATTAGGGATTTCCCAAATTCAAGATATTTTAATGGAATAGATCTAGCCATTTCAGCCTCAGGATATAATTCAGTTTCGGAATTGGTTTATTTTCAAGTACCGACAATATTCATACCAAATCAAAGTACTCGTGCAGATGATCAGTTAATGAGGGCAAAATTGGCTGAGGAATATGGTCCGTTCATTTCCTTACAAGATTTAAATAAGGAAAGCTTTCATCATGCTGTTAAGAGGTTGCTTTTTAATCGAGAGTTCTTTGATCAAAGGAATAAAAGCTTCACAAACGGTGCTGAGGAGATTGCGACTTTCTTATCCAATATTTGAACGTAGGTTTATGCTTTCTTTTAATATAAATATTAGAACTTATGACCTATTTCATTCCCCTTTCATACAATGAATTAAACAATGTAAAAAGGGGTTTTTATTTTGGACAGACAAAATAAAAGAACGGAGACAACAATAGGTATCATTGGATTAGGATATGTGGGACTCCCTTTAGCACTCCTATGCGTTGAAAAGGGATTAAATGTATTCGGTATAGAAGTAGATGAGCGAAAAATCGAATTATTACATCAACGAAAAAGTTATTTATCTGATATTACCAATAGTGAAATTGAAAAAGCAATGAATACACAAAGGATTCAAGTAACAAACAATTATAGTCATCTTGCTGAGGTAAACTGTATTATAATTTGTGTCCCTACCCCCCTGGAGGAGAACATTCCGAACTTATCATACGTCATTGACTCAGTAAAAGAGATTAGAAAGTATTTACAGAACGGTCAAGTCATTATTTTAGAAAGTTCTACGTTTCCCGGTACAACGGAGGAAATCGTGTTACCCATTTTAGAAGAAAGCTCCCTTATGGAAGGCAAAGATTTTTTCTTAGCCTACTCTCCTGAACGAATTGACCCTGGTAATCATAGCCACAAACTAAATAATATTGTAAAAATTGTCGGTGGTGTATCGTTAGAAAGTGGGGAAAAGGCAAAATCGTATTATGATCAACTATTTGATCATATTCACCTAGTGAGTTCATCAAAAGTAGCTGAAATGGCAAAAATTCTCGAAAATACGTATCGTTTTATTAATATTTCATTAATAAATGAAATGACAATTTTATGTGATCAGATCGGATTAGATATATGGGAAGTCATTCATGCAGCCAAAACAAAACCTTATGGATTTCAAGCCTTTTACCCGGGTCCTGGTATTGGTGGACATTGTATTCCCATCGATCCAATTTATTTAAATTGGAAACTTGAACAAATAGGGTTATCAAGTGAATTTATCAAACTTGCTAAAATCATGAACCAAAACATGATTCATTACAATATAAATGAAATATACAATATTATAGCCTCCACTTCAGAGCATCAGTCTCCAACTCTCCTAATATACGGTGTAACGTATAAACCAAATGTGAATGATATTAGACACTCTCCAGCAATTGAAATGATTGAAGAATGGTCGAAACGTAATGTCAAGGTACTTTATCATGATCCATATGTAGATGAGATACAATTGAATGGTAAAAAAATGATAAACCAAAACATTTCAAAAGAATTATTAAATACGGTCGATGCCGTTGTCATTTTGTCAAATCATGATCAGCTTCCTCGAGAACTTTTACTAAATCACTCATCACTCATATTTGATACAAGAAATGCGCTTGAAGGTCATGAGGGGAACGCAAAAGTTATTAAACTTGGAAGCTATCACAATAACAAAAATTAGTGATTGGAGGACTACTATTGTCTAAAGATAAAACTATAAATGAAATTTACTATAAAGATAAAGTGATTGTCTTAACCTATCATGACATAGATCCAAATGGAAATATGTATTCAGCATATAACATCTCGCCAAAACAGTTTGCAAATCATCTAGATAAATTGCTAGAGAATGGCTTTTATATAGTAAATATGGATCAATTCATACAATTTGTTTTAAAAGATGGTACAATTCCTCCAAACGCTGTACTACTCACGTTTGACGATGGAAACAAAAGCTTCTATGATTATGCATTTCCTGAATTAAAAAAAAGATCAATACCAGCAACAAACTTTGTTGTCGTTAAACTAATTGATTCAAGTAGGTGTCTATCTTGGGACAACATGCTGGAGATGAAACAGTTTAATTTGAACTTCTATAGTCACACGTATAACCATCACCGGAATACGAACTACGGAGAAAATAAGAGACTTCTAACAAATTTCTTATTTTTAGAAGCAGAGAATCGGTTAGAATCCGAAGCAGAATATCGAAATAGAATTAAAAAAGATTTGATCCTTGCTCAATCTATTCTAGCTGGGAAGTTGGGGGAGCAGCCAAAGCTATTATGTTTTCCATATGGTGCATATAATGAAACGGTTGTTGAGGTGGGAAAGGAAATCGGTATTCAGCTATACTTCACAGTCCAAAAAGGGATTAATAGTAGAAATCAATTCTTGATTAATCGAATAAATGCTGGAGACAACCGGATCTCGGCAAATAAGCTTATTGAAGAAATAATGAACTATTGCCCAAAATAATCAAGATGGCGGGGGATAAAAGATGGAAGTAACATTTAATCAACAACAAAATGGAATCCTTGAATTTCTCTTTGTCCCTGAAGATAATGATCCACTTCAGTATAGGGGAGCAAAATTAAGGAAAACAACCTGTGAAGTTCATCTATCGTCGGATTGGAATATCGATAAAGTCCATCCTGATATAATGGCTCTAGTAGCTATATTAATCATTTATCCATTTACTGGACCAAAGATAACCTTACCTTTCGGAATTAGCAGGCAATTTCATGATCTTTTTAAACAGACAACAAAGAAAGATATCCTACCAATAGATGAAGCTCTCAAACCAAGAATAGCTCCAATTGAATCCACTCCCTCACTTGCTTTTAGTGGAGGAGTGGATTCAACCGCTGCCCTACTTTTACTCCCATCTGAAACAAATCACTTCTTTCTAGACCGAATAAAACCAAAAGATATAAATATTTCAGATCTCTATAAGAAAGAGGCTGCAGTATTTGCATGCGAATCTCTTAAAAAAGAAGGTAAGTATGTCTTCATGATCAAAACGGACCTAGAATATATAAGAGATCCAGTTGGTTTTCCGGTAGATGTTGCCAATGCCATCCCTGCCCTTTTATACGCAGACGAACGTGGATTAGATAGTATTAGCTGGGGAACGACCATGCAATCTACCTACCGAGTTGGTGAGGTTAAATATGAAGACTACATGAAACGACTTCATTTTAGAAGGTGGGGTAAGCTGTTCGAGATCGTTGGTATGCCATTTCATCAAGTAACAGGCGGAATTTGTGATGTTGGCACTTCCCTCATCGTCATGAACTCACCGTATGCTCATCTTGCTAGATCTTGCATCCGTGGAACACTTAAGGAATCCTGCCATAATTGTTGGAAATGCTTCAGAAGAGGATTATTAGAAAAGACATTAAAAGGTCATTTTATTTCAAATTCAGAATTAGATGAGCTCTTTAAAATTAATGAAGCTCAATATTATCTTTCTAAAATTCCAATCCCAGGAGAAAATATTATCAGCTACATCACACATCATTATAAGGGTGACCATGTAATGATGAATGTGTTGAAAAAGAGATCAAGAGGAGACATGCTAGATGTAGCCTGGATGGAGAAATGGTATTCTCCTTCACGATTATTACTACCAGACAAATACCAATCAATGGTACAACAAGAGATTATGAAATATTTAGAAATAATGAGTAAAGAAGATGAACAGGAGGCTGAACATTGGAATTTAGAGTTCTTGCAAAACAATGAAACGATTCATCAGCTTTCTCAACAATTAAAGGAACTTTTTATATAAAACCCATCTCAAAGATAAGATGGGTTTTATTCGTTTTTTTAAGTAAAATACTTACGTACATCTACAAAGTAGCCGTCCTGTAACATCGGTACTGTTTTATATGTATTTAAACGTATACAATGTTTTACATCCGCGTCAAATCCTCTTTCTCTCAGTTCACGACCACTACCACACTCCCAGATGACATCCTCAATTTTTTCTCTTACTGAAAGAAATCCTGCCATACAAATTTTAGCTTCAGGGGATTTATCACCTCCCAGATAAGATAGGATAGCACCAGCCCCTAGGTAATCTTCAACAGCAGGACGAAGTGTATCTTCATATTCCCTAGTTTCATTCCATTGTTCTCCGCAAGGAATGATCGTAATACTCGCTTTTCTTTGCTTGCTTATTTGATTGGCAACAGAAGCGACTGCTTCCGCGTTTAGAATACCTCCAACTAATACTGCTTGTGTCTTTTTTGCAATCCAAGTACAAAACGATCCATTCATAGAAGATAAAACAAATTTCTTATTAGCATGCTCATGGGAAAACGATACCGGAGAGAGTGTTGCTTTTCCTCGTTTAGAAGCCTCCGCTCTACCTAAGATGTATTCAGCCTTCACAATATTTGCATACTCTTCCCCGTCAAGGTGAGGCGGATATGGGAAAATAACTGCTCCCATTTCTAAAGCAGAGATAACAGTTGAGGAAAAACTTAATACATCAACAATGATAACAATATCCCCTCTTTCGGCAGCTTCTCTAGCACCTCGTCTACCCCATTCCACTCTACATGAGTAAGGAGTTTGATCAAAAACCATACAAGCACCCTCTTTTTTATGTAATAGTATTTCTACCAGTAACTATAAATGGATTTTTTTAGAAGATATAGACTTATATTTATAGAAATTATATAATGTAGATTATGGACTGAAAAAAACCTCTCTTTTATAAAAGAGAGGTTTTCTTTATATCAGTACTATTTTACACTTGCCCTGTATGTGTTACATTTGTTGCTGAAAGCAAGTTGCCATCTGGATCTTCAAATCCAAATCCGCCTTTCGTTGTTCCAGGGAAAAAATTCAAACCGGTTACTTTCACTCCTTCTTGCTTTAAGAAGGCATGAAACCGTTCTAAATCTTCAATGAAAAAATCAATAATACTATGAACAACTCCAGTATTTGAATTTTTAAATGATAATCTGCTCTTATCGTCTGTTTGGACAAGGTAAAGAGTCGGTACCCCTATCCGATTTCCACCTTGAAGGTGAAGCATTGCCTGATGGTTATCTTGGTGAACCGCTTTTGTCCCTAAAACCTTATGATACCAATTACTCGATTGTTCGATATTAGAAACAGGAATTTCGATTGTTGCAATTCTTGGTACAATTCTCCACATGACGTCCTCTTCAAATTTTTCGCCTACACGTTGTTTATTAAATGTTTCCTCGACCATGGACACTAACAGCTCCTTTTTTAATTTCTCTTTTGCTCTTCGTAATCTGCTCTCGATTGCACTTTGGGAAAGCTCTAATAAATGACTAATTTCCTTAGCCGTGTAACCAGAAATATAGTGCATAACCGTAACAATCTTATATTTGTCTTCTAATTGATGTAACGCATCCCACACTGCTTCTTTTATTTCATCTGTTTGGGAGGGCTTTTCTGTTAAGAAGATGTTATCGACTAAGACTTCTTCTTGTAAACGAGTATTTTTTCGAAGCATGTCAATACATACATTTTTTGTGATCGTTATGAGCCAGCTTGAGAACTTCTCCCCTTCCTTTAAAAGTGAAAGCTTTCGCCAAGCTTTTACGAACACCTCTTGAGCTATATCCTCTGAAAAGCTTGAGTCTCGCGTTTTGCTTAACGCCACAGCAAATACGAGGTTCGAATATTTCCTTACTAATTCAGAGTACGCATCATAATGGCCATTTAATGATTTTTTCACGAGCTCGCTATCTTGTACTCCCACCTCATGTCCTCCTTTCTACCATATAGACGTTTCTTTTTATCGAAATCAGTCATGACGACAAAATTATCATGATAAATTTTTCTCAAACATGACCATATCGAGAGCTCTTATCCCATTTTCATAAATAGGTGATTCATATTTCAGAAAAAAATCTTTTTTTATGTGTACCATTCTAAACCCAGCCTTTTGATAAAATGCTAAGTTACCTATACTTGAATTAGCAGTACCTACAATCATCGAAGTAAAACCATTTTGTTTATATAGGTTACATGACTGTTCAATCACGACTTTTCCGAAGCCTTTGTTTCTATCATTTTCGGTTATTGCAATATTCTTTAGCTCAACAACCTTGTTCTGATGATGCGTAAATAATACCGTTCCAACTATTTGCTGATTGAAGTAAATGGCAAATAGATCACCTTCATTCATATATGTACGAACGACCTCTTCACTCTCATCTGCTAACAGTAAAAAGTGTAAATACTTATATCTGTTTTCTTGTTCAATTTCTTCTAACTTAATCATATTTAAATTGTTCATCCAATCACCTCACTAATAATATTCTATTAAGGATTGTTCTCATTTCACAAAAACTCCCGATTTAAGTTCTAGATATAGGTAGTGTTATACTATCTTTTTCATTAAAAAGGAAGTTGGTTTACCGGTTGGATATACAGTTTCGATTGTTTCCCAATTCAATTTTTCATAATACTCCCTCGCAGCATCAGTAAACAGAAAAATTTCCTTGTGACCAAGAGAAGAAGCCAGTCTCTCCGCCTCTTCCATTAAACTCTTCCCTATTCCTCTATTACGATAATGTGATGAAACAAATAAGGGTGCAATCCAAGGTGACAAATGAGTATGAGAATCTAATTCCCTATCGATTAGACAAATACTACCAACAGGTAATGTGTCCATAAAAGCAACGAGTGTAAGTGGAAGTCCATCTCTTTTTTTACTTCGAATTTCAAATTTTTTTATAGCCTTTAATAGGTTTCGATTACTTGGAATTTTATACATTTCCATCTGTTGTAAACACGCAATGGCTGGAATGAATTCACGACAATCAGTTAAAAATCGAATTTCCATTCAAAACTCACCTTTCAAATACTACATGAGATTAAATACTTGTTCGGAATGAGGATGCAGTGATTTTATATTTTTTTTTAAATACTCTTTCAAATGTACTCAAGCTACCAAAACCAGCCTTAAACGCGATGGTCGTAACAGATAAATCTGTTTCTATTAACAGTTTTTGAGCATAGTTAAGTCGCAGCATTAATAAATATTGATGAGGTGTAAAGCCAGTTAGGAACTTAAATAGGTGTGATTTACTCACACCTGATACGTTGGCTAAGTCGTTCAAGTCTATTTCTAGCTTAAAATTTTCATGCAAAAAATCAATGGCTCCATGTATCGGTCGATATAACGTTTTATACTTTGCTTTGATAAATTTATCTGCATGTGATCCATTATGAATGGATAAAAAATGAACAGCAAGATCCCACTGTAATTCTACCTGTAAACGTTTATCCAATGGGTTGTGTATAAGCATGTTCGTTAATTCTTTTATATTCTCATAAATGCTGGTGGCACCTATAATAATGAAAAGGTTGTCACAGATCAACATTTAATTACGTCCCTTCTCCCAGATGATTTACCGTTTTTTAATAAAGCAATCATTACATTTCTATCCACTAAAAAAAAATGAATGATTACCGGTGAAAACATCGGTATTTTTATCGGAGGACTATAAATGAACGAAAACCTATATTCAATACTTGAGGATGAAAAGAATATTAATATTAGCGTTATAAATTCTACTAACTCTCTTCTACAAACGCTATGTTATGATGGACCGAGGGATATTCGTTCCATGACAAAAAGTATCATGTCCCTATTAGTTGGAATATCCATCTCGAAAAACTATATAAAATCTACTGACACACGAATACAAGATTATTTACCAAATGCACCTTCTTCTCTTACCATTCGAGATCTTCTTCTTATGTGTTCAGGATTTGATATCGATGACCATCAGCTAAATCATTTAATTAGTGGCAGTACACACTGGGTCGATGATATTTTAAAATTACCAACGGAGGCTCCATCTTTCAAATACAAAGGAGTGGATTACCATTTATTATCTGCCATCTTAACGAAAGCTACGGGCGTAAGTGCGCTTGAATTTGCTGAGGAATTTTTATTTTCACCGTTAGAAATTAACGATTTTAAATGGAGCACTGACCCCGATGGCTATAATGTTGGAAGCACTAGCCTTAAGCTTCCATTTGATGGTTTAGTGAAATTATCTAAATTGCTGTTACAAAATGGTACTTATTTAGATATGGAAATTTTACCAGCTGAATGGCTACGCCTAGCTGCCTCAACACAGATATCTACTACTCTTCCTTATGGGAATTATGGATATGGCTTTTGGACAAGTTCCTTTAAAAACCACCATCTATACCGCGCTATTGGAACAGGAGGACAGCAAATTCTCATTATTCCTGATAAGGACATTGCCATTGTTCTTACAGCTGATCCAAAAGAGTTCAATTTTGAAAGAAGCGAAAATGTTACAAATCGTATATTAAGAATGATGATAGAATAGTTGCTTACCTACGGATAAGCAACTATTTATCTACCTATCTAAAATCCATTATAATACTCTTGCATAATGATTGAACCCGTGTGGTGTAATATTCCCCCTTTTCTTTATCTTGTAAATAAGAAAGGAATAGAACTGCAAGCATAACGGCTGTATCCAATCGATAAATGAGGCGGATGATACGCGGTGTAATGTCAATCATTTCATCTTTACCATATCCCTTCAAAAACTCAGTTTCATCAACCTCATTGGTTTCAACTGTACGCATTACATCAAGAACTGGATTTCCAATAAGGGCATTATTCCAGTCTACGATTGCTTTGATTTGCCCATTTTCGCTAATTAAATTTGCTGGCCGTATATCCATATGCAAGAGACAAGTTTGATCATCGTCATGCTGTAAGATCGTTTCTAGTTCTTTTTGACTTATAAATTCTATCGGTACCGAGGTTATCCGCTTGAATACTTCAAATCGATTCGTGATTCTTTCGGAAAGGATTTTACTCATCTTTCTTGAATCAATAGTTCGTAGCTTGTTAATTGGAAGTTGATGAAGTTTGGAAGTTAGCAACCCAATCTCATAGGAAGAAGTCGGATTTTGATCTCCTCGTATAAAGTGTGAAACAAGAAAATCGATATCTTCATCTAAGTGAAGATGAATCACTTCCGGAACTGGCAACCCGTATTTAAAACAATGAGAGGCGATTTCTGCCTCTTTTTGCAGCTGGATTCTACTGTCAAACTCCCCTTCATTATCATTTAACACTCTCTTATTCCAAGGGACACGAATAGCAAATAACCTCTTTTCCATATTCTCAATTTTAAACACCGCATTCTCAACACCATATCCTGCTAGACACAATGTATTTGTATCCCACTCATGATAGGATTTGTTTATGACTTGTATTAATTTTTTCTCTAATTCCTCTGCTTGTTTGAGTTTATTTTTCATATGATCACCTATACTTTTTTCTTTGTATTAATATATCTATTATACTGACTAATTCGTATACTCTAAGTTTTTCAGGCCTACTGAATGCATGCTTTGCTTTTGATAATCGATGTTTCTTCAAGCCTATGTAATAGAAGAATAAGCTGAAAAGTGCTATGAGTCCCATCGAGAGAAACATTACCGTACCACCTACTTGCAGCAGATCATTCCTCCAATCCATGGACCAAGAAAACTGCCGAATTCACTGAATCCTTGTGCTCCTTTTTGGCCTTCAAGAACTACGTTCTATAAATTGAAAATAATGCTTATCCCAATCGGAAAGCAAGCTAACACTTTTATCCCTAATTTCCGTTAAATTCATTGGAATTGCTTCAACCCATGGAGATAAGATTTCATATATTTCACCTGCTGGCAATTTTGAAAACCACTGTAGAAACCCTTCCACTGTTTGATTACTAGGGCATTTAGAAATAAGAAATACCATTCTATGAAGTAGCTACCCATTTTACATCTTCGAAATTGGCAGCAATTCTAGCAGGCAACTTGGATTTTGTCTCGGTATATCATTCATCCTTAAGGTGCAATCCCTTTAAATTTCTAAAAGCTATGTACGTGTAAAAACTAGTAACTAACTCATAGTTTATCGAATACATATCTATTGTTCGACCACCTTCGAATGAAAATCATAAAAAAAATCATATACGAACCCACATCAAACTGTCAATATATAGCAAATATAGAATTTAATGTTTTATACCTCGATAGACTATGACTATATCATTCTATGTTTTTATACATAAAGTACTATATAATATAGGAATAAGGTATTGATAAATGTAGGAGTGGCATTGATGAATAAAATCGGTGATTTTTTATATAGAATATGTGAATGGATCATGAGATTGGCATTTGTTAATTTTCTTTGGATTATCTTTACTTTTGTAGGCATGATTATACTTGGATTTTTCCCATCGACAATGGCGATGTTCTCGATTATCCGAAAATGGTTGCTCAAACAAGAAGATTTTCCTCTTTTTAAGACATATTGGACCATCTTTAAACAAGAATGGTTTAGAAGCAATGTAATAGGTGGAATCCTTATCATGATTGGGTATATCATTTACTTAGAGTTTTCAATCCTACAAATACATACACAAGGAATCTTACAGTATAGTAAATATCCTCTTTTAGTGCTAGCTATCATTTTTTGCTTAGTTTGCTTATATATTTTTCCAATCGACGTACATTTTCATCTTAAGCTGCCACATGTGTTTAAGAATTCACTTTTTATCATGCTTATTAGTCCCATTCCAACCTTTATCATGATCCTTGGACTTATGTTGATTTACTATGTTGTGAGGATACTCCCGCCTCTATTACTTTTTTTTGGCGGAAGTGCTACTGCATGTTGGATCATGTGGTGCTGTTATCAAAGCTTTCTAGCCATTGATCGTAAGAAAGAAAAATATAAAGAGACGATTAACCCCTAATCCTTTGGACTAGGGGTTTTAACAGTTGGTAATGCTCTCTCTATAAATATATTTATACAAATAGCCCTCCTACCTATTAAAGTTACTTCTTTTCTCATCCAGCCATAGAATACTAGTGACGCCTCTTGGATAATATTTACTTCCACTTATTTCACCGGAAATAATTTGATCACTCCAACTCCAAACAGATAACGTTGGATGAGTTAACCATTCAACATGAGTATGATCAGATTTTTCGCCTTTTTCATCCCACTTTAGTCCAAGGATTTCACGAGCAATAAACTGAGATAAATAGATTTTACTTAGCCATGAATTATTACTAGTCGATGAAATTTTCCAGCCTCCGTTTTCAAATAAGCAAACACCTTTCACTAATACTGTTTCTAAGTGCCTCTTTAAAGCTCTGATATAAGATCCAAATCGTCCATTTGTGCTAAGGGCTTCCTTACAGTTCATGTAATATGGAAAGACTAGCCCTTCAATGGCAGGTATAATTTTTGAATCGTTCTCCTCTCCGACAACCGCCGGTATGTATCCAGCTTCTGTAACAAAGCTAACGATTGATTCAGCACACTTTTCGGCCTGATTACCTGCAACATGTGCAAGAGAATCTTTACCATGTTCAGCAAAAAGCTTTTCAAGAGCTATATATGATGCCCAGCACTTCCCAGCCATATATATATTATTTCTTGCCTGACCTAAAGAGACATCTAAACTATCGTAAGTTGTGATTTCTGCACCACCCATTACCCTAGATGAATCTAATCCCATGATACCATTTCGATTTTCCGGTACTGGATGATCTCTATTTAATAAGCTCTCCAGGCATTTCTCAAAGATTACCATATTATTATTTAACCATTCTTTATCACCTGTTTGTTCAATATAAACAGCTCCGCATAGTATCCAGTTAACCAATTGTTCATGGGTCATATGGGAGAAGCAACCATCTAATCCATATAATTCATAGGAAGAATATCTGGGTCTTGAGATCGTGCCTGCCACACCCATATCATGGGTAAAGCTAATGCCTCCAGGATACTCCAATTCATCATTTGGGAAACGCACGTTATCTTCATAGCTAAATCGTTTGACAAACATATCTAATTCATTTTTAACAGTCCATGGGTTCATCTTTAATTCAAAGAATAATTGATCGACCGTTAAATCAAATGTGTTCATCATACGATATTCACCTTCATTCACAACCCAAAAAGGTTCTCCCTCTAAATCCAGTAATTGAGTACAACCATAATAACTCCTTATCGAATGTGACATCATAAACTGTTGATCATCTGATAAGTGATCCGCTTGTTGCACAAGTTGATTCGAATCTTCTGCACGTTTTATGATCATTTCTTTATGGGTAAGTGAATACTCTGCTACTTCTTCAATGTTGTGAAAAAATCGAGTATAAAAATAAGTGGCATCCATACCTGCAGTTACATACCCAGAGCGATAAAAACAAATAGCAAACGTATACGTCCTTTTTACTCCTGCAGGAACATCCATGACTAATGCTCCAATTGGGCCAAGTCCAAATGTCCAATTTTCTTCAAATGGAGTCGTTAAGATATTCTCTAAGCTAAAGTGCATAGCAGACTTAACTTCTTTGTCCGATGAAACAATCGCTGTCAGACGCCCTTGCCCAACACCAGAAATTCCATCACACGTATCATCGATTCGTCTCATCGAACTATATGGGTCACTTCCTTCGTAACCAAAAAATGCCCTTCTCGTTTTATTCCCTTTTGTATTATCAATGGTTAATTGTGCAATGACAGCAGGAACAATGGTTAACTTAAGTTCCTCATCACTACCTACTCCAGGTTCGGGAACAGAGCTTGCTTGTGAAAAAATGGTAAAGCTTAGATCACCAGCAGACCAAGTATCTGTTCCTAACCTGAAATCTCGCTTTACCTCTTCTCTTGAAAAAGGAAAAATGATTTTAGGTTTATTAGGGGTTGGGTCTGGATTTTCAATATTATATCGTTTACTTTCATCCTCCCCAAAATCAAAAAAAGGTAGTGCTTCATATACTCCATTTTTCTCGAGTGATTCGACACCGATAAAAATATTTTTACGTGGGGAACGCCCTAATTCCAAGTCAAGACCTCCACCACTACCCGGAAACCCAAGAGTAAAACTAGAGAATGCTCCGATTGGTGAGTGATGTGCATTAAAAAACATATTCTTACTCATGTTATCCCCCTACTTTCTTTTAAAATTTATCCCTTCACTGCCCCAGATGCAATGCCTTCAACAATTTTATTACTTAAAAATAGGAAGGCGATTAAGATTGGTAGAATACTAATAACTAATGTAGCTCCGATAGCGCCCCAATCGGTCGCATATTGGCCGATAAAATTCTGTATTCCTACAGTCAATGTTTTCAGCTTATCAGAACTAATAAACGTATTAATAAACACAAATTCATTCCAGTTATAAATCATATTAATGATGACTGTAGTTGATATAACGGGCATCGTCATAGGCAAGGTGATTTGGAAAAAGATTCTGTGTACAGAACAACCGTCCATGACAGCAGCTTCTTCTATCTCTCTGGGCAACGTATAATAAAAACCTAGCAGTATCATGATGGTTAATGGAAGATTAAACGCAGTATACGTCAGAATAACCGCTAAGGGATGATCAATTAAATTTATGGTTAAGAAGAAATTAAATAATGGGATAAGGGTTGAATGAACAGGTATCATAATTCCTACCATAAATAAGCCAAGTACAAGCTTATTAAACTTCCACTGCATACGGGTAATGGCAAACGTTACTAAACTAGCCGAAATAACAGTAAGTATGACCGACACAGCTGTAATCCATACACTATTGAAGAAGTATAGACTAATATTTCCTTCTGTCCATACAGTTACATAGTTTTCCCATTTTGGATTTGCAGGTAATGAAAATGGAGAAGCGTTAAACACCTCTTGGTTATCTTTAAGTGAGAAGAAAATGAGCCAAATTAATGGATAGATTTGAAGGAAAGCAATAATCCCTAACACGAAATACAGGATCCCAAATCCGATTTTGGATAGTACATTTACAATAGGTGTGTGTGTTTCTTGTACAGGTCTTATATTTACCTTTTGCTTAGCTGTTTCCAATTTCATCATTCCCCCCTAATATTGAATTTCATCTTTTGTTTCAGTTAGCTTTCTAATCAGCCAAGTGACAATTAGACAAATTACTAATAAGAAAAATCCAATTGCACTACCATAACCAAAATCATAGCTAGCAAACGCTTTTTGATACATATAGGATGCCATTACTTCACTAGATCCATTGGGTCCTCCGCCAGTCATCACATAAATTAAGTCAAAATATTTTAATGAACCCACTATGGCCAAAACAATTGTTACTTTAATCACGCCTGAGATAAGTGGGAGTTTAATTTTATAGGCAATTTGAAAAGGCGATGCACCATCAATCTTAGCTGCTTCAATGATGGTTTCCGGTATATTTTTGAGGGCGGCATAATAGATCAATATATAAAATCCGGCATATTGCCAAATAATCGGGACAAATATAGCGAGTAAGACGAGCTTAGGCTCAGCTAACCATGATGGTGGATCATCCACTCCAAGCGATGAAAGTAAACTATTCAACAATCCATTCGATGGATGGTAAATCTTTAGCCAAAGCTGAGCGATTGCCACTGAAGATAATAACATTGGAAGCAAATAGATTTTCCTGAGAAGGTTAGCACCTTTTATTTTTCCAGCTAGAATCAGTGAAATAGCCAGATAGCCTATCAAACTAATGGCTGAAAAAGCAGCTAATAAAAAGGAGTGGAAAGCACTATTCCAAAATAATTTATCTTTTAATAGCTTGATATAATTATCTAGCCCAATAAATGACATATCCCCAATACCATTCCACTTCATCAATCCGTAATACCCTGTTAATAAAATCGGGATGTAGATTAATAGCATGATTAATAAAAGGGCAGGTAATACGTACATTGCAATGATGAATTTATTGGACATGACCTTATTCATCGTTTCATCCCCTTATCTATAACAGATTGATAGATTCCTCTTGAACAATATGAGGAAAGGACATATCAAGAAAAATCGATATGTCCTTTTTTAAACATCTCTTTTTATTATTGATCGTTTTCAAGAGCTTCTTCATGTTTTTTAGCAAAATCCTCTGGAGTTATTTGCTGACCAAATAAGGATTGAATCATGTTTAAGTGCTCTTGTGCAACAGATGGGCTCATTTGAACGTCAGCATATAAAGTGATATTACTTGCATTACTTAGCTCATTTAATACATCAATGTACATTTGTGGTAAGTCAATGGATGAGGTATCAACCTTTGTAGCAGGGATTACACCTGCATCTGTAACAGATCTTTCACCCCATTTTTCTACAAAGAATTTGACAAATTCTTTTGCTTCCTTTTTTACCTTTGAATTCTCTGCTACGAACAATCCAACTCCTGGGCCACCAACAAAGCTATTGATGTCACCCTTTCCACCTGAAACGGTTGGAAACTTAAAGAAACCAATGGAATCTCTAAATTCTTGTGGAACGTCCTCATTTGTCGTATAGTTCGGTAATTCCCATGACCCCATTAAATACATCGCTGCTTGCTCATTCATAAATGGGCCTTTTGCTTCATCATTCGAAAGTCCATTAAACCCTTTAACAAAGGCATTCATATCTACTAACTTCTGAATTTCTTCAGCTGCCTTTACTAAAGCTGGGTCTTCAAACGTTCCTGTGCGATTAATCGCATTTGTTAATGTTTGTGGACCACCAAATCGATCTGCTAAATACATATACCACATTGAGCCCGTCCATCGGTCCTTATTTCCTAATGCAATTGGTGCAACATCATTTTCTACTAGGGTCTTGACCACCTTCACAAAATCATCGTACGTCTGTGGTGCATCTAAACTGTACTCATCAAATATTTTCTTATTATAGTAGATTGGTGCAATATTTAATTCAAGTGGAAGACCATATGTTGTACCATCTATAGCATATGCTTCAGTTGTTCCTGAAATAAACGAATCACCTAATCCTCCATCCAATAGATCATCTAATGACGCAAACATATCCCCGTCAACATACGGTTCTAGGAATCCAGCAGCCCATGTCATCCCTACATCTGGAAGTTCGTTAGACGCTGCCAATACTTTTAGTTTTTCTTTATATTGCTCGTTTGATAAAATCTCCGTTTCAATCGTAACGTTCGAGTTCTCTTTCACATACTCTTCAATAATATCTTCGACAATCATATGGTGTTGTTTTGAACTCCCTGATGGCCATAAGTGCATTAATTTTATCGTTACTTTTTCCCCACTTGAAGAAGTACTACTTTCTTCTGAGCCAGAGCACCCAGCTAGCATAAGTGATAGTACAAGAGCTAGCAGAGCGAGTATTGAAAACGCTTTCTTTTTCTCCAAAATAATATCCCCCTTTTTAAGTCAGATCCTTTACCATTTAATCTTACCACTGACAATTTAAGGGAGTAAGGTAACAACCATTAGGAAAAAGTATAAAATTTTTGGATTCTTCAGAATGTTATTTCTTTTTATACTGACTTGGAGTAAGCCCTTCATATTCCTTAAAAATTTTATTAAAATACTTAGGTGTCCGGTAGCCCACTAATTCAGCAATTTCACTAATTGATAAACATGATGTTAATAGTAAATTTTTTGCTTTTTGAATTCGACATCTTGTCACATACTCACTAAAAGTCATGTTCGTATGCTCTTTAAAAAGTACACTAAAATAACTTGCATTTAAATGAACTTGCTTTGCCACTTCTGTTAGGCATAACTTTTCATGATTACTCATATTATCTTCCACAAATTTAATTGCTCTTTTTACTTGGCTATCTATCTGATCTTCCATTTTTATATTCACTAATTGGTCATCCACTACTCTTTCAATCATATCAACTCTTTCGCGCTTTTGTTCAATTTCTAAAGCCTTTTCAACCTCTATAATTAATTTTTGCTTATCTATCGGTTTCAACAAATAATTAACAACTCCAATCTCAATAGCTTCCTTCGCATAATTAAAATCGGAGTGAGCTGAAATAATAATGACAACCGGAAATTGATGTTTTTCTTTTAATAGTTTGAGCATTTCTAAACCTGTAGTTCCTGGCATACAAATATCGGTTATAATTAAATGAACTTTTTCATTATTTAAAACTTCTAGAGCGGAATTTGCATGATCTGTTGAAACAATTTTATACTTTGATAATGCCCATGACTCTAATGTTTTTTTTAGGCCCTGTCTTGTTACCGGTTCATCATCAACAATTAAAATTGTCTTTTGCATGAACAATACCTCCAGTTAATGGTATTTCAAAAGTAAAGCACGTCCCTTTATTCACTTCACTTTCTATTTGGAGAAGCTCGATATCCTCGTTAGGATAATAAAGCTGAAGCCTCTTGTATACATTGGCTAATGCTATTCCCTTCCCCTTCGAAACGCTACCACTACCTGATTCCATCAGATTACTTACTCTATTTAACGTTATTTCGTCCATTCCTTGGCCATCATCTATTACTTTACATACGAGGTTATTAGATGTGAATGAACGAGTGATGGAGATCGTAATCATTGTCTCCTCAGATTTATTACCGATACCATGGACGATGGCATTTTCAACCAATGGCTGAATTAAGAGTTTCGGAATTTGGACAAGCTCATATTCTTCTGGAACATGAATGGTCCAAGAAAAACGGTCGAGTCTAAATTTCATGATATGCATGTACTTTTCAATATGATTGATTTCTTGTTTAATTGTGACCCACTCGTCTTTCATATTGTGATCGATTGTATATCTGAAAAGGTCTGACATAGATATTATCAAATCTGCCAATTGTTCCTCTTCTTTCTCCACTAAGGACCAGTAAAGAGCATTTAATGTATTAAATAAAAAGTGAGGATTAATTTGTGATTGTAACGCTTTTAGCTCTGTTTTACTTCTAATGAGTTCTTTTTCATACACTACCTGTATGAGATGATTGATTTCCTCTGCCATTTGATTATACGTACGATTAAGCTCGTTGATCTCAATGGTAGATGAGACGCCTCTATTTAATCTCAGCTCCTTCTTTCCACTATCTTTCATTGCCTGAGTTAGTTTGAAAATTGGCCTTGTAATGATTGTAGAGAGAAAATAGGAAAGGATAATAAATAATAAAAATCCAAAGATACCTGTCAAAAATGTTGCTGTGCGTAGGACGGATACACCCTCCATTAGCTTTTTCACAGGAGTTAGAATAACAAGTGTCCACCCAGTTTTATTAGAATGCTGCTTGACAACCATGTAATCGGTTTCATTTATCGTTATGATGGATTGTGTTTCGTTGACAATCTTTTGTATTTCCCCTGGAAAGTTAGTCGTAATAGGTACATGATCTTTATCTAACAAAATCATATAGTCATGATGCTCGGAGTCTTGATTCGAGCCTAGTGGCTGAAAATAAGATGGATTAATATGTGCAACTAAATATCCCCCTGTAGAATAAGAATGATCAATCAAACTTACTCTCCTAATTGTCAAGAAATGATTAGGGTAGTTCAGATCTTTCCCAACCCACACGAGTCCCCCTTTTTCTTCTTCAGCTAGCTTAATCCATTCCATAGCTAATCGATTCTTTAGGTTAACATCATCTAAAGGAATAACTTTAGATAAATCTTTTGAATATAGCTCCAGAGACGTAATCCCATTCGAATAAATTTGAAACTTATTAATCTCATCCATTAAGGATTGTCTTTCATTGAATGAGGGAGCATCCTTCATGGGGTTACTTGATAACATTTGTTGTATCTTCGAGTTCGTTGCGACTTGGATTGTAAACAGATTGATTTGCTGATATAACGATTCCATTCTACCGGTTGCTTCAATCGCTGTTTGCTGCATTTGTTTCTCAGCTTTATCAGTTATTAAATCTAAAACAATCACATATGTCATTGCTCCTACAACAAAAAGGACAGTCACCATTGCAAATAGGTAGACAATTAGAATTTGATTCCGTAAGGTATTGTGTCTATTCAAAATCGTCTTCAATGCTCTCATCCTCTCAGGAAGCAAACCTCTGTATAGGCAATTAATAGAATCTTGGCTGCATCAAAACAGCTTTTCTTCGCTAGACTATATTGCTTTATTAAAAATTCAAGCTTTATCCTAAGACTCCTGCTTGTCGACTGAGAACATACGTTATATTATATAGTTTCAAATCTAATTTTAGTTTTTGATGTGTACTCCTTATTTCTATCTAATAGATAGGAAGGGAAATCTGGATGATTAATCATATTCGGCGGCTTTTGAGTTTCGAGACATAATCCAAGGTATTTTTTAGACTTCGTTCCTCTTATGAAATGAACCCCACCAAGACTATTTCCAGTATATAGGACGACTGATGGTTCATCTGTTTCCATTACTAATCTTCTTCCACTTTCTTTATCCATTAAGATAATCTCCTTTTGATTATTCGTACTCAGTAGGAAAGGATGATCATACCCTCCTTTAGCCACTCTCATTTGAGGATCATTTGATTCGATTCCAGTGGATAATGTTTGCCCTTGCCGAAAATCAAATACAGTCCCTTTAACAAACAATGAATTTCCAGTTGGAATGAGGTCTTCATCAAGCTCTAGATATCGCTCACTTTTTAAAGTTAATTCATGGTCTAGGATTGTTCGTTTCAAATCTCCACTTAGGTTGAAGTATGAGTGGTTTGTTAAATTTACAACTGTTTTTTGATTAGATATAGCTCGATATGAGATGATTAATTCAGAGCTATTCGTAACCGTATACGTGACGTTTGTATATAAGTTACCTGGAAAACCATTTTCTCCATTCGGACTATTGTAGGAGAACTTAATGCTCACCTCATCTGTATCGCATTGTATGGTTGAATCCCATATTACTTGGTCAAAACCTTTTGGTCCCCCATGCAGATTATGCTCTCCATGGTTCTTAGGTAAACCGTACAATACATCATCTATCATAAGGCTTGCACCTCGAATTCTTCCCGCGACTCTACCTATAACGCAACCAAAATAACTTGATTGGGGAATATACTCCTCCAACGAATCAAATCCCAATACTATGTTTTCTACTTTTCCATATTGATCTGGTGCCAAAATTTCCGTAATAATACAACCATACTCGATACATGTTAATTTAAATCCACGATCAGTTAAAATAGAATAGGACTTAACTGGCTTTCCGTTAATAGTGCCGCAAATGCTTTCTATAACCTTCATAGATCACCCTCATTTCAGATATGTATATCGTTACTTTTACTCTTCTCGGCTTCGAAAACTCTTTAAATGTCCACTTAACTTCTGTGTTTGCTTGTAAACTTCCTTATAAAGTGAATATAACTGTTTATATTTCTCAACATTTTCGGAAATTGGTTCATATATTTTGTAAGGTTGTATGAGTTGTTCTACTCCTTCTTCTAATGTGGTAAACCAGTTACAACCGAACGCTGCTAACATTGCTGCACCGATTGCTGAACCTTGTTCATTATTCAATACAACCACTTTCGCATTAAAGACATCTGCCTGAATTTGGAGCCATGTTTCACTTTTGGCTCCCCCACCTATAGATATAATCGTATCAATCGTTTTACCGTGTAGACGGAGAATTTCAATCGATTCCATAAGTGAGAATGTAATTCCTTCAATTACCGCTCGTGTAAAATCATCTCTTCTATGAGAAGCATCAATCCCGATAAAACTTCCTCTAATAAGCGAGTCGGCATGTGGTGTCCTTTCACCTACTAAATAAGGAGTAAAAAGAAGTCCATTAGCTCCAATTGGAGCATGAGCAACTCCATTTAGTAGCGTGTTGTAATCATTGTCTTTGGCAAAAGTTTCTTTAAACCAACTCAAACTATACCCTGCGGCTAAAGTGACCCCCATCGTATAAAAAGCATTTTCCTTACCATGGTTAAAATAGTGGACCTTCCCATTAAAATCTCGATCTTTCTTTTCCTCATAGGAAAGAACGACCCCTGAAGTTCCGATACTACAGAGAGTCTTACCCTCTGACAAAATCGATGCCCCTATTGCTCCACAAGCATTATCAGCTCCACCAGCAAATACTTTAGTTAATGGGGATAACCCAGTCCTCTCTGCAAATGTCATTGTAAGTTCTCCTACACAATCATGTGACTCAACAAGAGGAGGACATATTGCTATATTAAGCCCAACTAGATGACAAATTTCCTCACTCCATTTTTTTTCAGCAACGTGCAATAATAGTGTTCCTGCAGCATCTGAATATTCACTATGTATATGTCCGGTCATTATAAACCGCAAGTAATCTTTGGGCAGCATAAAAACAGAAGTTTCCTTTAGTACATCCGGTTCATGCTGCTTCACCCATAATAGCTTAGGTAAAGTAAAGCCTTCTAATGCTGGATTTTTCGTTATTTGTAACAGCTGCTCCTCTCCAACTAATTTGTTGATTTCCTTACATTGTTCAGTTGTTCTTGTATCATTCCAAAGAATGGCATTTCGCAATACATTATGTTCTTTATCAAGTAAGACAAGTCCATGCATCTGACCAGAAAAGCTTATTCCTTCTATTGAGTTAACATCACCTTGAAATTGACCAACAAGCTCTTGTAAACCCTCAATCGTCCGTTCAATCCATTCCCTTGGATCCTGCTCACTATACCCGTCCTTTTCCTGAATTAGAGGATAGTCTTTAGATACCTCCAAGCAAATTTCCCCTGATTTAGTAAGTAAGACTATTTTTACAGCACTCGTACCAAGGTCAATTCCAATTACATATTTCATACCCACACCCCTTATCATTGTTTGAAAAGATGTTGTCCACAGTTCTTCACGGAACGTATATCTGAAAGTCTATCATTCTAGGAAAAATGCTGGATCACTTTTATGTAGTCCAGCATTAACGTTATTATCCGCGATAAGCATCTATTAAGTATTTATTTAGAATAGCCTTTAAGTTTTCTTGTCTACCTGACTTATTTTCAATCTTATCAATTCCAAGGGCATATTGTTCTAATTGATGGAAGTTTGTCTTTCCTTCCATAATATCAAGTCCAATACCTTCTTTATAACTGCTATAACGATCTTCGATAAAGTGATCAAATACCTTATCATCTATTAATCTTTGTGCAACTTTCGCACCGACTGCAAAACTATCCATACCGGCAATGTGAGCTAAAAACAGATCCTCTGGATCAAAAGAACCTCTTCTAACTTTAGCATCAAAGTTTAATCCACCTCGACCGAGACCATCATTTTTTAAAATCTCATACATCGCTAATGTGGTAGAATACAAATCTGTTGGGAATTCATCTGTATCCCATCCTAATAAAGTATCACCTTGATTTGCATCAACCGAGCCTAGCATACCGTGAATACGAGCTACGCGTAATTCATGTTCAAATGTATGACCTGCCAGCGTTGCATGGTTAGCCTCAATATTAAACTTGAAGTAATCCTTTAACCCGTAGTTTTGTAAGAAAGAGAGACCTGTTGCCACATCAAAGTCATACTGATGCTTCGTTGGTTCTTTTGGCTTTGGTTCGATTAGAAATTGACCATCAAAGCCAATTTCCTTTGCATAATCAACAGCCATATGAAAAAATCGAGCTAGATTATCAAGTTCAAGCTTCATATCTGTATTAAGTAAGGTTTCGTATCCCTCACGTCCACCCCAGAATACATAATTTTGAGCCCCTAATTCTTTCCCAATCTCTAGTCCCTTCTTCACCTTAGCGGCAGCGTAAGCAAATACTTCTGCATTTGGTGATGTTGCTGCTCCGTTTAGCCATCTAGGATGAGAAAACATATTAGCCGTATTCCAAAGCAATTTCGTTTTACTCGTTTTTAAGTTCTCTTTTATGATTCCGACGATTTCATCTACATTTTGGAAGGTTTCTCTTAAACTATTAGACTCTGGAGCTATATCAGAATCATGAAAGCAGAAGTAGGGTACATTCATCTTCTCAAAAAATTCGAAAGAAGCCTCTACACGTGCTTTCGCCAAATCCATACCGGAAAATTTATTGTATGGCCTTACCATCGTACTTTGTCCAAACGGATCTGTTCCTTCTCCAGTAAAGGTGTGCCAATATGAAACAGCAAATCGGAATAGTTCCTCCATCTTCTCTCCATTAATTAATTCATCAGGATTGTAATATTTAAATGAAAATGGATTTGTAGAATTTGGGCCTTCATACGTTACTTGTTTGACATTACTGAAATAACTCATCATAAAACCCCCTAGAATACGTTTTTGAAATCGGTTCCATTACATTGAATTATAACAACGCAAACTTAGTTTGTCGAGTGAACAAACTAAGTTTTTAAAATCTTTAATTTTGTGGTATAAAAGAAAAGAACGATTATATTTTTTCTTATAGTTAAGGGGCTTATGATATGAAATGGGATCAACAAGTTGGAAAAGCAAATAATAAACAACAAATATTAACCATCATTAAGAATGATGCACCTATTTCTCGTGCAGAGATTGCTAGTAAATTAGGGTTAACAAAAGGAACGGTGTCCTCTCTTATCAATGAATTGCTAGAAGCTCATCTTTGTTACGAAATTGGTCCAGGTGAATCTAGTGGTGGCAGACGCCCCGTGATGTTATTGTTCAACGAGCATGCTGGTTTTACAATTGGAATTGATCTTGGTGTCAATTATATCCTCGGAGTACTTACAAATTTAAATGGGGAAATCATCGAAGAACAAAAAACTTGGTTAAAAGATGTAGAATTTAATCATTCAGTGAAGCTCGTAAAGGAAATGGTCCACCTTCTACTCCAATCAGCACCAAACAGTCCATATGGTGTTATTGGAATTGGAATCGGTGTTCCTGGCATTGTGAACAAAGACGGTCAAATATTACTTGCACCAAATTTAGGTTGGAAAAATATAAGCATTAAAGATGAGTTAGAGAAAGAATTTAATCTTCCTATAATCGTTGAAAATGAAGCCAATGCAGGAGCGTATGCAGAAAAGCAATTTGGAGCAGGAAAGAGATATGAGAATCTTATCTACATTAGTGCTGGGATTGGGATTGGGGTAGGTTTCATCTTACACAATGAGCTATACCGTGGTTCGAGCGGACTCGCAGGAGAAATGGGCCACATGATTGTCGAAGAAAATGGAACAGCTTGTAGCTGTGGAAGTAGAGGTTGCTTTGAGTTATATGCATCAGAACAAGCCTTAATAAAGGCTGCAAAGCTTCACCTAAATTCCAAAAAGGACCTCTCACTTGAAGATTTAATTGAGCTTGCTAGAACTGACAAGGGTATTAAAAATGTCTTTGATACGATAGGAAAATATCTTGGTATTGGCGTTAATAATATCGTGAATACCTTCAATCCTCAGCAAATTATTATTGGTAACCGTCTCGCGATGGCAAAAGACTTATTATATCATCCGCTTCGCCACTTTATTAATAACCATACGCTAACGCATAGCCTTGAGGATTTAGATATTAGTTTCTCTGAACTATCCATCTACTCTTCTGCTTTAGGCGTATCAGCATATGTTATTGATACGTTTCTCATAAGTACATTATTTGAGGAATTGAATGAGTCGAAGTGACCAGCACTCATTCACATGAACCCATTTTACCGTCACCAATATCGTACCTCCTCAAAATAAAGATAATAAAGTGAAACTTCAATCAGTGGAGGGTTTCCTCATCCCTCACTGATTGTTAGATGAGGCCCGCATGATGTGGGTCACACAGACGTTGCCACAGGATGTGTTCATATTATCGGGTTCTTACTGGCGCTTATCCCCCACTTAAACTTCTCGATTTCATCTAAAGTTTTGAAGTGGGGGGTCTTAGCGCCAGTTGGAGCGGGATAAAAAAATCCACCGCTCCTTCATACAATGGGAGCGGTGGATTTTTTACGTATCATCCTTTAGTTCGTGAATTGTGATTTTTCGCTATAAAATCGATTGCTTCCCTAGTCTCGTCCAAATGCTTTACAGTCTCTTCATACTCTTGTGAGGCTACACACATAAATAAAATATCGATGACGTGTAATTGTGCAATCCTTGAAGACGTTGCACCACTTCGGAAGGTAGGCTCCTTTGTTGCAGAAGTATATAGGCGATAATCAGCCTGGTTAGAAACAATGGATGATCCATATTTCGTTAGGCTAATCGTAACAGCACCTTTATGCTTTGCAAGTTCAAGTAGTTTGGCTACTTCTTGTGTTTGCCCTGAAAAGGAAATCCCAACAACAACGTCATCACTGCCAGTATTTGCAATAGCAGTCGCAGCCAAATGTAAATCAGAGAACGCATTGGCATATTTATTGATTCGGAGAAACTTTTGCTGGGCATCCTTGGCGATGATATTTGAAGCTCCAACACCAAAAAAGTGTATCGTCTTTGCTCGTTGTATAGCATTTACTGCTTTAGTCAACTCATCATTACTTAAAAGCTCTGACGTTTCGCGAATCGTATGAATACTATTATTCGTCATTTTTTCGATTATAGAACTAATGGATTCCTTTGGTTCAATGTCTCTAAACCCGTGTTCCTCTGTTTTATGTAAATCACCAGCAATCCGAAGCTTTAAATCTTGAAAACTTTTTAAGTCTAATGATTTACATAGTCTTATGACCGCTGCTCCACTCGTATTACTCCGCCTCCCTAATTCATTTGCAGTTAGGGAAATGGCCTCTTGGGGATGTTGGAGGATATATGAAGCGATTTTACTTTCAGAGGGTGGAAGCTTCGAAAGCATTTCCGAGAGCATGATAAGTCCACCATTCATGACTGACATGAGCACCACATCTTTCTATTTGCTATATATAGTTACTAAAATCATACAGGATTTTCATTTTTATAACAATTGATTCATTTTAAGGCTAGTGGTACTGAAATGAACTTGTATACTAACCATACAAGTTTATATACTTTTTTTCATAACATGGAATTTTCTTGTAATTTCAAAACCTGTTTTTTGATACAAATACCCAGCGGAAGTCTTCTCACCTGTCCATAAAAACCAAGCACCATGTAATCCTTCTGCTCTCATATGATGCAAGCATTCGTTAAGAAGGATTTTCCCCAATCCTTTTCCTTGTTGACCTGGATCCACTCCAAATGGTCCAAATCGATCAGGGACTCCTTCATACCCACCGTATATACAAAAACCTACTACCTTATCCTTTTCCCTTGCTACTAATATCCTTTCTAAAGGAAGACCTTGTAGTATACCTTCCCGAATCGCTCTGCCCCAATCAGGATTAAATGTGACATTGGCGAATTGAATGACTTCATAAAGATCCTTATCCATTGCCATTTCAAACGTATAGCCCTCTTCTAGTCTCTGCTTCTTCAGTTCTTTCACAGACTGTGGAATGTTGAATCCAACTATATTTCGATCCATTGCAACGGGTGAATACAGCGTTTGAAAGCCGTGCTTTTGCAAAAAAGCATACGCTTCTGGATACGTATGTTCATCAATACCAGGTAGGATATAATTAGGAGCATAAGAAGCAAAGAATACATTAGCCCTACCTTGTTCTCGTAAAAATTCAATAGCTTCACAGATTAATTGGCTACCAATACCAGCCTTTTGATACGTTGGATGAACAAAAAAGAAAGGTATCCAGCCGTTTTCAGTCTCTAATTCAGTTCCAAACATTGGTAATAGTCGTCTTACGCTATATACACACCCTACTAGCATGTCATCTTCATAGGCTAAACGTAACCCCATAGGGTCAAAGTTTGCATCTAATAAAACTAAGTTTCGAAACCTTTTTGAAGTGATGGGATCATTTGGTAAACATTCATTCCAAAGTGCGACAAGTTTCTTTTCATCCCCTGATTGATACGTTCGATATGCGATCATCCTACAACACCTCTCCATTTCTACCTATATAGTAAATACGATTTTTTCTGCTTTTGAAAGAATTCAACATCTTGATCACAGGTGTTCAAGAATTCGTCAGTTCTTCCTTGCAAAATGTCTTTTCTAAGTTCATCTGTTCCTGCTAGTAAATCAAAAAAATATCTGTCACCATGTTGGACAAACTCAAACTCGTTCGGATACATCTCTGCTATTGTTTCTAAAAGGAGAAGCCCTGTTCTTAACGAATCGACCTCATCTCGTTTCACGACATGAAGCTGTACCCCTGCACATACTTGATCCTTATATTTTTGATAGACTGGTTTAAAGGAGGTAGGTCGTGCAATTACTCCATTTATAGTAACGGTATTTAATCGTCTAGCTAGCTTATATCCATCGATAAAAGGTGCCCCAATGTACTCAAATGGTTTTGTTGTACCTCTACCTTCTGATAAATTGGTTCCTTCTACTAAGCAAGTGCCAGGATATAAAATACACATATCCATTCCCGTTGTATTCGGAGAAGGAGGAACCCAATACAAGCCTGTTTGATCATAATACATATCACGGCTCCAGTCCTCCATTTCTACAACAATTACTTCACAATTTATACCCATTTCATGCTTAAAAAATAGAGCCAACTCTCCAACAGTCATTCCATGTCGATTCGGAATCGGATAAAGACCTACAAAGGAGCGAAACGATTCTTTCAACAAATTTCCCTCTACGTGATTGCCGGAAATAGGATTAGGTCGATCTAACACCACAAATGTTTTTCCAAATTCAGCACAAGCTTCCATCACATATGCCATTGTATAAATAAAGGTATAGTAGCGAGAACCAATATCCTGTAGATCAAATACGATAACATCCACATGTTGTAGCATAGCTTCACTTGGTTTTTTTGAATTTCCATATAAGCTATAAACAGGTAACCCCGTATACGGATCAATAGAGGATTCTACTTTTTCGCCCTCATTGGCATCCCCGCGAATTCCATGCTCTGGTCCATATAATGCCACTAGGTCAATTTCGGGATGTTCATGAAATAGATCAATGGTAGGGACTAAACTCTCATTTACCCCTGTTAAATTCGTTACTAAACCAATCTTCTTTCCTATAAAAGGCTTATAATGTTTGGTTAAAAATAAATCGATTCCAAGTCTCATTACGTCACCACCCCTTCTATATAAATCAAGTAGGATTGAAAAATAGTATAGTTAGTTTTCCGTGCTATTATCTAACGGAAATGATTTTTGGGCTATCCATATTAACACATAACTCATGAATGCCCCGCCAATAAATAAGATTAATATATGAAAGTAGTACAGTACTATAAGTATAAGTATGCTACCAATTATCATGACAAGAGTCGTAAGTGGTCTGCCAAGCGCCATGATAAATGAATGTTTAATGTAATCGATTGTTTTATAGTCAAAATGTACAAATACAGGAAATATGTAAAGTAATGTAGCAAAATAGACAATGAGAAGAAAAAAGAACAAAAATGAAAGTAATTGGAACAAAAGTTGGTCAGAGGACTGAAAAAAACGAAGGTCAATATATAAAATAAGACCTAGAATAAGTAAGAGGAAACCGATATAATTGGCTTGCAAAAAATATCGTTTATAGTTTCCCCAAAACATGTTAAATAAAGGAGTATCCTCTTTACCATTGAGCCATTCCCTTATAACAGTAAACATAGCTGCAGTGGAAGGGAAGAAACCAGCAATCCCGAATCCGACTAGTATAAATAGAATCCATAATAGATTTATAAACATTAACCTTGTTACAAATTCAGCTACTTCATACAATTTTCTTATCAACCCTTCTACTCCCATTGCCGTTCTCCTCTTTGATTGTATTTCTAATAAGGATATCAGCCCCAACACTTAAATAAGTTGGGGCTGTCATATAATTTTATTACATGAATGATTCTTTATTTTGCATCCGCAAAGCGATCATACGCTGCTTGATGAATAGAAACTAGTTCTTCTACACCTAACCCTTTAAGAGTGTTCACATATTTATCCCACTCATCGAATGAAGCACCACCAGAGACAAATTTCGCTTCCATTTGCTCGATATAGCTATCAATATCTGGTCGTAAAGTATTTACAGTATTCTGCTCATCCATTGTTAAATAAACTTGCGGGAACGGAACTTCCACGTGAGGCAAATACTCTTCCTCTACCCAACCTGCAATTTTATGAATGGTTGGATTATCCTCTTTTAAGAAGAAGTCATTATCAATTACCATCGGAATTGGTGTACCAGCACCTGGGGCGTCTTGTGCATTTGCTTGAGTCGTATTCATCCCTTCTGGAGCCAATAGTCTCCAAGCGGATTTTGAGCTATCCGTCCACTCCCAGTTTTTCCCCTCCACCCCTAATCTTGCAAGAATGGATCCTTCCTCTGAGTACAGATGATCAATCCAACGCATTGTTGCTTCAGGGTGTTCATTTTCATTTGTAATAGCAAAGCGGCCTCTTTTAATTTCTGATATTTTCGTGACGATTTTCTTATCATTAACTGGACTTGTTAATGCAGGAAGTAAAGGATATTTTGCAGCTTCCGTAACATCAGCAAAACCTATCATTACGATCGGCCATGTTGGGAAAACACCAACCTTATTTTCAGCCCCCTTCGCAACGTATTGCTCCCAAGTATGTGAAAATATTTGTTGATCTAACAGCTTTTCATTATACAGTCGGTTTAAAAACTGTAAATATGCCTTATATTCATCTTGAATAAATGCAAACTTAACCTCTCCATCTACTTCAGTGATACCGCTTGATTGATTAATACCAAAGGCAGGTAACAAATTAAATCGTAGCTCTTTAATACTAGATGCCGAAAGTGGAATTTCATCGTCAACACCATTTTGATTTGCATCCTTAGCTTTAAAATCTTTAAATAATTGATACAATTCTTCAGTTGTTTCTGGTCTATCGGCTCCTAGATTTTCTAGCCAATACCCATTCATCCAGATTAATGGTGCTTGGGAGTGACTTAAATTATCAATACCTGGCAAAGTGTAGATGTGTCCATCTGGAGCTGTAATAGATGCCTTTAGATCAGGGTATTTTTCCATCACTTTTTGTAAATTTGGTGCATACTTTTCAATCAAATCCTCCAATGGAATTAACAAGCCTTGTGATCCATAGTCAACTTCTTCATTTGCAGTAAATTGACCTCCGAAAAATAAATCAGGTAGCTCTAAGCTAGAAAAAGCTAATTGCTTTTTCTGCTTAAACTGATCTGAAGTGGCTGTAATGAATTCGAAATCAATATTTGTAAGGGTATTCATTTCTTTAAAGAAGCCCATTTCCCCCCACGCTGGTTGAAGAGGAGATGCTTGCCCCATCATTTTTAACGTGATGGGTTCGTTTACAATTGGATAATTGGTTTTATTAAAATTCTCAGGCGGTTGATTTTGTTCCTTTGAAACATCCTCTTTTTCAGTACAACCTGCAAGTAAAGACATTGTAAGAATGGACGATAATAAAATCCCAGTCGTTTTTTTCATGGCCAATCTCTCCTATTCATGCTTTATTTTTGGAAAACAGTTGTGCAATTCGCAACATTCATTCCGTCTTTTATCACTCCCCTCACGAGGATATTATCTATTCTTTAATAGAGCCAATCATAACTCCCTTCAAGAAGAACCGTTGTAAAAATGGATAGATGATTAGTAAAGGGGCTGCAGATACAATCATGACAGCATATTTCACAATACTGGCAATTCTAGCTTGTTCTCCGATTGCCTGAATATCTGTTCCTTGCATCATCAGCTCAGTTGTCATTTGCTGTTGAATTAATATATCTCGTAAAAAAAGCTGTAGTGGAAACAGTTCTCGGTCGGAAAGAAAGATTAACCCATTAAAATAAGAGTTCCAGTGACCTACCCCATAAAACAACGACATTACTGCGATAATAGGGGCTGATAGTGGTAGAACAATCTGAAAAAAAGTTCTAAATACAGAGGCACCGTCTACCTCGGCAGCTTCCTCTAAACCTCGTGGAATCGTAACCTTAAAGAAGGTCATCGTCACGATGATGTTCCAAACAGATGCTGCACTTGGGATAACCATTGCCCAAATCGTATTTATCATCCCTAAATCTCTAACTAATAGATACGTAGGAATTAATCCTCCATCGAAAAACATCGTAAAAATTAGTAAACCCATGATGAAGCCTTTTCCTACTAATTCCTGTCTTGCAAGGGCATAGGCACAAGGTAACGTAACGGCTAGATTAATAAACGTACCAAGTAATGTATAGAAAATCGTATTCCTGTATCCAATCCATATATCCTTACTTTGGAAGACCCTTTTAAACCCTTCAAAGGTAATATCCTTTGGCAAAAGCCACATTTTTCCAGAGTTTACATAGCTAGGGTCACTAATAGAAGCACTAATAATATAGATTAATGGATATGTAATAATAATGATAAAGAACCATACTAACAGCTTGTTACAAATATCGAATATCTTATCGGATTTCGTCTCATTCATTGAAGATACTCCTTTACCATAAGCTCGTGCCTGTTCTTCTAGATAGTCGATTAAAGAAAACAAGGATAATGAGATTAATAATAGAATTAAACAAACCTACTGCAGTTGAATAGCTAAACTGTCCAGTTAAGATTCCTATATCATATACATACGTTTGAATGACTTGAGAAGCTTCTAGGTTCAATGGATTTTGCATCAGTAATATTTTTTCAAATCCTACAGACATAAAATTTCCCATGTTTAAGATTAGTAGAATGATAATCGTTGGTAGGATACCAGGTAAATTAATATGGATAATACGTTGCAATCTACTAGCTCCATCAACTTTTGCAGCTTCATGAAGCTGAGGATCAATCCCTGATAAAGCAGCTAAGTATATAATTGCTCCCCACCCAAGATTCTGCCATTCACCTGAAAATACATAAATCGTCTTAAACCATGCTGGATCTGTCATAAAATCGATTGGCTCAAAACCCAATAACTGGATAAAATGATTAATGATACCTGTCATCGGATCTACGAAGGCAATGATCATCCCGACGAAAACAACACCGGAAATAAAATGAGGGGCATAAGTAATGGTTTGTGCTAGTTTCTTAAATTTACTATCTTTAAGCTCATTTAAAGATAAAGCAACGATTATTGAAATTGGAAATAAGGCAAGTTGATATAAATTTATCGATAGCGTATTCCACATCAGGTCCCAGAAATAATAGGAGTTAAAAAACCTTATGAAATGATCAAACCCAATCCACTCACTTCCCCATATTCCTTTCGTCGCAACAAAATTCTTAAATGCAATTTGTACCCCATACATCGGGTAATACTTAAAAACAAGAAAATAGATTAATGCAGGTGTTAACAACACATAAAGTTGCCAATGTTTTCTCATTTTTTTTAGCTTTGTATGGCGTATCGTTACTTGAAGGGATGGATCAATAGAATTCGATACACGTAGATTTTTAGTTTGACTATTGCTAGTAGCTTTTGGGCTCTCCATCTAGTTGGCAACCCCTTTCTAACATAAGTGAAGAACATTGTGTATTAATAAGAAGTAATGAAAGTGCTTTCAAAAAATATTGTCTAAATGTACCAAGCATTACTCGATGTGAGAGAAACTATACTTATAGTTCACTAATCTTTGCCTCTATCGTAACTGGAAGTTTTCCTCTTATCGTTCCTTCCCCAAATATAGCACCTGCTGCCGTTTTTAAAGCAGGATAAGAGAAATCATACGTACTAAGGTACGCATCGATTTTAGGCATATTGGCCAAATCATAAGGGCTCCTCATTGCAATGATGATTAAAGAACATCCCTTTTCTCTCATTTTATTGATTAAGTGAATTTGACTACTTCCTGGCAATGCAGTTAGAGTCCCAACAATAACGGAATCGTATTGAAGAGCTTTATTTACGATTTCATCGATTTCCCAAGCTTCTAACTCATTGTTAAATTGATAACTGTCTGTTGACTGATTAAATTCTCGGATTACACTTCCTAAATTAAAGCTTGAATATCTCTGATCCTCGACTGCCATTGTCGTATTCTTTTTTGGATAAACAACGAATATACGATGGCGTTGACTTCTAGGCAATGGGAGAATTCCATTATCCGTAACAAGTGTGACTGCCTGTTGATATACCTTATAAGCAAGGTCAGCATGCTCCTTACAGCCCACTATTTCTAGTTGGTTGTGTTGATGTGTTATAGACAAATCATCCCAATGTACATATTTTTCTTTTAACTTCATAATTCGTGCTAGTGCTTGATCGATATGCTCTTCAGCTATCTCTCCATTATGAACAGATTTAATAATTTCGTTCATTGTACGAACTTGCCAGTTAAAGCGATGAGATACCATAATTAAATCAACACCTGCTTTTATTGCTTCGACACTACCTCTTTCTACTCCAATCGTTTGAGAGATTGCGTTCATTTCCATACAGTCTGTCGTAACTACTCCATCAAAACCTAGCTCTTCACGTAATAAACCTGTAATAATTCTTTTTGATAGAGTTGCAGGAACACCATATTCATACTCAATCGTTGGAAAATATATATGAGCCGTCATCACAGTATCGGCACCGTCTCTTATTGCATCTCGAAACGGCCTCAATTCTACTTCATGTAATCTCTCTATTCCATGTGAGATAGTAGGTAAATTATAATGAGAATCTATATTTGTATCTCCATGACCTGGGAAATGCTTTAAGGTTGTTACAACCCCCGCTGCTTGCATTCCTTTCATAGAGGCTCTTCCGAATTCTGAAACAGCTTCTGGTAATTCCCCAAAACTCCGGACACCTATTACAGGGTTATCTGGATTGTTATTCACATCTAGGACTGGAGCTAGATTCCAATTTATCCCTAGTGCCTTTAACTCCAAAGCTGATGCATAGCCAATATCGTACGCATACTCTGGTATGCCGGTCGCTCCGAGTGCCATTGCACCTGGAAACATGGTTGCACCTTCTCCTAGTCTACGGACAACTCCATTTTCCTGATCAGTACATATTAGTAAAGGATAGAGATAGCCAGCTTTTTTCGCCTCTAACTGAAGCTCGGATGTTAAAGCCAGTACTTCTTCCGGTGTCCCAATGTTTCTACCGAACAAGATTATCGATCCAATGTGATACTCATGGATTAATTCTTTTACCGAGTTTGGCATCGTTTTCCCCTCGAAACCAATTACCATCATTTGACCAATCTTTTTTTTGAGATCCATCCAATCAATCCCCCCTTATTTTAGAAAGATAAAGTATATCTTATAGTTCATAACCTGGTATGAACCCACCTTTTCTAACATTCGTACCTGTTGGGAATTTCAAGGTTTGGGCATATTTTGTACGATTTACGCAACCTCTAACGGTTCCTAAAGCCTTATAGTAGTCATAATAGCGGAATGACTTTGAATTCATGATAAACCAATAATGTGATAGCGCCTCTAAATATGTTTCATACTCATCTGAGACATCTACAAACAGATCAGGTACATATTCCTCCATATCTTCCCAATTCTCACTATGGTAATAACTATAGTAATGAGCCGGAAGACCATCTAAGTCAAAGCCAGGTAAACCCGCTTTCAATTGAGCAGCTTGAACAATTCGAGGACAAAGAGCATGATCAGGGTGGATACTTTTTTCCCAATGTGTAATCACTACGTTAGGCTTTAATTTACGCATTAATGTTGCAATGCGAGTAATAATTTCATCATTGAAAGTAAGTTCAGCATCCTTGTAATCCAGTGTCATCGTATTTACTCCTAAAATACTAGCTACCTTTTCGGATTCTTTTATTTTCTGTTCTCTGTAGTCTTCAACAGATACCCCAGGAGGATTTCCTTTTTCACCAGCTGTTAAATGAACAAATGTAACCTCATGTCCTGCCTTTGCATATTTATGAGCTATTGCCCCCGCTTGTATTTCAGCATCTCCACAATGTGCACCTAAAACCACTAAACGCATATACAATCCTCCTAAAATTGGTAATTATATTTATAGTAACAAATATTTACATATAATCTAACTGGATAAATATTCCTCCTCAAATCAACTAACCGTTTCATCGTTTGAGCGTAAAATAGCTTCTCTTACAAAGCCCTCTGTTTCATTCAGCAACTGTTCAGCTCGTTCGAATGATACTCCGCTTTGAATCATTAAGATGGCTGGTTTAACCTTTTGGTTCGTTTCATTTAGTACTTTCTCAGCTATCTCATAGGAAACACCCGTTATATTCATCACAATGCGTCTCGCTCTTTCCAATAACTTGTTATTACTAGCGTGTAAATCTACCATTAAATTCCCATACACCTTACCAAGCTTAATCATTGAAGTGGTTGTTAACATATTAAGTACCATTTTTTGTGCAGTTGCAGCCTTCAATCTTGTAGAGCCTGCTAAAATTTCTGGACCAACAATAATTTCAATCTTAAAATCTACTAGTTCACTAATGACTGAATTCTTATTACATGAAATACCTATGGTTGTTGCCCCTATTTTTTTTGCGTATTCCAATGCACCTACTACATATGGTGTTCGTCCACTAGCGGTAATTCCTACTACAATGTCTGACTTTGTTAAGTTTCGTTGGGATAGGTCATCCACGCCATCCTGAGCATCATCTTCTGCCCCTTCAATCGCGGTAAATACAGCTTTTTCTCCCCCCGCAATAATGGCTTGAATTTGGCTTGGATCTGTGCAAAAGGTTGGTGGACATTCGGAAGCATCTAGGATTCCAATTCTCCCACTGGTTCCTGCGCCTATATAAAATAGACGACCAGAATTTTTTAATGTTTGATAGACCGCATCAACAGCTTTTGCAATATCAGGTAACACATCATGAACTGCGTCTGCCACTGTTCTATCTTCAAAATTCATTAATTGTATAACATCGATAGTTGGTAGCTGATCAACATTTGTTGTGCGACTATTTAATTGCTCAGTTGTTAATGTGGAAAGGTTGATTCTCATTGATGTCCGCCTTTCTGAACGTAAATTTAATTCAAGGTAAAAAAATTAGTCTACCCATTCATTTTTGTTCCTTACATCCCTTAATTGTCTTAATTATACAAAAAATCTGATAAAAGTAAAATAAAAATTTATATTTTTAAATAAATATTTAAATTTTTATTTCATTTTCGGGAAGTAATCTACCTATCTCATAGGAAATATTAACTATATTACAGAATTTTCAAAATATTTATGGACTAATATTTTAATTGATTTATAATTTAATTGAAATTTAATTTCATATTGTAGAAAGGAGTGAAAATTTATTCTTTTTTATGGATTGATAAAGTGAAACTTCAATCAGTGGGGTTTTCCTTATCCCCCCACTGATTGTTAGTTGAACCAATCGGGTTCTTACTGGTGCTTATCCCCCACTTAAACTTCTCGATTCATCTAAAGTTTTGAAGTGGGGGTCTTAGCGCCAGTTGGAGCGGGATAAAAAACTGAACAGGAACAGGAGATGAAGAAATTATGAAAAAAGGTTATGTATTTTCTATGATTTTGATGCTTCTTTTGGGATCCGTTTTTGTGAATCATTCCTTACTATCTAGTACTTCAGCCCAGGCAAGTGATACCTCTTATATCGATGTTTCTCCTATTGGAGAAGATGGTAGTGTAGCCGGTAGTCCAATCGTAACTGCTGTTTTGAAGCAGGGTTCTTCAGTTGAAAAAGTCACATTTTATGCAAAAGCAAAGAATGAACCTGATGCTAACTATTATGGATATGCACCAGACTATCAAGCACCATATTCTTGGAACTGGCCAACAGGTGCACCTTGGGTGCCAGATGGAGAATATACACTTATGATGGAAATTATTTATTCAGCGGGAGAGACGGAGATCCTTACTAGGGATATAGTTGCTAAAAACGAAAGTGAACCAAACGCTCCTGAGTCGCCTAAGGATTTATTCCTAACCGATAGAACTAGTCATAATGTGACCCTTTCATGGACACCATCAAGTTCAGAGAAGATTTTTGATTATGTCATCTACCAAAATGGAATTCAACTTGCGGAAACGACTACTACAAGCTTTACGGTAGATGGTCTCGTTCCGGGCGAGTATTATAGCTTTAGAGTGAAAGCGAGAGATATATATAATAACCAATCCATAGACGATAATAGTATAAACGTATTAATGCCTTATGAAACCGGGGACACTGATCCACTTCCTTCCATCAGTCAAATTCAAGCCGAAGGCAATAGCGGAGTAACTCCTGGAGGAAATGGCTATTCTGGTGATGTTTCACTATCTGTATTAGCAACTGACAATAATCAAGTTGAAAAAGTTGAATTTTATGTCAAAGTATTAGGGGCACCTGAGGAGGATTATTGGAAATTTCCTACGACAAGAAAACACAATGATACTTACTCTGTTAATTGGTCTACCACGTATACGCCTGAGGGGCATGCGATCATAAAAGCAATTGCCTTTGATTCGGCAGGACAATCTAAAACTGTAACAAGCGTATTCCTCATTGATAATGTATCTGATGGTGGAACAACGGATCCTACTTGGGAACCAGCTGAGTCACCACCAGCCAATAGAATTGTTGGCTATTTAGCAGGATGGTCCACATATGGAGCTTATGATATTGTAAGGGATTTGGATGCGAGTAGACTTACTCACCTGAATTATGCATTCGCATTAATTGATACGAATTTAAACGTCGTCATGAGTGATCCCGTTCAGGATCCAAAGAACTTTCAAGCCCTTTCAACCGTTAAAGAAACCTATCCTCATTTAAAAACGATTATTGCTATTGGGGGATGGGGTGGTTCAGCAAACTTTATTGAAGCAGCAGCAACGGAAGAATCTAGAGAAATTTTTGCCAATAGTGCTGTACAATTCATGGTCGAACACGGCTTTGATGGCGTAGACCTCGACTGGGAATACCCTGTTACTGGCGGGGGACCGGGAACCTATCCAAATCCAGCGGACCGGGATAACTACCCGCTATTGCTTGAAAAACTACGTGAAAAACTTGATGAACAAGGCGAAAAGGATCATACTCATTATTTACTTACTATTGCAGGAGGAGCTACTGCTGGTTTCGCCAACAATACACAATTAGGTCTTTCCCAGCAATATTTAGACTATGTTCAAATTATGACATATGATATTCATGGAACATGGGAAAGCTTAGCTGACTTTAATGCACCTCTTTTTGATGACAATGGGAAAACTTATAGTGTTGATAAAGGCATACAGGCTTACTTAACAGCCGGTGTTCCAGCTGACAAACTAGTTATGGGTGTACCTTTCTACGGTTATAGGTATAACGTTACTTCAAACGATAATAATGGCCTTAGGCAGCCATTTAATGGTAGTGGCTCCATTACGTACAATCGAATTGTGAAGGATGATTTACTGTCAAATGGATATCAACGTTTCTTTGATGAAGGCTCGATGGTACCTTATTTATACAATGAAACGGAGTCTATATTTATCAGTTATGATGATGAGCAATCTATAGCCTTAAAAGCACAGTACATTAGAGATCATGAACTAGGTGGAGCGATGATATGGGAGCTTAGCCAAGATCATGGAAATGATTTACTGAGTTCGCTATATGAGGTACTAAAGGAACCCATTATGGATACAACACCACCTACAACTTCAGCACAGATTACTGGTGAAGAATGGACTGACCACTCAATGATTCAAAAAGCAACAGTAACCTTAGAAGCAGAGGATAACCGATCTGGTGTAGAAAAGACAGAGTACCGACTTAACGAGGGGGAATGGCTCCCATACTCCAATCCGATTATTATTGAAACAGATGGCAGCACTCGCGTGGATTATCGATCCATTGACCGCCAAGGTAATATAGAAGATTATTCTTCATATGATATTACGATTATATCTGTCACCTTCGAAAATCTATACATGATTGTAGACGAAGCTGATATTCATCATGGTCAAAAAACAGCTCTTTTAGCCCATTTGCATCAAGCAGAACGTGCAAAAACAGCCGAAAAACGCCATGAGAAGCTTGAAAAAGCCCTTCAGTTTGTGAAGGATATGTCTAACGAGCATATTTCCGAAACGGATCAGCAGCAAATTCAACAATTTATTCAATTAATCATTGACTATCAACAATAGAAACTCCTTTTGTGGAACAAAAGGTGCAAGTGCCTTGGTTTGTTCTGTAGGGGAAGAAAAAGGGGAATTTCACTTTATTCCCTTCAGGTATTGACCTAGAGTGGCTGGGCGCTGGAGTTGGATTTAGCCGTAACCTTGTATAAACTAACACCAGAAGCTTTCTTAACATATAACATAAAATACAGCTTATCACCCTTTTAGATGATAAGCTGTATTTCTTTTCTTTTCCTCTATAGGCTAGCTCTAATTAAGTTATGCAAACGTGGACGAATTCGAAGAATTTCCTCATTCCGACCAAAATGAACACGATTGGTAAGTAAAATAACATGTAGTTTGACAGTAGGGTCAAACCAAATACTCGTCCCTGTAAAGCCTGTATGTCCATAGGAGTCTTCAGAAAATAAATCTCCACAAGCAGCTCTACCCTTTCCTTTCAACTGCCACCCTAACCCACGACCTTCAACGTCAAACTCTGTGTAATTGAGCCTTGCTATTTCTAGTGACGGTCCAGATAAAATTCTTCTTCCTCGAAAAATACCATTGTTCTCAACCATTTCTGCAAAGTTTGCAATATCTCTAACTGACGAGAAAAGACCGGCATGTCCACTTATTCCCCCCATACTTTCCGTATTTTCATCGTGTACAATTCCATGCTTATAATCAGTTAACTTCTCACTATATTCGGTCGCAGCAAATCTGTCTTTTGCAAACCTGGGATTAAAACACGTTTCCGTCATGTCAAGCGGATCAAATATCTCCCTTTTCGAAAACCTTTCAAACGTTTCACCTGTAATACGCTCAATAAGGTTATAGAGCACTATGAGTCCTAAATCACTATAGATCACTTTTTTTCCCATTGGTACTTCTAGTTCTTGTTGATATATACGTTCATAAATCTGCTCTTTATTTAAACCTTCAATATAATACTGTTTATGCGAAGGAAGGCCAGAGGTGTGAGTGAGCAAATGTTTAACGGTTACTCTATCTTTTCCATTCCTAGAAAATTCAGGAATAAAATTAGAAATCGGGTCATGTAGACTCATAAAACCACCATCAATTAACTTTAAGATAGCGGGAAGAGTTGCTACTACTTTCGTAAGTGAGGCAAGGTCAAAAATAGTATCTAGTTTCATAGCCTCGCTTTTCGGATATACCACTCTCTTTCCTATTGCCTCGTGCATAATGACTTCTCTCTTGTATGAAACATGGATGACCGCACCAGGGATATGTTTATGTTCAACTTCTTTGTTTAAAAATTCGAGCACCCTAGGTTTCATCGATCACTACCTCCCATTCGCTTTGAATATTTCAAATATGTCGTCCGAACTTCATATCCAAGCTTACCGTAAAAGTCAACTAAGCCCGTCCAATCAATGATAATTTGATGGATATTCCTCTTTCTTAAATAGGCGATACCCGCTTCTACAATCGCGATTCCATAGCCTTTTTTCCGTTCTTCTGGATCAATCCCTAAAGGACCAATACCACCTAACGGTGTTTCAAAGGCTGGTGACCAATACACATTTTGTGCAATAAACGGTGAATCATCGTCATTTATTCGGCAAAAGCCTATGAGTTCATTTTCACGTTTTAAGATGACAAACTCTCGTCCAGTTCCGCCTCTTTCAAAGTATGATATCGCTTCATATTCCCATCTACCTGGAAAACATCTGTTCATAAACGAAAGAAAGGGGATTTTTTCCTCTATCTTTAACAATCCAAATGTTACATGTACGAATTGTGGTACTGGATCGATGCGTGCTTCATTATATTGACAAACTAGATCATATTCTTTGCCGTCATTTTTATAGCCTTTTTTTTCGAACCAACTCATTGCTTCGTCACAATGACTCGGAATTCCAGGGAAATAATGCCAAGGATCAGAGCCTATCCTGATTATTTTTATTTGCTTACTGACTAGCTCTTTTTCGGCTCGTTCTAATAAGGTAGATCCAATTCCCCTATTACGATAATTGGAATCTACTAATAATGCCTGAATCCACCCTATCTCTTTGTTCAGTTCAATCCCTATTTCTTCACTCCATATTTTAACTATAACGAATCCGATAACCTCACCGCTTTGATTTAACGCTACTAAAGAACCATTTTTCAGAACATTAACATCATCAAGACTATTTTGCTTAAACAATGCTGCTCTCATTGGAAAAGAATCACCAAGCTCCTTATTCCATAGCTTTACAATTCCACCTATGTATTCTTCATTCATGGGGAACAACATCAATTTTTTTCACCACCCATTGTTTGTATAAACTGATTGACGAAACCACGATCTATGTTCAACTTACTATTTGTAATAGCTGCTATAGCTGAGCCACCGACAGGAGGTAGATCTGGTAATAGAACCATAGTTTTCAAATGGTTGAACACTAACTTTTCTTTAATAGCTGGTATAAACCAATTTGCCTTTTGATACACTCCCCCTGCTAAAACGACTGGAATAGGATTTTCCCTTTCTTGATCCTTAAATAATTTCAATATTAATCTTCGAATATTTAATCCCATTTCTTTAGCTGCCTGATGGAGAATTTCAGCAGCAACGGGATCACCATCGTCTGCTATTTTTATAACTAATTTACTTAACGAAGCAATCGTTTCTCTTGATTTCGTAAAATCATAAATAATGGGAAGCATTTCTGGTGGTGATTGTAGGTTTAGAGATTGTAATATTCCTGGTGTTAGACTAGTGTTACTTCCATACCCATCAAATTCTTCAAATACGGCTTTAATTGCTCGTTTCCCTATTGAAAAACCACTCCCTTGGTCATCAAGCATAAAACCCCATCCCCCTACTCTCGCTCTGTCATTCTCATCGTTTATTCCAAAGGTAATGGAACCTGTACCTGATATATTTACGACTCCTGGATTTCCAATCGTCCCAGAGTACAAGGCTGTTATCGCATCATTATCAACCTGAATATCACATAATGGAGGTAAGAGCCTCCGATAAATGTTCACCATCTTTTCCTTGTCGATTTCCTGATCAACCCCAGACATTCCTGCAAAAGAACTAGTAACTCTATTAAATGTATTTGGATCTTGAATGTATAGTTCTTCTAGTAATTTTTTCAGCTCTTTTTCTACTAACTCATATCCAAGACTATTAGGATTAGTGGGGCCTACTTTTGCTTTTGCAAGAACTCTTCCTTGAAGATCACAAATGACACCCATCGTCTTTGTTCCTCCGCCATCTATACCGATAATATACACATGTATCCCTCCTTAACAACATATTATTTCATATAAAATTTATATATAATGAAATTATATTTCATAACCCTTAAAAAAAATCCCTCTATTAGAGGTCCCTTTGTCCTTATACTACATGTAATTCATATTGTAAGGTACGAAGAATGAAAACTCAATAGTCCGTTCGTCAATATTCAGAAAAATCAATATTCACTACCTGTTTCATCTCCCGAATCCACCGAGTTAGCTTCGTGGTTAGCAAACCAGTTAGTAAAAAATGCTACTTTCTCCTTACCTTTACTCCAAATAGTTGTACAAGCAAAGAATAAAGGTTTTTTTTTTAGCGATTGTTGCAACTACAGCAATGTCCGTGAAAAGTAACAAAGCTATATAATTTTTTCTTAAGTTGAGTGGATTTTTGTTTTGTTATAGAGATCATTCAAGCCATACTTTACGTTCGAAATTTGGAAAAATAAGTATAAATTCTCTATATAAAAATAATGAGAAATAATGTATGATTTATTCTGTTATTACAAAATTACCCAAAGGTGGTATTATATGGGATACTCATTAAAACTTTAACCCGTATTTATTTTATCATTGTGATGAGAAGGTCTCGGTGACAATCCTCTATTATTTTACGGAATATGAAATTTAATAATGAGGTTATTTATAAGGCGTAAAGATTGTGTAGACGAACCAATCTTTTTCGGGATCTACAAGATCCCTTCATGATCAACAAGTTTCATGTGATAACCACTATTATATGATAAAAACTACTATTGAGGAGGATTAAACAATGTCAACATTATTATATATAATTGCACACCCCTTAAATGAGAATCTATCCGTCTCACAAAAAATAGGAAAAGAATTTCTTAAATCCTATAAGGATATTTCACCTGATGATGATGTAATTGAGTTAAACCTTTTTGATGAATATGTTCCAGATATTGATAAAGATGTATTAGAAGGTTGGGAAAAGCTAAATGCAGGAGTGGATTTTTCAGTCCTATCAGAAAGCCAAAGGTCAAAAATCGCTCGTATTAATGAATTAACAAGTCAGTTTATCGAGGCAGACAAATATGTTTTCATTACTCCTCTATGGAATCTAAGTATTCCTGCTAAATTAAAAGCATATATTGACACTATTGTCATAGCTGGTAAAACTTTCAAATATACTGAAAATGGGCCACAAGGATTGCTTTCCGGCAAAAAGGCTATTCACATCCATGCTCGTGGAGGAATCTTTTCAGAAGGACCTATGAAAGAGTTGGAGTTTGGTGATCGATACTTAAAATCAATTCTTGGATTTATTGGTATGGAAGTAGAAACTATTGTTGCAGAAGGGCACGCTTTTGTACCTGAGGAAGCTGAAAATATTATAAATGATGCAATCAACAAAGCTAAATCGTTAGCAAAGAGTTATTCTAGAGAAAAAAATATAGTTTAACAATTATTTAGAGCTTGTAAATAATGTCAAAAAATTGACGTATTTACAAGGTTTTTTAATAGGACTAAATTCGAATAGAGTATGAAACAACACCAATTCTTATGTTTTAAATTAAAATCCCCCTAGCCCCTTCGCATAAAAAAACGGATTACTCCTCAAAACCGACAATGTCTCCCAATCCTTCAATATCTCCAAACTCTTTACACCATACAAATTATTCACCTCAAGAATCCAAGGTTTATAATCGTTATCAATAATCAAATCAATCGCCACATCGCCAAAATGACCTAATTTCTGATCTAGTACATTACATACTTCTCTACAGGCTATAATTGCATTATTCATAATCTGCTTTGCGATCTCTGAATCTACTTGAAATACAATTCGAATAGCCTTTTCTCCTGTAGACATGTGAGCGATTTGTTTTAAGTTCGTCACAATGCTTTCCTCTTGCGCTACTCTTCCTACAGAACCTTGACAAACCCATGTACCATCCATGTTTTTTTGCATGTAGAGCCTGAAGTCAACGTGTTTATTTTTGTAGATCGTAGGTATTCCTTGTTGCAAGATATAGTCTTCATATCGGATATGTTTTTCAAGATAAGTTTCTAGTTCATAAAGTGTTCTAAAAGTTTGTTTTTCCTTTAGGTAATTCGTTATGGTAACAAAATTGGCTTCCTTATTGATCATATAAATACCTTCACCTTTTTTACCTCGGATTGGCTTTAAATAGACCCTGTCAAACATGGATAGCATGTCTTGCAGATCTCGTTTTTGTTTATATTGATTCGTTTGGGGGACAAAATGTTTTATCCTTTCAGTAGATTCACAGATTTCCCAAAACTGGAGTTTATTAAAGAAGTTTGTATTAAAGAGCTTGTTTCCTAGCTTTATTCTTAAATCACGCTCTAATTTAGTTGGAATTCTAATTTTCTTGAACATAGAATCAGGATAGGGAAAAGTCCCTTTTCTCCACCGAGTATTTACCGTTTTCCCTTCTGGGTTATAATAATATCCTTGGATGGTTTGATTGGCGGTATCAATACTATCGCTTGAACAAATAAACAGTAGACCCTTGATTTTGTTGTAATGTTCAAAGCGATTTTCGTAGGATTCAAGAGCTCTCATATTTAGGCTCTTTTTATTCTTTTTGGCGATAAATCCGATAACTGGACCAAGGTGAAGTGTATTCCCTTTTAGCTTGACTTCAAGATCAAGTGTGCTGGGGATTGAGAATGGGATAGATCGTTCCGGAAGGCTTATTGTATGCTGGGGTAGTGAGTTTTGCTTTATAATAGTAAACAGTTTGGACCAAGACCCAAACTTCAATAAAATTGTATCTGAATTAATATTATGTGTTTGCAAAAATTTATTTGATAAATAGATGATAAAATCGTCTTTATCCTGCATTCCACTATTGGTAATCAAATTTCCCTTCCTCATTAGTACCTGCACCATTATATACACCTCTGCCTTAGTATGGTAAACAGTGTATAATATGAAGAGTTTCGACTATTTGATTACCGCATTCCAGAAAATGGGTAATAAACTATTCCTTACAGAAAAAAGGACACTACTGCCTAAGCAGTAATGCCTCTAGTTTAATAGCCCTCAATCAATATAGAAATATCCTCTAATATTTTTGTTGTATCAATAGGGTTATCCGAAATAGCCATGTCGTAAAGAGCACGAATATTATTCTCATCATCCAATAAAAACATGGTAGTCGAATGGGAAAAGAAATCACCTTCAAGCTTTTGGTATTGCATTTTTAAACTGTTTGCAATTTCCTTTGTATCCCCTTCGGAGCCTCTCAGCCACTTCCAGCCAAGAGGATCAGCACTAAAACCTTCTGAGTACCTTTTAATTACTTTGGGTGTATCATTTTCAGGGTCAAGAGAAATGGCGACGAGCTCTACCTTGTTCCCGAAAATCCCTTCTTTTTGAAGCTGGGCTTGTAGCTTCATTAAATCCATCATTGTCATTGGACAAATGTCAGGACAATGCGTATAGAAAAAGGTAACTAACTTTATTTTTTCATTATTTAAACTATACGTACCACCATGGACATTTTCTAATTGAAAACTTGAAACAGTTTCTAAGATGGGCAGCTTTTCATACTTTGGCCAAAAGAAATAGACAGCTAGCAACCCTACTATGCTAATGAGAAAATATATTCTTAATACTCTCTTATTCACTTTTCCCACACCTTAAGGTTTTTTTCTACTAATCTTCTTTAACGGTGGCAATTGTTTCTGCCTATCTTTATGAACACGAAGAATTCCCCACATGCCTTGTTCTATATCCCAGCGTATATTCCCTGAACGGTACATATAGTCCCCTGGGAAATTATATAGACTTCCTGCCCCATAATTAATTTGTAAGTCATCTGTATGGCCAGCAACTATTTCACCTTCTATTGACCGAACCTCAGATGTAAGATCCTTATCATCTGAATTCCAGTAGTGTCCATGTAAATGAAAGCCATGTGCCCGTCTTCGTTCAGATGGATTAACTAATCGAATGGTAATAGGTTCTCCCGGGTATGCCTCAAATACTGGTGTTGATGGATCACCGTGAACCTTTGAACTGAATATATCCTTTAATACAGGGTGATGTCTTAATCGATTAATTAACCTTTCTGTTCGATAATTAAAGCCTCTTGATCCATTATCATACGTATCAACTAAATCCTGTCGATCCTCTGGATCAACAAACCCTAAGATACCCTCAACAGGGTCAACAATAAGGTCTCCTTTTTTATCGACCAATCGAGCTCCATCATACATCACTAAGACGAATTCTCTAATCTCAGGCAAGAAAGGATTTCTTAAGACAACATTATCATTTGTAATAACAGGTTTTAATGTCTTCGGATGTAAATATTGTGTTCCTCTTGGCTCTGCAATAAATGCGCCAAAAGTTCCTAACGAGCGGTGATTTCGTATATCCGCCATATCCCACATGCCACAAGACCCTACTGGCACATCAACATACCATTTGTACGTAATTGTTTCCCCTGGTCCAACTGTTTGATCAGGATTAAAACCAACTGTTTCCCCAGACGATGTTTTGACATCATATTGAATTAACTGAGGATGTAGCGATATCCTTACTGATGGCGGATAGAATGCCTGTTCCTTTACAGGCGGATATGGCCATATTCCATCTGGAAATGGGAATTGGTCAAACTCTAGAAAACTCGTTAATTTAACTTCTACTGCATCTCCTTGATTTGCCCTTAAAATTAATGGAATTGGCTTTTTTCTTCCACACAAAATATCATCCATATCTTCTCGAAGAGCAAACACGATACCAAAAGGATCTTTTTCTCCCCACTTACTATATAAAATCGGTGTATGGAAGGCTACAACATCAAACTTTTTTACTGGTGCATCTTTTGGACCTAGCGCCTCCACAATCTCAGGAGGACATGGTGGTTTGCCGTCACAAACCGGTAATGGTTTTGTTCGTTCTGGTGGATTCCTTCGATCTGGCAATGGGATAAGGAAATCAACTTTTTCATCAAAAGCACGTATTAATCCCCACAAACCATTCCATAAATCTTCTTCTGTTTCAAACGTCCATAAGTAATCCCCTGACCTTGGAACATCCAATTCAAATGTAAATGATTCTGAAATTCCGATATGCTGTTGAGACCTTACACTCGTTTCAACATCAGGACGTTCTGATTGCCATCGAAGGCCATGAATATTAAAGCTGTGGGATTCCTCGTGTGCTCCTTGAAGCAATCTTACTCGTATTGGGTCACCTTCATAACAATGAAGAATCGGTGTAATAGGATCTCCATTAACAAAGGAGCTAAATGAGTAAGCAGGATCACAGTCTTTGCCTAATCGGAATTGTAGTGGTTCGTTTTTATAGTTTACTCCAAATAACCCTGGGTCATCTTGAGAACCTGGGAAATCAGGTGGATTTAATGGACACCCATTTTTATCAAACAACAACGAAAAATCATGGACCATTAAGGCAAAATCTCGATAATCAGGAATTAAAGGGTGAGTGACTGTTACTTGAGCACCGCCATTTACCTCTCTACCTGTTTTAGAGTTAAAAACCTCTGAGAATCTTGCGTGAACTACACCGGCTCCAAACACACCATGTTGCTGATGATAGCTAGCAAATAAGTGATCATGGAAGAACCATGCTTTTAATTCAACATCTGCAAAATACTCATAACGAATCGTTTCACCAGGTAGAACACTTGAATCATAATTCCAACCTACATTTCCCCCATCGCTTACAAGTACATCAAACTTAACAAAGTGGACGTGTGTCGATGCTTCGTATGTCCTTGTTACTAATTGAAAGGCATCTCCACCCGCCACTTCTGGAAGTCGATTCGTAAAATTAATACGTATACACGAACCAGCATTCATGTGAATGATTAATGGTTCTGACTCTTTTCTACCTGCTAATACATCGTCTATGTCTTCATCGAGAACATACATTCTCCCCTTCGGATCGTGCCATCCTTGACGGTTATAAACTATTGGCAATTCAATAAGAGAAATATTAAACTCTTCTACAACTGGATTTTCCACAATGGCACACGGGTCAGCAAACACAGCTCCTGGTCTAGCAAAAGGTACAGCGGCATTCCGTTCTAACTCTGTCATTTCTCTTCCACCTACAATACCAAGTGGTGGCCTAGGTGCCTTGCAGCCAACTTTTCCTGGAATGAAATTTGGAAAACCAGGACGTTCCTTCGTTGGCTTTGGAGGACAAGGTCGATCTGGTAGAGGCTGAAGAGGCTTTATAGGTACCCCGTTTGGATAACACTGACTACCATCCTGTAGGGTGTCAAAAATCCTACATAATGTCCACATACCGACACCGAAATGTGGATATAAGTGACAATGGATAATGACATCGCCTATCGCTTCTTGTAATGACCCTAATCCATACAATGGCTCTATTGTATACCAGGTTTGAGGACTAACTGAAATGGAATCAATGACATCAGAATCCGTATTGTGAGTGTCTTTAAACCACTGATGAACATGATAATGGAATACGTGCGTTTCCTTTACCCCTCCGTGAACTAAGCGAATCCTTACTGGATCACCCTTATACCCTCTTAAAATAGTTGTGGCGGGGTCACCAAACACCCATGAATCATGGTGGACCTCTTCTCCTACACAATCTGGGCACACGACTCCCTCTTCTATCAACTTCACCCGATTCTGAATCGGTTCATAGCGATAATTGATAGCATGTGTGGATTCTCTCTCTTGATTCGTCTCGGGGTCTAGTGGCTTGTTTCCAGTCATATCTTTTGTTGACATTTCATCATGAAAAATTAAACCATATTCTCTGAAAGAGGGAGCAAAAGGATGATGAACATCTGCAAATAAACCACTATTAATCGGACCTCCAGTAACAGGATCTGTCCACCAGGACCCTCTACGTTGAACAAATAAACATCCGAATAAGCCATTTATATTCGTACCTTCATCGCTACTGTCTGGGTTACCTAGATCATGGAAAAAATAAATTCCTTCATGGTTAACGTGTATTTGGTAGAGTATTTTTTGACCTGGGTCTACTAGTGTGTTTGGATTAAATCCAACATTCGCTCCATCCGAATCTAATACATTGTAATCAGCTTCCAAAAAGTGCATTCCAGTTGCATAATGAATTTGATTTTCAAATAGAATCTCTACCGTATCGCCTTTATTCGCTCGAATACATAATGGCTCTACCAAATCTATGGGGGTAAAGGGATTTTTTTTCACTAATTCCTTTAACCTATCTTCATTTTCTTTTAAAACATACATCATACCATCTGGAGCATAATCCCCAAAGTTATTTAACACAATTCGTATTGGGATAGCAACGACGTGATAAAACCGTTTCACATGCTTTCCCTCCCTCTGTTATTAGTCTTCAATTAATTGGGGAATTCTAGGTAAGCCTTTTGTTTCAATATAAAATACTTCAATATTATGGACATGAATATCCCACTGACGATTCTCTAATTCTGCTATTGTTGTAACTCTTGTGTCTAATACCACATAATCTTCTATAACCTCAACAATTTTTCCAATAAAAACAAATGGAAAGGAAGGCGTTAAAATCAGTGCATTTTTACCTATTCCATTGATAAATTCCTGAATCAAGGACTCATCGTGTATATCATTAATAGATGGCCGATTAAATCGGTTGTAACTACTTTCTTGGGTCATAACAATTCCTCCCTACTTGTATAATTTCATTATGTTAACGGGAATCGGGTATTCGGATCAAAGTCTGGAGTGAAGTGGGCAATTTTTTCTAAAGGAATACTTAATGGGGTTGGGAATTCAAAAAATGGAGCATTAATAATCTTAATAATAACGGGATATAGTGTGATATGACCTTGCTGTACATCAAACAGAGTGCCGGTAAAAATAGGCCTAAACGTCTGCCCAAACAAGTTTAATTGATCAGACTCGGTAACAATGAGAATATTTTCTCCTACGATTTCTTTTAGCTCCCTAATCAACCGATCCTCTCTTACTTGTTTCTTATCATGATCTTGCATCAACTCATCCTTCTTTTCATGAACTTTATATTCCTTTGCACGAGACATGTTGTCCCCTCCCTTTTTCAAGAGTTCGATTATTTTTCATGTACAAAGCCTTTTATGACTTCTGACAATATACTTATTACTCGCATTGTCTCGATATATTTCACTTCAAGTAATGGGATCTCTATCCTTTTTCCCATAACCTCCATAACCAAATGGTTATCTATTAATCCTTTCATTTTCCCGAACTTTTTCATTTCTTCATTTATATAAACAACTGCCCACGTTTCACTCCAAGTTTGTAAATTGGTTTTTAAGGTTTCTTCAAAAAATTGTTGCTTGAGCAGGTCACGCTTTGAGACCGTTTCACCAAATTGATGTATCAGTTTGTTTCTCAAATTATTATCAAAAATAAAATGCTGGTGAGTATTTGAGTAATTTGGGATTCCATAAGGGATATTAGCTGAATTTATCGATGTATACGGAATCCACATTCTTTCTCTTAAATTGGTAAGCATGACAAAGTCACGTCCAATTGTACTAACCTTCCCCTCTTTATATAACGATTTTGTACCGCATTTCAGATACACTTCTACTTGCTGATTCCTTTTTGATTTAAAAAACTTTCGATATTTCAATGTTTTTCCTCTTGTTTCATCATGATTTGAAATATTAAACATGTTTGCTCGATCAATATACTCCATTAAAAGACGTGTTTCTTCAGTTGTTTTCCCAGTTGTTGGAGAAGTAATCCCTTGGCCGTTTTTATCATTAAATTCATTAATGATATCCTCTTTTATCATTTCTTGTTTGCGTTTTTTCAACAAATCCTTTTTATACTCTTCTAGGAATCTCTTTCTTTTCTTGTCTTGTTTTGTTTCCTCCACATCTCTCCCTCCTTTTGTGCATAAGTTCTCCTTATACAGTAAGTGAGTAATACACTATACTTATCGTTATAACAACAAGGCATGTTCCAAAGAGGCTAAACGTGACCATACTTTGCTCAAGACTCATAAAATACGAAGGTGGTAGACTACATAATGAAGGATTTTGAACAACAGCACTTAGCATCGTTCCCATTATGCTTCCAATAACCCCGTGAGTAAATCCTGAAAGGAGGGATTGAAAGGTAACAAGTGCCCCAAAAAATATTCCAATAGCTCCCCCTACTAAAGCTGAAAAAAAAATAATGAATGAGAGCGGAACGGGTAATAAAAAATGTAAAATCATGGCGATCACTAAACTTAGAATTCCGCTACAGCTCATAGCCATAATCATTCCAAATCGATCACTAAACAGCTTTCTTTTTCGGGACATAATGATAAAGATTGTTAAGCCTATTAAACAATTAATTACTAACATGACAATCAGCACTAACTTCATAGGATCCCTCTTCACATTATGTTTGTCTAACTGATAAGAGGAGTAAAAATAATGAAAAAATAAAAATCACTTCTAAAAACAAAAGAAAAATTGGATCTCCCTTTGCTGCAGCTCCTATCATAGGAGCCATAATTCCCATCATCATTCCATTTACATAACCTGTTAACAATGTTTGGTAATCAAATAAACCTCCGATAAGAGCACCAAAAGTCATGCCTATAAAGGTGGTTACAATGGTGATGAGTACATACTTTAATGGAAATTGATAAATGAAGATGACACCTGTCATAATGGCCAAGAATCCTCCAACCATCGTTGAGATGTTCATTCCAAGCTGAAAACCAATCAATTTCCTGAACCTATATACGTACAAGTAGACCAACAACGTAATCAAAATATTTCCGTATAATAGAAAACCTAAATGTAGTATCACCAACTATCCACCTCTTGACATGAACAGACCTCTGTTTTAACAATTATGTAGCAAGGGCTTGTCATATTCTCATATCCTATGTCTTTTCATATATTGAAACTCATTGTTAGTTGAGGAACCAATAATTTTTTTCTAAATTATTACAGTCGTTATAGATGCCCATTCCAAAAAGGAATGCTTCCATATACTAGGTGTATGAACTAGTGAAGGAGTGTGGCGAAGATTAGACGTTCCAAATTGCAAATAAGTCGTCATCATGTAGAATGGAAAGAGAAAAGAGACAATAGTATTTTATGCCCTGACTGTGTTCCACAAGACGAGGATGAGAGTCTCTTTTGTTCCCCTTTTACATGTCCAGAGAGAATTCCCCAACCAGAATTTCCTTCTCCAAATAGTTCCTTGCCACCAGAGGAATTAGAGGAATTAAATGAATGTATTGAAAAGGCAAATCGATTATTATTAGCTTTAGGCTTGGAAAGAGATGAGGAAAACTTAAGAGCTTTTCAGGATAGTCTTAGAGGATTAAGAAAACAGTGTATAAGTGTAACAGTTGCCTGTCAGGAAGAAAAACAACCTTTGAAACGGACAGGAACTATTGTAGATGCAGGAGTTAATTTTCTCATTTTACAAACAGATGTTGGGAATTTGCTCTTGATTCCGTTTGAAAATATTGTTCAAATTAAACATTTAGATAATCAAATTCCAATGATTGAAGATCAAGAATTACTTGATATTAATCAATGCCTAAGACGGGCTATTACTCTTCACTTCAGTGAGATTGTGCCAAAAAGTCCATTTTTACTTAATCTCTTCTTCGGTATAGAATTGTCATTATTTCTGGAAAGCTATATTGGCTGTTTACTTTATGTAAAAGAAAAAGATGAGGAAAATGAAATAGAAGGAACTTTGCTTTTGACCGATAAGGGAAAATTAGAGTTAAGTGTTGAAGGTGAAAAACGAGGAATTGATTTTGATGAAGTATGCACAATTGAAATTGAACAGGAAGCCCTGACTACTAGATTGTTTGATTGTCACATAATAAATCATTACACAAAAGGAATCCTTTATTAATGAAGGATTCCTTTTTAAAACGCTTATTATTCAAACGCTAATTCAAGCTTGACTCTACAACCTCTATGACGGAATAGCTCTAAGTTCACACCATCATCTAAGCCAGCTAGTCTTAATTCAATTCTGTCATCGCAAAAAGGGATGGCGAAGTCACAAAAACAAGTGAATTTTGGAAGACAATCGTTATCATGGTGGTGAAGAGGTCCACATTTTTCACAAAGTATTTGCTCGTGTTTGTTAATATAGAGTTTTGGATCTACAAATTTTGAATGTTTTCGTTTATGTTGGTTGTTTTGGAACTTATCGTCCTTTTTACAATCGCATGGCTTTTTCCTACATCGTCTACAAAATTCTTCACGACTTAAATGACGGTGATTGTCCTTGTCAAAATCGTCATGATCCCTCATAAATTGCACACAACGGCATGTATGATGATGACACTTCTTACAAATCCGCTCACACTTTGGATCTACCCATGTAATCTTTGAAATTTTATCAGTTAGTATAGTTACAACTTGGTTATTATCAAGCAGTAAATTTACATAATCGATACCGATCTGATCTATTTTCCCCTCTAAATTTGTTAGAGCAGTAAGTTTTTGATCTTCTTGGAAAAACTTGAAACTTGCAGTATCTAGACTGTTTATAGCATAGTTAGTCTTTATTTCTTTTTTTAAATACATTTTTTTCCTCCTTTCTAGTTAATGTAATATATGAAACTTACAGTCCTGTGGTGCTCTAGGGTAAAGGAGGAAATCTCTTATAACTGAACAAGCATTATTAAAAAATAAAAAGCCAAAAGCTCCTGCTTTTGACTTCCGAAAGATGACCTGTGAGGGACTTGAACCCCCGACCCCTTCCCTGTCAAAGCGAATTATGGGTGTTAAATATATTTATTTTTTATAGGTATCACCAATAGTGTTTAAAAAACGTTGTTATATCAAGGTTCTTTCTAAAATGAAATTTGATAGGTTGTTCCGAGTAAATCAAGCGGTACCATTTGGGTACCAAATTAGGCACCAAATACTAATCCTCTTTTGGTTGATATGGCAAGCTTCTAAATCATTTTATCAACCTAAGGAGAAGTTAATTATGGAAGAAGAGGTTAAGAAAATTTTATTAGACCGAGATGAATTATATAAATTATATATTACTGATGATTTTTCTATTAGGGATATCGCAAAGATCCTAGATGTTAGTGAATGGACTGCAAGAGAATACTTAAATAAAAAACATGGCATTTATAAATCTCTAATTAAACCAGACCCTAATAAACATATAACGGAACAATTTCTAAGTAATAAAGAATGGATGCAAAATGAATACCTGATAAAACGAAAATCAGCTTACCAAATAGCTAGAGAACTTGATGTTAAATATGGTCGTGTTGATAGATGGATTTGTAATCATGGTTTTTATGGTTTAAAAACTTTCAAAAATACGTGTAATGAATCAATGTTTAACTATAAAAATCCAATTTTTTGCTACTTTGCTGGCTATGTAGCAACAGATGGATATATTGATATAGGTACAACTCCAAGGGTTTCATTAAGATCTAATGACAAATGTTCAGAACAATTATTTAGAATGTTAGCAAACTATTTCGAATTTACAGGGCAAATTAGGTTATATAAAAAGAGTTATGATTTAACCATTACTTCTCAAAAGTTGGTTAATGAACTAAATAATCACTTTAACATTACGAACGCTAAAACAAAGACTTTAAGATTCCCAAATTATTTTTTCAATGATAAGTGTGCAAGTATGTTTTTTAGAGGCGTAATTGATGGAGATGGTAACATAAGAAAAGATGGCGGGGTTAGAATTTATTGTGGATCAAACGACTTTATGGATGGGAGTATTGCTTTCCTAAACACACAGTTCAATTGGAGGGTAAAAAAAACATATGTTAGTAAAAAATATCCTGGCTTTTCTCTCAGTGGTTTAAAGTCAAAACAATTATTAGATTGGGTTTATAGGTATGACACAACCTATCTTCTCCAAAGAAAATATGAACGGTATTTAACCACAAGCTGGCCTAAAAAGAAATATAAACGCAAAAACTAGAGCCCCTTCCAATAAGAGCTAAATAAGAGTTAATATAAAAAGAAACCTACCCCTGCAAGACAAGCTTGGGTAGGTTTCTCAATTGTTAAAGTTTTCATTAAGCAGTTAAATAAATATTTATATTAAATCACTAGAGCGGTGAAGTTTCTTCCCGTAATTCATAATCATAAATCAACGCAATTTTTAATTTAAATTCTTCAAAAGATCACTTAAAAACGTTGTAAGAGCTTCTTTGGGATTATCCTCATTTGAGGATATAGTCTGTATTCCCCTTCTCTCTAATATTTTTTCTTTTATTGGATTTGGTTTTTGTAAAAAAACATACGATTTTGGTTGAAGGCTAGAATGCGGTGATCTCTCCCAAAGTTGGTTAACTTTAAATAACAAATATTTTATATTTATATCATTTAGGCTGTATCCAATGAATAATATCGACTTTCCTAGGATATCAGATCTTAGTTTAATATCTAATGGGCCTTCAAAATTTAACCTTTCAAAATAACTCGATTCGGTTAGTACAATAGAGGTATCATCGTTAAAATCCCCATGAAATTTGATTATCTGCGTTTTAGAAGGCTTTATATCGCTAATATTACCTACGTTCATAATTTTTGTATACTTTACATTATAATAATCATACGCCCTTTCAAGCCACCGATCATAATTAGTGGTATAAATTATTGGGAAGTCCAGTTCAACAATTAAACGATGAATATCAGATTCTTCAATTTTAATATTATGGTTATGCCAATTAATATCCATCCAACTTCTTAGTTCTCCAATAGCCCCTTTTTCTATTGCATAGTACTCGGCTAAGGACAAGTAATCTCCATCCCCAAGAGTATTGAAGATATCAGGATCATACCCAAGTTCTTCTGCCATATGATTTATTAAACCCCTAAAGGTTGGTAAACCAAGATTAGCAGAGACTCCAGAACCCACAAACAAAATTACATTCTTATCTTGTATTGCTTTTATTAAATCCTTCATTACTCTACTCCCTTTAGGAACGTTGCAAATTTATCCAGAGCTCTTCTTCTCATTGATATTTCATTTTTTTCCTCACCTAGTTCAGCGAATGTTTGACTATAACCTTCTGGAATGAATACACAATCCCATTGAAAATCTCTATTTCCTCTTGGTTCAACAGAAATGTTCCCTTTTATTTCTCCATCAAATATCTGTATTTTTTTACCGTTTACATAGCCTATTAATGTTCTTGCCACAGCTGAAGTATCTGTTGTTTTACCAAATAAATCACAAAATTTGTCTGCTTCTAGCCTATCCCAAAATATTTGGGTTAAGCCCCCTGGCAATTCATTTAGATAATTCAAATACAAACCAGTGTGTTCGACAAACAGTGGTCTTCCAAGTATTTCAAAGGCTTTAAGAGAATTATCTTTTAAAAGCTTTATAGGATCTTCTGTTTGAATTTCATCTATTTTTATATTTATTGGAACAATATTAACACCAATATTATTTAGAATCTTGTTTGCCTCGATGATCTTAAACTTATTCCCAGATAAAAATCTAATATCCAATATGAATCTCACCCCCGCCAAAAAGAATACTTATTGTTTCTTTCATACATTTTTTCTAAGATATCTGCCCTTTTAAAATGATTTAGGAATAATGTATATTCATCAGATAAAGAAGCTCCATGAACAGATGGGTTATCCGTACATAAAACAAATGGTATATCCCACTCTAAAAATACTTTCAAAGGATGCTCCTCAATGCCTTGTACATACCCAGTTCTAAGATTACTAATTAGGCAAACTTCAAGGCATATATCCTTCTCTATAATTAGGTTTAGTAAATTTTCTGACTTAACTGCTGCACTACCATGGCCTATTCTCATGGCACCACAATTTTTAATTGCCCATTCTACATTTTCATGGTTACCTGTTTCACCAGCGTGAATAGTAATACCTAAGCCTAAATCTTCTTTTGCTCTCAAAAAGAATTTTTCAATTGAGTATGGTAACTTTGTGTCTTCATTTCCCGACATGTCAACACCAACAATCACATTATCAGTGTTTACCTTTCTTATAGCCTCTAACAACTGATTGACATTCACTTCTAATAATTCGTGCCTTGTCAAAGATAATATTAACCTTGCATTGATATCATATAGGTATGACTGTTCTTTTATTGATTCAATCAACCAGACTAGTGCTTCTTCAAGTGAAATCCCATTTATTTTGCTTATATAAAAAGGAGAATTTCTGAACTCTATATAACTAACATTATCTTTTTTTAGATTTTCGAAAGCACTTTTAACCATAACAGTTAAGCATTCGTACCCAATCGGTAATTTTTTAAAAATATCCCATGGTTTAAAATACTCTATTAATGAACCAACTTTATTAAGCACTTGTAAATCACTGTTCAAGTCAAAGCCATTAGGAATGTCAATATCAAATTTATTGCATAGTTCGATAAAAATCTGAGTTGATACTGTTCCGTTTAGATGTGCATGTAAGTCTATCTTTTTCATTTCTCTGATATTCATATAACCCACCTAAGAAATACACATTTGGTATATTTTTTTTATGTATAACATAAATTCCCTTCTTAAAATATTTATAAGAAAACCGCTCATAACTGCTGTTATGAGCGGTAAAAAACACCAATTTTATAGATAACAAAGTAAATAAACTTCAAAATTTATCTTAAAAAGATTTAGGTAGTACTATGAATTTTTATACTGAATTTCCAAAGCCCCTCTGATACTTTTTATTCACCTAAAACTCCTCAAAAAATCAACCATAATTTATTACTATTATTTTATTATTATTATATAATTAACCTTAATTAACATATTTTCCAAAAAATGTTTTAAGGAGGCTGAGTATATGGATGGATTAATACAAGAATATTATGAGATGTATCAAGGTTTACCGAATTATAGACCTATAGTAAGGAACAATATTAAAGAGGATGCATTTACAATTGCTGTTCTTGAAATTATGTATAAAAAAATACTCAATTTAGATTTCAATGCATCAAATGTGGAAAGTATTTCTAAATATATTGTAGCTCCACCAGATGGTGGGATCGATATTTTCATTGAATATGAAGATAAGAGATGATTATTACTACGACATAATTCAAGTTAAATACACTACATTAGGTCAACAAGATATCAAGCAATGTTTTGCAATGATTCAACGTACTATTAAAGACTTCTTAAAAGATCCGCAGTCTGTTCATAAAAATCTAAGAGAAGTAATAAGTCGTTCCAACTTTGATAATACATACAAAAATAACTGTACATATTATGTTGTTCATAATGGAGAGCTTAATTTCGCATCTGGATTAAAAAAATTTGAGAGGATTGTTACCTCAAATGAATTAAAAATATTACAACAAAGTCTTGATACTGACTCTGTGCCAGAAGAGATATTAAAATCAGATGGTTTCAACAATTTCATTTCCTATAACCATAATAATATAGAAAACACAGAACAAGCATATCTATGTAACTTAAACGGCTATGATTTAGCAAAATTAAATAATAAATATACAAGTACAGAATTAGGAAAGAATATATTATTTGGTCAAAACCTTCGTGATTCATTAGAAAATAAATCTAAGACATATGATTCAATGAAACAAACCATTGATACTGAACCTGAAAAATTTTGGTTTTATAATAATGGAATAACAATAATTGCAGAGGGTTTTAATGCGGATGCAGTTCCTTTAGTTCGTATAGAAGGTAATGAACAATCAAACAAAAAAATTGATTCTGTAACTCTCGAAAATTTCTCTATAATTAATGGTGCACAAACAACAAGTTCATTGGGGATTTATTTGAAAGAAGCAGAAATAAATCGTGATGATGACAAGATTAACAAATTAAAAAATGTTTATGTCTTAACACGTATATTGGTAATTAACAAAACTGAGTTAAAAAACAATATATCGATCTATAATAACATGCAAAATCCTATCACCAGCCGTGATATGGTTTCAAATCGTCCAGAACAAAAAAAGTTGTATGAATGGTTAATTAGTGGTGATAGACCTAATATCCATGTCGAGATCAGACGTGGTTCTAACCCACCATCACATTTAAATTTACACAAACATCAAATAACTACAAATGAAACGTTAGCACAATTAGCCTTTGCATCGTTTTATAGAGAACCTTATACAGCTAAAGATAAGAAGCGAACATTATTTAATAATGATTATTCAAAAGAAGAGTTTACTATAAATGAGGACTATCATAAAATTTTTAACTTTCATGATGAAAACGATAAGTGTGGTATTCTTTTTAAGAAAACTAAATCAGAAATTGATGAATTGTTATTTGTTGCATATCTTTATAAAGAGAGTAAGAAATATCTAAAAAAAGAATATGAACAAAGGTTGGACAAGCAATATGCCATGTTGAAGAATGCAGATGAAGATGAACAACAAAACATTAACGATTTTATTATTAACTATAAAACTCAAATAGCCATAAATAACATTTGTTTCTTTTATTGCATAGCACTGTACTATGAGTTTAAAACTCAATTCGATGATGATAATAGTAAAGTATTTAACTACTCAGCATACTATGATAGAAATACTCATTTCAAACAAAGTTTGATTGAAAGTTTCTCTCAGCTCTTCCTATCAAAAACAATTGAAATTATTAAAAATGAATCTGCTGGAACAGCAAATGTAGGAAACTGGATTCGAAGCAAAAAAAGTGAAGACCTATTTATGAAAAAATTACGTCATGAGCTTGCAGTTAACTTATCTTTTTCCAATTTATACAGAAATTTCGTTAATGAATACAAACTATAAAATGAAGGGTGTCTCAATATTAAAAAATGATATTGAGGTGCCCTTTTACTTTAAACTTTAGGTCAATTCCATAAATATGTGTTTCTGGAAATAAATAGAAATATGTTTCGGCAGTATGTTTACAATTTCTTCAATCATACTCAAAACAGAACTGTATAGTCGCTTATATTTATACATAATTATCCAGCAGTGCAAATTGATTTAACAGAGGCAGGATTGTTGAATTAGGATCAAGACTTCATATAAATAAAATAGCATATTTATATGAGTAAGGAGTGGAAGGGGGAAAAAAATGAACTATAAAGTAATAATAAACATTCCAGTAACTCATAATGAAGTTCCTCAATTAAGAGAACTTGTTGGTTGGGGAAGAAGAGATGATGATTACCCATTATTGTTAGAACGTTGCAATTTTTGGGGTGGGATTAGAGATGAAGAAAATAAACTGATTGCCTTTGGGTATGTTTGTGGAATGGGCTTAGAACATGGTTATATGGAAGATATAATCGTTCATCCACAATATCAAGGACAGGGAATTGGAGTAGAGTTGGTAAAAGGATTATTACGAGAATCCGAACGATTCGGATTAGAAATTGTAACGGTGACATTCGAGGAAAATAATACTAACTTTTATAAAAAATGTGGATTTACAACTGGTTCAGGAGGAGTATGGCAATCAATTAAATAAAAAACCTTGTTGAATTAAAGGAGAGCAAGAGTAAAAATATGGAGTTGTCGATTTGTGACAACTCCATTTTATTAATAAAGTAAGGTTGTTAGAGCTTAAGATGGGGCTATAATAAAGTAAATTAATATTTTTTTAATCATTTATTTTCTTAAAAAACTGCCTGTAATGAAATTGCAGTCGGACAATTTGTCTATCATCATTACGGATAAATCTGACTACTTTACTTTGGTCTCTGATTAATGCTAGAAATGTATCTTCCCCAATACAATCAACAGGAATGTTCCCGAATTGAAGATTTTCGTCATTTAGAGTTACTTTTAAACGTTCTCCCCCAATTGATGTATAAATCCCAACATAATCTTTTAATTCATTCGGATTCCATTTTGTACTGTTTTTTAAAGGACTATACTCAAATTCTAGGTTTTTTATTACATTGATTGCTCCATTTAATATGGTTGGTGAAGGAACACCAGCTAGATTGGTTAAAATTACCCCTGTTAATCGTCTTTCTGGGATTACACAAAAATGTGAAGAAATTCCTTTATGATTTCCATCATGCTCAATTAAAGTTTCCCCATAATGATTAGGTGTTACAAATAAGCCATAGCCATAATACTTTCCTGGAAAAACTTCAATATGCGGCTTAACCATTAACTGAACACTCTCTGGTGATAATATCTGGTTTTCACCTACTTTTCCATTATTCCAAAAAATCTCTCCATATTTTATCATCTCTGTAACATTAGATTTTAAGTAACCAGCTCCTCTCATTGCTGGAGCATCCCACCATACAGGAGATTCAAAGATTTCTTCTCCTTTTTCAGTCTTTCTAGAAGCATATAGTGAGGTAACATTATCATAACTTTCTAGGTCTCTCACTAAAAAGCAAGATTTATCCATACCAACAGGTTTAAATATCTTCTCTTCAATGTAATTCTCAAAGTGTTTTCCGCTTACTCTTTCTATAATTGCTCCTAATAGAGAAAAACAATCGTTTGAATAACTAAATTCCTCACCAGGTGAACCCAATAATTTAGTATCCTGTTTTGAGATAAATTCAATAAGATGTTCGTAAGTATCTATTGAATCCTTCTTGGAAAGTTTGCTCGAAAATTCATGAGCAGTTGGATCAGAATCTATCGTTTTTTTATTTGCAAGTAAAATTGATGGTAAAGGGGGAAGCCCAGTTGAATGGGTCATAAAATGGTGTAATGTCATTTTGCTTGCTGCACATTCAGGTAAAGAAAATTCAGGAAGGTATCTTATAACGGGATCATGGATGGATAATTTTCCTTCTTCTTGTAACTGTAAAATTGCAATACATGTAAATGATTTCGTCACTGAGGCTATCCCAAAAACTGTGTCCATAGTTACTGGCAATTGATGTTCTACATTTCGGAATCCATATACTTTTTCATATATAGGTTCCCTATTTTGTGATAGAGCTATTGCCACCCCTGGCACTTTGTATTTTCTTATTAACTCCTCTGCCTTTTTTTCAAAGACAGTAAATTCAAGTCGCCTCTTCATTTTATGCCCCCTTTGGAATCTAAATAGTTCTTTTTATAATATTCAATAAGAAATGTCCATATTTCTTAATATAAGGAAATGAAGAGGAAAACCCTCACGGTGTTCTTCTGTCCCATTTTCCACTGGATATTTTCGGTATATTTGTTGAGAAAGATAGAAATTGTTGTTGTTACACTTAGAGCTTTAACACAATAAGTATTAAAATTAAAGAGCCTAAAATATGCAAGTCTTTATGCACTACTTGCGTATTTTGCTCCTTTTACAGTCATAAAAAATACAGCCATTATTTGCATTTTTTAATTGCCAAATACAATAATGTTTGCTGTGTGCTGTGGCCAATTCCGCACATAATAGATATTATGTGCGGTTTCTTTTTCAACTATTTCTTATAAGTGCACCAGGGGGGTATTATGTAGCGGATTAGTGCGTATGAGGTTTAATTGCACCACGCACCACTCTAAAATTTAAGGAAAGAAAGTGAAGCTAAGTAATTTGTTATAAATATCAAAATCCTCTTAAGGGAGAACCTCAATTTTAATATGATAATAGATATTTTAAAATCAAAATAATTTCTTAGTATTTATCATTCCAATATGTCGTGCTCCATTAGGAGCACGTAGTCTTAGAATATGGCTTTTATTAAAGATACTTATATTATTATACTTATATTATTTGTAGGCATTCTTAACTCTCCACCGTATTTGGATAGTACCTCACCCTAGGTATATTTTTTGTATAGGGGGATATCAAAAAAATATAGGAGACCAGTGTCAAAAATGCCTAATAAAAAACCCTCCTAATAATTGGAGAGTTGGCAATATTATAATCTATAGACTGTGCTTCTCGATTAGTTCAAATATCTTACTGGTTATATATTTCCCTCTAGCAAAACATTTTTGATCATTAGTAACTCTATTACCCAGTTCATTAACATGATATTCTGCATCTATAAATATTTGGGTATTTTGGTATCCTAGAAGATCTGTTTGTTCCTCCATTTTATAAGTTAATGGTATCTCATCAAATAAAGGATATCCGAACTTCTCTTCAATTACCTGTGTTCTAATTAAAGTAGCTTCACTAAAAAAGGTATCAAATGCTTTGTCTTCCTCAATATTCATTTGATTCAACCTACTTTTAAATATTTCGATAAAGTGCGAATCCCATAAAATATCTATAGGGATACCAGTTCTACTCTCAATATGATCAGATAGACGGTCACAATATGTGATATATAAATTGGGACAATCTCTATCCTCAGGGAAATCAAATAAATGTTTTATATATAATCCATATATGTCAGCTTCTGTATCTATTATATCTTTTCGAGGTTCCATAAAATCCATAATAGCACCATATAGCTCTTCATATTGTATTACCCCCCTATACTTTTCTAGAATTATCTCTACACAGTAATCAGTAGCCTCACTCATTATTAAATAAGGATTATAAAACAGGTTCTTTACTCGATAATGGTTTGTTCCTAAATCTCCTCCACCGATTTGCCATTCAATAAACCCTTTGTCCCTTAATGCTGTTAAGGCCTTCTTTATTGAAGTTGTGCTTTTCTTTCGCAACTTGTAAGCAAGTCGTTTATGACCAGGAAAAGCGTAGTTTATTCCACCCATAAGCGACATTAATTCTTGCAACAATCTAATTTCCAAGTCTGATACCCTTGAACACCTTATTATTTTTTGCGGAGAAATGACATATCCTTTATTTGCAGCTAGCATCTTATTTTGTTCAAGTGCTATATCTGTTAATTTGTCTGTTATTGATTGTGCTTTCCAACTCTTGTTACTAAGTGTTAAGTTATTCATAGGTTTTTCCTCCATATACATAAATTTTGACCGTAGAGGGGTATTCCTCTGGCCTAATTTCTATATACGGGTACCAATCTAATTAGTTAAGAGAAAATGCACCACCCTTCAGTAAAAATTCCTTATAGGTAAAACATCACCCCCGTTGAAAAGTTATATAAACCCTTTTTTCTAGGCACTGGGGGGGATTTCCAATAAAATATGACATATTTTTTCTTTAATAAAATAAAATTTGATTCTATTTAGCATTGACAATTATTTAGTGAACCTTCCGTACGAGAAACTATCACAATTTTTACCTCGAAATAGGAAAATTGTTACAATTAGTAAAAGATTTAGTATTATGTACTCCTGTCAAATTAACATTGTACTGACCAAACACCACATGAGCTCTAAATCTTGGTAATGAATAAAATTAGAAGTAGTTTAGGTGTTTAGGAGCATTCGTTTATATAGATACAAATTTTTATTATCATATTCACTTAACTCTCCCCCCCAAACAAGCGTATCTAGTTTAAGAGCTCGATTTTATAAATGCTGGGGGTATTTACTATGGAAATTATTGTGAAAAATAATGTTATTTGCTACATTATGTATATAGAAGCTTGTCATACCTTTAGAGGACATCTAATCGAGAGGGGATGTCACTTATGGGTTTTGTAAAAAAAGATGGTTCTAGTTGGTATTTCATGACCGAATTAGAACCCAATCCTATAACAGGTAAACGAAGAAGAAAGAAAAAGCGGGGATTTAAAACAAAGAAGGAAGCTGAAAGAGCTCTAGCAATGATAGAGGCAGAAGTTCACAAAGGAAGTTATTTTGAGCCTTCTTCTATTCAATTTAAAGACCATCTACAAGACTGGTTTAAGAGTAAGAAAACCAGTATCAATATCCAAACAGCTGATACCTATCAGACTTACATTACGAACAGAATTATTCCTTGTATTGGTCATATAAAGCTTTCTTCATTAACTCCTGTAATGCTACAGAATTATGTTAATGAACTAAAAGAAGAAGGTCTAGCAAGCGCCACCATTAAGAAAATATACAACATAATCAAAGGCTCGCTTGATTATGCAGTAAACATGGAGCTATTACCCTCTAATCCTATTAAAAAGCTTCAACTACCAAAGGATATGAAGAAAGAAATGACTGTGTGGGAAGTCAGTGAAATAAATGCTTTTCTTAAAATTGCTAGTAAAGAGAGGCTTTATCCTGCTTTTCACTTGGCAATCAGTACTGGAATGAGAAGAGGCGAAATCTTAGGAGCAAGGTGGAAAGATATTGACCTTGAGAATGGAATGTTATATGTTCGTCAGACATTGACTAAGGATGGAAAACAGTTTCTTAGCGGAGCTAAAACGGAGTCGAGTGTACGAAGTATAAAGCTTTCAAATGAAACAATTTCAGTTCTAAAAAAGCATAAGACAAACATTGCGAGAGAGAAACTAAGTTGTGGACCTGAATATGTTGATTATGATCTAGTCATTTGTACATCAAAAGGAACACCTGTTAATCCCGCTAATTTAAAGAGAACATTTCAAAGATTGATTAAAGAAGCAAATGTTCCTATGATTCGTTTCCATGATTTACGTCATACTCATGCAACAATGCTTCTAGCAGGAGGAATACAGGTAAAAGTAATTTCTGAACGTCTAGGGCATAGCAATTTTAAAACAACACTAGACATATATTCTCATGTTCTTCCAAATATGCAAGAAGAGGCAGCCAATAAGATTGACTCTTTACTTTCCAAAACAAATTAAAATGCTTTGGTACCAAAATGGTACCAGTGAGGTAATTTTAACAAGAAAGTAATGTTCAAAAAAATGAAAAGAACCACCTTCCAAAATATTGGAAAGTGGTTCAAACCTATGAGCGATGAGGGATTCGAACCCACGACCCCTTGCCTGTCAAGCAAGTGCTCTCCCACTGAGCTAATCACTCGTAATAACATGACCTCTACCCTGTCAATTTAGTTACTAGTAATAATCTGAATTTAGCTGAGTTAAATATGTTTAATCAAGTCTGATTTAATAAGGTTTTGGAAGGTTTTTGATTCAACTCTGTTAAATAAGTAAAATTCAATAAATTAATTATGTTAGCAAATATGTTTGCAAGTGGTCTAATTTTTGGAGTTCTTGAGAGGCTGGTTGAATTACTCCAACTAGCCTCTATTTTCATTTTTGAGTAATATTGTACACCCTTATATCTAATACTTCTTCTTTAACTAAAGCCCCCGTTCGTATTATAAGGTCAGCCAGAAAATATTTCTGGTTGACCATTTTTTATATCGAGATATGATTACGGTAGCCGGGGTAGAACGTAAGCCCCCGTGGGATTCGATCCCGTCAACTAAACAGTTCGCCCCCTACTTATAGAAACATGTTTGAGGCTGGTTGGGACAATGATCTCGTATAACAAGCGAAGCTATGACACTATAAGAAGGATTTAGGGGTTACCGGCAAATACGCAAATATAGGAGGAGATTTAGCTTAAGTACATTTCTTCACAATAGAATCGAATTATTGATCTTCTTTAATCCATTCTAATTATCCGTTGTGCTCCTTTAGAATATAGATTGATATATATACTCTCTTCTCTCCATTTACAATAACAATTAAGTAACATCTTTTTGAAATGAGATTGATTAAAAAGATGGATTACTTTTGGATTATTACTTTTTGAATTAAAGTCCTCGGCCGGCTATAACATACTTTTTAGTGAAAGCAATTGGTAGTTTGAAGTGGGATATTCCCCTTCTTTTTCTATTTCCACCATTCTGTTTTCCAGTATCCACTCTCACTCAAGGAATAATTAATCCAAGTAGCTACATTATTAAAGATTTGTTGAAGTCCAGATGCTACTTTTTCATCGTGTTCAGAAACCCTACTTAATAGGTTTAGATACCTATCCCTAAATGAAGGATGACTTTGATTAGGCTCTTCAGGAGTTTTATCATATATAGCCAGCATTAATAATACTATTAAGGGAGCTAATAAATTATTGTCGTTTCTTTCTTTCATCCCACTAATTAATAGATCAAGGGCAAAATTATCTGCAGCAAATTCATCTAAATGCAATTGATTAGAAGTAACATCTGCAGGTACGAATTTTGATACAATGTTTCTTCCAGTCGACTCTGTATGTTTTAAGAAATGATGACCAATTTCATGACCTAATACAAATTTCATACCTGCTTCATACAATTCTGATGCTATATTTAATCTAGGAGAATTATGATCCTCCTGATTCTCCTGATCATTCTGTGCAACTTCTGTAGCTTTTTTCAATAGTGCTTTCTTGTCTATCAAATACAATAATAATTCAGCCATTTCTGGAAACAACTTAACTCTTTCTCTCTCAGAACTAATTTGCATACCATAAACATAGTATGCAACCAGATCAGAAATTAGATGAATATTTAATTCCATTTCAAAATGCATTTTAATTAAATAACCTTCAAATTCATCATTCATGTTTATTGCTTCTACATTGACTCCCGGTTTGCCAAGCATTCCAACCCAAATTTGTTTTAGCTCATTAACGAGGTCGTCTTCTGCACCTGTAATAAAATCTAGAATTAGACTATTAATAAAAAAGTCATTACTGTACCACATTTCTCGTCCTAAACCTGAATTTATTGCATTTCCAAAATCCTCTTGTTCTTTTAGTATTTTAAGCAATTTATCTTTAAGATAAGGATTTTCGTCCTTGTTTATTGCTTCTGCCAAATGGTTATCCCAATCTTCCACTCCGCCTAGGAATCCATCTATAAATCTCTCTTTTGCAAATTTTTTATCTTCCATTTTGTTCCCCTTAATATTTTTTTAGTACGTAATCAAACAACAATCACATACCTTTAATTGTACTTTCTTATTTACATTGATACGTTTTCTATTTTAATTAGGTTTCATTGGAAAGAACTTTTACTAAACTGTAATTGTCGTACTTCATAAAGATACTTATAGAAATTCTATTTCTTTCTCTACATAGTCAGACATTTTTTCTTCATTAAGAGAATATGTTATATCACCCTGTAGATATATATTTGTACTGCTGCTTTCCGACATCATCCCGTCTCCAGAATCACCTCTTTCGAAAGATGGGTCTATCGTTTCTATACTAAAACTAACACTTAACTCTACCCCAAATGAGATTAATAATTCATTCTCTTCGATATCAAAAGTAACTTCAAGTATCTCGAAGTCCATATCTTCAATGTAACCGTCGGTACCCCATCCACTAAAATATTCTCCTTCAAACTCTGAATTCATTAAGAGATCTTGGATTGTATAATCTAAAAAAGAATTTCCATCGAAAAAGATCCTTAATTCGCTTTCCAATAGTTCGTTATCATACTCGTAATTATCAATGAAGTAATCATGTAAGTTATCTTCTTCATGTTCAAGAAATGCACCCACTGAATTGTAAAAAAGCAGGCCGCAAATATCATCTACTATATCATTGTGTATTTTATTTTTACTCTTATCGGCAAAATCTGAAGTATTGTTTGAAATGAACACTACAGTCTCCGGATTTTCATTTTCACAATATTCAACAATACTTTGCCAAATGATGGCATCTTGAAAGGAGGATTTACTTTCTCCGAAAGGTTTAATTCCTTTAAAGTATCTCTCTGATATTTGAGTAGTAACATGTTCTCCAGTTGGATAACCAACTATTTGTATATTATTATTTTCAATCGTCTCATCTAGAAATTGTTTATAATTCTCAACATACTTTTCTGCCTTTAGTTTCTCCATATCAAACAAATCGACAATTCCTAATTCCTCAATTTTTTTACTTACACTATTTCTAACCTGTCGCACTTCTTTTATTGCTGGTCTGACGTTATCTCTATATTTTTTTATGATTTCGTTATAGTTAAATTCAGTAATACAAAGTTTAACTGGTTCATGATTAGTGAACTTCAGTAATTTTTTTATAGCGCTACTTTTAAAGAAATAATCGTTATGTACAACATTAGTATCTATAAAGATTAAGTAACTCATTTGCCTCTCCTTTTGTCGGTTTTTTTACCTAATATTCGACAAGAAAGGATATATACCTTTTACAGCTATATAAAAAATAATTATGATCCTACTTCTACAATAAACCCCTATAAGGCAAAAATTAAAAAGCCAATAGAAAACTCTGACTTTGGATATGATACATTATTCAACTCCCTCAGTTTGATACAATTATCTCTTAAATGCTCACTTATTCGCAGGATTTCATCCCCTTTGAAATTACGTCAACGATTGTACGGAATGATTTTAGATCCTTTTGGCTTCGTGAAGGCATAGTTAAATAAAGGAGTCGTTTAATCCTCCATATTCTACCATATAATGTACTTCTCCACGCCGCCCCTGGAGGCTTTCCCTCCCATGTCTCAACGGGTCAATCGCCCTTTCATTCCTTCGTCATGCCTATCCAAGGGGTGGAGGCCAGTTATGCTAACCTGATGGGTCACATTGCCCTTTTGTTGAATAAATCTGGTACTCCGTACATATTTGAAATCCTACGAATAAGACAAAATTCAATATTTATTACTACTTTTATAAAGACTTTTTGATTATACTTCTATGCTGCTAGAGGCATAGTTTCTTGCAATTTACTTGGGTTGTAAGCTTCATTGCGCTTAGCTATACCTACAAAAATTCTTGCTAATTTACCAATCAACTTCATAATAGATTTCATTTTCTTCATCTTTTTGACCTTCACATTATGTGCATGAATGGCTTTAAACTCTGGATTGTTAATCACAAGGCTAACTGTTGCTAGGAAGAGGAAACGCAGTAGTCTAGACCTCCCTCGTTTGGAGATCACAATCTGTCCTTTCCATTTTCCTGAGCTTGCATCCGCTAAATGTAAACCTGCATGACGTAAAAGAGAGTTCTCGTGTGAGAAACCACTTAGATCCCCAGCTTCTCCTAAAATTCCACCTAATGAAATCTCACTAATTCCTTTAATCATAAGTAGTTTCTTTGCGAAGGGTATTTTGTAGAGAACTTCTCTAATTTGTTGTTCAACTCTATCGAGTTGTTTAATAGTTAGGTCGTATTCTTCTAGTAATTGTTCTAAATGAAACTTATAAGCATCTAGTGCTTGAGCTGTTCCTATTGATGATTTTGCCAATTGAATGAGTAGTTGAGCTTTTTTTGGACCAGGTTGTCGCTGCATTAGTGACTTCCATCCCCTCATGACATCTAGAGGTTCTAATAAAGCTAGTTCAGAAGGTGTTGGAAACAATCGAAGTGTTGCGATTGCCCCTTTACACGTTATATCTTTAAACACTTGTCTAAGTTCTGGGAAGACAATATCTACCCATCAATGAATCTGATTGGTTGAGCTTACAATTCGTTTTACAACCACATCTCTATTGGAGATTAGAACTCTGAGCTTTTCGAAGGACTCTGAGGATGGACTAATATATGAATAATAGCCGTTTTTCACCATGTCAGCGATCACGAGTGCATCTTTCTTATCACTCTTTGATTGGGTATTATCGCGATTTTCTTTATTCCTTTTTACTAGATGTGGATTTACAGTTACTACTTCAATAGCTTGTTCAGCTAGCCATTTCGATATATTCTTCCAATAGTGACCAGTTGGTTCCATCCCAACAATGGCTGCATTTAAATTCTTCATTTCTTGTAGACTACGAATCCAATTTAATAATCTTTTGAAACCAACTTCACTATTTTCAAATGTAAGAGGATCTCCGACAATAATTCCACGGTAATTTATAGCTCGTGCAACATGAAACTGTTGGGCAATATCTACTCCAATAATTAAATGTTTATCGGAAATTCTTTCTAATAGTTGATTTTGTTTGTCTTCCATTTTAAAATTCATAGTAGGGCTTCCTCCTTAAGACTCTGAGTTAGAGTGGTTTCTATACTCATATCTTACTGAGGGACTCTTTTTATTTCAAACCTGATATTTAACGATCTACAGGAATGCTAACCTTCCTCGTTAGTCAAATGTAAGCTACTTTCTCAGTTTAATGATCATACAGGACAGTTTAGTTACTATATTAATTCTTTCCGCCATAATACTCCGAATTATTACAATTATGTGTTATATTGGTAGTAGAACATGGGGGTGTAGCTATGGATTTTAAAATTGATATACCAACAGATAGTGATGGTTTTTACTCTCTACGATGTCCTCATTGTAAGGGGCGATTTAAAGCATCTGCAGGCGATATTGACGCAGATAATACATTAGAGTTATTCTGCCCTTCTTGTGGGTTGGTAGGGAAAAGTTCAAGTTTTATTCCAAGTGAAGTTATTGAACATGCTGAAACACTAGCTCTAAATTACATGCAACAAGAAATATATAAATCTCTAAAAAAAACTAGTAGGAAAATGAAGGGGTCTGGAATGTCCTTAGATGTGAAAAGACCAAGGGAAGAAACACCAAAGTTATTAACAGAAGATGAAAAATTAGAACAAATTGAGTTACATTGTTGCGATAAAATAATTAAAGTCAATATGGATCAAATAGTTTCTAACGTTTATTGTCCATTTTGTGGGGTGAATTAATGAGTCAAGAGATTCAACTTTCAGAGAAAGAATATAAAAAACTTTCACTCAACTTCAGAAAAGTTGCAAGTAGGTTTTTAAACTCTGACATTAATGAAGCAAAAGATAACTTGGATAGGTTTTTGATTTTTATAGAGGAATGTCCAACTATTAAAAAATTTATCCTAAACAATAATAATATGACTTTTGATATTGAAGAAATTTTGAGAAACCGAGATTACAATGACTACATAAAGTTACCAATACGAACCTCTGAAGAAATTGCATTTATATTTCAGATGCTCAACTATATATCTATAAATAATATTAATTATCATGGGTTGGTAGCTGGTTATGGAAGAAAATTTCAAGAGTCATGTGAAAACTTTCATAATCAAACTGTAAAACCTCTTGTCGATCACATTGTATCTTATTTAGGGGAGATGGCAATTGATATGGAATTAGATAAAAGATCAACCACTCAATTCAACATAGGTGATTTTAGAGGACAACTGAACCATGCAGAAGGACAAGCCTCAATAAGTGCTAACCAGACTTACAATGAGAACAAAGTTGAAGAATTAAAAGATATTGCTCAAAAGTTTGCTCAAGCATTAATGGAAGATACTTCTATTCCTGACCAAGATAAAGTGGACACAGTGGAACTAGTTGAAGCTGCAGTCCAAGAAGTTGAGAGTGAGAAGCCCAAAAAAGTAATAGTAAGAACAGCAATGGATCAAATAAGAACGATAAATGAAGTTGCTGGAGCAGGAACAAATGTAATTACTTTGGGTACTCAATTACTTCAAATGTTCCATAGCATCATAGGGTAACCATCTATTTAAGGTGGTTCTTTTTTATCCATGGAAATTAATGTACCAAATGTACTCTCTTTTTAAACTATACTGATTGTTTACTTAAGAACAGGATATTAGTATTACTTTTAAAGTATCAATAAAAAGCTCTTGTATAATTCAACTTAGAGAAGTATTAATTATTTTTATATCCAGACTTTTCGCGAATTAGAATTTAACAAAATATAAAATATTGAATAGGAGAACTAATGAATTTGTTTAAAAATTAGGGAGTGTTTAAATGGGGAATTTATTAGTGAAGTTTTGGGATGTGAACCATGGTCACGCAACTTATATAAGAAGCCCAAATGGTCGACACATAGTAATTGATCTAGGAAATGGTGAACTATTTGGGAATGAGAAGTTTAGTCCTTTATTACATTTGAAAAACCATTATGGGGTAGAGCAGTTAGATTACTGTATAATAACCCATCCACACTTGGATCATATTGATGATATTCTTAATCTAAATAAGTTGTCTCCTAAAGTATTAACAAGGCCAAATCACATACCTGAAAGAGATTTGTTAAATGGAGTAAGATTATCTGAATTACCTAAAATAAAGGAGTATTTAAGAATAAATAAAAAATATAACCGTGAAATAATTAATGGTAGTTATGACAATCCAGCTGATCCTGAGTTTTGGGGTGGTTTAGTAATTACACATTTTCATCCACTAGAATGTTCAACATCAAACTTAAACAATCAAAGTATTGTTACAGTATTGGAATACGCAAAAATAAAAATTGTTATTCCAGGAGATAATGAAGCTCCTTCTTGGAATGAACTTCTTAGGGATTGTAATTTCACAAAAAAAGTAGCCGATGCTGATATTTATTTAGCGTCACATCATGGAAGACAAAGTGGATACCATCAAGATGTTATGAAACTGATTAATCCAAGACTTACTATTGTTTCTGATTCTAAATATCATGAGAATAGTAATATTGATAGATACAGAAAGTATTCACGTGGCTGGGATGTATATAAAGATAATGTAGAAGTGAGACGATTTACGCTTTCAACATATAACGATGGAGTTATTACAGTTAATGCCGGACACAATCAAAACACCGGAAAATCCTATTTACAAGTAGACATTTAAGGGGGACAAATGGAAAATTTAAAGAACTATCAACCTCATATATTTGCTTTTATAATTATTAATTTATTAATAATTGGAATTGATAATTTTTTATCAATTGATATTAAGAATATAGATAAACCGGCAATTGTAAGGATAGTATCTATGCCATCAATTGCTGTATTATCTGCGTATGTAGTTAATGGATTACTCACCAGTGAAATGAAATTCAGAATTGTATTCTTTAAGTGGAAAAACCCTCTTCCCGCTTCAAGATTATTAAAAGTTATTAAAAAAGATTCAAGATTTGAAATAGAACAAGTTATAGAAAAGTTCGGTGAAATACCAATTGATCCGATTAAGCAAAATGCATATTGGTATCAAAAAATATATAAAATCAATCAAGATAAAGAAAAAATTAGAGATGCGCATCGTAATTTCTTAATGACAAGAGATTTAACAGCAATTTGCTTAATATTTTTTATTGCTTCTATCATTAATGTAATTTTATTTTCTGGAAGTATAAATCAAATATTAATCATTTTTATTGAATTTTTTCTTTTAAGATATGTTGCATCTAATTATGGACATAGATTAGTTACAACTTCTGTAGCTGAAGCGGTATAAAAATTTATTGGATTCTTATGAAAATTGGCATTGAAACAGTCTTGTTTTAGTTGAGAATCCATATGATTTAATAGAAATTAATTTGTATATTAATAGAGAAATATCAAATATATGAAATCGAGAGCGGCGTCGATTATGAGTATGTATAAGTGTAACTAGTAACGAATCAGCTTCTTCTCCTTAAGAATAATAAAAAATGTAGATCCCAGAGGACCTACATTTTTTATTATATAAATGACTCAACCTGTTGATTCAAGCATAATATTGTCACAATCATTTTCAAGCATAATGATGTAATGGTGACATTTTTATGCTTTAAGTCACAAAATGTGACTTGGACCATACTTTTGCCAAATATTGAACCATATTTTCGCCAATCCTTGGTATTACAGTCTTTTCATCAATCCTCTTTGAAAATTCCCCCTGCATTTCTTGTTCAAATTAACTTTTTGACACCGTTTAAACACTAACTTCCTCTACTTTAGGCAAGGATATGGTTCGATAACAAACTTTAGGCAAAAATATGATTCGTTTTGTTATTTCTAGAAATTCGAGGTATATCTTATCAAGCCCTTTGACTTTTTTCTAATCCTTCCAACCGATGTTGGTTTAGTATTAAGCCATCAATTCTGATGAGAACTACTGTCTTTTAAAAGTGGTTGAAGTTAGGACTTATGCTTCCCATAAAGATAAAAGGTATAATATCTTTAAAGTTTTATTACAAAAACGCATAAAATCAGGGGCTAAACGAAAGTGTAATACTTTAACGGTTATTAACGTTAATTACTTTAGTGCGTTTGCATAGACTCTTGGAATAAATTTAAAAAGCGATGCCTAACTAATAAGCATCGCTTTTTGATATGATTTTTGTTTCCGCACTCCACAAGGCTTGGATGGTGATCGCAGACATAAAGATGTAGTAGTGTTTACCTGAAAATCATATTTCATTTTCATCCCTCTACGTTAAATGTACCCTTTGTGAATTGTTAGGGTAATGGGCGTTAGCGTATCAAGTTGTTGAGCAACTATATCTCCAAGTAAAGCTTTAGACGATTTAGTTAAAACCATCATTAAAAGTTGTTTATGCAAGAGTCAAATTTGTAGATATTTAACAATGGCATATTCTTATTCGATACATTCATCCCGAATTCAGGTTCTTTATAATTGGGTCTATCTCTAAATAAATCATTTGGTTTTAAGAATGCGTTAGAAGGGATTAGGAAAAGTTCAGGTTCTCTATCTCCAGAAAATATTACTAGTGAAACAAATAAGTTTCTCTGTTGTGCATCCATATGCTTTTTTAAAATCAATACATACTCCGTAGGTCTTCTAATAGATTTCACTAAGACTTCAATGCTTTACCTTCTTTTGTTTTTACATAAAGATTTCTTTCCTTCTCAATACTTTGACAACCAAACTCTTTAAATTTTTCTATCACAATCTCTTTCGCTTTTTTATTTAATTCCTGATTTGTAAGAGTCATAAAACTCACTTTTTTCATCCCTTTATATTATAGATATCCTAACCTTATCTTAACTATTATCTACTATTAGCTGAAAATCCATTTTTATGATTGTCAACTGACAAATCCAGCCTACCCCAGCAGGATAATTCTAGCCCCGTTGGTCAAGTCCTCTATTTTTTAATTACAGAATAGAGATTAACGTTAGGTTCAGACATTCACTCATCACTTTGCATGGCTTGGAAGTCTTTTCTTTCATTGTAATGATCGACTAACTTCTTTAATCTCTTAGAAAAGTCTACACCTTGTATTCTATTGGTCTTCTTAAATATGAAAGTAAGAATAAAAAACTGAAATTGATCCCTGAAGAAGCCAAAGTAGTAAAATATATCTTTGAGAAATATGCTAATGAATTGTGGGTGTATAGAAAAATAGCATCTAGCCTTAATACACAAGTATTAAGACAAAAAATGGAAAAGGATGGACTTAAACACTGTTAAAACAATCTTTGAGAATGAGATGTACATTGGGAACACAAAATGGCGAGGTAAGATAAGTAAAGGTAAACATATCCCAATTATTGAAACGTCGCTGTGGGAAGAAAAGATAAAGGTCATGGGTATAAGAAGTTTTATTCCCGAGAAAGTATATCCTGGATCCTACCCACTTAGCGGTCTCCTGAAGTGTCCACAATGTGAACTTCAATGGTACAAGGAAATAGTAGCCAAGACTATAAGAACTATCAATTCAATAAAAATAAAAGCAGTGGTAACTATAGACTTTCTAATACTTCATCAATGCTTAGTAGTAAGTGGTGACATCGTTGCAACTTTATTATATTGCAAATACACTAGGACGCTCACCGCCAAAAGAATTTAAGAGAACAGACCTTATAAAACTGTTCAGTTTGGGTTGATATTCCAATGATTACTTCCTATTTTACGGGAGTTTTTAGATAAAGATAACACAAATTAATTAGACAAAACTTATTTAACTATTAATATCATCATTTAGTGGGTTAACTAAGTGTTGGTTATACTAGAATAAGGTCATAGAACCTGTCTCCTGTGAGTTTTGTTCTGCTTTTGCCATTATAAATTTAGTTATTAATACATAAATTATTAAATTTATTAACAAATATCCAACATCGTCTATCACCGTGGTAAGACTTTGCCCCCTAATTACAGTATCCCTAGAAATCTTTAGAACAAATGACAAAGGAAATATACTACTGATTATTTGTCCCCATAAAGGTAACATTAATATTGGTAGTCTAACACCTGAAAAGAAATTCATAGGTTCCAACACTATTTCGAAAAAAATTCCTGCATCTCTTGAAAATAATAAAACTGTATTTAGTAACCCGCCCCAAATAACTGCAGATAATGATAGTAGTAATAAAGAGAGGAAAATTGCCCACAGGTTAATTGATATAGTATTTCCATAATAAAAGAATCCAAGTACTGTAAAAATCAAGAATAACCAGACTCCTTCAATTAAATTTCCTAACGCTCTCCCGTATATCATTGCCATACGTGATACTGGAGAAAGGAAAATTATCTCAAGAGTACCTCTTGTTCTCTCATGGGACATCTGAAAAGCAGACTGTACCATTACAAAATAAAACATAAATCCTAAATACCCTATTAATAAAAAAAGTGGAAGTTCTTCCTTACTTAAAAAATTTAATAATAATTCGTTATCTTCAATTTCAAAAGGCTTATAGGAAAAATACGCAGAAAAAAACATTATAACTGGCCATATTAATAACGAAAAATAAATCATCTTATTATGAAAATTTATTAAATGACTTTTTTTAATTTCATAAAAAAATATATTTAAAGATTGATATTTCATAATTATTTTACACCTTCCAGGTTACTTATTACTTCCTCAAGATTCGGCCTTTCAACATTAATGGTTTTTATTTTTTCTCCTGAATCAAAAATACTTTGTATAATATCAGCAGAAATATCCACTTTACTTACGAATAACAGCTTTTTTGTATTCAAATCCCCTTCAGAATCAGTTATTTCTAGTGACCCTTGGTACTTTTGCGCTAATCTTTCCAATTTGCTGTGTAATGTAGATGAAAGGTTATTAATAATAATCTCAATTTTTATACCATCTGCATAATTATATATAATATTTTCAATTGTATCTTCTAATAATATCTTTCCCTTTTCCATTATGTAAACTCTGTCACACAGTTCTTCAATTTCTGATATATAATGACTGGTTAGTATGATTCCTTTCTTTTCTTCTAGCGCTAATTCCTGAATGTAATTTCTTAATTTTTTCGCCACTTTAACATCTAATCCAAGTGTAGGTTCATCTAAGAACAGATATTTTGGATCATTTATTAATCCTCTCGCAATTGAAAGACGTTGCTTCATACCTTTAGAGTATTTTTCTACTACCATGTCTTTAACATCATTTAACTCAACCTTTTTTAACAAAATATTAATTCTATTCCGTAATTCATCCCCTTTCAACCCGTACAAATTACCGAAATACTCCAAATTCTGATAACCAGTTAACCGATAGTACAACATTCTTTCTCCACCAGCTATCATATTAATTATAGACTTTACTTTAAGTGGATCAGTAACAGGATTAAATCCATTTATTGTAATTTCTCCTTTTGTTGGAGTTAATAATGTTGATAACATTTTTATAGTTGTAGTTTTTCCGGCACCATTCAAACCAAGTAATCCTACTATTTCTCCAGGTGAAACTGTTATACTAAAATCTTCTACTGCTATTTTATGTGAAATGTTTTTTTTAGCTAGTAAGCCTTTTCTTGATTTATTTATAAATTTTTTTTGTAAATTAGTAGCTTTTAACATATTGATTTCTACTCTCCAATTAATTCTATAATTTTATTTTCTACTTTTTTCAATAAAAGCATTCCTAATGATAAGTATAGGAAACCAATTATTAGTAAACTTCCCAAATTACTAATACTACTAGAAATACTATGCCCATGTATTACAACATCTCTAAAGGCATTTAAACTATGGGTTAAAGGCAATATATTACTAATAATTTGTATAGGATACGGAAGGTATTCTATTGGAAATGATACACCAGATAAAAATGCCATTGATACAAAAAGAGTATTCTGTATAATGTAAGTCTCCCTAAACCACACCATTATTGCACCTAATAAAATTGCTTGGGAAAAAAATGAGAAGAGTATCAGGACTAATACTATAATTAAACCAAAAATATTTATATTACTTAAATCTAACCCAAAAAACAGCCCCCCCAATAAGATTCCAACAAACTCAATTAAAACTATAAATAATCCATGAAGGAAACATCCTAAAAAATAGTTAATCCTATTACTTGGTGTCAATAAAATTGCCTCTAAAGAGCCTTGTCTTAATTCGCTTACTAATGATCTGCTAACAATCATTAGTAATGATACAGCCAATACATATACTGAATTACCAAGGATTATATATGTAATATAATCATATGATTGTGTATATTCGTAGAAACTCTCGTCTAATTTCCCACCAAACATAAACTTAAAGATTAAATATGAAAAAATAACCATATATAATCCACTTAAAATATTACCTAATATAGAGGAAATGGGAACAGCTTGTTTCATAGAACGATAATTTCTCTTATATGTAGCAATTATTGTGTTCATATTCTAAACCTCTAACTTTTGTTGAATTTTTTTAGGCACAAAATATTGTAAGAACGTAATCACAATATTTGGTAAATTAAAAAATAAGTGCCCTATAATTGGTATTAAAATATTTCCAGTGATGATATATGAAATTGACCATCCTAAACTTATAAAGAACAAAATTAAATAGGTTTTTAGTGTAAAACTTTTACGAGTGTCTTTTTGTAAGTAATGTACCCCTGCAAATAATAACGAAATAACCAAAATACTAAAAATAGCATTCCATTTGTTCATCATTTCGAAAAGTGCATACCTATAAAATATTTCTTCTACTATGGCGCTTCCTATTAGTGAAAACTCCATAACTATTAGCTTATGTAAAGGCAAAGGTTTAATAAGATAATATACATCGGTATTTAAATAGACTTCGTACTCTTTGAAAAGAATACCAAATCCTAAAAGGGAAATTAAAATAACTAATAAAAGTGACAAAAAAAAGGTTTTTTCAAATTCAAAAGATATAGAAGGAGCTCCCGTTAATAATAGTGGTAGAAGAAAAGGAATAAAAAAGAGAGAGTTTCTAATTAATGATGCAAATCGAAAGTCTCTGATTTTTGACCTAATCAATTGTGATAAGTAAAATGCCGTAAAGAAAATAAGAAGAACAATTAGAAATTGAGTTATCATTTGGACACCTCGAAATAAGTTATTATCCTACTAATAAAGTAAGAACTCAAAAAGTGTATATAAAAAGGGGGTACCAAGGATGTAAATAAGTAAATAAGTTATTTACTTATTTACTTATTTACTTATTAATTAGCGCTTATTATGTGCATAATATATTTACCCTTTAATCACAGCTGCCGGTACAGCAACTAGTTTAACAGATGGCTTTTTATACTTTTTCATGAACTCACCTCTTTCATTTATACCCCTGAAATAGCACGAAAATAAAAGGAGTATCTATGTATTGTTATAATTCAAAGTATTTACCCTTTAATCACAGCTGCAGGTACAGCAACTAGCTTAACAGATGGCTTTTTATACTTTTTCATGAACTCACCTCCTTTAATTTAGATACCCCCTTTTTATATTTACTTTATCTCTACTAAATTTAATTCAGATAAACTAGATATAAACCCTTTTATATCTTCAGATATAAAATCATAATCTACATTGTAGATTTTTGATACTTCCAAAATAAGATCTTTTAGATCTATATCATCAGTAATTATCTTCCAAATTTCATATCCGGTTTCATCTAGAAGAAATACATCATTGTTTAAACTAACGTATATCCTTCCATTTATTGATCTTATTTCTGAAAAAATATTTTTTGATACTAGCATTATTTTGACTCCTTTTCTTGTCTACTTTTAATTAAAGTCTGAGTTTTCTCATTCAATTCCTGACAAAATTTTAGACTTTCAACTAAATGCTTCCTAAAGTTTTCTACATTGAAAGGTTGATTATGGATTTGCATATATCTGTTTAATATGTCTTCATTTTTATGGCTTCTTTGATATCTCTCAATTTTTCTATAAATCCACTTGTTCCCTGGATTTGTTTCTCCATTTAGTGCCAAGTTAGCAGTTATGGCAATCTCACATATTTGTCTAATTAGAAAAAATGCAGTTCCGTAATCTTTAGATTGGTATGCACCTTGTAAATCTTCTAAAACCGCTGAATATCTGTTAGAATGATAAGTTGCTAAGAAATATTCTAAGTTAGAAAAAATAATTTGTGATTTAATTTCCCAAAAATCGTGATCATTTACTATAGGTTTTGCATAACGTAATCTATGTAATAAATCAACATCATATTTACTTATTCCAGTAATTCTATCATTACTGCTAAATTGTATTTCATTAAGTTTCTTTATAGTTACCATTAAAAGCTCATAAGAAATATAAGAAATATCATATCGTTGATTCTTTTCAATAAAATTTAAAACAACTGAGTTTTCTTCGAAAGATACCCCAAAATTAATACCTTCTTTATTATGTTCCATTAGTTTAATTAAATGTTCAGCTGTTGGAACTTTTTCACAAACAACAAATACATCAATATCTGAAGTTTTATTACCGAATCCTTCCATTTTTGACCCTGCCATGTATGCTGTTTTACAACTAGAAATTAAAGGACTCACGAATCTATGTATTTCTTTCTGGTCCAAAATGATATTTTCCAATCTAATACATCTCCAATTAAGATTTTTTTTATTTATTCAACTCTTTTTATAATAAAATCAATTACTTCTTCTATTTGCTCCTCTCTATTCTTACTACTTAACACTATTTTCGCTTTAGCTTTTACGTCATTTGGAGCATGGTTCATTACAAAACTGTATTGAAATCTATTAAACATTGATAAGTCATTATAATTATCTCCGACTACAACCACTTTTTCAGGATTAATATTTTTTTTATTAATAATATATTCAATTGCAGTTCCTTTATCTGTATTAAAAGGATGTATATCAACTCTATCCCACTCAGTAAAATCTAATTCGAAATTACTATTGTCGTTGAAACTCTCGAAAAAATTATTTATACTTTTAGTTTTAGATTTACAAACAATTCTCAACCAATGATAATGGTGGTAACAAATTGGTTCTTCATCCCATAAAAATGTCTTTTTTTCAGAACTTAATCTAAAATGAACCCCCATTAGTTTTGCTCTTAACACAACAGTCTGCACATCTTCTGTATCAAGAGTATTCCTCTTTAATAAAGTATTATCTTTATTCCAAATCTCACACCCATTTGATGAAATAACCGGTATGTTTAAATCTAAACTTTTAATAATCATTTTCATATCATCAAAATGTTTGCCACTGGCAATAGTAAATGGAATATTTTTCCCTGCAAGTCTTTTTAATAATTTCATAGTATTATGGGATGGCTGTGCTTTTTCTTCGGTTAGAGTTCCATCCAAATCAAAAACAACTAATTCTACATTATCCATATTTCCCTCCAAATATTTTAAAATAATGAGTTAATTATGAATTGGTGTCGTAAAATTAAGCTCTTTCAAAAAAGCAAAGAATGTTTCACTGAATTTATCCTTTATTTCAGAAAAACTATTCTGATCCACATTAATAGTCAAATTTTTAAATAAGTCATTGTATTGATTACTATCCTTAATTGCCTCTGTTATTCTACTATCCAGTTCAGTAGCATCCCATTTTCTGCTATATGTATTCTTTTGAATATAATGTCTTAGGTTAGAGAATGTTAGGTAAACAATAAAAATATTTTCACTCTTCTTTCTTAATTGCTCTAAGTCTTTTAACGAACAATTAATCACTATTATGTCATTAAATTCTAACTGTTTTATTATTTCTTTTTTTTCAATGCCATAATACCTTATACCATCTCCAGAACAAATATAATATCTTTTCAAATTACTCATAAATTCCGCTTTTGAGATATATTTATAGAAGCCATTTTTATCGTCTTCTCTAGGTTTTCTGGTAGTAATATGTCTAGGACTAGGTATACTATATTCATCATTGATAAAATTAGTTAGTCTTGTTTTGCCAGTACCAGGAGCACCAGTTATTGCAATAATAAATTTCTTTTTACCACACAATTTCTCTACCTCTTTATTAGTTTATATTTCTTAAAAAAGTCAGGAATCCATAGATTAACTTCTCTTATAAACTCACCAATGGAATCACTGGCATGAATTAGATTTGCACAACTACGGTCTTGTGATTCTGCTAATTGGTAAGAATCTTGGCCAAATTTACCTCTAATTGAATATTTCTTTGCCTTTGAAGGATCAGAAGCACCTATTAATTCTCTACTACGTTTAATAGCATTTTCACCTTGAATGACCAATAATAATACATTTTTATTTACAAAGTAGTTTGTAATCCACTCTTCTATTTTCTCACTGGTTATGTTATTTCTATAATGTTCGACTATCCGTTCATGCGTAACAACTTGAATATCAAGTTGAATAATAGAAAAAGAGTTTTGTATTATAGTATTTGTGATTTCTTGAACAAGATTTCTTTCTATTAAGTCCGGTTTATAAATCAAAAGATTCAATTCATCTTCATAAATTTCAATCATTTTTTCCTCCCATACGCAGTTTATTTTGAATATGATACTTTATTTCCTGATTAATACTTTCTTTACTGTTTTTCGCATTAATAAGAATTGTCTTACTAGAATATTCCTCTTTACTTAAGACTTTTAGATATAACCTTCGTTGTTCAGAAAGATATTTATAATAGTTCATATATTTATCATTTGAATAACTAATATCCTCACCTAAAATATATTTTGAGCGGTCATAAACATTCCCTTTTGCACGCTCCCAAACCGTTTCTGGTTCTATATCAAAATAAAATATTAAATCTGGTATCCTAGCAAATGAATATAAATTATATAAAGATTCTAAAGGAATACCTCTCAGATTATCTCTCACAAAAGATGTAAAGTAATATCTATCAAAAAATGCAAGATCTAACTTTGTTTTTAGATTTTTAATTATATCTTCATATCTATAGGTGAAATCTAAAGCATGAGCTAAAGAATAAGTTCGAGGTGAAAAGTTATCCTTTAGTTTTTGATCTTCTATAAAAGCATGTGTATCTGGATATGAATTCCAACTAGTAAAAATGCAATTATAATTTGAATTAAGTAAGATATCATTTTTTAAACTATCTATTTGGGTAGACTTTCCACAGTTATTTAATCCTTCAAATACAATAATCATTTTAACTTGTCCTTAACTTTTGATATAACATTGTTAAATACTGTTTCAAATGAATCATCTGCATCTATTACAAAAAAATTAGGATCGTTTCTATAATTTAAGAAGTTTCTCCGTACATCACCTTGAAATGTCAAAAAACTTTCTTCATATTTAGTATTTTTTGTAATGTCAACACCGGCTTCCCAATATGTTAGAGGTTCATTTTCTTTCAATTTCCGCCTTTCTAACCCTCTTTCCGGGCTAATATCTAGTAAAAAAGTCAAGTCAGGCTTGGGCAAAATCGACACGCTCTTCTCCAATACAGTTTGATTGAGCCCTCTTGCTAATCCTCTAGCTATTAATGTATAAGCATATCTATCACATACTACTATAGATCCCTTTTGCAATTCTTCACTAGCGTAAGTATCCACTTGATCTATTAGACTGGAAAGATGGAGATAATGATTAAGTGCAGGACTATATTTTTTTTCCTTCCCTTTCTTTATTGCATCTAAAGTAACCTCAGACATGTTAAATTTAATATTTCGTGCTTGAATTTCCCCTTTATTAAAATAATCTACAAGTTTAGAACAAAGACTTGTTTTTCCTGCTCCATCGTTCCCTTCTATAGCTATTAATATTCCTGTCATATCTACTTTCCTTTCTATTCAGAAATTTATTAAGATTCATATACCATAACTCCCAGGAATCTTTTATTTGTTTTGGATCATTTAAGTCGATTTCACCGATTGTTTCTAAATAGATTTTTTGATATATAACTTTTAATATATAAATTATGCATAAACTATAAACTCTCTCTTTTTCTCCAAAACTTAATTCATTTAGAAAAAACTCAATTTTTTCTAAATTTATTTGATTGTTAGAATCCAAAGAAAATTTAATTAAAGTGACAGCTATATCAAATAAAGGAGGTGCAATAACAGCTTCATCAAAATCTATTATGGATACAATTTTATTGTCACTCCAGAAAATGTTAGTTGGACTTATATCACCATGTACTACCTGATTAATAGATTCATATAAAACATATTTATGTTTATTAAATAAGTTCGTTAAATGCTGATCAATGTTTCTCTGCTCAAAAGGAATTATCTTAGAATTATTCTTGTAAAAAGTTATTGACTCAACCAATTTGGGAATCCCTTTAAAATTTTTAGGTAACGACTTATGGAGTTTTTTTATATATTTTGTAATTTCATTGAATTCTCTCTTACTGATATCTAATTTATGTTGCCCTTTAATTTCCTCCATTATCTGAATTGTATAATTTTTTTCTTCAATAAAATTATACTTACTATTAATAAAATTTTTTCTAATTAAGTGCTTATAGAGTCTTGTAATATGTGTGTTTTCTCTGTTTATAATCTTTAAAACAATATTAGAATTGTTTAAGTTTATCTTATATGTATCATTTGAAATACCATATTCAAACTTTTCAACAATCATTTCATTTCTCTACTTCCTAATTTGATAAACACTAATACTTTCATTTTCTCCATTTTTCATAATAGCTCTTGTTATTCTATCAATTGTAATTTTTGATATATCATCATACCCACCCTTTTTCGTTTTTTTGGGTATTTGAACCAAAATGCATTTTCTGAAAGAATTAGATTCTTTATTTAACTCTACGATCGCTTGACCAGTAGTTCCAGACCCAGCAAATAAATCCAATATTACATCATTAGGTTCACTAAAATAGTTAACTAATTGTTTAAGCATCTTTACTGGCTTAGGATAATTCATTCCGATATCCTGTTCTAATATATCGACCAAATCCTGTTTTCCAGTATATTGATAATCTAATTTCATTGCTTCTGTTGTTGTATCATTCTGTTCATATTCCTTATAAATCCATGAAGAAATTCTCTTAGTTTTTTCACTATCAAATTTAGGGTTGCCATAGACTACTATATACTCATGTTGATGACTTATTATACCTTCATTACTTTCATCATAATTTCTCCGATGCCATACAAAAGTGCCAATATATTTTTCTTCACCATAAATTTCATCAAGTATTAATCTTAAATTAGCATATTCATTATCATCAATTGAAACTATTATTACTCCATTTTCATTCAAGAGTTCTTTTGACAATAATAATCTTGGGTATATCATGTTTAACCAATCAAAATGTCGATTTTCCTTAGCATTTCCTGCATCCCTACTCTGTTTGAAGTTTGAATATTTTTCTTCTAAATTACCACCCGAATAAATAAATTCATTTCCTGTATTATAAGGAGGATCTAAATATATAATCTTTATCTTCTCTGAATAATCATTTGCCATCCCTTTTATTACCTCTAAATTATCTCCTTGAAAAACAATATGATTTCTTTCATTATCATCGTATATTTGTTGAGTTTTAATAAAGACAGGTGTATTTCCCTCTATTTTCTTTGATTCTTCTTTGAGACTCCAAATTAATTCTGGTACTTTTTTCATATATCTTCACTCACCTATATTCTGGAATTTTTTTACTCTTTCTTCATATTCTTTAAATTTCTTCAATTCATCTATATTATTAATAATCTGGAATTTTCGATCACTCCAAAAAATCCTTTCATCAAAACTTTTTTCCCAACGGAATACTTTTTCTTCATCTAACCCATAATCGTTAAGGAATGTTATATCCTCTGGTCTCAAGCAGCTCATTATTTCAACTGGAATTATATCCCCAAAAATTAATTCCAGATGGTAAAAAGTGTAAAATACAGCTTTTTTACCATCTTGTGATAGAATGTTAATGTTAAAAATAAAATATTCCCAGTTTATTTGACTGAAATTTTTTAAGATAAATCTATATAAATCAACGTATTTAATAAGTTCAATATCCTTACCGTGTCTAATTGAATGAACACTAGTAGAATCCTTATAAATACTAAAGCAAAGTTGAAGCAACATTATTTCGGTATTCAGTTTATTAATCATATCCTTATTAACTTCACTTGAATTTAACGATTCTCTCACCAATTGTTTCTTTACAGGTGATGAGTTTTTATTATTAAAAATATCAAATGCCAGCTCAACATTTACATAAATTTCAGTATTTTCAAACTTTTTTGTGAACGATGAGAGTACATGATGCCCTAATCTTTTAAAAAGTTTTTCTTGCTTTGAATATTCTCTAATATTATTAGACCACTTCTCACCTTGTACATAACCTAACTCATTTAAGATAACTGAAGCTTTTGTCAATTGGTCTTCATCTATTAATATGTCGATATCTTTACAAAATCTTGATCCAATATTATAAACCTCAGAGCACAAAATTGCTCCTTTTAAAGTAGCGTACTTTATATTATTCTCATTAAATTTTGCTACGATAATCTTTAACTCACTCTGGTAAATCTCATTTTTTTTTTGATTACCATTTGAATAATGAAGAAAAATGTCTGACCATTTGTCATGCAGCAAATAAAAAATATCATGTCTGTTTAGCACTTCATAAACTAGCCCCATCAATTTATGTTCAGAACATAACTTAATAAATAACGGTGGATTGAAAAGACTATCTTTTAACAACTTTTCAATATTTTTTTTATTGTTATTGTGTTCATAATCTTTTATTATTTCAACTATTACTTGAAAAGTTACATTTTGATAAAATAACATTAAATCACTCTTTCAGAAACAAAATAATTTATTTTCGTTATACTATTAAAATTCTCTTTTTTTATGTCTTCATCTAAAATTTCTATTTTAAATTCTTCTTCTAAATACATTATTAATTCAACTATTGCCAACGAATCCAAACCATAACCTTCTAAATTTTCATGTATGCCAATTTCATTGTTGTTAAGTATTTCTTTTATTTTCTTTTCAATAATCTGAGTGTTCATTCATATTTCCCTCGCAACATATTTCGTTTAAAATATCTGATATGATCTGATATGCTAACAATTAATAAAATCTCGTGGGAACTTTCCTTTGTTTCCATGAGTAAGGATAAAAGCTAAAGTCCACCGTTCTAAACCAAAACCAGTACACCCTGAGTAAATAGGTGAATTATCCTGTAATTTAATATTTAGTTTTTTTGAGTAAAATTGATTATGAAGATTAAAAGATGATACAGAAAATGAATCAGAATCCCCATAAAACACCAATTCAAACTTTTGCTCTTCATTTTTTTGAAGTTTTAATAATTTTTGCATAGCCGGTGTAATATAAAACAGGTCATTTGCTGGTTTTATCACACAATTTAACTTAAGCTGTTCGGCAATATTTTTGGTTTCAGCAATTGTTTGGTCTCTAAGACTTTTTACTTCTTGTTGTGTTCCAAAATAAACGATTTCTTGCATAGAAAAAGTTTTTGGTCTAGATTTACTTATACTATGCTCGCTCTCATTTCTAAAACAATAACCTTTTGCATAAAAAACCTTCGAGTCTACTATAACTTTATTTTCAAGTTGTTCAAGTATATGACAACACACTGTTGGAGGTTCAGATAAATGAGACTCAAGCTCAAGTACCTTTGTTATATCTACACTTTTATTGGCTACATTGTGTAATGTGTTAGAGTCAGAAGATACTACCGATACAGCTCCATAATTATGTGGGAACTTTTCGATATAATCAGTTTTTTCCAAAAAATCAGTACTAATCAATGCTGGTACTAGAACTTGTTCAGAATACATATTTTCAGCAAGTTTGTAGAATAATTTCTCTAATTCAGAGTACACTTCTCTAGCATAGCCTTTTAGAAAAACTTTACTTCCAGAAAATACATATCCTTTATCTGTTAATCCTACCATTTGTTACACTCTCTTCTTTCCCAATCTTTATATTCTTTTATGAATAAACTACTCTCTTTTAATTTCAACATTTCTATTATTTTAATAACTAGTGGGGAACACTCCTCTAGATCATAATTTAAAGAGATGAATTCCACTCCCAAAGAGTCATTTAATTCTTTGCTATTACCTTTATCTATATTCGTTTCTATGTACTCAGCGTCTGATCCATTTACTGTTACTGAATATATAATTGCAATATGATGAGTATATTTTGATTTTTCATATGGTGCCCGTACTAAAAAATCAAATGTTCCTAGTTGTTCATTCACTCTTACATTGAATCCTGTTTCTTCTTTCATCTCTCTAACTAATGCATCATAAAGACTCTCTCTATCCTCAATAGAACCACCAGGTAAATCGAATCTATAACTGTATGGCCCACCATTTTTTTTTACTACCATTAGTTTTTTGCCGGATAAACACACTCCATAGACTCCAATATGTCTATGCCAAGACTCTTTGTTCAATTTTTCCCCTTCTTTCTTGAATGGCCTCTTGGTATACTCTTAAGTTCTGTTCAACAATTTTACTTGAACTAAAACGCTCTACTTCTCTTCTTGCATTATTTCTCATAATCTCAGAACACTCACTATCCTCAATTACATTGAGTATTGCTTTCTCTAAGGCCTGTAAATTATAAGGATCAATCAGTAACCCAGAAACCCCATCATTTATCATTTCAGTCATTCCACCATTTATACTACCAATAATGGCAGCCCCATTAGACATTGCCTCTAAAACAACATAAGGGAAATTTTCATATAGAGAAGGGAAAACACATACAGCTGATTTAGCATACTCCTCTTGAATAATATTGTTATTTATGTGTCCTTTAAATTCTAAAAAGTCTACGTATTCCTCTCCAACATATGATTTTATTAACTCTTGGGTTGATATATTTAGATTATTTCTATTCGTATCTTTTCCGATAAAAACAACCTTATAATTGGAATGCTTCTTAAAAATACTTGGTAAAACTCTTGCTAAGTTTAAGACTCCTTTTCTTTCTTCTAAGCTTCCACAAAATAATATTTGATTATAAGATTTAATCTTCTTCATCCCTAATTCATTCAGAATAGCAGGGTTAGGAATAATTTCTATATCATCGTTTCTCGTTATGTCCATTTCTCTTAACACAATATTTTTTAAAGATTCTGTGCATGAAATTACTTTTTCGCTTCTATTAATTAGTTCTTCTTCCCATTTTAAAAGCTGTTCTTTTATTTCCAGTGACATATGACTTTTATTATACTTAAGCCATACTTTTAAAGGTGTATGTAGTTTAGTAACAATGGGTACTTTGCCTTTTGAAAGATAAAATATTGTATCAGCACCCCACTCTGGTGTTTCAATTATATCCAATCCTTGTTTCTCAAGATTTTCCAACTCTTCTTTTACTTTCATTCTATAATTAATTAGGGAGTCGATGTTATTTAAATCTTTTGAAAATATTCTTACTACTTCTACTCCTTCTTCAATATATCTTTGACTTCTTACATTCGACTTACATATAACAGTTACTCTATTACCCCTTTTAACAAGTTCTCTTGCCAATATATGTTGATATGTTGCTATTCCTCCAAAACTTGTTTCTTTAGGGTACTCTTCATTCACTAAACAAATATGCATACATACACGCCTTTCAGTTTGATAAAACTCTGTTTTCATCTATTTTTGCTTTTTTGTGTAAACTGCGTTGATTATTATATCCATTTTTCTATACATTTCTAATAATCATAATAATTCTAATAATTAACTTATTTTCTATATTCAAATAATATTAAACACCATATATATCCAAAGTTCAACATATTTTTACATTTTTTTATTTTCAGGAAATATATTTCTTAGTTTTTCTAATAGTGTAATTTAAATATTTTCCTTATCGATCCTGCTCTAATGAGTAAAGGTAGGTAAAAGAGTTGGGTGAAATAAATTTAGTTAGAAAAGCCATCCGGGGTGATTCAGATGTTTCTAAAAAATTGCTTATTGAGCATAGTGATCGCCTATACAGAACGGCATATTTGTATGTCAGAAATCGTGAGGATGCTTTGGATGTGGTACAAGAACTGCCTATACAGCATTTTCCTCCATTAACCAGTTAAGAAACGAGCAATATTTCCTAACTTGGTTAATGAAAATATTTATTAACCGTGCTATTCATGTCCAAAAGAAAGAGGAAAAATGGAATTGCTTCAGAAATAATATAACAGTTTTCCCAGGTGTGAAAACTGAGGAAAATCTAGATCTCTAGCAGCAATTGGAAAATTGCCAGATAAGTATCAGAACAGCATTTTCTTATTCTACTATCATGATATGAGTTTACAGGAGATAGCTAAAAAGCTAGAAATACCTAAAATACGATTAATACCTAAAAATAGTTTAAAAAGGTTCTTGTGAGGGGGCTATTTTGATGGATAGAGAACCACATTTAAACAAAGTAAATGAAGTTGAGGTGCCGAAGGAAGAGGATATAAAATCAATAGAACTTTAACGCTATTGAAGGACCAATTATTTATGAACTCATTGGAGACTATCAGGATAAAATCATCTTAGACCTAGGTTGTGAGGATGCCTCCTTTGGTAAAGAACTTTTAGATCAAGGAGTGGGTTCTTATACAGGAATTGAAGGGTCTAAGCAAATGGCGGATTCCGCCAATAGAAATATTATTGGAGAAAACGGAAGAATTCAACACGGTACTATGGAGTCTTATAGTTATCCTAATAATGAATTTGATATAGTAACTTCTCGTTTTGCATTTCATTATGTGTCTAATATCAATGAACTGTTTGATAATGTATATAAAACACTAAAACATAAAGGGAAATTTATATTCAGTGTTCAACATCCTCTTACTACATCTTCCTTCATAAGTAAAGATACAGGAGATAAACGTGGAAATTGGATAGTAGATGATTATTTTATTGAAGGTGAAAGAAGAGAGCCTTGGATTGAACAAACAGTGGTTAAATATCATCGTTCCATAGAACAATACTTTAAGTCTCTTACTTTATCAGGCTTTACGATAGTTGACTTACGAGAAGGTGCTCCGAAACGTGAGCATTTTAGTAGTCAAGAAGAGTTTGAAAGAAGACAAAGAATACCAGTTGTATTGATTTTTTCTTGTATTAAGTGAATAAATAGAGTAAGCTCGGTAGAACATCCGAGCTTTTTTTGTTGTTTTGTTCAACCTATCCTTACCCTTTAGCTCAATAATCCCCTAAAAAAACCGTCAATACCTTCATGAATCATCGTACACCGGAAATTCAATATCTAAAGTTATGATTCATTTTAAACTTCTAAATAGTGATTTAAATAAACCATTTACTCTTTGTGTATTTAATGATGTATCTAGTGGTATAAACGGATTCTCATTTGGATCTAACAAGGAAGGTTTTATTACAATTTCATCATAACCCAAATTTCGAAGTCGCTTTTGGTAAAATGTAAAATAACTTTCTTTTTGTAATGGCCCTACATGTAACGTCCCATTAAAGTCCATATTTGAAAGCTCTAAGATGGCTTTTGATAAATCATCAATATGTACAAATGTACGATACATATTTGAAGCCGCATGAAAGAAACCTTTTTCCTCAACTTCACTAATCATCTTTTGGGTTCTCTGTTCAATATTCTGATTTAGATCCTTTCCATAAAGTGGACCTGTACGAAGAATTATGTGGTTTGGGTGATTATCTCGAACCTTCTTTTCACCTATTATTTTTGAATTAAAATAAGTAGCTAAAGGTGCTTCTTCAGCTATTGGTATCGTTTTATCAGATTCTGTATACCCTCCTATTCCTTCTGAAAAAACGCCATCTGTAGAGAGAAATATAAGTTTCATTTCTTCACTTATTGCTGACATTAGGTTTGTCAGGCCAGCGTTTATAAGTAAATCCTCTTCATTCATGTTTAATACTGTCCATATAACCACATCTGGTAGATACTCTTGTATAATTTGTCCTACTTCATTTTTATCAGTTACGTCCAATTTTATTATATTTGATTTTTCATGTACATATCTTGAAGTGCCCAATACGGTGTAATTTAAATCTTCAGCTAAACCAAATAAAGTGGAGCCTAGAAACCCAGTTGCCCCTAATATTAGAATTCTCAAATTTTGTTCCCGCGTTAGACTTCATTAGTCAATTGCCGTTCCTCTTTTTCAACTAAACTCCCCCCTATATAGAAAGGTAAATCTCTCGATTTCTCGTGTTTTCTCATGATTTTATATCGATCCATTTTTAGTCGACATTGATAACATGGTGTAAAGTTGTAATATAGGCATATTTTGGAGTTGAGAAGCAAAAACGACTGTAGGTATCCAAACCACCTCTATCCAAAAGGTGGAAACTCAGTTAAAGTATGGTCGCACTGGTGGATGTCTACATTTCTCATGGGGGTCAACCCTCCCATATCTCGCAGAGTCTATGCTCCAAAATTCCTTCGTCCAACCTTTCCATGAGGTAGATGTCAGTTATGCTTCCCGACAGGATCTATGTCCGTATTTTAGTTGTTTTACTGACTAATCCGTGCTTCAAATGTCTATCAATTAATGAGATAAACTACTATATAATCATGTTCTATACGTTCTATCGAGATTACTAAGCTACCTTTTGCACTACAGCCATATGAGGAATATCCTTCAACATTCTTTCTTCACTAAACACAAAATGCTTCTTACCTATCGCAAATAAAACTCGAATCAATTTATTACATAAAGCAATCAGTGACTGCATCTTTTTCAATGGATTGTCAGGACGTTTGGTATAGTATTCATGTAAAGCTTTAAAAGCAGAATTCTTAGCTACAAGGGGCATGACAACTCTAAACAAGAGGGCTCGTAAGTTCTTCCTGCCTCTCTTTGTAGTTCTAGTTTGCCCCTTATGTTTGCCTGACGTGTGCTCCATCAAACTTAATCCTGCAAGTTTAATAATTTGACGAGGATGTGAGTAATAACGTAGATCTCCAACCTCCGCAAAGAACCCAGCTATCGTGTCTTTTCCTATACCAGTTATCGCTAGCATTTGGTGTACTCCTGGTATTTGTGCTAATAACTCGTCCCTTTTAACCTCTAGTTGTTCAAACTTTTTTGTAATGAGTTCATACTTATCTAACAATGTGCTTAACTCTAACTTGGCGAAATCTGAACCCTCACTGATTCCAATAGAAACACTGGCCGCCTTCTTTAATTCTTCTATTCTACCTATACCTACTGCACGTTTTGCTGCTTTTCTAATATGAGCTAATAACTCTTGATCAGGGAGTTCAACTAACTCATGTGGAAGTAGATTCAGTTTTAATATTTGCAGAGCTGACAGCCCTTCCCAATCCTTGAATACCGTAAGGAATTCTGGAAAATAACGATCAATCCAATTGTGAATTTGTCCTTGTACAGCTTGAAGATCAATGGATAATTGATCGCGTATTTTTCCAGCGATTCTGAGATCAGCATATATTCCTTCTGGAATATTAGGTTCAGAGTATCTTCCGTCTTTCACTAATTGGGCAATGACCTTTGCATCTTTCACATCATTTTTCGTAGGGGAATTATCATCTAATTCCTTTGTCTTCTTAACATGAGCTGGATTAACAACCACTAACTTAAGATCAGTTTCCTTAAGATAATGGGCTAAATTAAGCCAGTAGTGTCCCGTAGGTTCAACACCGATGATTACCATATTCATGTTTTGTTGGTCCTGAATCTCTTTAATCCATTCAACAAATATATCAAAACTATATCTAGTATTTTCGAAGTGTAGAGGTTTACCAAACTCCAAACCTCTGAAGTCCTGCGCACGAGCTACGTGTTTGAATTTCGCAATATCAACACCTATAATTAGTGTTTGAGAAGTAATTTGAGCAATCTTATTATTTTGGTTATAATTCATTTTGAAAACCTCCTGGAATATATGATTTGTCCTTTTTGCCGCCAAGCACGGACACTCATATCATACCAAGAGGTTATTTTTTTGTTCAAATTCCATTTTTATTCATTACAGGAATGCTTCCCTTTAACCTTAATAAGCTTTTATTTATTACTAAAGCGCAAGATCCAACCATCTTCTGTATAAAGTTCACCTGGTAGACCGTCACTCAAAGCTTTAAGACTTACCTTTTTATCGTCATTACTAACTGAAATATCTATAGAATTTTCTTGTTCTAACGTCAAAAGTTGATGATGTAAGGTTGTATCTACAATTTGAGGAATTAATTCATTAATTAATTCTGTTTGACCACTTTCAGCTACAAGATTAAATATTCTTTGGCAATCCTCACTCCTCATTTTCCGTTCAATAGTCATTTCCCATTGTTCAATAGCTTCATCCCGGACTTTGTGCATTAATATCTCACCGAATAAATCTAGAAATTTGTTATTCATGTATACCTACCTCTATAGTAATAAAAAAATTAATAGCTTTACTTCCTCTAAGAAGCAAAGGTATTAATATTTTCTCCATATTAAAAAACTTATCCTGCTTATTCTAATTAATGCAGTAAACTGATACTCTCTTATTAAACTAACCTTCCCCGTTTTTTACAATAAGTTCCACCAAAATAGCGTTATCCTCTAAATTAACACTAATTACTATCTAGCTATCTTCTTAATTTGTTTAAACCACTCTTTTGCATTATAGTATGGTGTTTTTACAGGGTCATTTGTGTGTATCAAATCATATTTATAATCAGGACTTAATTTATTATTACGAACATCATAAACCAGTTTAAGTTCAGTTGACATCTCTCATTTGTATTTCTTACATAACTTCAAAATTAATTGTTTTTTCTCTTTGGACTCCATCATTCAATTCTTGTAATTTCTCCTTCTACTAATCAAAGTAAATATAAATCTTGCATTATGACAAAATCTCAAAAATACATTTATTTTCGAATAGTTAGATTCTTATTTGATAACTCATCTAAGATTTCATCTATGACCTCTTTTAGTTCTTTATTAAAAACCTTGTAGGGAAATCTTTTTCTTACTAAAGTTTCTGAGGGTCATCTAAGCTTACGTTGGAAGCAATCGTACCTGTGAATAAGAATGGATCCTGCAGCACAATTCCCATATGCTTTCGAACCTGCTGCTTCGTTAGGTCCTGGATATCCTTTCCATCAATTAAAATTTTTCCTTCTACCGTATCATAGAAACGGAATAATAGGTTCATGATCGAACTTTTCCTTGATCCTGTATGACCGACAAGGGCAACAGTTTCGCCTTGCTTTGCTTCTATATTAATATCTTTTAACACGTATTCGCCTTCTTTATAACCAAAAGAGACATTATCAAATGTAACGTTACCTTTATATCTAGGTGTACCTTCATCTGAAACTTCTATGCCCTCTTCATCCAACAGTTCAAAAACACGCTCTGAAGCAACTAATGCTTGTTCTAGTAAAGCTAGCTGATTCACAATTTCTGTTATCGGTTGGAACAAACGATTCAGATAGTCAACAAAGGCATAAAGAACTCCAATTGAAATCACGGTTCCAATTTGTAGAGATGCTCCTCCAAAATACCAAATGAGTGCAACGAATGCTAAGTTTCTAAGAACGAAAACTAAGTTATGTGAAGTCATTGAGTTTAAGTTTAGAAGCTTATTTTGATAAGTAAAATACTTTTCATTCATCACTTCAAACCCTTTTGTTGTTTCCTTTTGACGTTTGAACGCTTGAATAATCGTCATACCTTGAATACTTTCATTAATCATTCCGTTAATATCACTTAGCGTTGAACGAATAACATGATTATATTTTGAAGCATATTTACGATAAATGATCATCCAAACAATTAAGATTGGCACTAGAATTAAACAAATTGCCGCAAGTCTTAAGTCTAGTAAAAAGAGTGCGATATAGATTCCTGTTATATAGATGACACCCGTAAAGAATGTTGACAAAACGGTAACGAATAAATCTCTAATTGCTTCCGTATCATTCGTAACTCTCGAAACAACCTTATCAGCTGGAAGGTTATCGAAATAGTTCATGGATAATCGTTGAATGTGTCTAAACACGTCCTTCCTCATTCGTTGGATAATACGGTTTGAGGATATTTGTAAATACACTCTTTGCCAATATTGAAAAAAGGACGAGACGATGACTAAACCAAAGTATAATCCCATCAGCCATAATAAGTTATCAATTTCAGGTGAGTAAAATCCTAGCAAGTCTTTGCCTGTTAGTTTTACTGCTGAATACTCTTGCTTGTTACCATCCCTAGTAATGGTTAACGTTCCGTCCTAAAAGGTTCTTTCTCCATCAAATTCGATTGGAAAATTTACAAAATAATAGCCCCTGCCTACCTGTAGGATTCGTACTTCTTTACCCTTAGATTCACCTTCAAAACGGTCATAGCGTTTATATAGCTTTCAATTAGTTCTTCTACAAAACTAAAAATATACAAAATTCCAATAGCACAATGGATTCTAGACGCTTCTGAAAACTTAGTCTATGCTGGTATATGTATGTTTGGTTTAAATGGTTTGTATTACTTTAGAAGGAGTGATTTAATGCTAAAGGAATATGTGAAGATAATTCGAATAGATGATTACGGTTTCAACTGTAAACCATATACATCAAATTCCTTCATTAATAATCCAAAATTAAGAGGTTTTCATCATTCATTTGAATTTATTAATAATGAGATCACTGATCTATTAGATATAAGTAAGACATTCGAAAAGTCAAAATTGCATAAACCTGCTGAAAATGATTGGAATTGGTCAGGTTGTTTTTGTCATCTTGAGGAATACGATAAGCAATTGTTTACTGATATTGGTTCAATGGCAATGAAAAAAAATCATAAAATAAATATTGCTTATCTACATAAGGATGCAAAAATTTGGGTTAGAAATATTAACCATAATGAAGAAATATTCTATAATAGCTTTCTTATTAGAAACAATCATGAAGGTCAAGAGTATTGGAGAGAAGAAGATTATAGTCGATTTTATAACCCTAGATGGGTAAGGATGAGTGTTCATTTAGCTTTGGAAAGGACAAGGCTTTGGAAATATCAGAATCAAGGAAAACCTGTTCCAGAACATATTTCGGAATTTTTTCTTATGGAAAATCAGCTTAAAGATTTAAAATCCCCCACTTTTTTTGAGAAATTGTCTTATGCAATTAAGAATTTAGGGAGATTTTAATTACTTTAACATAAAAAAACAAAGAAAAGCACAGTTTAGTTTTGTGCTTTTTCTTTGTTTTTTTTATGTTCCAACCATAATAAAAAGTCTTGTCTCATTACTCGTTTTGTTCTTCCGAATTTTATTAGTGGAAAATCGCTTCTATTCATGATTTCATATGCTGTTGGTTTAGAGATCTGCAGTAGTTCACTTATCTCATTAGCAGTTAGTACTAAAGGATAACCAATTTCAGTTTTATCTGTCATTTTTATCACCCATATTTTGTTCTAACATTTCTTTATTACTTTTTTCATACTCTATTATCCATTCATCTAAAATTTTCAGAACTATGTTCCTTTTTTGGTCATTCCTACTATCATCAGAGTAAATACTATTCATAAAAAAACAACCTCCTTATAAAAGAAGATTGTTCTATTTATGAAATTTATATATCACTGTACTTTTAAAAGTTTAATAAAGGAAAAGGTAAGCAAACTAGTTTGCTAGACTTATTTTTACAAACAAAGATAAAATTATACTGAGATGGAATCACAGTTTTGGTGTAACCAATCTCCATATAAAAACCTTGAAGTAGGTTTTTTAATTTAGTGAATTCAATTAAGGTAGCTTTCTCATTAAATAAATCAATAATAAAAGCTCCTTTTATCCATTCAAAGCGTAAAAAAAGAGTAATTTCATCAGGAAATTCAATAATTACACCCTTCACATCATGTTCTTCTACATTATGAGAATTTATAAAATCAATAAACTGATCCTCTTTAACTTTAAATACTCCTTCAAAGTTAAAATGATGCGTAGTCCACCTCCCACCTGGTTTTTCTTCTTCAAGCCAATCAACTGGTACTCTTGTAAGAATTGCTAGAAAACATACTAGTTCCTTAGGAAAAGTTTCTTTTTGTATAAGTGTTCTTACTAACTGTGGGTTAGAAATTTTCTGTTTTTCTTCCATAATTCTGGTACTCCGTTTCTCTTTCTTGATTCCAATAAACCTTGAAATCATATCAGATGAAACATTGTACCTTATAAAAAATTCCCTAATTGCAAAACCCATTACTTCCTTATTTAGTAATAACCTTCTTCTGGACTTTAATGAAAGTTTTAATAATAACTTTCTATAGACTTCAATTTTATTATATAAAATGTACAATTCATCCCAAGGATAAATATTTTTTCCATTAGAATCTAAATGAATTTTTATGTACTCTTCCTCTGTAATTCTATTCTGCAAAAAGGCTATTACTTCCCTATAGTTTTTTAAATAATCAAATAAGATCTTTTCTCTTTTTGCTTTGGTCAATTTAATCACCTAAGAAAAAGATAACCTTATATTTGATTTATATCAGCTTTGTACTTTTAAAAGTACAGCCTAATGAAAAAAGTAGATTCTTTACAAAATGTTTTATAGACAAATTAAGAATGTTCATTTAAGAAGCCCTACGAGTTTGAATATTACTAATATAAAGTTTAATTAATCCAAGAATCATACAGGCAAACACCCCCTATTCATATTTTTTAACAATTTTTTATAAAGATCATTAGGCTTATTAATGTATTCCTACTTATAAGAATTAATTTTATTTAAAAATTGACCAATGTATCCTTTAATTAAATAAAGGATTTTCACCTAGAACAAAAATTCCAGGAAAATTTTTGGAAAAATAAGGAATGGAATTGCGATTCCTTACCCATAATGGTAATAAGAAAAAACAAAAAACCCTAAAAGTAGACGTATTCCTCAAATGAATACATGCCACCCTTAGGGTTTATAAACTTCAAAATCAGGCTCTAACATGAGCAAAACAAAAACTTAATGATTAAACAATATCATATTTCTAGTATTTAAACAATAACAATTGAGGTGTTTCATGGAAACAAACTTAATTAATAAACAAGGTTATTATGATGATTTTTCTCAACCAGAAATTAAATTAAATAATTTTCATGAATTTCCAGTTGAATATTTGGATTTTCTTGATTCAATCTCAAATTTAAAAGTAGGGACCTATCGGTTATATTTCTATGAATTAAAAAAACTTTTTAGCTTTATTAAAGAACAATTTAATATTACAGAAATTAATGATTTCAAGTTGGAATTTATCACGAGCTTTGAGCAAGTTATTAAACAAGCTATAGATACAAATAAAATTACTAGAAGAATAGGTATAAGTAGAATTAGGAGGGTCCAGAGCTTTTTGAAGTTTTTATCTACTCAAAACAAAATCAGTTTTATATACCAACACAATATACCAATTAACGCTAAAGATAAAAATATGAGGAGATTTGAAAATAAGAATGTACCTTCAAAAATAATAGAATTTCTTAAAGACCTTGAAAATAGAAACTATAGCAATGTTAATTATTATCAAAAGAGATTACTTTATTATTATAAATTTTTGTTACAAAATAACTATCTTTCTGATTTTAATACTGACTATATAGCTTCAGAGAATCTAGAAAGGTTCCATTACTACCTTGATCATAAAGTAAATCTGGAGAATCTTGAAAGAAGTTCCGCTCTTTTATACTTAAGAGCTATTAAGTTATACATTGAATATGTAAATCGAGGTAAGGTGTACAAAGAATCTTATACTATACCAGAACGATTTAGAGTTAAAGCAAATAGAAGTAATGAATATGTCCCTTCTCAAGAAATAGTTAGAATTCTCCAAAATATTTCAAATCACTCAAAGTATCCATTAAGGGATATTTCAATTGCATTGTTGGTTATAGATACTGGATGTCGCCCTATAGAAATAATCAACATGGAAATGGAAAGTGTACTAATTTCAGAGAGATGCGTTTTATTAAAAAGTAAAAAGTCTGGTCAAAGAAAACTTAAAATTAATCCTTTTGCATTTAGTTATTTATATGAATATTTTAAACAACGTTCTAGAATTATAGGTCAACATAGTGCACTTTTCTTAAATAAATATAATAAACCTTTGAATATTAATGCAATAAATTCCATTTTTTATAAAGCTAATCTTAGACTATATAAAGCCTCAAAATATTCCCCTAAGGCTCTAAGACATAGTTATATCACTAATGCCCTGGACAACAATAATAGTTTCGAACAAGTTTCAAAAGCTGTTGGACATAAACACTTTGTTTCAACATTAATTTACCTTGAAAGAAGCACTAAACGCTTGCTTTCCAATTCCTTACCCCACGATCCGTATGAATACTTATTTAAGGAGGAGTAAAGGTGGCAATAAAAATTCAATCAACTGTTGATTATGATTTAGTATGTAGTGAATTAGGTATTACAAAAGAGCAATTATTTTCTTTAAGTACAGCCAAAGTCCCTAAAATAAAAGAACCAAAAATTGATGAAATTATTGACAATTTCCTAATTCATTTAAATCAATTAGTAAACATAGGGAAGAGAAGTGAATCTACTTTTGAGACATATAGCAATTTTCTTATTAGATTTAAGAAATACTTATCACAGAAAGATACATCCATAGAAACTATGTCATCAATTTATACACTCAATGAACAGTTATTATATTCATTTATCTCTACGCTTGAACCTAGAAAAAACAGTTCATTATCCCCCTATACCCTTAATAAATATACTGGGATAATTAAAGCATTGCTTAAGTATGCATACTACACTGATTATATAGAAAAGGATTTAACTTACAAATTTGAAAATCATAAAACAGAAATATTCCCTAGATATTTTACTAGTAAACAAGCAAAAAATATTCTGAAAGTCTCTTTAAACAGGACCTATGGATATAGGTGGAGAGCGATGGTATGTTTTCTTTTGTCGACTGGATGTAGATCCGAAGAGATTGTAACAGTTAAGGTGAAAGATTTCGATATTGAAAATAATATTATTAGAATAATGGGTAAAGGAAAAAAAGAAAGAATCGTTCCTTTGTTCCCGGAAGTGAAACGTGTTATTCTAAAATATCTTGAAATGTCAGGTACGGAATGGACAAGAAATCATGAAGGTTTGCTATTTTGCCATGACGAAGGAGAGTTGCGTAAGAAACCTATATTAACCAGAACCATTAGATATCAAGTGAAAAATATTTTATCCGATTCCGGATTAATAGACCAGGGATTCTCCCCACATTCTTTTAGGCATACTTTTGCAGTTAATTGTTTAAGATCGGGGATGAATCTTGCTTATCTAACACAAATCCTTGGTCATACGAATCCTGAAACAACTAGAATTTATGTACAGTTATTACCCTTAGACTTAAGAGATGAAGTATTAAATAAATACCCCCTACAATTTGAAAAATTGATAAAGGAGTTAATTGATTAATTATGGATTATTTTGTAAAAGAATTAGAAAAATTCTTAGCAGTTGCTAATCTTTCAGATAAATCTAAAGCAATTTACTCTAAGCCACTCATACAATTTGGAGAATTTTTGGCAGAAAAGATGGACGTTATTTTAAATGAGGTACACCTTTTAAGAGTATACCAACTCGACTATAATGGAATAGCAATAAGTTATAAACCTCTTGATTCTGGTCTAATTGACGAGTTCCTCTTTAAAAATGCCCAAAGTAATTTTAGTTGGCTTTCAACCTGCAGAAATGCGTTGGGATCTTTTTTTAAATACCTTTATAGAAATTATGATTTTCCTTTATTAACCCAACAACTTACTTTTAAATTAGTTAACTATAAGCCACAAAAGAAATTTCCAAGAATTTTAAACCGCCATGAGTTAATTAAATTCTTTCAAAGTATAACTATTAATAGTAACCACCTAGATCGTGACTTGTTACTATTTAGCTTACTTTGCTCTACAGGTTGTAGAATATCTGAATTACTTTCTATTACTATAGAAGACATTAATATTGAACATGAGATGATTTATATACAAAAAACAAAAAACAAAACTTCCCATGTAATCCCTTTAAGAAATGGATTAGCACAATCAATCAATAAATTTTGCCTTGAGAATTCAATACAATCAAAGGATAAAATATTTCAAGATAGTGGCAAACCACTCACTAATGAAAAAGTATATTATTTAATGAAATATTATCTACTAAATGCAAAATTACCCATGGTAAAGCTACATTCACTTAGACATAGTTTTGCTACCCTTATGTATGAAAATGGAGCTGCAATTACAACAATAATGCAATTGCTAAACCATAAGAGTATTTCTTCTACAGAACATTATGTACAGCCATACTACATTAGGAATTATTATATTAAGATTCCTGAGAATGATTTAGTTTATAGACAATTTAAAGATTTATTGTAGAAGTACTTATCTAATCCAAGATTAGGCAAGCAATAAGATGCTTAAAATAAAACTTAAATACTTAAGTTTTATTAATATCACTTCGTTATTTAGCTTTAATTAAAATTCCTTTATCAAGCTGATATTCATAAGTATTAAAAAGAAACGTTACAACTGTTTTGGCTGAATTTATAACTACTAGTGCATGATGCTTGTTTACTTCATATCTTCGGTGATGTGCATCTCCATTTTCGTTACGAATTTGTGCTATCCCATTAACAATATTCACTAAACCGTTAAGAACTTGTTTCAATGGTTGCTCCAATTTTGGATTTTTTGTATCTAAGTTTAAGTGCATTCTAACTTGTTTAAATAAGGCAGGTAAATCAGGCTGATCTTTTAATTGTTCACCATTTAAATTTACTAATTTCTCGTTACATACTCCTTCTACTAATGATCGAGCACTAGTAATTGCTCCAGAATAATCCTCTTCATTAAACCTCTTTTCACATTTAACCAGGTCTTCTTTAATATGTGAAAATGTTAATCGATCAGGAATTCGACTATTCACATGGACTATTTGAACGTCAATTTGCTCATCCTCTAGATAATCTATAAATCTATTGAAAACAGTTCTAACATAACTTTGTAGAGTAAATTGATTTTCATTCATCCCCATATCTGAAGTTAAATAATCCACAGCTTCGCTAATTGCCCTACTTCCTTTAATAAATTCAGGAAGTTTAATATTATGTTTCTTTGCCAATTCCTTAATTATTATACGACTTTCCTGATACATAGTATCTTTTTCCATAATTGAAAAAAATGGATCATCTACTTCTTCATAATTTAAAGTTGAATTCCTTTGGTTACAAAAACTTCCTTCCAATGAACAACACAGGTTTAATTTACTCAGCTCCAATATCTCTATTGCTTTCATCTATTGCATCCTCCTATTTACAAAATTATCCTTTTTCTTAAACCTATTATATCACTCTCTATTTTAATAATTATTAGAATAATAGATTATAAAATAATATTTTATTGTCAAAACTTATAAAAGGAGAAATTCTAATTATCTAATAACAAATCTAAAATGGAGGCGTAATAATGAAAGGAACAATTTTAAAAAGAGGTAACACCTATTCATATATTGTAGATATTGGAAAAGATCCACAAACAGGCAAACGCAAGCAAAAAACTAAAGGTGGATTCCAACGAAAAAAAGATGCAGAAGCTGCTCTTAGAAAAGTAATCATTGAACTAGATGAAAATCGTTATCACGAACCAAGTAAAGAGTCTTTCGCTTCATATATCAGCAGATGGTTCTTTGAGCATTATCAAAAAAGAATTAAAGATTCAACAGTATCAGCCAGGTGGTATATGATAGAGAAACATCTAATCAATGAAAATCCTTTTTCTGAAAAAAAACTCTCAAGTATAACGACCAAAGATATTGATGATTTTTACAACAAAAAAATTGCAGAAAATTTTAGTACTAATTATATACGTAAAATGCATCAAATTTTAAATCAATCTTTAAGTCAGGCTGTTAAATGGCAACTCCTAGCTTTTAATCCAGTTATAGATTCTGATCCACCATCTGCTAAAAAAGACGAAATAAAGATATGGTCTTTTGAAGAGATACATTCTTTCCTAAACGTTTGTAAAAAGGAACAATATTATCTATTATTCCTCCTTGCTTTCTATACAGGTATGAGACGAGGAGAGTTATTAGGTCTAAAATGGAGGGATATAAATATTGATAAAAGATTCATTCAAGTGGAACGTTCCCTTTCTTATATTCCTAAGAAAGGGTATTTGTTAACAACTTTAAAAACTTTAAATTCAAAAAGAAAAGTACCTATTCCAGAAATTATCATCGATGAATTACTAATTCATAAAAAGAATCAAAATAAATGGAAATACAAATTAAATAACCAATATTTTGATAACGACTTAGTTATATGCACAGAAACAGGTTCATTTCTTGACCCTCGTAATGTTTTGCGTGTTATGAAACGTATTTGTAAAGCGGCCAATTTAAAACCTATTAGATTCCACGACATCAGACATACCCATGCATCGATTCTTATTTCATCAGGAGTTGATCTAGTAAAAGTTTCAGCTCGTTTAGGACATGCAAATCCAAAAATCACATTAGAAACATATGCACATCTAATCCCAAACGATTTTAATGAAGTAGCGGATATTTTCCATAATGCAATACAACAGTCTAAAAAAAGATAATGTTAGCAAAATGTTAGCAAATAATGACTATGGCGAAGAAACAACAATTTAATCGTAAAATTAAAAAGCTGAAAATCCTTGATACTAAAGGATTTTCAGCTTTCTGAGTAAGATGACCTGTGAGGGACTTGAACCCCCGACCCCTTCCCTGTCAAGGAAGTGCTCTCCCACTGAGCTAACAAGTCATAATCATATAGTAGTTTACAATAATATAGCGAATATTTTGGTCATTGTCAATATCCCAAAAAACTATAACATTTGGTCCATGTTCCCACTCGAAAACGGAACAAATGTTCGTTTATAATGTTTTTAGAGGTGATCTTCTTGAATCCATTTTACTCTGCGTTAAACCGTTGTTTTCTTGATCAACAACCTGTTGAACTCATCTATCAATCCATATCAGGAGAAATGACACATCGTACTATTATGATTCGTAAAATGACGCCTACCTTTATACAAGGGTATTGCTTACTTCGAAAAACGACTAGGACCTTTTCCCTTCAAAATATTCTTTCTATATCAACAAAACAAAAAGAAAGCAAGCGTCTTTTTTATGATTAGCCTTTTAGTACTATGTTTCTTCTATAATTTTATCTTTCAATCAAGGTACTGATTCTATTTGTTTACCTTGTATGTATAACAACTTTTGGATTTGTGTTGTGAATTCTTTCCATAGAAAAATATCTTCAAAGAAAACAATTTTCATTTTATAGTTGGTATGGGTGATATAAATGAAATTACTAAATTGGAGCTATACAAAAAGATATAACATTAAGGCACGGTATGATTACTGTCCATTCTCATCAGTTATTTTTAGACCCATTAATGAATATTACTTCGTCTATATAATCAACTGGTCAGAGAAGGATCCCATTGTCACAAGAGAACATTTGGCATTAATGGAGTTACTAATAAACAGAGAGCTTGGAACGGAAGAACATTACTTATCTAGGAAATCGACAATCCCTGCAGATCCGTAATAACCTCGTACATAACTTCCCTTATTTTCTGTCACACTACATTCAGGTACAATACTTGGAGGTTATGAATTTGAATCAAAAACAATATGTAATTCCAAAAAGCTATTTTCAACATAGTCTTTATGCGGATAAACTAAGTAGTGAATTAGATAGTGCGGCAGAAGGTTTACTATTTGATCGTTTTGTTCATGATGTCGGTGCTGATTTACATCTTGATGTTTTATATGATAAGTCCTCCTTAAATGGTGATTGTTGGTTTTTAGGTGGGGACCAGCATATAAAAATGTTTCTTGAGGAACAAGATGACGAGCATTACCAGCTTATATTAACTCCTCTGTCACAGGAAGGTATAACATTAATAGAGCAAGCTGAAAAATCTAGTCTTAAGGAGATTATAAATAAAAGTGGATGAACAAAAAGTCATTATCTTATCCGATACCCATATGCCCAACAAATCGAAAAAACTACCTGGAAAACTTAATTTTGAACTTGAACATGCTGACTTAATTATTCATCTTGGCGACTGGCAAACAGCTGAGTTATATTATGAACTCAATAGATATGCTCCTGTTGAAGGAGTAGCTGGGAATGTTGATAACGATGAAATCGTTAGAATTCTAGGGTTTGAAAAAATCATTTCTTTGAACGGGATTAACATAGGCTTAACACATGGACATTTAGGTAAGGGAAGGTCTACACCAATTCGGGCTTTGAATACCTTCAAATACCAAAATGTTAACATCATCTTATTCGGTCACTCTCACATTCCAATAAACGAAACGGCTAATGGTATTACACTCTTTAATCCAGGTTCACCAACTGATAAAAGGCGTCAATCTCATTTCTCTTATGGCATATTAAACATCAGCCATCACAATTTTTCCATACATCATCGATTCTTTACCTCAAATGAGTAAAGTAATACCTCTTGGTTGTGGAGATTTTCGTTAGGTTGGATATACAAAATCTCTCCCTCATTCATATTCCTTATTTTTTCAAAGTAAGAGCTTATTCAGGGCGCAAATTAAGAAGTATTTTAGAACTTTATGCTACAATATTATTATTGTGATATCACTTGCGTATTTTTTTTCCAACTGCAAAAGCTACTATCATTGGAGGTATACATAAACATGGTACAAAAGAAAGGAACAATTGAAGAAATCAGTTTTATGAGTAAAGCTCTAGGAGAAGAATTAACTCTTATGCTCTATAAGCCGGCTAATTTTACGCCTCTTTACAAATATCATCTTGTTATTGCACAAGATGGACAGGATTATTTTAACCTCGGAAGAATTGCTCGTGTCACAGAGGAATTATTAGAAGATGGAGCGATTCCTAATATCCTGATTATTGGTATCCCTTATATGGATGTAAATGATCGATATAGTAAATATCATCCAAATGGTCAAAATCATGAAAGCTACATACGGTTCTTAGCTCACGAGCTAGTACCCTATTTGGATGAAAAATATCCCACGTATCAAATGGGTAGAGGTCGAGTACTTGTAGGTGATTCACTAGGTGGAACAGTCTCTTTGCTAGCTGGATTAAAATATCCAAATACATTTGGGAAAATTGTTTTGCAGTCGCCATTCGTTAATTCCTTTGTAAAAAAACAAATCCAACATTTTCCTTCACCGCATTTACTACAGCTGTATCATTCAGTCGGTACAAAAGAAACAGCTGTTGAAACAACTAAAGGGGAAACAAAGGATTTTGTAAATCCTAATCGTGAGTTAGCCACACTCATGAAAAGTAAAAAATTTGACTCCTCATTTCATGAATTTGATGGAGATCACACTTGGACGTACTGGCAGCCAGATCTAAAGCAAGCGTTACAAATCATTCTAAAAGATTAGTTCTGTAAAATTTGAAAATTTGGTATAATAGTTTATAGCATACATGTTCTTATATAAGATATTCTTGGGAGGTAACAAACTATGAAATACGGTATTGCTTTGTTTCCGTCAAAAAAACTTCAAGATTTAGCGAACTCATATCGAAAAAGATATGATCCAAACTATGCTTTAATCCCGCCTCATGTGACATTGAAAAATTCCTTCGATACATCTGATGATGACATTAAGGACTTAGTACAAGAATTACATAAAGTTGCTTCTGAAGTAAAACCATTCACCTTAAATGTTTACAAAGTAAGCTCTTTTCATCCAGTGAACAACGTTATTTATCTAGCGGTTGAATCAACTCCTGCATTAGAGAACCTTCATAATAAAATGCATACTGGTGCTTTCCCAAGTGAAAAAGAGTATGCGTTTGTTCCTCATATTACAATTGGACAGCAGTTATCTGATGATGAACATTCGGATGTCCTTAGCTCTCTAAAAATGTTGAATATCAATCATCAAGAAACAGTTGATCGCTTTCAGTTATTATACCAACTAGAGAATGGTTCCTGGACAGTTTACGAAACATTCCATTTAGGAAAGGAATGTTAAGTGTTGAAGATAGTCGTTGTTAATAATGATGAACAATTCAAGGATGCTTTAACTGTGAGAAGAGAAGTATTTATCGAAGAACAGCAAGTTCCTGAGGAAGAAGAAATCGATCAGTTTGAAGATATTTGCACACACGTTGTCGTCTATGATGGAGATAAACCAGTCGCAGCTGGAAGACTTCGTGAGTACGATCATAACGTCGGAAAAATGGAACGAATATGTGTATTATCCTCCTACCGTGGTCAAAATCTTGGCGTTCTTGTTATGAATAAGCTAGAGGAACTTTCAAAAGAAAGAGGCTATTCGACGTTAAAATTAAATGCTCAAACACATGCAGAAGGTTTTTATTCGAAGATAGGGTATGAGACAATATCTGACATTTTTATGGATGCGGGGATACCACATGTTACGATGGTAAAACATATTTAAGTACAAGGCTACAACGATTATCGTTGTAGCTTTTTCTGTTCAAACTTTTCATAAATGACCTTCATTTCGTACACACTACTATAGAATGAATTGCGAGGTGTAATGTATGGATTTTCTCATTAGTGGTACCGAGGTAATAATTGGCTTTTTCGTATTGTTGATTACGACTAAATTACTTGGTAAAACACAAATCACCCAGCTTACCCCTTTTGATTTTATCTCTGCTTTAGTTCTTGGAGAGTTAGTGGGAAGTGCCATACATGACAAAGACGTTGGCGCTATCAAGATCATATATGTCGTGTTTATTTGGGCCGTTCTTATATATGTAACCGAATTGATTACACAAAAGTTCAAAAATACAAGGGCATTCCTGGAAGGAAAGCCATCAATTGTCATTCACAAAGGAAAAATCAATTATGAGGGTCTTAAGAAAAATAAGCTAGATATTAATCAGCTTCAAAATTTAATTAGAAAAAAGGATGTCTTCTCATTAAAGGAAGTTGAATATGCCATTTTGGAAACAGATGGAACGATCAGTGTATTAAAAAAATCCTACTTTGCTCCACCGACAAGAAATGATTTAAATTTAAATGAGATACAAGTGAACCTACCTTTAGCTATTGTGACAGACGGAGAAATTGTTTGGGATAATCTAAACGAATCAGGTTTTGACGAGAAATGGTTAAGGGGACAACTTCAAGTACACGGCTGCAATCGTATAAAAGACTGTTTATATGCAGAATGGACAGAAGGAGAAGCACTTCATGTAGTCAAATACTAGCGCTTCTCTTTTTTCTATGCGATTGGTGTTCCATTTGGGACCTTCTCATCAATGTTTAAAAGCACGACATCCCCCTCTTCTGGAACCCCTCCGATGACTAGTACCTCTGATTTAAATCCCGCTACTCTTCTTGGCGGAAAATTCACAATGGCAATAACTTGTTTATTCAGCATTTGACTTGGGGTATACCGTTTCGTAATCTGAGCACTAGACTGCTTGATGCCAATCTCCTCACCAAAATCAATGACCATTTTTATGGCTGGAACCTTTGCCTCTGGAAAAGGCTCTGCGGTGATGACGGTACCTACTCTAATATCAAGCTTATGAAGATCTTCAATTGTAGCCATTTAATTCTCTCCTTGTCGATTTACATTTCATTTATTTTATCAATTATTGGAAGACACTTCAAATTCCATCACGGTAGCGATAACGTTTCTCTTTTCAAGTGAATACAAAAAATGAGCTTTTCACTTTAATTAAAGTAAAAAGCTCATTCATTCATATCGTTTCAGCATGTTTCAAGTTTCCTTTCAATATTCATATCGACTGATTAAAAAGCTGGCCTTTTCCTGTAATTTCAGAGATTAAAGCTTCAGGAATCTTCTTGTCGTCATAGGCGCTTCTCTCTTTTCTACTTATGTCATCTCTTTCTTTATTTTCCGTAAAATCTTGATTGCTTCCTTTTTTCTCTTTTTTTAATCGCTTTTCTAGGCTGGCTTCAAATACAGGTAGTAGTTCAAATGGAGATGTGATGTCCTTTACTGTACGATTAGCGTATTGTGCATATTGATGATGATCGATAGGCAAGATATACCCCATAAGAATGCCTCCTTTCATATTTAAATACCCTTTTCATTCCATCAATAAACCAAATGACTTACAGTATTGTATGTCGTACCACTTCAATGGAGAACAGATCATAACGATCTTACTATTACTATCGTCAATAATTTCCAATCCTAAAGGGCTGGTTCATCGATAATATAATAAAAAAAGGGGATCACTTTTATGCATGACCCCTTCAAAATTAGCATGTTGTTAACAGCCATTAAGTAGACCCAACATTCACCTAAAATGGCCCTTTGTTTTGGCCAGAGCTACCCACTCCTTATCACTATATTCAACTTCCTACTACTTTGTATGGACAAGTGTACAGGGACAAATGTGGATTTTCGTACGAAGCTCCTGATCAATGTAAGTACTTGCCTACCTTTTCGATTAAATGTTCCATTTTTGTTGCATTTTTTTCATACATTGACTTAGCACTACTATTTTCTGTTTGTAGGCTAAATAATTCAAAATCAGCTACACATTTTTTCATGGATGCAAATAATAGCTTCGTTTCAACTGGCTCTGGCACTTGAATTTTATCATCATATAAGTCAACCGTTAACTGACCGTATGAATCCACTTGACCAAGGTAAACATTTTCAATGGTAACGCCTAATTTGTCCAATTCGTTTTTCAGCCATCCTCTTCCGAGTCCCATTGTTCCTAACGATTCATTTAATATTTTCCCATCCATAATCACGGTTTGAGCTTCTCTCTCACTCGGTTGATTTGGATTTAAATCACCTAGAGTAATAGGCCTGTTTTCCTTTTTTAATAATACACTTAAGTCACCTGTCGGCTCATAGGTTGCAAATTCTACGTCTGCCACTCGAAAAACGTTTTTATTTCTAAGCATTTCTAGTAATTCATCACTTGTTATTTTTTCTTTCTTTAAATTATCTTCCATGATTTTTCCATTTTTTATGAAAACAGCGGATTTTCCTTGGACGAAATCTCGAAACTTTTTATTATTTACTGAGAAAACATCAAGTATGAAGGGGGCTAGTGCCCAGATAGCAATAGCTGTGAGCCCTTGTGGTAGGGATACAGCTAAGTCCATTGACAATGTACCCGCAATATCACCAATTGTAATACCTACGATTGTTTCAAAAAATGACAACTCCGAAAGCTGCTTTTTTCCTAATAACTTTAATATAAAAAATAATCCGATTAAAATCGAAACGGATCTAATGATGACAAGTAACCATTCAGGCATTTTAAAGACTCCTTTAATTAAAATCCTTGATATTGAGGCTCTTCCCGCTCCAATTCTCCAACACGCTTTTTCAAATCCTGTATCATTTCTTCCGTCAAAAGCATAGCCTCATGAAAATCACGTTTTGCTACGTCATCTTGCGACTTTAGAGCAAATGTTTGAAATCCTGCATGCATACTCTCCAGTGTTGCAAGACTTTGTTTTACCTGTGAAGCAACGGTCATAGTAGACCCTCCTTATCCTTTCGGTTTAAAGAAAATAGCACCAATAAAACCAAAAATGATCGCAGCAGAAATACCTGAGCTTGTGACCTCAAACATCCCTGTTAATACTCCAACTAACCCGTGCTGAGCAGCTTCCTCCATCGCTCCGTGCACTAACGAATTACCAAAGCTGGTAATTGGAATAGTTGCTCCTGCGCCAGCAAATGCAATCAATGGTTCATATAAACCAAAACCATCCAATATAGCACCAATCACCACTAATGTACTTAATGTGTGGGCCGGAGTGAGCTTGAAAACGTCAAACATAATTTGTCCAATGACACATATGAACCCGCCTATTACAAAGGCCCAAAAGAATGTAGCAAACATTAGTTATCACCTCCGTATTCAATGGAAACAGCATGGGCAATACAAGGTATGGACTCGTTTTGTTGAAATGTTAACGGTGATAAGAGAGCACCTGTTGCCACAACTAAAATTCGTTTTAACTCACCTTTTCTCATGCGATTTAATAGGTGACCATATAAAACGGTAGCCGAACAACCAGGACCACTTGCCCCAGCTAATACGGGTTGACCATCACGATAAATGAGCATTCCGCAGTCTTTGAATTGCTCAGGAGAGATTCCTATTTCATGCTTTGTCATTAAATCTAACGCTACTTCATGTCCAATTTTCCCTAGGTCGCCTGTAATAATTAAATCATAGTATGATGGGTCCACCTTTCGTTCCTTAAGGTGTGCCTCAATGGTATCAACAGCAGCTGGGGCCATGGCTCCTCCCATATTAAATGGATCAGACAATCCCATATCAATTACCTTACCAATCGTTGCAGAAGTAACCTTCGGACCCTTTCCTTCTGATCCAAGTACACAAGCTCCAGAACCAGTAACAGTCCACTGAGCAGTTGGTGGTTTTTGTCCACCATATTCCGTTGGATAACGGAATTGCTTCTCAACTGCGGAATTATGACTTGAGGCTGCTGTCACAACATAGTTAGCCCCTCCATGATTGACGATAAAAGCACCTAATGCCAAGCCCTCCATCGAGGTTGAACAAGCACCAAACAATCCTAGGTAAGGGGTCGCAAATGTACGAGCAGCAAAGCTAGACGGAGTAATTTGATTGATTAAGTCTCCAGCTAACAGAAACTGAATATCTTCTTTTGCTAAATTTGCTTTCTCGATAGACTTAAAAATAGATTCCTCAAGTAACACTTTGTGTGCTTTTTCATAGGAATCTTCACCTAACCATAAGTCATCATGTAATATATCAAAATCCTCTGCTAAATTTCCATTTCCCTCAAACGGACCTCCAACAGCAGATGATCCAACGATAACAGGCTGATTTTCAAATATCCACGTTCGATGCATTTGTGTCATTAAAATCCACCCCAAGTTTTTAATATCGTTTTAATCAGTGCAACAATAAATGCGGAGAACGTACCGAAGAGAATGACCGATCCTGCAAGCTTAAACATGTTTCCACCAACACCAAGAACAAAGCCTTCTGTACGGTGCTCAATACAAGCTGAGATTACAGCATTTCCAAAACCAGTTACAGGTACCGCGCTACCAGCACCTCCAAATTGAGCGATTCGATCGTATACACCAAAGCCAGTCAATAACATCGAGAAAAAGATCATCGTGGCAACGGTTGGATTCCCCACAGTCATTTCGGTAAAATCGAAAAAGGTAATATAAAAAAGGGAAACAGCTTGTCCAATACTACAAATGATGCCACCAACTAAGAAAGCCTTTAAACAGTTTTTTACAACTGGTCGTTTCAGCTCTCTCTCTTTTTGAAATTGTTGATAATCTTGCTGAGACTTTGTTAAATTTTTCCGATTCTCATTTGACATAAGGACGCTCCCCTTTTCAATTAGGTCTTCTCTTGTGATAGCTTTTTAATTTTGGACATACGCTTTTTTATTTCCATTGGAGAAAGCTTCTCCTGTTCCTTTTTTAACTTACTTAATTCCATCATTATTTTTTTGTCATGAGAGACCGTAATTAATTCATTTGGAAATTCTTTTTCTAACTCTTTCTTTACTCGCTTCTCTATTTTTTTTACATTAAATTCTTGCATCTTTTTTATATTAAAAGCTAAAATAAGTTCTAAATCGTGGTGAACAGCAATTACCTCTGTTACTTCATCATACTTAAGAACTTTTTCTTTAGCATTTTTCGCAACTGCATTATCAGTTATGCTGATTTGATCACCAGTTTTAGTGGAAACATTCGTGGGACCTTTATTTGCCGTATCTTTTGATTCATTGTTTGTTCCATTACATCCAGTAAGCATTAAACAAACAATAGTCAACAGCCACATTATTTTCATAAATAATCATCCTATTCCTTATATACTTGGCATTAAATAGAATGTGTTGTTTCAAAAGGAATATGAGTGCATATTATTTCCATTATTAGGGTTTTTATAAGATCGATTCATACTGTAACTCACACTTGTGTATACTAGGTAGGACAAAAGGCGCATACGCCCCGTTTAGCCTAAGGCAGAGCAAATGTTCCTAAATGAGAAAAGGGTGCTTTTCCCCTTTTTCGCATTTAGGGTTATTTGACCTCGAGCACGATGAAATGGCAAAGATCGTCTCCATTTCATCTTGGCTGAGCGCTGAAGCTGGATTTAGCCGTTACGAAACACCAGAAACTTTCTTAACATATATATAAAAAACAGGCTTTTATAGACTGTTCTGTCTGAATATATTTATTTTGCTTTTTTAGTTTTTTGCCCACATCCACAGCCACTTTTTTTCTTTTTTTTAGGAGTATGTTCCTTTACCTCTTCATTAACGGAGGGTAACTGCTTCTTCAGTTTCATTTGTGTATTCCCCCTATCCTAATAATACAACCTTGTTACATCATATGCTTACAAAGAGAAGGAGTTACGAAAGATGAAGAAAACAGGCTTTTACTAATCACCTTATGTGGTTAGTTTTGAAATGATTGTCTCTATAATGGCAGCACATCCCGCAATCGCAAGTACGAGAACAAGTGGCTGACCAACTAACGGCCAGTACATCCATAATGTATAAAGGAGTAGAGCGGACCATACACCAGTACACCAATGACAACTTAATAACTCACCAAACCAGCCTCTTATACCAGATCCCTTTATTTTAATGTAAGTTGAAGTCGTCCCATCTTCATCCATCTCTTCAATCTCTTCATGAAATGGGCTTCGAATAAAGCTTGTAATTTCATCGAAAACCACTAGGCGAGTTAAACGAAAGCTTCCGAGCGATAACATTATTAATTCTAGCCAAGTCACGGTTTTATCTCCTTTTTAGAGAACGTCTGAGGTTCCTTTACTATTCATCCTACCCTTCTACTGTATGATTTTTCGGTAAAAAAAGTCTCTATTTTACGCATGAAATAAAGAAAAACTATGCAGCTCCAGCCCTTAGACTAGTGTTACATAGTATTTGAAAAGGAAAAACTCTTATTTTTCTCGTTTTTCAGCTGAATCAACTGTATGTTTTAGTAGCATGGAAATCGTTACCGGTCCTACTCCACCAGGTACAGGAGTTATGGCTCTTGCCTTATTGAAGCATTCTTCATAGTCAACATCACCAATATTTCCTTTATTATAACCTGCGTCTAAAATAACAGCACCGTCTTTAATCCAATCACCCTTGACAAAGTTTGGCTTACCAACTGCAGCTACAACGATATCCGCTTGTTTTACGATACTTGGCAAATCCACGGTCTTAGAATGACAAGTCGTTACGGTAGCATTTTTGTTTAAAAGCATTAACGAAACAGGTTTACCTAAAATTGGACTTCTCCCAATTACAACAGCATGCTTACCTTCTACTGGGATTTTGTAGTGTTCAATGATTTGCATAATTGCTGCTGGCGTACAACAAGGATAATCACTAAAACCGAAGGCTAATTGTCCAAATCCTTGACTTGTTACACCATCTACATCTTTTTCAATGGAGATGGCTTCGAAAGCAGCACGCTCATCAATGTGGCTAGGTACTGGATGTTGCAATAAGATGCCATCAATGTCTGTTGAATGATTTAATTCGATTATACAAGCAACTAATTCCTCTGTTGTTGTTTCTTCTGGTAGATGGATTCGTTTAGAAAGAATACCAAGCCTCTCGCACTCATTCCCCTTCATTTTTACGTATGTCGCTGAAGATGGATCATTTCCAACAAGTATTGTGGCTAAACAAGGTCGAATGTCTTTGCTCTTTAAATACTCAACTCGCTCTTTTACATGTTCCTTTACTGTATTGGCCACTGCAATACCATCCAAAATTAACTTTTCCAACACCATGCCCTCCTTGAACTTTGAGGATCCTGTCTTCAGTATCCTTGCCCAGACGACCGGCTCATATAATTTCACAGCTCCCTTGTGGTCTCTTCCACAATGTCGTCAGTTACTGTGAACGGTCTTTATTATTATCAATTATTTTATCACAGAAAAACCGAATATTCAAACGCACATATCGATATTTGTTCGCTTTTCACTTATTTCTTGAAGTGAAAAATAATTTCAGCAAAAAAATGGGTCAATATCCTATCCCGAAAACTCCGGTTATCTCATAGAATAGACGGAAAGTAAAAATGGTTTTATACCTAGTGAAATTAAATCAAGGAGGGACAACAAATGTCAAAACGGAAAGAAATCCACGTAGATAAACTAATTATTAAAGCAGATGAAGTGATTATCATCGATGAAAATAAGCGTCGCTATCATCGAGACCCATGGATTGGTAGAGTGAGAGAAGTGGATGTAGACGATGATAAAAGAAATATGGATGTGGAGTCTGTAGCTGAAGAAAAAGTAGATGTTGAATCTCTTTCAGAAGCCGGAAATGAGGAACGTCCTAGATTTCGGTGGTTTTAATCTAATCACAAATGTGGAGACCAATTGTAACGGTCTCCTTTTTTACATAAACCCCATCATAAGCTAGGGCCTATTTTTCAAAAAATTATCGGACATCCGTAACAAATATAAGCCCTCATCAATATTCTATAAGTGTAATGAATATTACAAAATATAAGGAGGAACTATCAATGGGATGCAATAAAAAAAGAGATGACATCTTAGGTGCGACTGATTGTGTATGTGATGTAGTAAACTTTATCGCTGACCTTCAAGATGCAGTTGAAGATGATCTTGATTGCCCTACTAATTGTTTAAGACCAGTATTGGGTGCATTCGAGAATAAGCACAAAGCCAACACTCGTCCTTTCATCCTTTACACGGAGGATGGTAAGCCATTTGAAGCATTCTTCAAGCCGGAAACTGATGAATGTCCATGTGGTGAAGAGCATCATGGTAAGAAGCTTGACTTCTACTGTAAGTCTATCTTCTTTAGAGTAGAAAGTGTAGATGGATGCTGCGCAGTACTTCGTGTTCTAGAGCCAGATTGCCTGCACAGCAATTGTCCACAAATTGCCGATACTGATAACCTAAGAAGAACTTGCTCTTGTATTACAGTAGACTTAAGATGCTTCTGTGCTATCCAATGTTTAGATGATACTTTCATTCCAGGAGTTTAGTAAGCATACTTTGAAGAAAAGTCGGTAAGCAAGGACCTTACCGATTTTTCTCGTTTATCAATATGGATTTAATCGAATTTGTTCTATGTCTTTAACATCAATTGATAAAGTCACAAGTTGATTGAGCTGCTTTACTGTGACGACGCCATCTTCAAAGCTTTTAACATATCCTACATATTCAGTATCGTTTGCATAAATAGCACATACCACTTCAGGAATATAATGAGGTCTATTTAACAGGAAATCCAGTTTTTCTACTACGTTCATTTGCTTAAAGGATTTACGACCTTGATACTCCTCTACTTCTTGCAATTGTTCCTCTACTTGTTCACCATGCTGTTCTTCCTGTTCTGTACCTTTATTAAATAATCTTTCAAATACAATATCTCTTGATTTTTCCTTCTTTTCTTCCTGATCATTATTTTTCCGTTCAACATATTGTACCTCTCCAAGTGACTCTAGATACTTTGGAACTTTCTTTGCCTTTATCTCTGTAACTTCTGTTTCCGTATTAGCCAGTTTTTGAGTAGGTGAAGATTTTGTAGAAAAGATTGTTTGAGCTTTTACTTCAACAGGCTTTAGTTTTGGTTGAGTAATATAGTAAAGAGGACCATTACGATCAACCCTTGAATCCTTCTGTGACAAACATATCACCCCACAAACGTATTTATTTGCATTCACTTCATTCATATGCAACTTATTGGGGAATGTGCCTATAAGTTTTGAAAGGGTGCGAAGTATTCTCCCATTTTATTTTAAAATCCCCCCACCACTTGGCGGGGGGATTTTGTTAGTCTTTTTGTTCATTTAGAAGGTTAACAGCTTGGAGAAAATCATATTGGTATTTTTTTTGATCGTCCATTGCTTGTTTTAGGACTTTTAACAGGGATTTGTTAAGCTCATAATTTGCGTCTCCGTTAAATCTCTTTTTATCCATTTGACTTAGAAGGAAGGTATACACGAGCATTAAAGATGAATAATTATCAACATACGTTAAGTTGATTGCACGGCCACCCATTCCACCTTTTGCATGCACATTATTCGTAGCCATTGGTAAATCTAATTCTGCTAATTCAGCTATCATTTCTCCGTACGAACCTTTTTGCATAATATCGTTTATCTTTTTTGCAAGTTCATCTTTTTCTGTCATCTTGTTCACTCCCTTCTATTTGGACAAATTGACCTACCATTTTATACTCTATTATCTATTAACTCTTCTATTTTAGAAGTATTAGTTATCGTGAGGAATTAGAACCTGTTTCAACTTCACTTTCTGGTTTAACACCGTTTGCAACAATTGCTTTTGCATCAGCAGCATAAGCAAATTGTGGGCTTAAAATTGGAATAGCTAATAATTGAACATTAACCGCTGCATTTACAGGTACTTGAACACCGGCAGCTGCAATTTGTGCACCTACAGCAGTTGCTGTTGTTTGATCGTCTAGTCTATTATCACCTGTTCTTTGACTGACGTCAGCACGGTTACGACGAGAATTACGTTCACCACATTGATCCCATGGTCTGTAACACATATCTTTCACCTCCTCATCTTTATGTTTTATCCTATTCTTTCTTTTCTATCTTGTATCAGCTAATATAATAGGTTAATAGTTTGTTTTTTTATTGGCTGTTTGCTCGATTGATCAGATCTGTTAAGTTCAAATCAAGGAGCTGTGACCCATTCATATTAACCTTTAATCTACCTTCCTGTGATGTGTCAAATGTTGGCATCATATTTTGTACATTAAGGTTGGATGAGAGTGAACCAACATTTAGAGTACCTAAAATGCTTTGAATACTATTATTAACAGTAGAACCAATCGTTCCTAATCCTGAATTAATTGTTTCCAGGAGCTGTCTAACTTCTTCTTGACTAAGAGGTTGATTTGCCATTTCCTTACACCTCCTTTCCTTCTTGCTATAATATATTGCTATTTTTACAGCATGTATAAACGAATGGACTAGTATAAATGCATATTTTTCTAGTTAAGTATGAATTACTAGACTATTTAACTAGAAGTCGAGATAGTAGACTACAAAGATGATAGATTCCTACCTACCGAATTTTTACCAAAAAAAAGAACATCCTCCGTTACGGAAAATGTTCTTCATTAAATCATACTATCTGAACTCACTTTAGTCTTGTTCTTAATTTCCTAATATGTGATAACCAGAGTCCACGTGAATCATTTCACCTGTAATCCCGCGTGATAAATCACTAAATAGGAATAGTGCAGTATCCCCAACTTCCTCTTGAGTCGTAATGCGACGAAGCGGTGCTCGTTCTTCAATTTCTTTTAGGATGGAATTAAAGTCACTTACACCTTTAGCAGATAAGGTACGAATTGGACCTGCCGAAATAGCATTTACACGGATACCATTCTTACCTAAATCATTTGCTAAATACATGACACTTGCATCTAATGAGGCTTTCGCTACACCCATAACATTGTAATTTTTCACGACGCGCTCACCACCTAAATAAGTCAGTGTGACGATGCTTCCGCCTTCAGTCATTAAGTCCTTTGCTTCCTTTGCAACAGCTGTTAATGAATATGAACTGATATTATGAGCTAAAAGGAAACCTTCTCTAGTTGTATTCATATAATCACCACTTAGCTCTTCCTTATTAGCAAAAGCAATACAATGTGCTACTCCATGGATGACACCAACCTGTTCCTTAATACTTGAGAAGCATTGTTTAATGTCTTCATCACTTGTCACATCACAGGGTAATACAAGAGAATCATTTCTTTCTAAAGACTCTGCTAACTCACGAACACCAGCTTCTAAACGCTCACCAGCAAATGTAAACACTAACCGTGCTCCCGCATCATGTAAAGAACGTGCTATACCCCATGCAATACTTCTCTTATTGGCTACTCCCATTACTACATATGTACGACCTTTTAATGAAAAATTCATGAATGTTCCTCCTGTATTTATACGAGTTATTAGTACCTAGTCATAGTATAACATACTGAATCATAACTTTGCTATATATAATATAGTAGAAAAACTTTACTAGCGCTAAGTCCATTGACGACAGTGATATTCTTATAACGCTGTCATAATTAATACAAAAAAATAAGGTGGTAGTTCTTAAAAAATTATTTTTTCCAATTGGCTGAAGAAAAAACCCTCATTAATATGAGGGCTTCACTAATACCGCATTATACTCTTTTCCAAACTCTAGCACCATTTTCAACTCATTTACGTATTCTCTAGAACCGGTTACAATCAATCGGTCTCCTACTAGTAATTCCGTATCACCGTGTGGAACAATAGAATCCTTACCACGGAAAATACGAACAAAAATAACATCTCCTGTAAACGGAAAATTACGAAGCTTAATCTCGTGATAAAATTGGTTTTTCATATTAATTTGATATAAAGCCGTTTCTTGATTCGTTAAGATATTCATAACACTTGGTGATTCAATTAAGGCTCTTAATAAGGATTTAGTCGATAATAGAACGGAAAAGACTTCAATCCCTCTACCTCTGAGTGCTTCATCTACTTCTGGATCCTCTGCACGAGCAATCACTCGTTCAACTCCGTATTCTTTAGCAAAAGTAGCGATATGAGCATTAATCTCTTCATCACCAGTCGTTACAACTAATATATCTGAGTCAAAAATATCATGCTTTTTTAATTCTTCAGTAGAATAATTTTCAAGTTCTACGATGTTAAATAATGATTCGGTTACTTGTTTTTCTAGTTTTTCCTGTTTGACATGGTATAGTGTTGTCTCATAAAGGCTTTTATTTAGCTCTATTGAAGCTGGCAGGGTTAACTGGTTCGCACCGATAAACGCCACTTTCTTCTTTGGATTTTCGGTCTCCTTCTCTGGGAATAGCTTCTTAAATGCTATAGGTGTAATAATACTTGTAATAACCGCAACCAGTATTAATGCTCCTGACATTCGGCCATCAATTACACCGACACGTTCACCAATCGTAGCTGCCGCTATAACTAAAGATAGAGTTGACGTTAATAAAAATCCGGACGCTAATACCGTTTTCGTATCATACCAAAACCTAAGTAAATAAACTGGTACAATTTTCGAAATGAATAAAGCAATTAATAGTAATGGAATTAAGTAAAGAACTTTTGGATCTTCGAACAAGCTCCAAACATCCAAATTAACACCTACCATTACAAAGAAGATTGGGATTAAAAATCCATACCCGAATGAATCTAGCTTGTGAACGAGATCAGCATTAGGAGCTAGAAGCGATACGAGAACTCCTGCTAAAAATGCCCCTAAAATATTTTCTGCCCCTACAGATTCCGATACCCCTACTAAAATGATAATAAGAGTAAAAACAGCACGAGTTCCTATCTGAATTGTTCCCTTTGACATTGTTTCAAGATACGTACGATGTCTAAAGTATTTACCTACAAAGTAAAATGCAATTCCTGCCGCAAATAGAATCAATAGTAGCCACATATTTCCTTGATCTTCACTGTATAGTGATACAAACACCGCTAAAAGTATCATCGTTACCAAGTCAGCAATAACTGCTACAAGAAGAATGGTTTGACCAATTCCTTTTTTCATTAAATTTGCATCTTTTAAGGTTGGAACAACAACACCTAACGAGATCGTTGAAATAATCAACGTCATGAGGAATGCATTCTCTATAAACCCAAACCATACAAATAAATAAGATAAAAATAACGAAATCAAAAAGATTCCGATAAAAATAACCGTGGAGATCAGAAAAGAATTCGGTGCATCCTTCCCATTTTGAAGCTTTTCCCTCTTCTTATTCCCCGCAAAAGCGGAAAAGTCAATTTCTAGTCCACTCAAAAACATTAAAAAGATGAACCCTAATGTAGAAAGCGTGTCGATCCACATGTCGGGATGAATAATATCAAATCCAGTTTTTCCAATAATAAGACCCATAATAATTTCTGCAACAACAACTGGAATGATATTTAATTTAAATCGATGAATGAGTAATGGTGTTAAAAATGCAACGGTAACCACAATTAATAAGGACGTGACAGATGCATGATGATCCATATAGTTTCCCCCTTTATTAAAAGGTTAGAGAAAAATTGACTAAAGCTATGCTATGTCAATACATGTATTCTTAAAACCTTAAATTAAGTACTGCATAAAAATGGTTGCTAGGCCAAAATAGACTAAAATGCTAATGATGTCATTTACGGTAGTAATAAATGGACCAGACGCAACTGCCGGGTCAATTTTAAAATGATGCATGAGTAGTGGGATAAATGCCCCAGCTAATGTAGCAATGATAAGTGTGATAATGACCGATGTTCCTACAAGGAGCCCTAAAAAGAAATTTTCCTTCCAAACAAAGACAACGATCGTTATTAATATTCCACAAGTAAGACCAGTTATTAATCCCGTCCCCGCTTCTCTGATAACAATCCGCCATTTTTCTTCTTTATGGATATCTCCAGTGGCAATATTTCGAACAGCAACAGCAAGTGCTTGTGTACCAGTATTTCCTGCCATCCCTGCAATTAATGGAATAAACACAGCTAAAATAGCAACTTGATCTAACGTATCTTCAAAGCGTCCAATAAGACTTGCGGTAAACATTCCGAGAAATAATAGAATAATGAGCCATGGAAGACGACTTTTGGCATTTGATAAAGGGCTTTTATCTGTTGTATCTCCTTCAACAATCGCAGCAAGCTTTGAGTAATCATCAGATGCCTCTTCATCAATAACATCGATAATGTCATCAACCGTAATAATACCTAAAAGATGATTTTGAAAATCAACTACCGGTAGTGCCAAGAAATTATAGTCCTTCATCTTTCTTGCTACTTCTTCTTGATCATCTCCAACGGAAACGGAAACAACGCGTTCATTTGTTATATCAATAATCATCGTTTCATCGTCGGCAATAATTAAATCACGAATACTAATAACTCCGATCAGGTGTTTTCCTTCATCAATTACATATAAATAGTAAATGGTTTCAGCCTCTGGTGCCTCTCTACGAAGGATTTGCATGGCCGATCGAACGGTTTGATTCGAATGGATGGCAATAAACTCCGTAGTCATGATACTACCCGCTGTATATTCATCATAGTGAAGAAGCTCTTTTATTTCCTGTGCTGCTTCATTATCCATCATCGTTAAATAGCTAGCGGCTTGATCCTTGTTAAGCTCATTTAACACGTCAGCAGCATCATCCGCATACATCTCAGTAAGAATTTCTGCAACATAAGAGGGCTCCATTTCAGATATGAGTTCCTCATACGTTTCCTCAGCTCTTAAATTTTCTACAATAGGTGCCATTTCTTCCGGTGACAAGTAGCTATATAAAAGAATTCTAGCATCCTTTTCTTGGTTTGCGAAAAATTTTGCTTGATCATAAGGATGTAGCTCTAAAAATTCTTCGCGAAATCGAATGATTTCATTATCTCGAAGCAACTGATTTAAAAGCTGCTCTGCTTGTTCCTCTCTCAATTCCGTCATGGTGTCTCCCCCCCTTTTAGATACTTTGTAGAACGTTCTTGTTCAAACAAAAATGTTTTTCTATCCATTATAGTAGCATGATACGTAAGTTACGTCCTCATTTTATCTGCAAAAAACCGCGAATTATATCGATAAATCTTTTGGTGTTTATTAAATACGTGTTTATCATGCATGTCCTACAACATAGAATAAATTTCTTATACCCTTATACACTAAAATTAATCATGTTTAGTTGCATTCATAGTAAAATAAAGTATCATGAAATAGAGGAAAACAACTGATAGAATGGAGTAAATATTGAAATGGTATCAGATAAAAAGACCGAGCAACGGATTGATTATACATTACTGTTTATTTTGTTTCTTCTTGCGATTGCTAGTACATTCGCGATATTGAGTGCCCAACCAGTACTCCCTGAAAAATTAAAGCATATAAACTTTGTTGCACAGCAATGGCAATGGTATGTCATTGGTCTCGTAGCAATTGGTGTTACCATGCTTGTAGACTATGACCGTTTTAAGCAAGTTGCATGGTATTTATATGGATTCGGTATGTTATTACTTTTAGGTTTAGAATTTAATGTCCCAAGTAGCTTTGTTCAAACAATTAAAGGAGCAACAAGTTGGTATAGGATACCTGGCTTTGGAAATATTCAGCCGTCAGAACTTATGAAAATTTTCCTTATCCTAGTATTAGCCCAAATTATTGTGTCTCATCGTGAAAAATATGTAGAAAGCTCTGTAAAGTTAGACCTCTTTTTACTTATTAAGCTATCAGTTACCACGATCGCTCCGCTTCTTTTATTAGTAAAGCAACCAGATATGGGAATGTCGATGGTGTTTATGTCGATATTCGGCTCTTTCTTACTTGTTTCAGGGATTAAATGGAGAATTTTATTTGTCTTACTTTTTAGCTTTATTCTGGCTATAGTGACATTTGTTTATATATATTTTGCCTTTCCAGCCTTTTTTAAAGAGCACCTACTTGATGATTACCAACTTGCTCGATTCTACGGCTGGCTTGCACCCTATGAGTACTCAAGTGACGAAGGCTTTCAGTTAATCAAATCACTCTTAGCGATTGGATCTGGTGAACTAAGTGGAAAAGGCTTTATGAACACAGATGTATTCCTTCCCGAGCCTCACACAGATTTTATATTCGCTGTTATTGGTGAACAATTTGGTTTTATAGGTGCTAGTATTGTCATCTCACTATTTTTCATCTTAATTTATCGCATGATTCATATTGCACTTGAATGTAATGACCCATACGGCAGCTATTTATGTACGGGAGTCATTGGAATGATTACTTTCCAGGTTTTTCAAAATATTGGGATGACCATTGGTCTGCTTCCTATTACAGGACTTCCGCTTCCATTTATAAGTTATGGTGGAAGCTCTCTAGCAACATACATGCTCGCCATTGGGATTGTATTAAATGTTCGTTCCCGAACAAGAAAGTACATGTTTGACTAAGCCAAAGATGATGAATTGATACATTTATATGAGCCTAAAAAGAAACAGCTTCTTCTGTTTCTTTTTTTATTGTTAGAAAATACTATATATCAAAAAAGAGAGGAGCCTATATGATGAACCTCGATATTATCGGAGATATTCACGGCTGTTACGAAGAATTTGTCCAACTAACTGAGAAGCTCGGCTATGAATGGAGGAATGGAATACCTATACACCCTTCTAACAGAAAACTTGCCTTTGTTGGCGATCTAACCGACAGAGGTCCAAACTCACTTCAAGTAATCGAGACGGTATTCCGACTAGTGGTTGAACAAGAAATAGCCTTCTATTCCCCAGGAAACCATTGCAATAAATTGTATCGATTCTTTTTAGGGCGGAAGGTTCAAGTCACACACGGACTTGAAACAACTGTTGCAGAGTACGAAGCTCTTTCTACGAAAGATCAAAAAATGATTAAAAAACATTTCATAGAGCTATATGAAAAAGCACCGTTATATCAAATAGTAGATCATCATAAGCTGGTTATTGCCCACGCTGGCATCCGAGAAGATTACATCGGGAGATTTGACAAAAAGGTTCAGACGTTTGTTCTCTATGGTGATATTACAGGTGCCACTCACCCAGATGGCAGACCAATCAGAAGAGACTGGGCACAGCACTATAATGGAAAAGCTTGGATTGTGTATGGACATACCCCTGTCAGGGAGCCCAGAATCGTAAACAGAACGATAAACATTGATACGGGCGCAGTATTTGGGGGAAAGCTAACAGCTTTACAATACCCGGAAATGGAGACAGTGTCCGTTCCATCATCAATGCCATATGTGGACGAGAAATTTGGGAGTTTTGATTAGAAGATTGCACCGTTTGTCGCTATTTAATCCGGAAAAGGAAGGATATATTTTCTGTTTCTGAAGGTTCCAGTCATTGATATGGGCGCGGTATTTGGGGGAAAGCTACAGCTTTACAATACCCGGAAATGGAGACAGTGTCCGTTCCATCATCAATGCCATATGTGGACGAGAAATTTGGTATTTTTGATTAGAAGACTGCACCATTTGTCTCTATTTAATCCGGAAAAGGAAGGATATATTTTCTGTTTCTGAAGGTTCCAGTCATTGATACGGGCGCGGTATTTGGGGAAAGTTACAGCTTTACAATACCCGGAAATGGAGACAGTGTCCGTTCCATCATAAAATGCCAAATGTGGACGAGAAATTTGGGAGTTTTGATTAGAAGATTGCACCGTTAGTCTCTATTTAATCCGGAAAAGGAAGGATATATTTTCTGTTTCTGAAGGTTCCAGTATAAGGGAGGATCATGGAGGAAAATATTTTTGATACAGGTACTGATGCTGTTATTAGTAGAAATTCTCTAGCTTGCTGATTCGTAATATATCTATCGTTTAGAAGAACATAATCCTGTAAAGTGAGTAAATGAGCATCTTTGTCAGTAAAATAACAATGTGAGCATTTCCAAGGACCTCTAATCCGCGTCATTGCAAGCTTGTGGCATTTTGGGCAGTGGACTCCTGGAAGAATTTCTGAAGGATCAATTTGAAAGCTAGGTAGGATGTTGGTAATGAATGGTTCATGTTTTCTATTCAACCACCTAGAAATTCTTTTTATCTCTTTCCCGGAGAGGTACGTCTGTTTGTGAACTGCTTCAAAGCTTTTTAATTTCGTTGGTAAAATTTCAGCATGGATTAGCTTTTGAGGGTTAGCTGACTTCAGAATAGTAGACGGATTACTGATCACAACAATTGATAGTAATGGTATAGAACCAATACTTTGATTGTCCAGTAATGCTTGTAAGCTTCTCATTTGTCTATTCACTTGATAAACCGGGTCAAGGAATCGTTCTTCCTTATCATGTAGGATACGAATTAGCTGATGATTCGGTTGGTCGAATAATAAAGTTCCTGAGAGGTTCTTCACTTCAATTAAGAGGATAAAGCTTGGAGAGATGAGTAATGTATCAATTTGAAAATACTGGCCATGAACATCCATAAGCCTAAGACCATGCAAAATGGAATAGTTCTCTTGTAAATAGGGCTGGAGATAATAATCAATGGACTGTTCACCTCGGTAGCCTATCATTCGTCTTTGTAACTCTTCTTCAATCCGTTTTCGCTGTGGATGAGTTATGGGCAGCCTTCTTAATAATGCTTCAAGCTGAAGTATCCTAATAGGGATAGAACGTTTTTTAAAAATCAAGTCACCACTCCTATACTTTTTATTTTTGAATTAGTTCGACATTTACAATTGTTTTCCTTCTAAATAAAATTAGAATATGATATGTTTTCTTATTACTACTTGATTTAGATGTGTATTAGTTGTTAGTATTTGCAACTTTCTTTCTTGCTGATGCTTGTTTACTTACCTCGTATCTCGATTTACTTTCCTCCTCGCCTGGTTTCTTACCTGTGCTGATCATTTACTTAACTCGCTTGCTTGTTTACTTACTTCGTTTCTCGATTTACTTACCTCCTCGCTTGGTTTCTTACCTGTGCTGATCATTTACTTAACCCGTTTCCTGATTTACTTACCTCGTTTCTCGATTTACTTTCCTCCTCGCTTGGTTTCTTACCTGTGCTGATCATTTACTTAACTCGTTTGCTTGTTTACTTACTTCGTTTCTCGATTTACTTACCTCCTCTCTTGGTTTCTTACCTGTGCTGCGCGTTTACTTAACTCGTTTGCTCATTTACTTACCTGGTTTCTCGATTTACTTACCTCCTCGCTTGGTTTCTTACCTGTGCTGCTCATTTACTTAACCCGTTTGCTGATTTACTTACCTCGTTTCTCGATTTACTTACCTCCTCGCTTGGTTTCTTACCTGTGCTGCGCGTTTACTTAACCCGTTTGCTCATTTACTTACCTCGTTTCTCGATTTACTTACCTCCTCGCTTGGTTTCTTACCTGTGCTGCGCGTTTACTTAACCCGTTTGCTTGTTTACTTACTTCGTTTCTTGATTTACTTACCTCCTCGCTTGGTTTCTTACCTGTGCTGCGCGTTTACTTAACCCGTTTGCTCATTTACTTACCTCGTTTCTCGATTTACTTACCTCCTCGCTTGGTTTCTTACCTGTGCTGCGCGTTTACTTAACTCGTTTGCCCATTTACTTACCTCGTTTCTCGATTTACTTTCCTCGTCGCCTGTTTTCTTACCTGTGCTGCTCATTTACTTAACCCGTTTGCTTGTTTACTTACCTCGTTTCTCTGATTACTTTCCTCCTCGCCTGTTTTCTTACCTGTGCTGCGCGTTTACTTAACCCGTTTGCTCATTTACTTACCTCGTTTCTCGATTTACTTTCCTCCTCGCCTGTTTTCTTACCTGTGCTGCTCATTTACTTAACCCGTTTGCTTGTTTACTTACCTCGTTTCTCGATTTACTTTCCTCCTTGTCTGTTTTCTACCTGTGCTGATCATTTACTTAACTCGTTTGCTCATTTACTTACCTCGTTTCTCAATTTACTTTCCTCCTCGCCTGGTTTCTTACCTGTGCTGCTCGTTTACTTAACCCGTTTCCTCATTTACTTACCTCGTTTCTCGATTTACTTACCTTCTCGCCTGGTTTCTTACCTGTGCTGATCATTTACTTAACCCGTTTGCTTGTTTATTTACTTCGTTTCTTGATTTACTTACCTCCTCGCCTGGTTTCTTATCTGTGCTGATCATTTACTTAATTCGTTTGCTTGTTTACTTACTTCGTTTCTCGATTTACTTACCTCCTCGCTTGGTTTCTTACCTGTACTGCTCATTTACTTAACCCGTTTGCTTGTTTACTTACTTCGTTTCTTGATTTACTTACCTCCTCGCTTGGTTTCTTACCTGTGCTGCGCGTTTACTTAACCCGTTTTCTCATTTATTTACCTCGTTTCTCGATTTACTTACCTCGTCGCCTGTTTTCTTACCTGTGCTGCGCGTTTACTTAACCCGTTTGCTCATTTACTTACCTCGTTTCTCAATTTACTTACCTCCTCGCTTGGTTTCTTACCTGTGCTGCCGTTTACTTAACCCGTTTGCTCATTTACTTACCTCGTTTCTCGATTTACTTACCTCCTCCCCTGGTTTCTTACCTGTGCTGCTCATTTACTTAACCCGTTTCCTAATTTACTTACCTCGTTTCTCGATTTACTTTCCTCCTCGCCTGGTTTCTTACCTGTGCTGATCATTTACTTAACCCGTTTGCTCATTTACTTACCTCGTTTCTCGATTTACTTACCTCCTTGTCTGTTTTCTTACCTGTGCTGCGCGTTTACTTAACTCGTTTGCTCATTTACTTACCTCGTTTCTCGATTTACTTTCCTCCTCGCCTGTTTTCTTACCTGTGATGCTCATTTACTTAACCCGTTTCCTAATTTACTTACCTCGTTTCTTGATTTACTCACCTCCTCGCTTTTTTCGTACAAATACTGTTCTTTTACGAAATTAATATTTATTTTTTGAAAACAAAAAAGACAAGCTCTATCACTTGTCTTCTACTAACTTCTTCATATCTGCTGGTAAATCGACACGATGCTTCATCCATACGTGACGAGTTGGATGGAAAAAGGAAAGCTCGCAGCTATGTAACGCTTGGCGTTCTAAAATGGTTCGTTCACCGCCATACAGAGTATCCCCGAGGAGAGGATGACCTAAGTAGGCCATATGAACTCTAATCTGATGGGTCCGACCAGTTTCCAAGTTTAATGACACATGGGAAAAGCCGATACTCCTCTGAAGAACGTTAAAATGTGTGACTGCTCGTTGACCATCACTCCTTACTTCACGTTCAATGATACTGTGAGAAGCACGCCCGATAGGTGCATCAACCACTCCTTGATCTAGCTTCATTGTGCCATGCACCAATGCCTCATACCTTCTTCTAATGTCTCCATTTTTCTGCTGAGAAGACATTAAATGATGGATATAGCGATGCTTCGCTACAAGTAATAACCCAGAAGTGTCTCGATCTAATCGATTTACAATATGAATCGTGCTTGCTATATCGTTTAGTTTGTAATAATAGAGAAGAGCATTCGCTAGCGAGCCAGTTGGGTGCTCTCGTGATGGGATGGTTGACATACCCGCTGGCTTATTGATAACGAGCAGGACTTCATCCTCGTAAACAATGGAGAGAGGAATATTCTCTGCTTTCATATCCTCACTTGGAATCTCCTTTGGAAATCCAATCTCTAGGATATCTTGTTCCTTTAGTATGTGCCGGACAGTCACGGGTTCATTATTAACCATAATGAATCCACCTCTAAACTTAATATCAGTCAAGGCGGCCTTGGAAATTTGTTTTTCCTTCAAAAACTCTCTTACTAAAATGCCATTCTTATCATTTGGAATCGACCAGGCAAGTGTATATAATTTCACGAAAAACCTTCCTTTTATGAGTCCGCTACGAACGAATCACGAACACGTTTCCAGAATGGGAATGGTCTGAATCGTGCAAAACGAATTTTTTCTTTTGCTACTCGGTATTGGATTGATTTTACATCCTTGTGTAAGAGTGTAAGATGATCAACAGTAATCTGAAAATCTACATCATTGACTGGTTTTAACATACAAGTATGATGATTTGGTAATACAAGCGGTGAGCCAATCGTTCTAAAGACACGATTGTTAATAGAGGCCATTTCAGCTACCTGAATGACTTCAAGGGATGGGTGTAAGATGGCTCCGCCTAGGGCTTTATTGTAAGCTGTACTTCCTGATGGCGTTGAAATACAAAGACCATCTCCTCGAAAGGTTTCAAATGACTGACCTTTTATTTCGACGTCCATTACAAGTGAGCCTTCAACTGCTTTTACCGTACATTCGTTAAGGGCTAAATAACGAGATTCTTTATTACCGTTAATATACCGAATGATAACCTCTAATAAAGGATACTCAATCACTTGGTAAGGCGTTTTGGCTATTGCGATGACTAGTTTTTCCACCTCTTCTGGTACCCAATCCGCGTAGAAACCGAGATGTCCTGTATGTACACCTACAAAAGCAGTTTTGTCTAAGCGTTTGCAATAGCGGTGAAAAGCATACAGTAATGTTCCATCGCCACCCACTGAGATGACAATATCAGGTTGGTCCTCGTCATAAATTAAATCAAAGTCTTGAAGATAATTCCTCATTTTTAACATGAGGGTGTTTGAAACATTATCCCCTTTTGATGTAATCGCGAACTTCATCTTATTCCCCCCTTATCGGTGACTTTATATTTCGTTCTTTCTTGAAAAAATAGCCTGTGCTTCTTGAATTTCATCGCGAATCAGTGACATTTCTTCATCTAATCGAAACGCTGCCTCTGCTGCACTTTGTAGTCTTTTTTGAATATTTGCTGGAATTTGTCCACTATATTTATAATTTAATGAGTGTTCAATTGTCGCCCAAAAGTTCATGGATAGTGTTCTAATTTGAATCTCGACTAGGATATCCTTTGAGCCATCCACAATTTCAACGGGATAGCGTATCACCAAATGATATGAACGATATCCACTATCTTTTTTATGATTAATGTAATCTCTTTCTTCTATAATATCGAAGTCTTTCCTTTTTCTCAAAAGCTTGACTACAGTTTCTATATCCTCTACGAATTGGCACATCATTCGGATACCTGCAATATCCTGCATCTCCGTTTCAACCTTTTTCATGTCTATATTCTTTCTTATCGCCTTATCTAGAATACTAGGTATAGGCTTTACTCGACCGGTCACAAATTCAATTGGTGAATGTAAAGCTTGCTGTTCAAACTGTGTACGAATTCCTTTGAACTTGATCTTCAATTCATCAATGGCCTGTTCATAAGGTCCTAAAAACACATCCCAATTTTCAATCACAATGACACCACCAGTTATATGTAAAAATTCTAATATCATCACTAATGATTCTCTATTTCTTTATTAGCGATGCTTTCATAAACGTACCTTTTACATTAAACATTCTTAGGAGCTAAAAAGATTTGTTCCACCTTATCTACCATTTCGGTTCCATAATTTGAATTTCCTTCGATGTTACTAATTAAGTATTGAAGCTCTTCTAGAATACCCTCAAGAATAATAGTCTCATTATGTATATGTAAAATAACCTCATGATTTCCTTCCATTACTTTTTTTAAGTCAATCCAATAATCAGACGGGATTGAAATGTACACATATTCTTGCTCTGTTTCCAAGATGTAGATAAACGCTAGGTCGTCCGAATCAGCAAGTACTCTTCCCGTAGCAGTTAGTGACTTCTGGGTGCCACTCTTATCATCAGAATACATTAATAATTGATCGCTCTTCCATTCTATATGATTGATCTTTATTTTATTGCTCATTTTATTACCCCTCCAAATCAGAATCCAATATTCATTTTACCATACAAAACCTAGCAACATTAACTAGTAGAATATAGTATAATGGTTTAGAAGTATAAAACCACGTATTTTATCAGAACTGAACAATTGGTGCGGAGGAATTTATAACGATGAACCAAGAAATCGAAATTGAGTTCAAAAATGTTGTGACAAAGGGTGAATTTGAGCAATTACTGATTGCCTTTTCCATAAGTGAAGAGATGTTCGTATCGCAAGTAAACTATTATTTCGATACAACGAAGTTTTCTCTTAAGAATAAAGGAAGTGCCTTGCGTATCCGATATAAAAAGGGTACATATACATTAACCCTTAAAGAACCACTACGAGAAGGACTATTAGAAACACATCAAGATATATCCAAAACAGAAGCAGAAATGATGCTTCAAAATGGTCCATTTATACAAGGTGATATATATAAACGAATTGAAGTGTTAGGAATAGATCCGAAAGAAGTAATATATTTGGGATCACTCCGTACAAATAGAGCCGAAACGATGTTCAAGCAAGGAACACTAGTGTTTGATCATAGCTTCTATTTAGGGAAAGAGGATTATGAATTAGAATTTGAGGCATCTGACTATTCGAAAGGTCAGCATGACTTTAAAGAGCTACTGAGCGTTCATCATATTCCAGTCCGTAAAACAGATAACAAAATTAAGCGTTTCTTTAATGAGAAAAATAGACAACAAACTATAGACTAATCAAGGTGGTAAACTCATGAAAATTGACCAAATGAAAATGTTATTAGAACTTCAAGCCCTAAGAGGTTTTTCTACTAACAATACAAATGAAACGTCTGATTCAAATCTTTTTCAGGAAATGTTTGCTGAGTTAATATCACAGAATGCAGGGTTATTAGAAACTAGTGATAAGGTAAAACAACCTGTCCAATACCAAGCATTGCAGTCAGTTACGACATCGCTACCCCCGATTCAATCAGGTACGATTGATAATATGATTAATCAAGCTGCCCAAAAATATCAACTCGATCCATCGCTGATAAGGTCCGTTATAAAGCATGAATCCAACTTTAATCCGAATGCAGTAAGCCATGCGGGTGCAAGTGGGTTAATGCAACTTATGCCATCTACTGCACGTGGTCTTGGAGTTAAAAATATTTTTGATCCGGCACAAAACATCGAGGGTGGAGCTAAGTATTTAAGGCAAATGCTTGACCGTTATGATGGTGATGTTCGTCTCGCTTTAGCTGCATATAATGCTGGTCCAGGAAATGTAGATAAATATAAGGGAATTCCTCCATTTAAGGAGACACAAAATTACGTTACAAAAGTTACTAATACCTACAATAAATCGCTCGTATAAAACCTTCCACCTACTAACAAAGTAGGTGTTTTTTTTTCCATCTATTACTAACTAGATTTAACGTACATCAAGAGATAATATAGGTAATGTTTTCATAAAGCACTTTATTTGATGAATAGAGAATGTGTTGTTACAATTACTAACAATACTATTACTTGAAATCAGTCTTTTTTTTCATAAAGGTTAAATAGTACAGTCAGTTGACTGGTGTTCCATTATAGATTTTTTACTTGCATGTCTTTTTGGGGCTTGGATAGGAGTACCTATTCAGTTATAGAGTGGAAATCTTGGCGTCAACTTGTTGAAACTTTTTCTAACAATAAAACAGCCTCAAAAGAGAAAAATTGATATTTTTTTAAAGCTAAAGGAGTTATTTATATGAGAGAGCAATTTCAAGCGCCATTTGATGCAATTGGAGGCGTAGAGGTTATCTCAAAACTAGTAGATGCCTTTTATAGAAGAGTTGGAGCTCATCCTGATCTGGCTCCCATTTTCCCTGAAGATTTAACAGAAACTGCTAGGAAACAAAAGCAATTTTTAACACAATATTTAGGTGGTCCATCTCTTTATACAGATGAGCATGGCCATCCTATGCTTAGGGCAAGACACATGCCGTTTGAAGTGACACCGAAACGAGCAAAGGCTTGGATTCACTGTATGAGTGAAGCGATGGATGAGGTTGGACTAGAAGGACCTTTACGAGACGACTTTTATGGACGACTCGTATTAACCGCACAGCATATGATTAACACTCCTGATGCCGAAGGAGGAGAATGAGTGATGCATCATCATGAGCCAGCATCATCCTGGTCGTCCGAATGTGTGAAAAAGCCTCTTGAAATCTATGTATTTATTGACCCACTTTGTCCAGATTGCTGGGCACTTGAGCCAAATCTAAAAAAGCTACAAATCGAGTATGGAAGATTTTTTTCTATTCGTCATATATTAAGTGGAAAACTAGCTTCCTTGAATTTACGATCAAGACAAAAGCCAGAGAACCTTGCGAGTGTATGGGAACGAACGGGGAGCCGGTCTGGAATGTCATGTGATGGAGATATATGGTTTGAAAACCCGATTTCCTCCCCTTCTACTGCTTCAATTGCGATTAAAGCGGCAGAGTTTCAGGGACGACGTGTTGGACTAAAATATTTAAGAGAACTGCAGGAACAGCTTTTCTTGCATAAAAAAGATATTTCTGATGAATCCAATTTAATTGATTTTGCTACGAAAGTTGGTTTGGATGTCGAAGAATTTCAGACAGATATGCATTCTGAAAATGCCCAAAGAGCCTTTCAATGCGATTTGAAGCTGACATCTGACATGGAGGTTGAGGAAATTCCGACTCTTGTATTCTTTAATGAAAACATAGATGAAGCAGGAATGAAGGTGACTGGATGCTACCCATATGATGTGTATGTGAACATCATACAAGATTTGTTGCAGGACACTCCTGATCCGTCGTCTCCCCCAAGTCTAGAGAAATTCTTGAGCTATTTTAAATTTGTTGCCTCTAAAGAGATATCGGTCGTTTACAATATGCCAATTAATGAAGTGGAAAAAGAAATGAAAAAGCTACTGTTTAAACGGAAAGTTGAGCTTGTGCCTGTAAAGTACGGAACGTTTTGGAAATATATTGACTAAGAACAAAAGGCGCAAGCGCCCCGTTTAGCCTCAGGCATAGCAAATAACCCTTGAGTGGCTGGGCGCTAGAGCCGGATTACTACGCACATCACTCAGTTATCCACTAATAGTGAGCATTTATAATTTCCTAAACAACGGAAAAAAGATTTGGCATGATAGCCAAATCTTTTTTATTATAAGGGGATGTGAGTATACAAATTTATCTTACAGCATTAGGCTAACAGAATTGCTGTTACTTGACAACTACTTTGTGTATTTTTTCACAAATATGTCACAACTATTATATTCTTCTATTTTGTCCACCACATGAATACAATATAGCATCCTATACTATACTTGGAGGTTATAACTGTGAATTGGAAACTCATTGTCTGTATCATTTTATATGTGGTGGCATTTTATCTTCAGATTCTTGGGATGATGAATCTAATTCCTATATATGTTTCTACTCCACTTTTCTTTATTATCATTCTTATAACATTATCGATGATTATCAATAAAAAACGCTTTAAAGGGTTTAAAGGATTTTGATCAAATGACCCATTGTGCCAAAAAGGTTACATGGGTTAATAATTGTTTTTTTCAAGCCACCTTCAAAATAGATAAGCAACCCAAATAATAAGCCCTGTAGAGAAGCTCAATGTTTGAGACTACTTTACAGGGTTTTATTTGGGTCGAGTTTTTTATTTTATTCCTTCAAGCAGCTGTTCCATTTCAGTAAGTTTTTCTTCAAATACCTTTAATGCTTGCTTCATTGGTTCAGGAGATGTCATATCTACTCCTGCTTTTTTTAATACTTCAATTGGGTAGTCTGAGCTTCCAGCTTTTAAAAACTCTATGTAGCGTTCAACAGCTGGCTCACCCTCTTCTAAAATTTGCTTCGATAAGGCAGCAGCGGCACTAAATCCAGTTGCATATTGATACACATAGTAATTGTAATAGAAATGTGGAATACGTGACCACTCTAGCCCAATTTCTTCGTCCACCACAATATCTGAACCGAAATATTTCTTGTTTAAATCATAGTACATTTCCGTAAGCATATCAGGTGTTAATGCTTCACCTTCCTGCGCTTTCATATGAACATTATGTTCAAACTCAGCAAACATGGTTTGACGGAATACGGTTCCTCTGAAACCTTCTAAGTAATGGTTTAAAAGGTAAAGACGTTTCTTCTCGTCGTCAATCGTATTCAATAAATAATCATTCAACAAGTTTTCATTACAAGTAGATGCAACCTCTGCTACGAAAATGGAGTAGTTTCCATATACAAATGGTTGCGATTTTCTAGTGTAATAGCTATGAACAGAGTGACCAAATTCATGAGCTAATGTAAACAAGTTATTTACATTATCTTGCCAGTTCATAAGGATGTATGGATTTGTTCCATAAACACCTGATGAGTAGGCACCACTTCGTTTTCCTTTATTCTCATGAACGTCAACCCAACGATTTTCATATGCTTCTTTTAAAATGGATTGATACTCTTCCCCAAGTGGTTTTAGTCCTTTTAGTACATAATCCTTCGCCTCTTCGTATGAAACCTCCATCTTAATATCCTTTACTAATGGAGTATACAAGTCATACATATGTAGCTCTGACAGCCCTAACACCTTCTTACGTAGTGACACATATCGGTGTAATAAATGTAGGTGATCGTTTACCGTGTTTACTAGGTTGTCATACACTTGTTCTGGAATATTATTTGTACTTAATGCAGCCTCACGAGCTGTTTTATAGTTACGAACACGCGCATAAAAATTATCCTTTTTCACCGCACCGGATAAAGTACTTGCAAATGTATTTTTATAATTTCCATATGTCTCATAAACCGCTTTAAAGGCTTCCTTACGAACGCGTCCGTCACTGCTTTCTAAAAAGCGGATATAGCGACCGTGAGTAATCTCTACTTCTTCCCCATTCTCATCTTTGATTGTAGGGAATTTTAAATCTGCGTTATTTAACATACCGAATGTATTACTAGATGAGCTTGTAACCTCAGAAGCTTGTGCTAAAAGGGCTTCTTCCTTTGCACTTAATACATGTGGTCTTGTGCGATTAATCTCGTCTAATGCATGCTCATACACCTTAAGCTCTTCTTTTTCCTCAAGAAAGGACTTTAAAATGCTTTCATCTAGCGCAAGTATTTCGGGTACGACAAATGCTAATGCACTTGAAATTTGAGTATACAAATTAGATGCTCGATCATTTAAACCTTGATAAAACGAATTCGTTGTATCTTGATCATATCTCATGTGAGCATACGTATACAATTTACTAATTCTCATTAAAAGTTCATCTTGATATGTAAGTAGTTGTAAAAAAATATCCGAGGACTCACCAAGTTTTCCTTGGAATTCTTCAGCTTTAGGGATCAATGCCTTAACTTCTTTAAATTCATTCTCCCAGTCTTTATCGGTTGCAAAAATATCCTCAAGTCTCCATGTGTCTTCAACTGCTACTTCACTACGTGAAGGAAGAGATTTCACTACTGCTTGTTCAGTCATATCATACACCCCACTCAAAAAAATAAATTCATTAGAAACGCGAAATAAACGGTCTCATAATAGTTATTCTATTATTTTTCGTTTATTCCCTCTTTTTTTTAACATCTTATATTGTTTGCACTCAATTTTTTTTTATGACTTTATGCAATAATTACTTATCACTTTTACAGCTTCTTAGATATATGATATAGAACAAAAACATAAATAGGAGGGGTATGCATGATTACATTAAAAACAGACGAGCAAATTAAGTTAATGCATGCTGCTGGAAGGGTAGTTGCCTCTTGCCATAAAGAGTTAGCAAAGATAATAAAGCCTGGTATTACAACCATTGAGATTGATCAATTTGTGGAGCATTATCTCCATAAACATGGTGCTACTTCTGCTCAAAAAGGTTATTATGGCTACGAATATGTTACTTGTGCCTCAATTAATGATGAAATCTGCCATGGTTTTCCAAGAAATGAACCGTTAAAGGATGGAGATATCGTTACAATTGATATGGTTGTAGACCTTGATGGTGGGCTGGCTGATTCTGCTTGGACGTACCCTGTTGGGAACATTACAAAAGAAGCCAAAAAGCTTATGGACATATCAAGAGAGGCACTTTATAAAGGAATTGAAAAGGCTGTTGCCGGAAATAGAATAGGCGATATCGGCCATGCCATTCAGGAATATGTTGAAGGTCATGGATTTTCTATTGTCCGTGATTTTGTCGGACATGGTATTGGAGCAAAAATTCACGAAGCTCCTCAAATTCCTCATTTCGGATTACCGAACCGTGGACCAAGAATAAAGGAAGGAATGGTTATTACCATAGAACCTATGGTTAATATTGGTTCATGGGAGTCAAAAATGGATTCGAACGGCTGGACTGTACGTACAATGGATGGCTCTCTTTCAGCACAATATGAACATACAATTGCTATTACAAAAAAAGGACCTATCTTATTAACGGAGCAGCTATAATTACTAGCTCAGTGCCTCAGGCATTGACCTTCCTAGTAAGAAAATGTAGAAGTAATCGATCTCTATGAAAGGCTTCCTCTAAACTAGATGGATAGACCATACATTGCACCCTGTGATAGTGATGTTGGCCTACCCTTTGAAGGGTACCAATTGAGCAAAGTTGATGTATATACTCTTTTATAGCAAATGTATAATCAGTCTGATGAACAAGAGGAAGTTCCCTCACAGAAAAAAGACTCATTTTTATTTTCTTATTAAAATAATTGTAAACATTTTGAAGCGAAAATGTTTGGTGTAAAGGAAAAGAAAGGATAAAATCTAGGAGAATCCACGATTGCCAAACCATAGGTGAAGTATGAATCCAATACATGGATGGAAGTGGAATACCAATTTCAGGAGGAAGTAATGATGGATAAACGTTTTTTGAATAATAGAGGGATAACAGTTTTTTCATGCTTGTAGATGGATATTGTGTGCACGTTACTCTCCATTTTTGCTTCATTTGAATCCAACATGGTAAAAAGGCTTCGAGATTATTAGGCTGGGGAGATACTAAATTTTTAATAGAAGTTTGTGATAGTGGAAAGGTTTTAGTGGAAGCAAAAATACGGTTTGTGGAAAGCGGAATGATATTTTGAAGAATGACAAATTGCTTTGTATCGCTACAATAATACATGATGGCTGGACTATTATGGATGAAACTAGCTGCTAGCCAATCCATTAATGATAACTTATAGATATCCTTTGATAGTCTTTTTATTCTCTTCCCTCCTAATATCCAAAGGGGACAAATACCATGCTTAATATAGCCATGTGAACGAGTTTTAAATAATGAAGCAGAAATGGATGAGCATTGGTATTCAATAACGTTTTTTGTACTTTGTTCCTCAAAACAGATATCAGGTCTTTGTTTCAGTTCTTGAAAATAAGGTTCAAGAATTGGTTGATACTGTTGCTTTTTTAACCATTGGAAAAGCTGAAGCTTTCCATTTAGATGATACATTGACTCTTGGTCAGAAAAAGCATCACAATTAGCATTTAATTGATGCGCAAAATGTGGGATTCTGACCTCTCCTAGTTTAAGATGAACCTTCTCCCTGCATGAAGGACAAAAAAATGCATGTGCCATTCGCAAGCCCTCCAGCTCTTTCTTTGAATATTCTCTCCCTAGACTTATCATCTCTCCATTGTCCATTAGTGCAACTAACACTCTTATCAACTCCTTACATAAACTTCACCAAATACATTCGTTACAATACGAGAAATTCCTGCTTGTGAAACAAGAACATTTGTTCTATAATAAAATGGACAAATTTTCCTTCGGGGTGATGAAAACATGAATTCGATTGAACTGATTACTTTAAATTTAGAAGAAGTAAGGAGACGAAGCTGTAAACTTTGGAGAAGTGTTCCAAACGAATATTTACATTGGAAGCCTGATCAAGAAGCACTATCTATTATTGAGATGATTAGACACACATTAGAAGCTGAGCATTATTACCACTTAGCCATCCTAAACAGAGGAAGTCTTAAAGACTATCATTCCCCTTATGAAAATAGGGTCTTTCAATATGTAGAAGAACTTCTAGAATTTAGTCAACCTTATCGAGAGGAATTCCTTCAAACGATACATTCATTTAATGAGTCGGATTTGAGCAACATCCATATTGATCGATCAGATGTTGGTTATGTTAGAAAGCTTGGTGATATGCTACTTAGAATTGCTTATCATGAAAGTATTCACACCGGGCAATTACTTGATTACTTACGCACAGCTGGAGTCAATCGCATTAATATATGGGATTAAAAAAGCGAAGCAAACACCGATGGGATCTTCGGGGTTGCTTCGCTTTTTACAAAAGAAAAACTAGCTAATTGTCATCTTTCAAATCATACCTTATACAATCGTTGTGTTCATAATAAAGGTGAGAGTAGTCTAGCTAATGATTCAATGATTCTTTGCTTAACAGGTCTTTTATTAAAGATTTCAAGCTTAATTTCATTAGAATTTTCTATATCATTCTCAAATTCTTTAACTAAGTTAGCCGTACTTTTTGTTTTATAAAGAAATGCATTCACTTCAAAATTTAAATGGAAGCTTCTCATGTCCATGTTTGATGTTCCAATAGACGCCAATTCACCATCAATCGTTAAATATTTACTGTGCATAAACCCCTTTTCATACTCATATACCTTTACTCCTGCCTCTAATAACTCAGGTATATATGATCTTGATGCGTAGAAAACAATACGTTTATCTGGGCGCTTCGGAATTAAAATTTTTACATCTACCCCACTTAAGGAAGCAATCTTGATTGCGGTTAAAATATCAACATCCGGGATGAAGTATGGAGTAGCTATACATATAGATCGTTTAGCAGATGAGATCATTTCAAAAAACAAGCTTTTAATAATTTCCCATTCGTTATCTGGTCCACCTGCAACAAGCTGTACTCCGCCAAATTTATCCTCAAACTTATGGTCTGGTGTTAGATATTCTTTTGTTAATAAGGATTTATTTGTTATATAATACCAATCTTGGAGGAATATTAATTGAAGGCTTCTAACAGCTTCCCCTTCTATGAACAAGTGCGTATCACGCCAAAAACCAAAACTGGGGTTACGACCTAAGTATTCATCACCAATATTTAAACCGCCAATAAACCCCTTTGTGCCATCGATGACAATAATTTTCCGGTGATTTCTGAAGTTAACTTTATGATTTAAAAATGGCAACTTTACCGGGAAGAAGGGGACCATTTCAATGCCCGCATCTCGCAAGTCCTCTTTGTACGCTTTAGAAAGTTTCCAGCTTCCTACAGAATCGTATAGAAACCGAACCTCAACCCCTTCATTTGCTTTCTGTATTAATAAGTTCTTGATGACATTTCCAATTTGGTCATCACGGACAATATAATATTCTAGATGAATGTGGTGTTTCGCTTTGGATAACTCCTCGATTATTTTCGAATAGGTATGCTCTCCATTTGTTAAGATTTCTGAAAAAGTATGAGTGGTAACAGGACTTTTACCAAGTCGATGAGCAAGATTATACAATCTTATTTGATGCTCTCTTAAAAACCTTGGGATCGTATATGTATTTTGTATATCTTCTATTACTGAGAAGGTTTGTTCATCAACCATCGCTTTCTTCTTAAACATCCTCTTCTTCCTGAAATTCCGTCCAAAAATAATATAAAAAATAAATCCAATTACTGGAAACGCCCCTAATACAATTAACCAAGTTATCGTTTTCGTCGGATGTCTATTTTCAAGAAAGATTACTAGACCAATCAAAATTGCTAAAGTTGTAAATACAATACTCAATATCCCTAGTACTTGCTGCCCAACAAACGTCTGCAGAAAAAATAGAGAGGAAAAAACAATTGTCAAAAACAACAGAACTTGTATCGTATGTTTCATTGTTTTAACTCCTAACCCTTTATTTCTTACTAGTTAGAATTGGAAATACCAAAGTAGATTTACCTGTTATCTAAAAAACCGATTCCTACTAATGGAACCGGTTTTACTATTTATGCTTAAAGTTGACAATAGAACTTTTGCCCAGTTATGTTCACTTTGAATGAATAGCGAAATAGTTTCGTTTATTTTCTTAGTGGAAAATGCTTTCTAATTACACCTAATGCATCCTCAATGGCAATCTCTTTACCATATTCCAATAAACGGTGTATCGTTAATTGACTCTCAATTCCGAATTCAAGCATAAGACTAAGAATATTATCAAGGTCTTCTTCTTCCACATCATCCATAAATTCCACGTATAAATAATACTTATTTTCATATAAATATAAGCTATTGGCTATATCTGTTATTTTTACTGCATGACTCATTGAAATGACATCTTCAAAGTCGTTAAATCGAAGCATAAACTGCAAGGAATCATCGATATCATCCACTTCAATTATTTCGTGATCGGTTTGTTTTGAATGGAAGTGTTGATCTAACAATGACTCAATTTTATCGTCTACTGGGAGGTCCATGGTTTTATCATCTGCTAATGGAAGTTCGAACTTTTGACCGTCCTTCGATAATTGTGCCTTTGTCACCACTACTTCTATTCCTTTTTCCATAGCTTGAACTTGAATCCATAGTGGCCCTTCAACAGAGAACTCTTCTTGGTTATGAACTTCATCCATCATTTCCCAAAAAAGTTCTTCACTTCTCTCTCTATTGTACCAAATTTCTTCACGATCAAAGCCTCGTTCTTCAATATCACCATACGTAATATAAAACTTTACCGTATGTTCGTTAATGCGTTCAATTTCCATTATTCACCTCTCCCTTCTGTTCTGAACTATTGAAGGGACTTCTAACCCCCAGAGCGGTTTGCTCTTTTATTACAATGTTCCCATTTTAATGTAACATCAATCGTAACATAACAAAGTTTCTAAATCGAGTGTTAAGTTTTAGCATTTTGTGCTGTTTTAGATAAAACCTTGTACTTCTATTTTATGATAAATTTATGATTTAGGGAAATAAAATACTTCTTTTTCTCAAAAAACAAACATATGCCTATTTAGTAAGTCCATAGGCTTGTTTTTTCTACATTAGTAACTATGATTTGTCTTGGCTTATTTTTGATAATGAATTTGTCATTACTTATTGGTTTTCTAATAATACTAGCAGTGTGTATGAAAAAAAAAAGATAAGGGTGTTCAACGTGGATGTAGAATTTTTGACAGCACTTTTCATAATTATTGGAATTGATATCGTTCTAGGCGGAGATAATGCCATTGTGATCGCATTAGCAAGTAGGAACTTACCTGAATCACAAAGGAACAAAGCCATTTTTCTTGGAACTGGATTAGCCATCGTTGTACGGATTTTATTGACGATTTTAGCTGTATATTTACTAAAAATCCCATTTCTCCAATTAGTCGGTGGTGTTCTTTTAATATTTATTGCTTATAAGTTATTAGTTGATGATGAAGATGATACTTCAAAGATAAGAGCTGGTGTTACTCTATCTGCTGCTGTAAAGACGATTGTATTCGCAGATATTGTCATGGGCTTTGATAATGTCATTGCTGTTGCTGGAGCTGCACATGGTAACATCTTTTTAGTGATAATTGGCTTACTAGTCTCAGTCCCAATAATTATTTGGGGGAGTAAAATAATTCTTTACTTAATGGAACGATTCACTGCTTTAGTTTACGTTGGTGCAGGTATTTTAGCGTTTACCGCTGGAAAAATGATTACACATGAAACTCGGTTGATTGACTTCTTTCATGGAAATGAAATGATGAAGGTAGCACTTCCTATTGTCATTATCATATTGGTCTTGATCGCGGGATATTCTAGAAATACGTACTTCAATCGTAATAAAGCTGCATAAAAAAAACTTCTACACAAATGTGTAGAAGTTTTTCTATAAGTTAACAAGTCTTTGTGCTTCACGAAGTTGGAAGGTTCTAACTCTTCTTGGTAAGAATCTTCTAATTTCATCTTCATTATACCCAACCTGCAAGCGCTTTTCATCAATGATAATCGGTCTACGTAATAAACCTGGATTCTTTTGAATAAGTGAATATAAATCTTGAAGAGGTAGAGATTCTAAATTAATATTCAACTTTTGAAAAATTTTCGATCGAGTTGAAATGATTTCATCCGTACCATCCTCTGTCATTCGAAGTATTTCTTTAATTTCCTGGATTGATAATGGTTCAGATAGAATATTTCGTTCTGTATATGGTATTTCGTGTTCCTCTAACCATGACTTTGCCTTACGACATGATGTACAACTTGGTGATGTATATAATGTAACCATTTATACTTCACTCCTTTATATAAATTCCTTATTGAAAATGATTTTCATACTTATATTACAATAACTACAAAATTAAAATATTTACATTATTATTATAAACTAAAATACAAAATAAACATAGGGCATATTCTTGACTTTTTTTGACGTATTGGTGAAGTGTCGTCCTCCTTCCAACAAACATAAAAATGATATGTATACATATAAGACGAGCTACCTCGTAAAAAGTTTCAGATATTTTACTCTATACCCAAAAAAACTGAACAGAAAACCAACGTTTGTCACAATTTTGCTATATTTTTTAGGTTTCTCATTCTAATAGCAGATTAACTTTTGGTTTTTTCAAACCATACATGTTAATTTTATCTTTAGACATCCTAATCTTTAGAGGTGAAGATCCTTGAGAAAAAAACTTTTCTTCCTAATTATACTTTCCTTTTTATTAAGTAGCTGCTCTACGAAAGAAATTACAAAACAAAATTCACGAAATGAAGTAGCACCCGTGACAACAGCTTCCGTTCAAAAGAAGTCAATCAATGAATCGATTGATATCTCTGGAGTTGCAATTCCTCATGTTCAGATACCTTTCTTCACAATTCAACCCTTTGAGGTTAAAAGTGTTCATGTACAGGTCGGTGAGCAAGTAAGCAAGGGAGACATCCTAGTATCACTAAATGATGAAGCTGCGAAGAAGCAACTGCAAGCGGCAAAAGAAGCCGTTACAAAGATACAAGATGCAATTACAGCGGCAAAAAAGGCTTTACCTACAACTGAACAACTAACTCAATTGAACAATCTACAAAATGAAGTAAAACATGCATTAGAAGAAACAAGAGACTTATTGCAGCAACTTCAAAATGATAATGAAAATGTAACTCTCGAACAAGTCATTGAAAGTTCAGTACAAATAACATTAAAGCAGGCAGAGATCTCGACTTTTACAAATCAAATGCAGCAGTCGCCGTCAGGTACAATCATGCAACTAGAAACTCAACTATCCCAGGCAAAACAAAACGTAGAACAAGCAAAGCGATTAGTGGAACAAACTGAAATAACTTCCCCTGTTGATGGGGTTGTATCATCAATTAATGTAACAGAACAAATGACGGCTGCTCCAAGCATACCACTAGTAACTGTGATCCAACTAGATCAAATCAATGCAACCTTCCATGTAAATAGCTTTGATGTGGTAAAGCTGAAACAAGGAGAGATTGTCGATGTTACCTTTGCAGGAATAGATAAGATCTATAAGGGAGAATTAAAATCCATTTCACCTAGCATTGATCCTGAAACTAATTTATTTACTGTAACAATTCCTATTGAAAATACCGATCAGCATATAAAGGGCGGTATGAAAGCCACTGCCACGGTAATAACGAATTCAGTCAATGATACACTGGTAATCCCTATTCATTCAATCCTGTTTGAAGAAGATCGGCCGTATGTCTATGTTGCTCAAGAAGGGGTAGCCATACGCAAAGAAATCACAATTGGCATTAGACAATCTGATGTAGTTCAAGTTTCTTCTGGTTTGAAAGAAGGAGAATTTGTAATTGTTGAGGGGAAGGAACGCTTAACAAATGGAGATTCCATACATGTATCCAATAAAGAGAGTTGATGTCCAATGAACCTATCCAAACTTTCAGTATTACGTCCCGTAGCCATGTCAATGGTCATTCTACTTCTTCTTATTTTAGGGGGAGTAAGTGTTAAAAATATGACGGTTGATCTCTTTCCTGATCTCACCTTTCCTATTGCGGCTGTAACCGCAACCTATGATGGGGCAGGTCCACAGGAAATTGAAAAGTTACTAGCAGAACCTATTGAAAATGCAATGGGTACGATTCCTAATGTTGAATCTATCACCTCCTACTCTCAAAATGGAGGTGCTCTTATTGTCGTATCATTTAATTGGGGAACTGATATGGATTTTGCTGCATTGAAAATGCGAGAAAAATTAGATGTAGTTCGGGATTATTTACCTTCAGGTGTACAATCACCTCGAGTCGTTCGTTTTGATCCTAGTGATTTACCGATCATTCAACTTGCGGTTAAAGATGTAAGTAATGAGATGACAGAAGCAAAACGGTTAGCTGAGGATCAAATAAAACCACTTCTTGATTCCGTGGAAGGTATTGCCTCGGTAACTATCGAAGGAGGAACTGAACCGGAGATCAGGCTAATTGCAAATCCTACTCATCTATCTTCCTATGGAGTTACGCTTGAAAACTTACAACAAATGATTGGTTCAGAGAACATAAATCTCCCAGCAGGTTCTCTACTAGATCAAAATCAACAACTCCCTATTCGAATAACAGGTCAGTTTGAAACCATATATGACATCGAAACACTTCCAATTCCTACAAAAGAAGGTATTGTTCCGTTAAAAGAGCTCGTTCACATTCAAGAAACGTTAAAGCCAGTCGGGCAATTGAGCTTTTTAGATGGTGAGCCAAGTGTAGGTATATCAATATTGAAGCAATCTGGCACAAATACAGTTCAAGTTGCAGAAGCCATTCATCGTGAAATAGAGTCATTTCATAAGAATTTGCCGGAAGGTATCGAAATTAAAACAGTATTTGATCAAAGTAAATTTATAAACCAATCTATATCTGCTGTAACCTCTAATATGATTATTGGGAGTATATTGGCTGCTCTTGTCCTGTATTTATTTTTACGAAATATTAGAAGTACGTTAATAATTGGTTTTTCTATACCGATATCGATTGTAACAACCTTTGTTTTTATGTATTTTAGTGGACATTCACTAAATCTAATCACAATGGGCGGACTAGCGCTCGGAATAGGAATGATGGTCGATAATGCCATCGTTATACTTGAGAATATATATAGGCTCCGTCAGGAAGGATACAATAAAAAAGACGCATCCATTCTAGGAACAAAGGAAGTTGGTCCGGCAATCATTGCCTCTACTCTTACGACCATTATCGTGTTTTTACCAATCGTGTTTGTGGAAGGTCTAGCAGCTCAATTATTTAAGCCGCTTGCTATTGTTGTATCGTTTTCTTTGTTTGCATCATTATTTACTGCCTTGATTATCGTTCCATTGTTCTCATCTCAATTTTTAAAACTTAATTCGAAGGAAAAAGTAATTAACCCAAGATATACATCATTCATTGTTCATTATAAATCCATTTTGACACAGGCGCTTAATCACCCTAAAAAGGTTGTCGTCATTACATTTTCGATCTTACTGGTGTCTTTGGTTGGAATTCCCTTTATAGGTACAGAATATTTACCTGCCCAAGATCAAAGTTATATAAACATGTCAGTGAAACTACCAGAAGGAAGCTCACTAGATGCTACGTATAATGTAACTGAAAGAATAAATGAACAGATTATTGATGTAAAAGAAATTGACTTAACCTTCGTCACAGTTGGTGGAGGTAATAATTTTTCATTAGCTACAGGAACACAAACAAATCAAGCAAATTATACCATCTTGCTAGTTCCTATAGGCGAACGTTCTCGTTCCGATCAAGAAATTGCAGAAGTAATTAGGTCCAAAGTAAAGGATTTACCATACGCTGAAGTGTCTGTGTCGGCTAGTGAGTCCGGATTCTCAGCTGATCCCATTTCTCTAAAAATAACTGGGCCAAATCTTGCTGTTCTTGAACAACTAGCTGATGATACGATGAGACTAATCTCAAATGTTAAAGGTGTTAGGGAACCAAGTACGAATTACACAAAAGGAAACCCTCAAATCACAGTAAATATTGACCGAGAAAGAGCAAGTCATTATGGAATTGGTAGTGCGCAAATCGCTTCTGTTATTACTAATGCAACAAAGGGAGTCGTTGCAAGTCGCCTTGCTAGAGATGGAAGTGAACTAGACATTAGGCTTGTTGTTGATGAAACATATACTTCCTCTGTTGAAAACTTGTCTAAGCTATTAGTATCATCTCCAATAGGTGCAAAAGTTCCATTACATGCCATTGCAAAAGTGGAGCGAAGTCAAGGACCGAGCCAAATTACAAGAACCAACAGGTTACGTGAAATCACAATCAATGCATCCATCGTAGATCGAGATTTAGGAAGTGTAACAAAAGATATTGAGAATACACTTCGTGATCAAATTGTGTTCCCTTCGAACCAATATAAAATAACGTTTGGAGGACAAGATGAGCAAATGAATGATGCATTTTTCAAATTATCACTTGCTCTTTCTCTTGCGGTTGTTCTTGTTTATATGGTAATGGCAGGACAATTTGAATCGTTTAAGTATCCATTTATTATCATGTTCTCTATTCCACTTACTATTATAGGAATTATTGTAGGATTGATCATAACAAACCAACCCTTTGGCGTAGGTTCGCTTGTTGGGATGCTCATTTTAGCTGGAATTGTTGTTAATAATGCAATAGTGCTAGTCGATACGATTAACTTATTAAAAAAACGTGGGATGGATACAGTGGAGGCAATACTACAGGCAGCACCTACAAGACTAAGGCCGATTTTTATGACATCATTAACAACCATATTAGGACTCATCCCCCTAACATTAGGGTTTGGAGAGGGGACTGAAATTCAGCAACCTATGGCGATTGTCATTGTGTTTGGATTGAGTGTTTCAACTATGATCACCTTGATCGTAATCCCTGTTGTTTATTATCTATTTGACAAGAAAAAACAGGTTCAGGTAACAGAGCAGTCTTGAACAAAAGGCTCATGGCGCCCCGTTTAGGCTAAGGCAGAGCAAAAGTTCCTAAATGAGAAAAAGCGTGCTTTTTCCCTTATACTCATTTAGGGTTATTTGACCTCGATTAGGATGAAATGGCAAAGTTCGTCGCCATTTCATCTTGACTGGGAGCTGAAGTTGGACTTAGCCGTAACAAACTTAACACCAGAAACTTATACTTTCATAACGTATAAAAAGGGACCCAACATGGGGTCCCTTTAAATATCCTTTAATATATTGGTTGTATCATCGAGATCATCTTTAAATGTTAATACTTCCTCTACATCTTGATAGGATTCTCCATATATTTGTTTATCTTTATACGTATGGATCATTTCATACGCTTTTTTCATTGCTTCAAAGATCGCTTCTTCATTTTCAGAAGTTGGTGACCAGTATAAAATCTCCATTTCATTTATCTCCTTTGTTGCGAGTGAACGTCTACTATAACCTATTGAATGTGCATGCACAAACCCTTCTCTTTTATAAAATTTAAGCCTCTTCTCCGTATCCGTATCCTCATAATTAACAGGTTCAACCTCAAGAATAACTGGTTTTCCCTTTGCTTTTAACTTCTCGAGAAGTTTATGTCCAAGGCCTTGCCCGCGTGCATCCTTTGATACGAATAAATAATCAATGAAGATAAACTCATCAAACTCTGCATACATTAACACATGATGAGGACCCTCATCTTTATGATAAATATCAGCTCTTTCTTGTAACAATACGTCCATGTGTTCTTTTGACTTCATTTCCTCCACAGGAAAATATTGACTGAGTTTCTCATACCAATTCATGAATCTTCTCCTCTTTTTCATAATGAATTCTATAAACACAAAATATTTCAAAAAAACTCGATTTATGATAGTATATATCTAAAAGTACTTTACCCCTCTTTTCATTTCACTAAACATTTAATACAATAATAATAGAGGGAATTATTCTTATTCCCTTTTAAAGGAACGAGGTGGAGGTACATATAATGTTTGAATATATTGTTGATTTTACATTAGTTGCTCTTTTAGTGATAGGAATTACAGCCATATTAGGTGTTCTTACAAATGGTATTGGTGAAAAGGTTTTTGGAGGTGGAAAAGGAGACCCAGAGAGCTTTAATCATTCTGCTCAAACACAAAACGGCTGGAATCAAGTTGGTGGAAAGAAAAGAAATAAGTGATTTAAAAAGAACCACATCGTAATTGAATGTAGTTCTCAGAGTGACGATAAAAGGCATCCGAATTGCTCTCATTCGGATGCCTTTTTTGTATAATAAGTGTTTTCAAGTTTATTTTCAGACCTCTAATTTTTTTTTACCATTTCTGGACTTTGCCATGCGATAAGCACGAGTTTTCTTTCCGTTACAACTTTCTTTTCTATTAGCACATGCCTTAACGTGTAAGAATCAACAAAGACGTTTTATCAGCTGCTTCTTTTAATATCCGATAGAAAATCTGTCCAAACAAGTCTGTATCTTTGTAGCGGAATGGCACTCGACTCCTGCGGGAGTAGGTGGGACCGGTGAGACCCCGCTGGCGTTCACGCCGAGGAGGCTCACCGCCCACCTGCGGAAAGCGAGTGCCGTGGAGCGAAGATCACCTTGTTTAAAATAAAAAGACTGTAGCAAACTCGATATTACAGGGAGTTTGTCTACAGTCTGAGAACTACATAGGAATTTGATGTAGTTCTTATTTTATATTAATTTAATGGGGTATAATCAACACTTTCAGTGTACGTGTTCCCTGCGTTCCACAGTAAAAATTCTTTAATACCATTTTCATTAAGTGCTTTAATTTGTGCCTCTACCTCTGCTTTTCCGTATTTAATGTAATTACCTTTTCCTAAATAAGATGCCGTAAAATCTTGAATCCAAGGTCTCGAGATTGGAGGATTTGCTAATTCACTTAGCTTTTTATTTTCCACCTTTGCATATTCAGAAACTAATCGATATGGCTCTAAATCAGGCTTTGAAATACCGAAGTAGGCTGTCCAGTGACTTGGATAGATCATGGACGAAATCACATCAACATGTTCTGAGATTTTGGAGAAATTTTGACCTATCCCTGGAGCTTCCGGTAGAGTAGCCGTGTAGCCAAAAATATCTACAGAAACCTTCACACCGTAAGGTTCCAGTTGCTCTTTCGCATATTTGACAAAGTCTGTAACAGCTTGGACTCGCTTTTGAACATTGTCCAATTCTGCATTCTTATATTCTCCCATGTTATAGGTTAAGACCTCGTCTCTCTTTTCAAAACCCTCTGGAAAACGGACATAATCAAACTGTATCTCCTGGAAACCAAGCTTTGCGGCCTCAATCGCAATTGCCACATTATGATCCCATACTTCCTTTAAAAATGGATTAACAAAAGATTCATCACGTCCATTTTTCCATACTTGCCCATTCTCTGTAAAGGATAAATCTGGTCTTTCCTTTGACCACACACTGTCCTTAAATACAACAACGCGGGCAATTGGATAAATTTTATGTTCTTCTAATACTTCTAGTTTTTCTCGCACATTCTTTATATATGGTTTTCCAATTGAATGTAGAGGCGATGTTTCTTCTGGTACATACGTGATATTTCCCCAGTCATCTTTTATGTCGATAACCATTGCGTTAAGCTCAGTAGTGTCCATCAAGTGCACTAACTTCTCAAAACGGCTGCCTCCAGTTGAATGCCCAGTAACATACACTCCTCTTATAGCATCCGGATACTCGAATGTTAAGCCTGAATCAAAAGTAAATCTTGCAATCCTTTCTGGTAATTCACGCTTTTCTAATGATATTTCTTTGTGAATGTGATTCTGAACTGTTGTTGTTTCAACCTTCTCAGCATAAGTTACTCCAGAAAATAGTAACCCACTTATAATAATTGCTACTAATGATGTCTTGATAAATTTCCCCATTATTGCAGTCTCCTATCTATATTGTTACTCTTATTATAAGACAAAATCCGACTAGAAGAAGCATTTTTTGACACAAATTTTAAACTTCTGCTTATCATGTGAAAGGATAATAACACTTTGTGACAATACGGTTTAAAAACAAAGCTTCTTCTTTCTATACTTATGAAAAGGAAAGCTATATTCATGCATTTTTTTTATACATTTAATTTACTATCAATTATTATTACGGAGGTATAACAATGAATGAATGTGAGCGTTTACTAACAAAAATATCAACGATTACGCATATTGGGTCAAATACCTCATACTTATCTAGAGTTAAAAAAATAAGCAACAATAAGCTTGTTTTTCAAATGCTCACTCCCATACCAAAGAATAATAATATCAAGGAAGGTTCACTTAGAATCTTAATTGAAGATGAAACACAGACATTTTATTCTTGAAGGTACATTACATAGTGTTTCACAATTTGGTGATGAAATTTACTTCTTTATCACTCCAAAAACTAACATCCTTCAAAATAATAAACGACAATACAGACGTTATTCTATCCAAAATTTAATAAGTAGTATTGCTTTAATCTCAATTCGTGCCTTTAAACCAACTGAAAAAATGGACAAATGGTCAAAAGTTCAATTGTTGGATATTAGTGCTGGGGGAGTCAGAATTTCTAATTCAGAGCTTTCAGTAACACATTCAATCGTCCAAATTGAAATAGGCTTTCCGATTACGAACAATGCATTTTTTCTTATTGGAGAAATCACCCATAAAACAGAAAGTTATACTTCAATTAAGTTTATCAATATTACAGAAGAAGAAAAGGAAAAATTAAACGATCATTTAGAAAAAATGCTTTTGAAATTTAACGAGTTAAAATAGAAGAAATACATCGCCGAGTCCTTTCCTCAAGCGATGTTTTGATACTCATTTTTATCTCATCATTCAAAGTTAGAATGAACAAATGGGTCAGTGCGCCAGTTTTTGCCTAAGGCAGAGTACATGTTCTTTCAAGAAAAAAGGGTGGTTTTCCCTATTATTCATGACTGGTTATTTGAACAAGGAAAAAGTGATTTTTCTTTTTCCCTCGAGCAGGATGAATGGCAAAGATTGTCGCCATTTCATCTTGGCCTGGCGCTGGGGCTTGATTTAGCAGTGGCATTGTATAAACTAAACACCAAAAATTTTCACTTTCTTAACTTACAGAAAAAAGCAACTGGCATAAGCCAATTGCTTTTATTTTGATACCTTTGATGTGTATTGCTTGAATTCAGATTCAGAACAATATACAAAGTGTCCTGGTGTGATTTCGCGCATTGTCGGTTCTTCTTCATCGTAGTTATGTTGATCAGGATCATACATGATACGTTTTCTTGTTTTTTCTGTATCTGGATCTGGAAGTGGGATCGCAGATAATAAGGAACGCGTGTAAGGGTGAACGGGATTATTGTATAACTCTTCACTTGTCGCAAGCTCTACAATCTTCCCACGGTACATTACAGCGATCCGATCACTAATGTATTTTACCATGGATAAGTCATGGGCAATAAACAGGTAGGTTAAGCCTTTTTCTTTTTGTAATTTCTTTAATAGGTTAACAACCTGCGCTTGAATGGATACGTCAAGAGCTGAAATCGGCTCATCAGCAATGATGAAATCTGGATCAACTGCTAGAGCACGAGCAATTCCGATACGTTGACGCTGACCACCTGAGAATTCATGTGGGTAACGGTTCGCATGCTCTTTATTTAATCCAACCGTTTCAAGCAGTTCATAAACCTTCGACATACGCTCTTCTCTATTTTTCGCAAGTCCGTGAATGTCGATACCTTCAGCAATGATATCAGCCACTGTCATACGTGGATTTAATGATGCATAAGGATCTTGGAAAATCATTTGCATTTTGCGGTTAAATTTCTTTAACTCTGCTTTCGATTTTCTTCCGTGTACGTCCACACCATCATAAATTACTTCTCCACCAGTAGCATCATAGAGTCGAATAATCGTTCTACCTGTTGTAGATTTACCACAACCAGATTCACCAACAAGTCCAAACGTTTCACCTTTTTTAATATCAAAAGTAATACCATCAACAGCTTTCAGCGTATTTCCTTTTCCAAGTCTAAAATGCTGCTGAAGGTTTTTGATTTCTAATAGCGTTTGATTACTCATTACGGTCACCTTCCTTTACCGCAACTGCTGATTTTGAAGAAGTGAGTCTTCTCTTTTCCATCATACGTTGTACAGTAGCTGGCGGCTCAACTTTAGGAGCATCAGGGTGTAATAACCAAGTTGCTGCATAGTGAGTATCAGATACTTTAAACATTGGAGGTTCCTTTTCTAAATCAATCTTCATCGCAAATTCGTTACGCGCTGCAAATGCATCCCCTTTTGGAGGATCTAATAAATCAGGTGGTGAACCAGGAATTGCATATAATTCACTGTCGCCAGATTCTAAACTTGGCATCGAGCTTAACAGACCCCAAGTATATGGGTGTTTAGGATTATAGAAGATTTCTTCTGCTTTACCGATTTCAACAATTTTACCACCATACATAACGGCAACACGGTCCGCCATGTTTGCTACAACCCCAAGGTCATGGGTAATAAAGATAATGGACGACTCTGTCTTTTGCTGCAGATCCTTCATTAATTCTAGGATTTGTGCTTGGATGGTTACGTCTAATGCTGTTGTTGGCTCGTCAGCAATTAATATCTTTGGATTACAAGCAAGGGCAATCGCGATTACGACACGTTGACGCATACCACCAGAGAATTGGTGCGGGTATTGCTTTAGACGAACCTCAGGTTGCGGAATCCCAACTAGACGTAAAAGTTCTAGTGCACGTTCTTTTGCCGCTGCACGACTAATTTTTTGGTGTTTTATAATCCCTTCCATTATTTGATTCCCAATTTTCATCGTAGGATTTAATGATGTCATTGGATCTTGGAAAATCATCGAAATTTCAGAACCACGGATTTGCTGCATTTGCTTTTCATTTAATTTTACGATGTCTTTACCATCAAATAATATTTGTCCACCTTTATATTTCCCTGGTGGAGTTGGAATTAGCTTCATAATAGACTTTGAAGTAACTGATTTCCCTGAACCAGATTCCCCTACAATCGCCAGTGTTTCACCCTTATAAAGGTCAAAGCTTACGCTACGAACAGCATTGACTTCACCAGCATACGTGTCAAAGGCGATTTGCAAGTCTTTAACTTCTAGTACTTTTTCCATCTCTCTCTCACCTACCTTGTTTAATCACGCATCTTCGGATCTAATGCATCTCGAAGACCGTCAGCTACCAAGTTAAACGCTATCATTAATACGCACATGATAATTGATGGAAACGCCATCATATGTGGGTATGTCTGTAATGATTTATATCCATCCTCAATTAAAATACCTAATGAAGATAATGGAGGCTGTAATCCTAAACCGATGAAGCTTAAGAACGCTTCAAAAAAGATTGCTCCTGGGATTGTAAACATTGAGTTAATAATGATAACTCCAGCCACGTTAGGAATTAAGTGTTTTGTTAAGATACGGCTATCAATTGCACCAAGTGTACGTGATGCCAATACGAACTCTTGATTTTTAAGTTTCAAGACCTGTCCACGGACAATACGGGACATCCCGATCCATCCAGTTATTGTTAACGCTATAATAATAGAAGTTAAACCAGGATCTAATATTAGAATCATTAAGATAACAACAACTAGATTTGGTATTCCTACTAAAATTTCAACTATACGCTGCATGACATTATCTACACGCCCACCATAATATGCGGAGATTCCGCCATAGGCAACCCCTATTAACATATCGATGGCTGCAGCTACTAACGCAATGTATAAGGAAATACGTGTACCTTCCCATGTACGTGTCCATAAGTCACGTCCTAAACCATCTGTACCAAACCAATAGTACTCATCTACGCCTTTCATTTCATAAGCGTCATTCCCCATAGTATCCACACCATTTAATCCAAGCCAGCTAACATTCTCTAAAACTGGCACTTTTGGTGGCAATTTTGCATGACGAAGGTTTTGGTCGTCAATTCCATGATGATTAAACATTGGTCCAAAAATACAAAGGAAAATAATGACGAAAATAAAGAAGATTCCTACAATCGCTGCTTTATTCTTTCGTAAACGTAACCAAGCATCTTGCCAATACGTTAAACTTGGTTTTGCGATTTTTTCACTTTTCGTAACATCAACTTCAGCTGGTTGAAAAAGTTCTTTTGGTAATTTTTCATTTTGTACAGTCATTAGCTCTTACCTCCAGCTAATCGAATACGTGGATCGATAATGCCGTATAATACGTCAACCACGAATACGATAAAGATAAACAGTCCTGCAAAGAAAATCGTTGTCCCCATGATCATAGGGTAATCATTTGTATTGATAGAACGTACGAATTGCTCCCCTAAACCAGGTATTGAAAAAATCCTCTCAATAACTAGGGTACCTGTCATAATATTAACAGCCATTGGTCCGATTACAGTAATTAATGGAATTAATGAGTTCCTTAGTGCGTGTTTAAATACAACAGCTGTTTTTGAAACACCTTTCGCTCTTGCCATAACAATATAATCTGAGTGTAATACTTCGATCATTTCAGTTCTAATAAAACGGGCAGATACTGCGAGTGGTCCAATTAATAATGCAATTGTTGGTAAAACGGTGTACATTGGCCCATCCCAGAATGCAACAGGGAACCACATTAATTTTACCCCAACCCAGTATTGCAGAAGTCCCGCAAATACGAAAGACGGAATTGCTATACCAAATACCGCAACTATCGTAGAGATATAGTCAAGTGTACCATTTTGATTAACCGCTGAAACAATACCAAGTAAGATTCCTAAAATAGTACCAATTAACATAGCCTGGAATCCAAGATGTGCAGATGGTCCGATACGGTCAAGAATCAATCCAGTTACACCACGGTTATCGAATTGGAAGGAAATCCCTAAGTCCCCTTGCACTAAATTGCCAATATACTTTACATATTGAACAGGAACCGGATCATTAAGACCATACTTCTCAAGAATAATAATTCTTTGTTCTGGAGTTAGTTTTTCTTCCATGGTAAGAGGTGTACCCGGCATGAGCTTCATTAAGAAGAAAGTAGCAGAGGCAATAATAAATAATGTGAAAACCATGTAGAAAATACGTTGAAGTAAATACTTTGTCATTATATGTGCACCTCCTAAGTATAAGTGAATTAGCCTGAATCGTCAGTCTATTCGAGAATGTTCGACAATTTTTTAACAAGGGAAAAGAGAGTATGTCTTACACATACTCTCAACCCCTTCAGTTCTTGTTGCAAAATATTACTTTTGAATAGAAGCCCACTTGTAGCTGAAATCAGGTCCAAATGAATGCTCTAATACGTTAGTTACGTAAGGTTGAATTAATCTTGCAGCTCCACGTTGGTATAGTGGTGCAAGTGCAGCATCTTCCTCAAGAAGGATACGCTCTGCTTCTTGCATTGCTTCGAAACGTGCTACTGGGTCACCTGCAAGAGTTGTTTTTGCATCTTGAATTAGTTGGTCATACTTAGGATTTGAATAACCCATCATGTTGTGACCACCACCAGTTACCCATAGATCCGCAAATGTCATTGCATCAAGGTAGTCTGGACCCCAACCTGCGAATTGTAAATCGTATTCCATTTTTTCATCAAGCTCTAAACGTTGCTTAAATGGTACGTTTAATAGTTTGATTTTTAAACCTTGAAGGTTTGTTTCTAATTGGTTCTTGAAATATTCTTGCATCTTAACAGCTGTTTCAGTGTCTCCACCTAGGATTTCTAACTCAACTGTGTCAGTTCCTAGAGCTGCTAGTGCTGCTTGCCAGTGTTCTTGTGCTTTTGCTACATCGTAAGTGTTGAAGTCACCATGCTTCGCACGGAAATCTTCACCAGTTTCTGGGTGTGTTACAAATTCTGCTGGTACAGCATAGTATGCTGGGATTGAACCGTTATTAAGAATTACATCAGCAAGACCTTGCTTGTCGATTGCCATAGAGATCGCTTTACGAACATCAACATTAGCTAATGCTCCACCTCTAGATTGGTTAAACTTGAAGTAGAATAATGTTGGCTCACCTAATGTTGAGAAGTTAGGGTCAGCCTTATACTTATCAACGAATTCAGCAGATAAACCTACACGGTCGATTTGACCAGTTTCATATAAACTTACAGCAGTAGCTGTATCTTTTACTACTTTAACGTTAACCTTTGAAAGTTGAACTACGTCCTTCTCCCAGTAGTTTTCGTTCTTAGTCATTACCCAACCTTCTTCATGCTTCCACTCAGTTAACGTGAATGGACCATTATAGATTAGGTTTTCAACTTCTAAACCATAGTTTGCACCTTGAGACTCACGGAACTCTTGGTTTTGTGGTAAGAATGTTGCGAAAGTTGTTAAAGATAGGAAATAAGGAACTGGTTGCTCTAGAGTAACCTCAAGAGTTTTTTCATCAAGAGCTTTTACTCCTAGTTCGTTTAAGTCTGTAATTTCACCAGCGTTAATCTTGTTCGCGTTCTTAATATCACCTAAGATGAAAGCGTATTGAGAAGCACTTGCAGGATCAACTGCTTTTTGCCATGAGTATACGAAATCATTAGCAGTAACTGGCGTACCGTTAGACCACTGTGCGTCACGAAGCTTGAACGTGTAAACTAATCCATCTTCGCTAACTTCATGGCTTTCAGCCATACCAGGAACTGGTTGGTTGTTTTCTCCAAGTCTGTATAGACCTTCAAAAACTTGGTTCATTACGTTAAAAGCAACAGCGTCTGTTCCTTGTACAGAATCCATTGTTGGGATTTCTGCTGACTCAAGTACGTTTAATACTTGCTCAGCTGCTGGTTTTTCTTCATTTGTACCATTGTCATCTTTTGAACCTGTGTCGCCCTTAGTAGCATCATCTGTCTTTCCGCCACCACAAGCAGCAAGGAACAAGCTTAGTACTAGTGATAGTACTAGTAACATCATCCATTTTGAATTTCTCATGGATAGGTAACCTCCCCTTAAAATAAATTTCCTTTTCCTAATAGATGTTTTGCATCTACAAAAAACATTATACAAGTTTTCTAACTATTTTGCATTTATTTTTTTTACATTGTTAACAGATTCCCTTAATATATTTACGTTTTCATTACAAAAAATAGGTCTTTAGAACTATTATATGTAATGTATTTAATTTTATCTAACCATCCAAAATTTGCTTATTTATGTTTAGATATGTATTTTTATTTTCTATTTTCGTATTTAGTTGATAGTTTTTCGTCCTTCTTATATTATTAGCTTTGTGTTTATATACACATTTTATTAATAAATAATTTTTCAGATAAATTAAGAAATAGTTAAATCCAGTAGAAATATGCATATTTTAGGAGGTACCTATGTACAAAACTAAGGAGTATAAAGCCATCACTATATCATTTATCATCTCAATTCTAGTAGCAATCTTATTCTCTTACTTCTATTATAAAGAAATTACGATTCTATCTTTAATTAATGGATTATTCATGGTTGGGTTACTGCTATTCATTTTAAGTGGTGCATTCTATATATTAAGAAGCGGCTTTTTTGATACAATGACATATAGTTTCAGACGTTTTTACAAATTATTCTCAAAAACAGGTCAACAATTAGGAAATGATCTAGATCAGATGGCATTGCCCTCTCAATTAAACTATCCCATGTTAAAACCATTATTTCTATCAAGTATAATGACGTTATTATTAATGCTGATATTGTTAACGATTTTTTATTTAAGCGCTTGATTTTGTCATGTATATTTACTATAATAAGAAAAAATTTACAGTGTTATGCAATGATGAAGATAGTACATATTGTCAGATCTTTTCAGAGAGCCTGAGATGCTGGAAACAGGTATGATCGCAATATAGAATGGGCTTTTGAGCATTTAGACCGAACAGCCGTTTCGCTTAGTAGGCTTTAACGTTTTCCAAACGTTACATTGGATACCATATGTTAGTATGGTAGCTAAGTGAATTCACGTATGATGTGAATTAATTAGGGTGGCACCACGGTCATTCGTCCCTATCTTTATGGGATGAATGGCCTTTTTTTAGTTTCTTAAATTTTTTAGGAGGTATTTAACATGAAAACAATATTTTCAGGCATACAGCCTAGTGGATCATTGACACTGGGGAATTACTTAGGAGCATTGAGACATTTCCCACCACTACAAGACGAATACAAATGTTATTTCTGTATCGTGGACCAGCATGCTATTACCGTACCACAGGATCGATCAGAGCTTAGAAAAAATATAAAGAGTTTAGCTGCTCTTTATATTGCAGCAGGTATCGATCCTAATAAATCCACCTTATTTATTCAATCAGAAGTTGCTGCACATGCGCAAGGTGGATGGATTATGCAATGTATTTCTTATATCGGAGAATTAGAAAGAATGACACAATTTAAAGATAAATCACATGGAAAAGAAGGAGTTTCAGCAGCTTTATTCACATATCCTCCTTTAATGGCAGCTGATATTCTCCTATATAATACAGATATTGTTCCAGTTGGAGATGATCAGAAACAACACCTTGAATTAACAAGAGATTTAGCTGATCGCTTTAACAAAAAGTATAACGACATCTTTACAATTCCTGAGCCCAGAATCTCAGAGGTTGGTGCAAGGATCATGTCACTTCAAGAGCCTACGAAAAAAATGAGTAAGTCTGATGAAAATAAAAAAGCTACAATATTTATTTTAGACGATCATAAACAAATCGAGAAAAAAATTAAAAGTGCTGTGACGGACTCTGAAGGAATTGTTTCTTTCGATAAGGAAAATAAACCAGGCGTTTCAAATCTCTTAACTATTATGTCTGTTCTATCTGGAAAACCTATCAAACAACTAGAGAAAGAATTTGATGGAAAGGGTTATGGTGAATTTAAAGCTAGTGTGGCAAACGTAGTGATAGATGCGTTAATGCCTATTCAAGAGAAGTACTATCAGTTAATTGATTCAGCAAAACTGGATGACTATTTAGATCAAGGAGCTGAAAAAGCAACCATCGTGGCAAATAAAATGCTGCGCAAAATTGAAAACGCTATGGGACTTGGTAGAAAAAGGTAAAAGGTGCACCGGAATCGGTGCGCTTTTTTTTGATTAGTTCCACTTTTCTTCTATATTATATACTTTTCGTAAAGACTATTCGGATTTTAACAACTGTCATTCTAGTATCCTATGATCTGTAAAAAAAATTAGAACCTTTCTACTATCATTCATGCTATAATAGTTTTAATATTTTGCCATCAAGGGGGGCTTCTAGTGCAAAGGTTGAAAAAACTTTTTCCTCGAAAACCAAAGAAGATTAAATTTGAGAAAGAGAAAAAGCCGTTTACTTTATTTAAGAACATTAAGAAGAGACAAGGTCAAAAGAAGCAAGGTAAACGATTGAAAGTAAACGTGAATGGGATTAGCTTTAAGCTTAATCTTGCGTTTATTTCATCTCTTATTGTTTTCGGTATTGTGTTAAGTGTTATTATTACACCTATTATTGGATCAAATATGGAAAAATCTATCGAAGATCAGTCCTTATCTATGGCACAAACACAAATGAAAACGATTGAAAACTATGTAAATACTACTGTGGAAGAACTAAACTTAATGGCTGATATTCTTGTTAACCAAGAGGTTACAGCGATTAGTGACGGTTACTCTAAGATGAGAGGTTCTAATACGAAATTCCTTGATATTTACCACATTGATGTAGATGGCAAGGAGGTTATGAGGAAAGGTTATTCAACTGTATTAAGTGATCGAACGAATGATCTCGCATTTACTGAAACCCAATCAGGTTCTCATTATGTCGGTCCATTAGCTGTTCAAACAAGTAATATGGGTGGTCCTAGCTTTTCAATTGAAGTAGCAGCACCTGTTACGGATTTATTAAATAGGCCAATTGGAATTATTGGTACATATTTAGATACATTCACGATTTGGAAAGAAACTAGAGGAGAAGCTAGTGAAAATGCTAACCAAAGAATGTTCCTTGTGTCAAAAGAAGGATACGTTGTGGCAGCTGACGATCTTGAATGGGTGAAAAATTTTAAGGACTCTGATGGGAGCATTACTCCTTTATCTAACCACAAAGGTATCCAACATTTTATGAAAGAAATTGAAAATACAAATTTCCAAGAAACTCCTACGTTACCTGGAAATGGTACGTACGCTAATGAAATTGGAGAAGATCAAGTTACTTCCTATTTTTATAACAATGATCTAGGTTTAGCCATTTTTGTTGAAACACCAGTTGATGTAGCATTTAGTTCAATAACCAAGATTCAGCGAATTATCCTTATAGTAATCGTTCTTTCAGTAATTGGGATCGGAATATTTAGCTTTATCTTCTCACAACGAATTGTTGCACCTTTAAAGCAGCTAATCGCTATTACAAAAGAAGTTGCACAAGGTGATTTGACAAAGCGCATCTCATTAAAAAGAAAAGATGAAGTTGGTGAGCTAGCTACCTCTTTTGACGAAATGATTGATAATCTCCAAAGTATCGTTAAGAATACACAGGATGCTTCACAAACAACCTTTAAAACATCTTACGATTTAAGAGAAGCCGCTAAGGAAGCTGCCGCTACATCAGAACAAATTACAGCAGCTATTGACGAAGTTGCAAAGGGTGCAGAACAACAAGCAGCAATCAGTCAGGAAACAGATGAAAAAGTGAATCAGTTTATGGGTGTAGCCGCTCACTTAGAAGAACAAAGTCATACTGTGATAGATACAGCAAAACAAACACAAGATAGTATTTACTCTAATCAAAAAATACTGGAAAAGTTAATTGCTGGAGTTCATAGCTTAGCAGAAGCTACATCTGATTCTTCTAATGAAGTAAAAAATCTTGAAAATCAAACAAGACAGATTAGAAAAATCATCGAACGCTCTAATGAAATTGCAAGCCAAACAAATTTACTAGCCTTAAATGCTAGTATTGAAGCAGCACGTGCTGGAGAGCATGGAAAAGGGTTTGCCGTTGTTGCCGATGAAGTGAGAAAGCTTGCTGTAGAAAGTAATAAAGCAACTGTAGAAATTGAAACGATTATTAAACTAATCCTTGGATCTATTGAAGTTGTAGGGAATAAGATGATGAGTAGCATTGAGAAAGCGAAAGAAGAAAGTAATTCGGCAGAGTTGGCAAAAGATGCTCTAACTGAAATCGTTCATTCAATGGATAAGGTTCTTCAATCAGTTGGTACGATGGATCAATTACTAATTGAACAGAAGGAATACATTACGAGTATTCAAGATCACTCTAGAGAAGGATTGTCTTACGCAGTTCAAGCAAGTTCATCAACTGAAGAAGTTGCCGCATCATCTATACAAGCTACGGATAATATGAACGGTGTAATCACTAATATTGAATCATTACTATCAATGGCAGAACAACTGAATGAGTCAGTTAAACGCTTCAAAGTTGAAGAAAAATAATAATAAAGGAGCCAATAATTGGCTCCTTTATTAATTCACACGAGTTTCTTGCTCTAACTCCCATAATTTTTCAAAGAATGGTTGTCCTTTTATTAAATTTTCACAGAAATCAACATGTCGTTTACTCCAGCCATATTGTATTTCTTCATATAAACCTTTCCAAGCTTCTTCAAAGTTCATATGCTGGATTTCTTTATATTTAGCTGGATCCCAATCTGTGTACCAATATCTAATTTCAGCTACATTTTTTGTGGAATAAAGCTGGTCTAACGCCATGAAAAGAAGTTGCTTTAATTGTCTCTCCTTACGAGTCAATCCACTCATAAAAACTGGTGATGGCGATAAAATATGATACTCCTTGCTTGCATGAAGTTTATCTGACTGCTGAAATTTATACGGAGTAGGTGCTTGATCAGATACCATATCATAGACAAGTTGTTCTTGTCTGGGAATTAATCGACTCTTACGAATCGGAATATTATATCCGATTGTGTCTACCGCCAATATTCCGGTACCATCAGTTACGACAAAACAATAATCGAGTTGTATACGCTCATGATTTTTTCGTAAGTACGATTTTTGAAAAACATCATTTAGAAGTTGTCCGGGTAATTCCATTAAATCGTTCTCTATGTAATGGAACAACGTTGAATCGATCTTTATTAGTGGGACTTGGTCCAATAGCTCAACACTATCATCTTTTCGCCATTCATGGAAATGACATACATTGTAGCCATTTTCTTCACCTTCAAACCAATTTACCCATACATCATGCAGATACAACATATATTACCCCTCACTTTATATCTGTTGTTTGTTAACAATCAGTATTGGCAAACTGTAGCTAAAATATTCCATGAGTGGAATTTCTTTCACTATTATCTTTTCATTAGACCGATATTCTAGTCTTTATTACCTGGTAAATAAATACTCCCCCATATCGTGAACACACCTAAAGGAAGCAAGTAACATTCAATTCGTTTTGAAATAAACAAAAAATATTCTATATACCCATGTCCTGTTGCGAGTAAATTTAAATAGGCAATCGTAGATATTCCTCCAGCAACCGATATCCCAAAGCCTAATAAAAATAGAAATAATCGAAAAATCATAGCACCCTACCTCTAATGCATTTTCTCAAAATAAACCACCCCATACTCGTCCAATTTCCTTGTTTAAATATATGATAGTGATGCTGATAAATATGTACATGCCCTATAAAAAAAATAAAAAACTAGCCTATCGCCTTACGATTTCCTTGATTGCGACAGTTTAGCTGTTAGTTTAGTATTCATCTTCTTCTCCGGTTAACAGAACAAAAGGCTCAGGGCTCTCCGTTTAGATTGAGACAAAGCATTTGACCTTGACTAGGATATAATGGCAAAGATCGTCGCCATTTCATCTTGGCTGGGTGCTGGAGATAGATTTACCCGTAACATTGAATAAACTAAACGGCAGAAACTTATATTTTTTTCACTTAATAAAAAAAATCTATCACGATTTGTGATAGATTTTTTAACGGTGTGATTTTGGATTAAATGCATCCTTTAATCCTTCACCTACAAAGTTTATGGATAGAATGGTTAATGTAATGACAGCTGCTGGTGGCATCCATATCCACCATTTATTTTTTAATACATCTGGATTGCGTGCCTCTTGAAGCATGTTCCCCCATGTTGGAGTATTAGCAGAGACACCGAACCCTAGGAAGCTTAATCCCGTTTCTACTACAATCATGACAGCTAATACTAGTGTCGCCTGAACGATGATGGTAGACATTACATTCGGCAAAATGTGCTTCATAATAACTTTCAATGGAGAACAGCCAATCGAGATGGCACTAAGTGTGTATTCGTTTTCTTTTTCTGATAACACTTTACTTCTGACAAGACGGGCGATTCCACCCCATGCTAACAAACTTATGACGACTATTAATGTTAATAATCCAGAGCCTTGAAAGATTGAACTTAAAACGATAACAAATACTAGAAAAGGGAACGTTAAAATGAAATCTGTAAACCTCATTAGTGCATTATCGATCGCTCCACCGAAAAAACCAGCAGTTGCACCAATTACAGTACCGATGATTGATACTGAGATTGTAATCGAGACAGCTAAAGTTAAAGAGACTCTACCGCCATAAAGAATTCGAGCATATACATCACGGCCCGCTTTGTCAGTCCCAAACCAAAACTCTGTCGAAGGTTCCTTTGCCATCTGAAGAAGATTTACTTTAAGGGCTTGATCGTAAGGAATCGTTAAGAAAGGGGCAAATATCGTTACTAACCCAATAAAGACAAGAAATCCTAAGCTTATCATCGCAGGAATGTTACGTAAAAACTTCCGCCTCGCTATTGCCCATGGAGATTTCCCCTTTGATACCAGTTTTTTATCTTTCACGATTATCGTTGTCTGCTGTTCCGTTACTGGTTCCATGGTTTCACCTCTAATCTAATCTTATCCGCGGATCAACTAATCCTAGTAAAATATCCGCTAGTAAGTTTCCGAGTAATGTAAATAGCGTTAACATTAGTGTAATGGCTAAGACAACTGAGTAGTCACGTGAATTAATTGACTCAACAAATAGATTTCCAATGCCAGGGTACGTAAAGATTGTTTCTATAATAACAGCACCACCAATTAATCCTGCAAAATCAAAACCAACTAATGTTACGATTGGAATCAATGAATTTCGTAGTATATGCTTATTATAAATCGTACTTTCCTTTGTTCCTTTTGCACGGGCTGTTCTGACGAAATCTTTACGAGAGCTTTCAATCATATCATTTCGTAAAAATTGAGTATAACTTGCAGTTGCAAAGGCTCCTAGAACAAACGCTGGGAGAACGGCATGCTTTAATTTACTTAAGTAAAAATCTAATGTTCCTGGATCTACTCCTACACCAATACTTCCTGTTGCAGGTACCCATTTTAACTGAAATGAAAAAATAAAAATGGCTACTAATGCTGCGATAAAGCTAGGAATTGCTAATCCTAAATAGTTATAAAACGAAATTGCATAGTCACCAATACTATACGGGTGACGTCCTGCATAACGACCCATTAAAAATGCGAGGACATAGGTTATGAGGAGTGCAAACAACGCAAGAAAAATGGTATTCGGTAAACGAGAGCCAATAAGCTCTAATACCGGTAATTTATGGTTGAATGATTGCCCAAAATCCCCTTTTAATAGTCCCCCAACCCAGTTTAAGTATTGAATATGGACTGGATCATTCCACCCCATTCTTTCACGCATTTCTTCGATATACGCGGGATCAGAATTTAGAGGATCTACTTTACCAGTAAGTGCATCCCCTGGCATTAACTTTGCCAGGGTAAAGCACACGACTGAGATAAGGAAAATAATTGGAATCATTCCTAGTATTCTACGAAGTGAGTAAACTAGCATTATGATTTCCCCTTATCAGTTAGATTCATTACTTGTTATTGTTTAATCCACCATAAGTGAACATCTTTTTGTACTGTAAATGCGTTCGCATCTGTTCCTTGTACACGCTTGTTTACTGCATATACATCAAGTGGTTGGCTTAGGAAGATCATAGGAAGCTCTTCGTTAACAATTTTTTGCCACTCATAGTAAACCTCTTTACGATGTTCAATTACATCCTTTGATGTATCTTCAGGGAATGAAATACCCTTCTTAATGAGCTCATCAGACTTGTCTGTGTACCATCTTGGGAAGTTCCAAGCATCGCTACTAGTCCATAATCCTGTTGGGTCTGGATCTGATGCAAGACCCCATGCACCCATGAATGTTTCAACAGATGGATCATCTGCTTGAATGGTGTCATAGAATAGGTTAAATTCTTTTAACGCTCCACCATTAAGTTGAGCATTTAAACCAACCTCTTGCCAAGATTGCAGGATAAATTGTGCACGTGGCTCAGAAATGTCAGACCCACTCATTGCATCAAAGTTGATCGTTAATTGGTTACCATCTGGATCTTCACGGAATCCATCACCGTCAATATCTTTATATCCAGCTTCATCAAGAAGTTGCTTTGCTTTTTCTGGATCAAACTCATACCCTTTAATTTGATCATCTGGAATCTTTGCCCAGGAGACAGATGGGAATGGTACGTTGATCACTTGACCTAATCCGTTAGAGAATGCGTCTAAAATACCTTGACGATCTAAAGCATGTGCCATTGCATGACGTAATGCTTTGTTTTGGAATTTTGGATTATCCATCACGATTTTTCCAGCTTCAGCATCATAGTGACCCATATCAAATCCGATATAGCTATATCCTAAGCTTGGTTCTTCATGAAGAAGCAGATTATCTAAAGCTTTAATTTCTTGGTATTGGCTTGCTGGTGCCCCCATAATATCAATTTCGCCATTTTCTAATAAACCTGTAGCAAGTGTTGCATCAACAATCTTATACACAACACCATCTAAATAAGGCTTACCTTTCCAGTAATCATCAAAGCGTTCGAATTCAATCATTTCACCTGGAACAATATTCTTCACTTTGAATGGTCCAAGACCAATCGGATTTTTACGAACTTTATCTGAATTTTCTAATTCAACAACAGGGATGCCTTCATAGTAATGCTTTGGCATTGGAGTAACCCAAATGTTATCTAATAGGTTTACAACAGGCTCTGTAACCGTTACACGAATTGTATAGTCATCGATTACTTCAATACCTTCGATTGTTGTTGCTTCACCCTTCTTATATGCTTCTGCACCTTTAATCATGGATACGTTTGAATAACGAGGACCAGTATAATCCTTATCAGCTAGAACGTACCATGCATATTCCATATCTTCAGCTGTCAGCTCATGACCATCATGCCATTTTACACCTGACTGAAGCTTGAATGTTAATTGAGTGTAATCATCACTAAATTCCCAAGTAGCGATGTTTTCTTCTGGTAGTAAATCATCACCAGTTCCAATTAAACTCTCCATCATAAATCCAAGAGCAATTGAATCATCTTCACCTTGGTAAAGCCCCATTTCTAAAAGACCTTTAAATGGTTGAGAGTAAGCGTATGTTACAACTCCACCAGAAACTGGCTCATCTGAAGCAGGTTCTTCTTTGTCATCAGTACTTGTGTCAGTTTGCTCTGTGGTGTCTTTTTCATCCTTTTTTGCAACTTCGTCCCCACCGCCATTACAAGCAGCTAAGAACATTGATAGCACTAGAAGCATAGCAACTAGCCATAAAGCTGACTTTTTCATCGGTTTCCCCCCTATGATTATTAAAAATACTACTTTAAAGGCAATATAAATGCAGCAAGAACGCTTGATTGCTGTCATTAATAAAGATGACAAGCAACTCGGTGTCCTGGCTTCACCTCCTTTAAAGCAGGCTTAACTTGCTGACATTCAGGCATTGCATGACGACAACGTGGATGGAATGTACATCCTGAAGGTGGATTGATGGGACTAGGCACATCCCCTTCAAGGATAATTCTTTCTTTTTTCTTTCTTGGATCTGGCTCCGGAATTGCTGAGATTAACGCTTGGGTATATGGATGTAGTGGTTCACTATAAATATCTTTTTTATCAGCAACTTCTACTAATCCTCCTAAGTACATGACACCAATTCGATCACTCATATGTTTCACAACACTTAAATCATGAGCTATGAATAAAAAGGTTAGTTCAAATTCTTCTTGTAGATCTTTTAATAAATTTAAAACTTGTGACTGTACTGAAACATCAAGTGCGGATACAGGCTCGTCAGCAATAATCAATTTAGGGCGTAAAGCAAGGGAACGAGCAATTCCAATTCTTTGGCGCTGACCACCTGAAAACTCATGAGGATATTTGTAATAAGCATCTTCTGGTAATCCAACTTTCGTTAGAAGCTCCATAACCTCTGTTTTAAGCTCATTTTCATTGCGCTTAAAGTAATTACGAATCGGCTCAGAAACTAAATTTCCGACCATCATCATTGGGTTTAAGGAAGCATATGGGTCTTGAAAAACCATTTGAAAATCTTGTCTAATTTTTCGAAGCGAGGTGCCTCTTACGTTTGTAATATCTTTTCCATCAAAGATAATTTGTCCGTCTGTTGGTTCAAGTAAGCGGAGAATCGTTCTACCAGCAGTAGATTTTCCGCACCCTGATTCTCCAACTAAGCCTAATGTTTCACCTTTTCGAATCTCAAATGATATATCGTCTACAGCTTTTACTGCACCAATTTCTTTTCTTAGGAAACCGCCTTTAATTGGATAATAGGTTTTAAGATTTTTAACCTCTAAAAGAACATCCTTAATAGGCGACATATCTGCTAGTTGACTCATACCGTACCTTTCACCTCTTTCGGATAACTCGTTTCATATAATAAGCAAGAGACTTCATGTCCTGCCGATACTTCAGCTAGCTCTGGTGTAACGGCCATACACTCTTCCGTTGCTTCTGGACAACGACCTGCAAACCGACATCCCACTTGAGGCATATTAACAAGTGAAGGAACAATTCCTTTTATTGAACTTAACTCTTTCACTTCTTCATCCATTCTTGGTATAGCACCCATTAAAAGTTTTGTATACGGGTGTTTTGGATCATAAAACAACGTATCAACATCTGTTTTTTCCACAATTTTCCCTGCATACATGACAATGACTTCATCACACATCTCGGCCACAACTCCGAGGTCGTGGGTAATCAATAAAACTGCCATGTCATTTACACCTTGAATTTCCTTTAACAGCTCTAGTATTTGGGCTTGTACCGTAACATCTAGTGCAGTCGTCGGCTCATCCGCTATTAATACTTTTGGCTGACAGGCTATAGCCATTGCAATCATTACCCTTTGTCTCATCCCACCAGACAGCTGGTGAGGGTATTCATCTACAATTTTTTCAGGTCTAGAAATACCGACACTAGTAAGCAAAGCAATACTTTTCAGCCTTGCTTCTTGTTTGGATAATTTCGTATGGTTTAACAATGCTTCTTCAATTTGAAACCCTATTGTAAATACAGGATTCAAAGAGGTCATCGGTTCTTGGAAAATCATACCGATATCTTTTCCTCGAACATTATTAAGCTCTTTTTCTTTTAACTTTGCTAAATCCTGTCCTTCAAACAGAATTTCACCTTCTCTAATTTTGCCATTCTCCTTCGGAAGAAGCCCCATTATCGATAGAGACATGACACTTTTCCCGCAGCCTGATTCACCAACAATTCCGATTACCTGTTTAGGCTTAAGCGAGAATGAAATACCATCTACCGCATTGTAATATTGCCCACCAATTCTAAAGCCAGTTTTAAGGTTATTTACTTGTAATAATGGTGATCCAGTTTTTGCATTACCGTTTGGGTTCATATCACACCTCGAATAGTCAAATATTTCAAAAAGAATAACGTTACTTTGTATGTTATGACAGAATTATTACAATTGCAAGATAATTTTGTATATTTGTAATATTCTATTTTAAGATAAGCCGAATCAGAACTGGCATTTCACTATTTAGAGAGGCGAAATTTATTTGAAAATTTTTTTCTATACTCATACACTTGGGTGCTGCAGATTTTCAATATAATTCTGATTGCTGCGTTTATAGAAACATGTCGAAAAAAATTAGGAAAGAAAGTAATTGAGAATTTCTTCACTTGATAGCTGCTCCATTTTTGAAAAAGGTAGATTATGTTTCCTAATACATTGATCAACAATATAAAAACCCACACAGTACCCAAGCATTTTAGGATACCTTTTTAAGCCATACAGCAAATCAAAGTATTGTTCATCTGATATACGGAGGGATTTGTTTGGTTTCATGAATTCATTATAAAATGTTTGTAATTCATCATCAGTGTAGTAAGCCGTCCAGCTCGCATTATACTGGCTTCCGCAATATTTCCTTACCGCCTGCTCTGCTAAGCCTTCAAGCAGAATTGTGTCTAATAGTGTTACATCTCTTTCGTTTTTAGAAACGTATTTTAAACGACAAACATGATGATATTCGTGTGTTAATAAGGCCATGATTTCACGTTCATCAACCCTAGACTTTAAAAATAAAAACAGCTTATCGGGAAATGCTAGACCTGACTTTCCATTAAACTCGTTCATAATTTGTTGCTGTCTTTCATTCACTGGAAAAATAAAGATGGGTACATCGGGTCCATTCCAGGTCTTTCTAAGTTTTGTATAATATTTTTGAACAACTTTCCAATAATCCATTTCTAAAAATGGCTCTAACTGATGGTTTCGGTTAAATATTGAAGGTCTGTACATCCCATTTATCGATAGAAGATCATAAATTTCCTTTGCACTCATTTTCTTGAAATAACTTTTTAACTGTTCACATACCTTTATTGGCTTTTCACCATATTCCTTTAGCCAAGTTTTCGTATCAATCACTCCCACCTTCTCTCCTCCTCGTAAGTTTTACTTTATGGTATGTCATCAAAACAAAAAGAGACCCGGCTCTATGTGTTAAAAACACTAAAGCCAGATCTCTGTTATATTAGTTATTCATATTTTTTAAATATTAGTGATGCGTTATGCCCACCAAACCCTAGTGAGTTGCTTAATACAGCAAATACCTCTTGTTTTCTTGCTTTGTTTGGAACATAGTCAAGGTCACACTCAGGATCAGGTGTTTCGATATTAATTGTAGGTGGGATGACCCCATCTTTAATAGCCATTACAGAGAAAACTGCTTCTATCCCGCCTGCAGCACCAAGTAAATGACCTGTCATGGACTTTGTAGAACCAACTGCCATTTTGTAGGCATGCTCCCCAAATACTTCTTTTACTGCCATCGTTTCGTATTTATCATTATAAGGAGTACTTGTTCCGTGAGCATTCATATAGGTGATATCTTCTGGACGTAGCTCTGCATCCTCGATAGCTTGCTTCATGGCACGGACCCCGCCTTCACCGGCTGGTGCTGGCTGTGTAATGTGATATGCGTCTCCAGTTGCGCCATACCCGACAATTTCGGCATAAATTTTTGCACCTCGAGCTTTGGCGTGTTCAAGTTCTTCTAAAATAAGAATCCCCGCACCTTCACCCATTACAAATCCGTCACGGTTTAAATCAAAAGGTCGACTTGCTGTTTTTGGGTCTGGATTAAAAGATAAAGCCTTCATTGAACTAAAACCGGCAAATGACATATTTGTTAGAGGTGCTTCTGTTCCCCCAGTAACCATAACATCCGCATCACCGCGTTGGATGACCTTGAAGGCATCCCCGATAGAATTGGCACCCGAAGCACACGCCGTTACGGTACACGAGTTGATTCCTCTTGCACCAATGGCAATGGATACTTGTCCAGCTGCCATATCCGGTATCATCATTGGGACATAAAATGGGCTAACCCGGCGGTACCCTTTTTCTTGATATTGTTTATATTGTTCCTCGTGTGTTTCCATTCCACCAATGCCTGAACCTATCCAAACTCCAGCTCGTGGTGCTAATTCATCCGTTATCGTTAAATTAGCATCCTTCATTGCCATTAATGATGCTGCCATTGCGTATTGAGTAAAGCGGTCCATTTTTTTCGCTTCTTTACGTTCCATATAATCTTCCGGGTTAAAATCCTTTAATTCAGCAGCTACCTTGGCAGGGAAATTATCTGAATTTACTCTTGTTAACGGACCGATTCCAGATACACCATTTAAAAGGTTCGTCCAGGTTGTTTCTAGATTATTTCCTAGTGGTGAAACAATTCCTAATCCTGTCACAACAACACGTTTCTTATTCATGAATAAACACTCCTTAATATTGTTATATTCAACTACATACCATATAAGATTTTAGCGACCCCATCTGAGAGCAATGGCTCCCCACGTTAATCCACCACCAAAGCCAACCATAACAATTAAATCGTCGTCTTTGATCCTTCCATTTTGAAGCTCTTCCACTATCGCAACCGGTATGGATGAAGCTGATGTATTTCCGTATTTATGGACAACCTTTGACATCTTTTCTTCCGGAAGCTCCAACCGCTCTCTAGCAGCTTCCATGATCCGAATGTTTGCTTGATGAGGTACGAGAAAGTCGACGTCCTCTTTTTTCAAGCCAGCTTTCTCCAAAACATTTATACAAGATTCGCCCATTTGCCTGACAGCAAACTTGAATACCTCTCTACCATTCATGATAATATATTCGTCTTGGTATAGATGCTTTGCTCCAGTTCCATCAGCACCTAATTCAAAAGATAGGATACCTCTTCCTTCAGAAACAGGTCCAATTACTGCTGCACCAGCAGCATCACCGAATAAGACAGCCGTATTTCGGTCGCTCCAATCCGTTATCCTTGATAATTTTTCAACACCAATCACGAGAACATGTTTGTACGTATTTGTGTCGATAAACTGTTTTGCCATAACCACTCCATACATAAATCCTGCACAGGCTGCACTACAATCAAAGGCTGCTGCCTTGGTTGCTCCTAACCTTTCCTGCAGTAAACATGCCACTGATGGGAATGGATGGTCAGGAGTAACCGTTGCAACGATGATTAAATCTAGCTCTTCTGCTGTAATCCCTGCATCTTTCAACGCTTCTAGAGCCGAAAAATAAGCCATATCAGAGGTATCAATATCATCACTTGCAATTCTTCTTTCCTCTATCCCTGTTCTTGTTCGAATCCATTCATCTGATGTATCAACCATTTTTTCAAGATCATGGTTTGTCACTATTCTTTCAGGAAGATATCGTCCCATTCCAATAATTCCTGCATTCATATAAAAACCCCTTTTTATTATCAAATATTATGACTTGGTACTAATTTTAAATCAAAAAATCCCATTTGACAATCTTTTTACTCTCGATTGTCTTTGATTAACAATAGACCACTGGAGTCATGACGAAAGGCAACGATAGAAGATATGATATAAGCTTAATCTTCTTTAATCTCAAAAAAAAGTATCTTTTAATAATTGATGACAAATGTCCATGTCGGAATTCATTTCATTTCATAACCTATTAAAAAGAACATTTATAAGTGTCATGTTTGAGAAGGAGGTGGAGAAATTCCATGAGTGAACAACATAATGACCAAACTCAGAGAGAACATCCCTTTGATCGAATGATGTTTGGTGATAGAAGACCTAGAAATCAAGAAGCAGCTCAGATTGAAACCAATCAACCAACTGAGGAACAACCTACTTCAAGCCAAAATTATGATATCACGTCGATGATGCAAAACGTTGATCAGATTATGACATCTTTTCGTCAGTTTAAGCCACTAATGAAACAATTTTCTCCTTTACTTGATTTGTTTAAATCCAAAAAATAAAAAACGCTGAGTTCAGCGTTTTTTATTTTTGAGCATCCTTCACTCCAAGTTCATAGGCATCAGACATTACTTTAGATAACAAGTCAATTACTGGCTGAAGCTTTGACATATCTAGTTCTATCCCAGACTCATCTAAAAGTGCTTTTGCTTCGGGTAGATATTTAAGGGCAATCTGCATAAATTCCATTTGCTTTTCTGTATTCATCCTACTCACCTCTATTCATATTGGTTTGGTAGCTTACCAGTTTCAATATAATTCGTTACAGCCTGATTAATTTCATTCTTGAGGCTATCCTTAACCTCTGGACTGTATGTCCCCATTGTAATGACTTTATCTTCAAAATCAAAGTAAAGATTACCTGACTTTAGTCTACCCGCATTATATTCACTTACAACCAATTCATACAAAAAATCAACGTGCTGAACAGTACTTGTTAGTACTGTATTTTGACCTAAATCCGACTGATCAGATACGTATCCTATCGCGTATAGTCCTTTCTCCTTTAACCGCGCTATAAGTGGGACATTGAAACCATCCCCAGCTGGATAGACAACATCCACTCCACTATTTATCATTTCTTCTAGAAGCTGTAAGGCGATCTCACTATTATCCCAATTCTCCGTATATTTAATATCTACTTGCACATCCTGATTTTTGTAAAACGCTCCCTCGAAAAAACCATTCACTTCAGGCTGCCACTCATATGCAGCTATAATACCCACTTTGTTTGTTTTCGTCATCTCGCCAGCTACCATGCCCCCGAAAAAACCCATTGCATTCGCTTTAAAATTTAAGCTAGTGACGTTATCGCCTTGTACATCTCCGTTAAAGCAAACAAAATGAATATCCTTATAAAGAGGCGCTAATTGATTAAACCAGATAGCATATTCACTACCATGACCAAAAACTAAATTTACTCCTTTTTTTGAAAATTCTTCGACTGCGCTCTCTACTGCTTCAAAATGATTCATTTCTTCCTTGTAAAATGCATCTATATTAAATACAGATTGAATCCGCAGCATTCCCTTGTACCCTTTTGTTCCCCATACCTGATCATTCACTGTATCAGTAATAAGAAGACCAATTTTTTGAGCTTTCGATGTTGATGCTGGTTGCTGACATCCTGCTGCTAGTAACATACAAACTAGACACGCTAAAAGAAGTTTCTTCATAAATCAGTGTGTCACTCCCTTACTTGGATGGAATGCAAATATGTATAATTACGTTGCTTGTCCAATCATATTTTACCCTTTATTCGTACAAATCGTAAAGAATTATATAAAACATTACAACAGGGAGGACTCTCCTCCCTCACTTATCAACTTTTATTTTGTCTGTATGATAATACGAATTCGAGATTTTATTGCGGACTCCCGTTTCTAGATTTCACATGCTGCCTTTGCCTTTCTAACCCCTCTTCTACCGTGTATTGAGGTTCAAAGGTTAACACTTTAGCAGCAAGGTTGTTAAGAAAAAGAGTGGGAGCAACTTCTTTATTCATCCGCTTTTTTAATAAATAATTCATAGCTTTTACCCACTGTCCTTCTTTTCCTGATGAGATGTGTAATATGGGAGGTGTTTGTTTAATAGATCCTGCTTTTATTAAAGCGTGAATAACATCTTCAATAAACAATACGTCCCCAATACCATCATCCTCTATATCTTTAACGTCCTCACCTTTTTCCTGTTTACTAATAATACTTTGAAATGCAAATGTTTCTGGCTGCCAAGGACCATACACAACGGGGAGCCTGATTATTGTATAATGAATGGCTTCCTCTTTTGATCTAGTCCTAATATGTTCTTCAAGCTCAACATACCTTTTAGCTTTTGCTGAGACTGGTGAAGGCATAGTTTCTTCTGTAATGGTGTTTTCTTTTTTATTAAAAATCGACAAGGATGACGTAAAAATTAACTTAATTGAGTTTTCTTTACAAAAACTTAATACTTGATCGAGAAAATCCACTGAACTCAAGCTTTGCTCATCACAATAATAAACGGCATCAACTTTATTCTCATGTCCACTAAATTGATCAAAAATGCGATCAAATTCCAATATATGATAATTAGCATTTCTACCAATTAGCATCTCTTTCTCTTCTTTATATCTATTCATTTCGTCATTATTAAACGCATCTATCCCAAAAACTGTGATACCTTCTTCTAGGAGGGTTGTGCAAAGGTGATTGCCTAGAAATCCATAAACACCTATTACAATTACACGGTCCACTTTCACCAACTCCTTTCTCCAGTATTGACTCTATTTCCATTCTATGACCTATCAGTCTAAATATATGACGTATGTGCAGATATTCACCTTTTTAGCTAAAAAACATAACGTAACTTTTTATGCTTCTAAAGACACTTATTTGACTTATGTTGTGAATAAAATCGAATTCCAAAATAAATAGTCTCTATGCATTTTTCACATAGAGACATTATAGAGATAATTCATGTTGTTCAAAGAATTGACATATGCCATTAGCTATACCATACCGTTTTTCATTTACATGTATTAATAGTTGTATAGGTGCATGGTCCTTACGAGATTCTTCATATTTTCTTCCCAATTGTTTTGATTGATACGTATGTTCTCCTGTAGAAATCCATATTTTAACTGGTGTGATAGCTTTTCTATCTTGGATCGTTGGTAAACATTCGATATGGCTACCGAATTGATCTTCACTCCATTCATATGCGTTCATCACTTCTTTAGAAATACGTTTATAAAATAGTTTATTTTCCTGTTCTTGATTCATATAACTTGCTAAATCCAAACACGGATTTAGCATACAAACTGAGCGGATTTTATCGTCCATGCTTTCCATCAGTTCTAGACCTACAAGCGCGCCCATACCTTCTGCCAAAATGTGTATACTGTCATTCAAGATTTCTTCCTTCATTACAATATGATATAGTCTTTTCGCAAGCGTTACTGCCTTTGGTGAACCCCAGCTTCGTCCATATAGATTAGAGTAATATACCGTGTATCCATGTTGTAAAAAGCTGTCTACATAATGTTTCCTTCCAGCATTTTGTAACCAAAAACTTGTGGAATGATCAACAAAGTGGTTTTGGTCACCAATAATAAATACAGCAAATCCGTTGGGCCGTTCTGGCAAATGAATGACGTTCCATTCCCCATCCAATAAAAAAAATCTTTGTTTCATAAAAAATTCCTCCGACAAAAGAAGATATGCACTCACAATTAATGTATGTACTGTTTGCAGAAATGAAAGGGGAAATGCCTAAATTGTAAAAATCATTTTAGGTGAATTTGCTTGATAATTTTTGAATCATCATGAAACAGTTTTTTTGGGTATGACAAACCCTCTTATGATGATATGCTTTGGTCCTCTCTATCTATATGCATTAATTCTTCTATTAACTCCTTTCTTCTGTTTTGCCCTTTACTTGTTAAGTTTGTTTCATCCTGCTCTAATAATAATTCTAGCTCCCTTTTTTTCTCATCCACTTTCATAATAATCCTCCTGTTTAAGCTTTTACCTATTTTCTACTAAAAGTATGTTTCTCACACCGTCATTTATGTAAATTTTCTATTAATTTATTCCATACTTATTTTATTTAAAACAGTATGGTACAATATTGTTAAATGCACGAGAAACAGAGGTGAAACTATGCGCTATTTTTGGACTTTTTTCTGGACCTTCTTATTAATTCAAATGACTCTTTATGTTACAAGTTCAATGCAAGGCGGTACATATGATTTTGCACAAGGTGCCATCATTGCTGTAATCTTCTCGATTTTAATTTTCTTATTAGGAGATGCACTCGTACCAAAAACACCTGCTCAAAAACAGCACCACTAATCAAGAGGCGAAACGTCCCGTTTATCCTCAGTCAGAGATAGAGTCCTTTGAAGAGAAAAAGCTCTTCAAGGATATTTGACCTAAAGTGGACGGTCGCTAGAGCTGGATTACTAACAAAGCCCTTCATTACTGAAGGGCTTTTATCATGCTTTTTATTAATTATTACAGCGTAATTTTCCTTAGCGAATAATTTGCTGTATGACTTATGCTTGGGTCATAATAGGAATAAGCGAATAATTTGAAGGAGGATTCAGATGGATAGTACGAGCAAAATTTTCAAATACCTCTTCACTGGCTCAATTATCTCTTGGTTTATATGGATTATCATTGAATCTATAGCAGGAAAAGGGTTTTCTTATAACCTTACCGGGCTTATTTTCGGTTTAAGTCTAACTGCTATAGCCTTACTATTTTATTATATATATTTCGTTAAAAACAGAAAGACACTAATGCTATATCTAGTAGGAATTAGTTCAGCGGTCTTTCTTGTCTTATATGTGTTAACTTATTTCAGCATTATTGATGGTCATTAAAAAGCCTACAGTTTTGTAGGCTTTTCTAGTGTTTAGGCTTTATAATCAGGCCTCCCTCATTAACGTCAATCAAAACAGAGGATGAATCCTTTACTTCACCTGCAATCATCATTCTCGCAAGTTTCGTTTCGATTTGCTTTTGGATAAACCTTTTTAACGGTCTTGCTCCATACATCACATCATAGCCCGTCATAGCAATATAGGATTTTGCTGGGTCTGAAATCGTTACTTTAATTCGTTTATCTTGAAGGCGAGTTTCAAGTTCTTGTAGAAGCTTATCTACAATGTAACCGATTTCTTGTATTGAAAGTGGTTTAAAGATAATGATATCATCTAGGCGATTGAGAAATTCTGGCCTAAAATGATGCTTCAGCTGCTGCATCACCCCGTCCCTAGCTTGCTCGTTAATTCCACTTTCTTCATTATATCCTTCCAATAATAATGAAGAACCAATATTAGAAGTCATGATGATGATCGTATTTTTAAAGTCAATCGTCTTCCCTTGCGAATCAGTAATCCTTCCGTCATCTAATACTTGTAATAGGAGATGAAAAACCTCTTGATGAGCTTTTTCCACTTCGTCAAAGAGAATGACAGAATAAGGATTTCTTCTTACTGCCTCTGTTAATTGCCCTCCCTCTTCATAACCAACATAACCTGGTGGCGCTCCAATTAATCTAGAGACTGCATGTTTTTCCATGTATTCTGACATGTCGATTCTAATCATATGATCTTCACTGTCAAACAAAGCTTGAGCGAGAGTTTTGGCAAGTTCCGTCTTTCCTACCCCTGTTGGCCCAAGGAAGAGAAAGGATCCAATTGGTTTATTAGGATCTTTAATTCCTGCCCTTGCTCGTAAAACGGCATCCGAAACAAAGGCAACAGCTTCTTCCTGTCCGATTACCCTAGATTTTAAAATACTTTCTAGATTTAATAGCTTTTCTCTTTCTGTCTCAACTAGCTTTGTTAAAGGAATCCCGGTCCACTTTGAAACTATCGCTGCAATTTCTTCCTCTGTCACCTGTTCTCGTAATAGCTGATGGTTCTTTTTTTGCTCGGCAGATTTATCCTCAAGATGTTTTAATTCTTTTTCTAAGCTCGGAATTCTCCCATGACGTAGTTCTGCAGCACGGTTAAGATCATAGTCATTTTCAGCATCCTCTAGTTCTCTTCTTGCTTTATCAAGAGCCTCTCTTACGTGCTGAACTTCTTGAATGGAAGCCTTTTCCTTTTGCCATTGATCTTTCATATTCTGAGCTTTTCCTTTAAGTACCTTAAGTTCTTCTAGAATATGTTCTCTTCTTTCTACACTTGTTTCATCGGTTTCATTGCTTAATGCAGCCTCTTCAATCTCGAGTTGCATCACTTTTCTCAGGACTTCATCAATTTCACTTGGCATGGAATCAATTTCTGTTCGAATCGTTGCACAAGCCTCATCAATTAAATCAATGGCTTTATCTGGTAAGAATCGTTCCGTTATATAACGATTTGAAAGGGTTGCTGCCGAGACAATCGCCTTGTCATGAATATTAACACCATGATGGATTTCAAATCTTTCTTTCAAGCCTCTCAATATCGAAATGGTATCTTCAACAGTAGGTTCTGTAACTTGTACTTGTTGAAATCTGCGTTCTAAGGCAGGATCCTTCTCAATATATTTTCTATACTCATCTAGCGTTGTTGCTCCGATGCAGTGTAATTCTCCTCGTGCGAGCATTGGTTTTAGCATATTGCCTGCATCGAGTGCTCCATCGGTTTTTCCTGCACCAACAATTGTGTGAAGCTCGTCGATAAACAGGAGGATTCGCCCTTCACTTTTTTTCACTTCATTTAGAACGGCCTTTAATCTTTCTTCAAATTCTCCTCTAAATTTTGCTCCTGCAATTAAGGAGCTCATATCTAAGGAGAAGATGGTTTTATCTTTTAACCCTTCCGGTACATCTTTTCTAACGATTCTTTGTGCAAGCCCCTCGACTATTGCCGTTTTTCCAACACCAGGCTCACCAATTAAGACCGGATTATTTTTTGTCTTTCGGGATAGGATTCGAATCACTCGGCGAATTTCTTGATCTCGACCAATTACAGGATCTAACTTGCCAGTTTTCACTTCAGCTACTAAATCACGACCATATTTTTTTAATGCTTCATATGTTGTCTCTGGATTTGTACTTGTCACCTTTTGATCACCTCGAATATCATCAATCACAAGTTGTAATTGATGTTGATGTAAGTTTAACTTCGTAAATATACTACGCATCTCGTTATCGAATTCCTGATGACTAAGTGCCAGTAAGATGTGTTCAACCGAAAGATAATCATCCTCAAACTGCATTTGAATATCTACTGCTTTTTTAAATACGCGTTTGAGATTATTTGATATGTAAACCTTACCTGCTTCAGAGTCTGAATAAGAAACAGACGGTTTATTCGTTAGGACTTTAGATAATTCCTCGTGAAAATCTTCTATTTGGATAGACATCCGTGTAAGAATCAATTGAGTCAGTCCACCCTCTTTCAGAGCAAGTGCTTTCAATAAGTGAGCAGCATCGATTTCTGGGTGTGAAAATGATATAGCTAATTTTTGAGCTTCTTCTAAAGATTCTCGAAGGCTATCTGTGATATTAGTAAGATCCATATCATCACTCCCTTTTTTGACCTATTTTGACCTTTAGGTTCATTATAATATAAATTGTGAAACTTACCAACTATTTGAAAAAGCCCCCCATTGCTGGGGTGGCTTGATGTACTTTTACTTAAGGTTTCCTTGTGTAGCTCCATTTCCGATTATGATTAGACGTTTCTGGGAACGGTTCTCCCGCTTTTAACCGAATCATCTTCGGATTCATAACATTACTTCCAGTTTCACCAATTTCAATGTATGTTCCGTTATTTGGAGCTTTTTGACCTGGCATAAATTGACGATTTTGTCCCATCGTGCACCCTCCTTTTATATATTGGGTTGCAACAATATTTTACCCGCGTTTTACGGTTTTATTTCGAAAGCCGGGACCTTACATTTTTTGGGTGTTAAACATATATCAACAGGACAATTCATAAATATGAAAATGAAACGTACAAGTTTCTACATGAATGTTTTTCTTTAAAATCTCGACAAAATAGTGTTTAATGAAACATGTAAAAAAAATTGTCCGGAGGATGTAAATGGAATTAGCAGATAAGTTTATTTTACTCATTAAGTATTTATTTTTAGGTGTTTTTCAAGGGTTTACTGAACCAATCCCAATATCATCAAGTGGACATCTCGTTATGGCTCAATATTTTCTTGGTTTAGAAATTGAGGGGATGAGCTTTGAGGTATTAGTTAACTTTGCCTCTCTTTTAGCGGTACTGATAATTTATCGCTTTGATTTACTTAGGCTGATGGAAAACGGATTTCGTTTCGTTACAACCAGAAAGCCTGAAGCAAAGTCCGATTTTATGTTTATCATTTATTTGCTCATCGCAACCATTCCTGCTGCTGTCATTGGCTTACTATTCGAGGATTTTATTAGTGAAAAGTTAAAAAGCATAAATGTTCTAGGATATACTCTTGTTATTACAGGAATCGCATTGTTTTTAATTCGTAACTTAAGAGGTAAGAAAAATGATGCTGAATTAACATTAAAGGATTCCGTTATTATTGGTATTGCTCAAGCAATTGCACTAATTCCCGGAATCTCACGTTCTGGGGCAACCATTGTTGCAGCAATGGGACTAGGGATGAGACAAGAAACAGCTTTACGGTTTTCGTTCCTTCTTTTTATTCCAGTAAGTGCTGGAACCATGCTGTTAAGTGCTTCAGATATAATCAATGACCCACAAATCTCTACCCTTTGGATGCCCTATTTACTAGCATTTAGTGGCTCTTTAATTGCATCCTATTTTTCTTTAAAATGGTTTATGGGAATAATGGCTCGTGGTAACCTACTTTATTTCGCTATTTATTGCTTTATTGTGGGCGGAGCGGTCATTTTATTTGCTTAAAGACGGTTAATTCAGGTTTCGATACAAAGATGAAGAGTGAGGTTTAACCTCACTCTTCATTTATTTTTAATCTGCAATCCCTAAGGCAATTTTCGCATATCTTGACATTTTATCCTTTGACCATGGTGGACTCCAGACGATATTCACTTCCGAATCTTTGATTTCAGGTAAATCTGACAATGCTCGTTTTACCTCATCAACAATTTGTCCTGCTAGTGGGCAACCCATTGAAGTAAGAGTCATCGTAATGGAGGCGATCCCATTTTCATCAAGGTCCACTCCATACACTAAACCTAAATTCACAATATCAACCCCAAGCTCCGGGTCAAGTACTGTTTCGAGGGCCCCATAAATATTTTCTTCTAATGCTTTATCCATCCTTACTCACTCCTTTCATCTATTAAAAGTATAACCTACATTTTACTTAGAGTTCATCGTTTCTGCTTAATGAGACATGGATTTTTCTTTTGACATTTTAGAATAAATATAGGAATAGAGCATTGTGATAATTGGTAAGCACCAAATAAAAATGGCATATGGTAAATAATCGAACAATGGAACTCCTAGAACAGTACTACACATAATCGCTAATACACTCCATGGAACCATACCAGCAAATAGCATAGACGAATCCGCCATTACCCTTGCAAATTCTCGTTTATTTTGTCTTACATCCCATTCAGATAAAAAGGACCTACCTGTTAAAATAATCGGGATTGTCTGATTACACCCTAGCATCGTAATAATAAGTGTGGCAAACATAGTTTTTCGAGTCATTGTAGAAAGTGAGCTCGATGGTCCAAGCCATTTAGTGAGTAGCGGCTGAAAAATTGAGAACTCTTCAATCATACCATTATAGGCTCCAGCTAAACCAATAAATGCAATTAACGGAAGAATCTTCTGAAGGCCTCCTCCTGTTTGATTTGTTCCTTCCCATAAATTGATTATGATTTGCAGAAAAAATCCATTCATAATTACCGTGATTATAAGTGCCACGACAATACTTATGAGGAAACAATATCGAATTTTCAACTTGATAATGGCACAAATGACGAGTGATACAGCTGGCAAGATAAGATACCACTTAAAATGATCAACATTTGTAAAAACGGTTGCTCCTGATGGCTTAGTTATATCAAAATACAGGAAAAATATACTGGAAAAAACCAGTCCAATGCTACCTGTTTTCCATAAGCTTCTTTGAAACAATTTTCTCTCTAATTCAATCGTATGTGAAAGTAATTGGTTGGCACTTGAAAAGGGAGAAGTTCGATCTCCTACAAATGCACCGGAAACAAGAGCACCAGCAGTCACCTCAACACTCATCCCAATTGACATAGCAGCTCCTATTAGAGGAATTCCAATTGAACTTAAGGAACCAACACTTGTTCCAAGTATCATGGAAATAATGAACGTACTACTAAACGCTGATATATAAAAAAATGAAGGATTTATATTTGATAATATCAAATAGACCATTTGGTCAATCGTTCCAGCCATGTCCCATGATGGTAACAGTATACCCACTAAGCAGAGGATGATCATAATTTCCTTCGTTTTTAAAAATCCTTCACTTGCACTTTTAGTAATTTTTTTAGTTGGATGCCCTTTTTTTACACAACTATAAAAAACAAAGAGAAAGCCAGGGAGAAAACCAATTAATAGATACCACTTAAGTAAAATAGAGCTTACAACCCCCGCTAATGTTACGATGACAATATTAAGGGTGTCTCTAGATGAAAAACCTTGCATGATACACCTTCCTATTTTTAAAATAGACAAATATTTTCTAAAAGAGGTAAACTTAAGGAAACAATGAAATGAAAAAGGAGATTCTTATGACTCAGCCACATTTAATTGCAGTCGATTTAGACGGAACATTGCTTACTGATAATAAAAGTATATCATCAAGAACTAAAAAGGCATTATTAAATGCAATCGCATCTGGCCATCATGTTGTCATTGCAACGGGTCGCCCCTTTCGAGCAAGCCATATGTACTATAAAGAGCTTGGATTGACTTCACCTATCGTTAACTTTAATGGTGCATATGTTCATCATCCTACATCATCTTCATGGGGTAGTTTTCACTCACCATTTGATGTCAAAACAGCTCAAGATATCGTTGAGGCAAGCGAAGGGTTTATCGTGAAAAATATATTAGCAGAGGTCATTGATGATGTATATATTCATTATCACGACAATGATATGATGGATCTTTTCAGCTCAGGAAGTAATAAAGTCCAAACAGGGGATTTACGAGAGATCTTACAACACGATCCTACCTCTATTTTAATCCATGCTGATGAAGATAAGGTTAGTGAGATAAGAAGACACTTATCAGATGTTCATGCAGAAGTGATCGACCATAGAAGATGGGGTGCTCCTTGGCATGTTATCGAGATTGTGAAAAGTGGTTTAAATAAAGCAGTTGGCTTAAAAAGAGTGGCGGAACACTTTTCTATTCCAACTGATCGCATCATCGCATTTGGTGATGAAGATAACGATTTTGAAATGATTGAATATGCGGGTCATGGCGTGGCAATGGGCAATGCGATTGAACAGTTAAAATCGCTTTCCAATTATGTGACAAAAACCAATGAGGAAGACGGTATTGCCCATTATCTAGAGGATGTTTTAGGAATCGTAAAACCATAAAATAGCGTTTTCTTTTTTGAATACTCCGCGTATTACTCACGCACAATAGTTAGTGATGCAACTTTTAAGCATCACTAACTTTTAGGGGGAATGTATCATGGGCAGAAGCAATAAATCAAAACGCTTTGTACAACAAAGTAATGATTTTATCACGAAGCACGATGAACGATTCCCATATAGATCAACACTAGCAGAGGCCGAAGAACAAAAGCTGGAAAACGTTGAGAAAAGCTCTCTTGGAGGCGTATAAGATGGGTAACCAATTATTCCAAAAAGCTAGAGAAGCTGTCTCACTTGCTAAACAAGCAACTACCGGAGCAAGTACTCTAGATGCAGGAAATGCGGTACAGGTTGCCAAAAATGCATTGTCTTCAGCTTACGCAAATTCTACTGATGCAGAAAAAGAACAACTAAGAATGTTACAGCAAGAACTCGACCAAATCCAATAAGTCATCTCAAAAAGAACGAAACCTGCGGAAAGATTCCGCAGGTTTCTCTTTTCTTTCCATTCTCACTTCTGTTACTATTGATATATTCTTACCGTTCGCAAGGAGACACTACATATCATGAAGGTAATATCATTAAAACAGAAAGATACTGAACAAATTCAACCAATTGATTTAATCGATTCTTCCCTCTTTTATATTTCTAAGTCAACATCGGTGTTTCCCGTAAGTAATTTCACGATATATGAAAAAAAGGGAGCTCGGACGAAGGCTATTCATACGGTTCAGGATGGGATTGAGTTTCCTTATGAGTTCCCGTATCTTAGTTATGCCACTCGGACTGTATCGTCACATCAAGTCTATTACACGTTCTATCGCTTCCATCTAATTAGTAAACTTGTGGAGGAAATTGGGACCGTCCATTATCCGGCTGATGTTGAGCTTGAAGGTATCTTTATGACTAGTCAAGAAGTCATGTACTATATTAGAAAAGTTAAAGATCATGATGAGGATGATGAAATAACGTATTACTTGTTTGATGCAAAAAAACAAAAAGACTACGTATTACTAGAGCACTTCCTTGCCAATTCAATTTCTACACCTACTGTATATGAGTATGACGAAGAATGGTATTTAGTGTTTAACCCTTTTTACTTAGAAACATGGGAGAAAGAAGATTTATATCGAAAAAAGTTAACCGAAACGACGCTTCCAAGTGAAGAATTCATATCAATTATCCCGTTAAAACAATTTATTAAAGAGGCCAAGGCTGGTACACCGATATCTGGTATTCTTATCGAAGAAAAGAAGCATGATGGTTTTGTAAGAGTCATTGCCGAAAATGGTGATTCCATTTTCTATGTTCGAAAAAATTATCTTGATCAGAAGGAAGAATTAGTTGAATTAAGTAAACAAACATTCGCGAAGAAAAGCTATCCTTTACCAACTGGATTTTCCTATCATTCCATACGTGTGTTTAATGAACATGTTTACTTCGTATCTACTGAAGAAGATTATTTCTATTCTCCGATCAAAAAGGAAATATTTCGGATTGATCATACGTACTTTGAACATTTAATTGGTGTCATGAACGTTTATGTACATTATGTTGACCACCAATATATTGTGGCTGATTGTTGGACTAGAAATAACCAGGAGGATCGCTTTTACGTAGCAGTCGTAGATAAAGAAAATCGATCGGTGATGTATTTTGATGGCAAGTCTCTTGGGTGTGAAGTATTTGATCAAACGGTGGTTATCTATTAAGTAATTTTTGCTGATGTAAGATCACGCGGTATAAATACCCCTATTCAGTTGATGATAGTAGGTTTGGTTATTAGGGAAATCCTCTCATCCACAACTGAATTTCCAGTATTAATAACATTTAATTTAACATTGCATTAACAAATAATATTGCCCACAACCATTAAGGTTGTGGGCAATATTTTTAAAAGAATCTTCAACAATAATAAACGAATCCTTAATTTTTAACCCCACATGATGGCTTTCCAGGAACATCTCCACTAGAAGGGTATAGTCGTTTTTGGAGGCATTGTTCTTTAAGGACTTTTAATAAATATTGCTGAATATTCTTTAATTCTGGAGTGGTATTTGAAGGATCTGCTAAATTTTTCTCTTCAAGAGGATCCTTCGTTAAATTGTATAGCTCAAATTGGTCAGGTACGGACTCGGTCTTATTCGTTGTCAAACAAATAGAAGCTACGGTATCTTCTGATAGGGGAAAAGTACCTTTTTGACTAGTTACTTGATCTTGAACTCCTGGATTACTCCAAAATTGTGGATTATCGAAGTAACGGGAAAACTTCCAAATCTCCTCTTTCCCATTTTCCCCTGTTTGCAATTTTGTGATGACCGTTTCTAGATGATTAGGCTGTATAACAGAATCATATGGTTCTCCTGTAATACTTACTTGATTCAATCCTCTTGTCACATCATCATCCGTCATGAAGTAGATTGGCTCATTGGCACGATGGAATTTATGTTTTCCTTGAATAAAAGGGGTAAGGTCTCGGCCAACAAAGGGGTGAACCTCCGTATGATCCTTACGGAGTTTTTCTTGTATGATTTCGACATCAATTCCAGCAAGTCCTAACAAAGTAGGAATGATGTCTACATGGCTCGTCAACATTTTCGTTCTTTTCCTACAAGAGAAAAGTTTAGGGCTATGAATCGTAAGTGGCACATGGATGGATTCTTCATAAGCGTTATACCATTTTTGAAATAACCCCCCGTGAGCTCCTAATAAATCACCATGGTCCGAAGTGAAGATGACAATCGTGTCTTCGTAGAAACTAGAATTTTTAAGAGCCTTCATAACTTTATACATTTCATTATCTACTTGCTTGTGCAATGAATAATAGAGCTGGCGGTAAAAGAGACTATCAACTGTTGGCTGTAGAGCTTCTTGATAAACCTGACGGTAACTTTCTTGGGCAGTTGGTTTTGTTGCTAATGATTCAACTGCAGTTGGAGCCCTTAGAATATACGGAACAGATGGATCTATCTCAAAATTATACGACGGAACGTGTTGGTTAAGAAGACCAAATAAAGTAATATCATGAGGGTTTACGAAAGAAGAGACGATAAACCATGGCGTGTCTTTATGTGACTCTTTATCAAGTGAACTAATCAATTCTACCGTTTCTTCTGAATATATGGCGTCACGGCCGCTTACTCCTACAGCTGCTGACGAACCTGAATTACGAGGGTTTGTACCGTGTGGCTCTGGCCCAATCCAACCATTAAAACCAAATGGATCTAAACGATTTGCATGGAGGTATCGTTGTTCATTTTCACGATTTGGGACACCAGTGTTAGGATCGTAGCTCACTAAAGCATTATGTGTGTCTGGGATTAATATATCCTCATCCGAAAGATGCCATTTTCCTTTATAAAAGGTTCGATAACCTGCCGTACGGAAATAGTCTCCGAGCGTAGGTACCGTATTCGGATCAAGCCAGAATACATCTGGATCAAACGCCCCCTTAGCAGCTCCAGTTGTTTGCGTAACCCCATGCAGAGATGGATACTGCCCAGTGAAAAGAGTGGTTCTACTTGGTGAACATGCAGTTGCACCACAATAATGATTTAAAAATGTCATTCCATTTTCTCGTAATAGTCTTTGTGTTTTCAAATTTTCCCTACGCCATTTTTTTAGATCGTTGGTTTCATAAACTGGTGGGAATCGCTGCTCGTCTACCATGAGGAAAAGAAAATTCGGTCTTTTAGGCAGAGGGGAACTATTCTTTCGATTTTTATTGGTTGATGAAATGCCCATTGTTTAATCCCTCCTGAAATTGAAGTGATGAATATGTAGTTATATTATGATCAAAGAATTCTAGATGATTGGACTCATCGTAGCTGCCACTAGAGATGAATATTATCCAAGGCTTACAGCTATGGTGGACAACTTTGATATTTAGCTAGACGGGATGCAGGCATAGGATTCAGAAGGAAAGCCATCTTGTAGAGATCATTTAATAGTGGGATTATACGCATACATTAAACAGTAAAAAAGAGGTGTGAATTAGTATGCTAATTCACACCTCTACATGCCTGCTTTTTTATGCATTCTCCCTCTCAACTAAAAGCTTGGGGAATTATTATTCTGATTTAAAACTTTCAAGAACTGCAAAATAAGAGTTTACGATGGAACCATCTTTTGCACTTCGTTCATATAGATGAAGGGTCAATGTACCATTTTTCGGTAGATCCTCTTTTGAGATGGTAAGATTCATCTCAAACTGTGTCCATGAGGGAGCTCCTTCCTTCAGTTGAAAAGGTGTTTCTTCAATAATGATATTATGACCATCTTCAACAGAATACAACATGACGGCCTCAAACACTCTCGCCTCTCCTGTAACCGTGTAATCCCCTTTTTCACCAGTTACTTCAATATTTCGAAACGCAACATTATCATTTTCTGCAATTTGCTTGATTTCAAAGGTTTGCTCTGTTGTAAAGATATCACTTTCTATTTCATGATCATTTACATTCATTGGTAAAATAGTTGCAATTGCTGTATATGTTCCAGGCTGTATATCCGTACCATCTACGGAATAATCCCATTCCTCTTGATATGCTAACTCCTCATTTGCTTTTAATTCGATTGTTTCTAATGCTTCTGTAAATGCCCTTCCGTTAGAATAACGATAAACTTCCATTCCATTTGAGTCATTGACAATGATTTCATATTTTTGGCCTGATGAAAATGTTAATTTTACGTCCTCGTTAGAGTTGTTCATAAATTGAATCTTAAATAATGCTTTATGATCAGTTGCCTCTACTTGTAAATCCGTACTAAAGTCAGCAAGATCAATGGATGTTGAAGTTGTCTCCTTAGATGGTTCCTTAGATTCTTGCGCTGTATCCTTTTGGCCTTGATCATCTGCTGTTCCGCACGCTGATAACAATAAGGCTACACCTGTCAAAATTAGTAGAAATCGCTTCATATGTTGTTTCCTCCTAAGTTAAAGCATTCTCTATAATATTAGTCGTTATGGAAGTAGAAAGGTTACGCCCGAAATTTAATTGATCATTAACAAACTTATTCCTTTCTAAAAAATCCAAAAATGCCAGTCGATTGTACAATGTTGGTGAATGCATTTGGATCTACCTCTTTTATTGTTCTCTCTAAATCATATAGTTCATATCTCGTTATGACAATGATAAGCATCTCTTTATTCGTGTTAGTGAATGCCCCTCTTGCAGGTACTATGGTGATCCCTCTTACAAGCTTCGCATGAATAGCATTTTTTAAATCTTCACCTTTTTTTGTAATAATCATAGCTGTTAGCTTTTCATGACGAGTATGGATCGCATCAATGACTCTCGTTGAAACATAAAGGGCGACAAGCGTGTATAGAGCTTTCTCCCATCCATATAAATAACCCGCTGCGGTAATAATAAACCCATTCAAAATAAAAATATAAGTGCCCACTGGACGGTCCTTCATTCTAGATAAGACCATCGCAATAATATCTAATCCACCAGTAGAAGCCCCCCATTTCAAGGTAATTCCGATACCAATAGCTGCAATCACTCCTCCAAACACAGCATTAAGAAGAATATCCTCAGATACAGAATAGACTGGGATTAACTCAAGAAAAATGGTTGTTAATGCAACACTTATAAAACTGTATAGCGTGAAAGACTTCCCTACTTTCCTCCAACCTAATATCGTTACAGGTATATTCAGGATAAAAAGCAAGATCCCTGTCGATATGTAATAGGGAGTATAATCCTGGACAAGGCTTGCTATTAGTTGGGCAATACCCGTAAAACCACTAGCATATACATTGGCGGGTATTAAAAATAAATTAAGAGCAATAGCTCCAAGTAATGCTCCAATGACGATTATCACTATTTTCTTAGCTTCGGTAAGAACCATCTAATCCTCCCCTTATGTTCCTATACTACTACTATTTCCTTTTTACTTAATAGAAAAACAAAAATTTGAGTTTTATTCAGAAACTAGATAAACTTATCGTAACATACTTATTTTACATAAAAAATAAATATAATGGGGTGTCTAGATGGCTATTCAGTTAGTAACAGATAGCGGTTGTGATCTACCGCTAGAATTTTTACAGAAAGAAGGTATTCTATTATTTCCATTAGTTGTTCATCTTGAAGGACAGGATTTCTATGATATGGAGACCATTGATTCTTCCAAGATATTTGAAGCAATGAGAGAGGAAAAGGTACCGAAAACTTCACAAGTTCCTCCCACTAGGTTTCAAGAGGTATTTACAAAGCTAGCAGAAGAAAAGAAAGATGTCGTTTATGTTGCCTTCTCTTCACAATTGTCAGGTACATATCAAACTTCAGTGATGATGGCTGAACAAGTGAAAGAGCAGTATCCAGATTTTAAACTAACGATTATTGATACGAAAGCTGCTTCTCTAGGTATGGGGTTGGTTGTACTTGAAACAGCTGAAGCAATCAAGAAAGGCTTATCTTATGATCAAGTTGTTCATACAGCGACCGAGACTGCTCAAAACATGCAGCACTTATTTACAGTAGATAACCTGGAATATTTAGCAAGAGGCGGACGGATTTCAAAAGCTTCTGCGTTTGTTGGTGGACTTTTGAACATTAAACCATTGCTTCATGTGGAAGATGGAAAATTAGTCCCTCTAGAAAAAATTAGAGGTAGAAAAAAAGTACTACAGCGAATGATAGAGCTTATGAAAGAAAGAGGTAGTGACTTAAGTAATCAAGTGATTGGTATCAGCCATGGAGACGATGAAGAAACGGCTCTATTATTAAAGGAGAAAATAAAAGAAGAGTTCTCTTGTGAAACGTTTTACATTAACCAAATTGGTTCCGCGATAGGAGCACATGCTGGACCTGGAACGATTGCTCTATTCTTCCTTAATAAAACGAAAGCCTAATTATTTATAGGATAAAAAAGTTTAGATGTGTAAGGATATAACTGTAATGATTTTAGAAGGGGGTTATCCTTATGCCAAAGTTTACAACAAGTGATAATGATAAAAAGGCTCAGGATAGAAACGCAAAACGGCATGAAAAGAACCTAGAGAGAGAAAAAAATCGCCAAAACGGAGAGCGTCAGTATTCTAAGAAAACTGATCATCTTTAAAAAAGAAAAAATCAGCTCAATGATCGAGCTGATTTTTTTTTATAACTTAAAGTTAGAGAGAACCCGATTTAATTCATCAGTTAGATTTCTCATAGATGTTACTTTTGTCTGAAGCTTTTCAAATGCCGATAATTGCTCACTTGTAGAAGCAGAAATCTCTTCGCTTCCTGCAGCTGCTTGTTGGACAACGGAGCTAATATTTTCTACTGCTTCTAATACTTGTTCTCCGCGAAGCTTAGACTTTTGCAGGCCTTCGACTAACTGCTTGATTGTTTCAGATATTCCTTGTACATTCCCTTCAATGGTACTAAAAGCATTCGTCGTCATATCCATAGAAGTTTCTTGTTTGCTTGCAAGATCGGTGCCTTCTTCTACCGACGCTACTATATTGAACAACCCATTTTTGATATGGTCTACCATTTCAAATATTTGCTTCGTTGCTTTCGTTGATTCCTCTGCTAGTTTTCTCACTTCATCAGCTACCACTGCAAACCCTTTACCAGCTTCCCCTGCTCTTGCAGCTTCGATTGCTGCATTTAATGCAAGAAGGTTCGTTTGATCAGCAATAGTTGAGACTGTTCTTGCCATCTCTTCAATTTTTTCGGCATAGTTTGTAAAATCTTTTGCCTTCTTTTCAATCGTTTTTATTGACGTAATATTTTCAATTAGTAGCTGCTTTTGATCATCCATTGCTTTTCGTCCTTCGATGATGGATTTTACAGCCTTCTCACTATAATTAGCAGTATGAGTGGATTGTTCAAGGTTTTCCTTAAAATCGCGATCCATTTGTTCTACTAATGTGACCGATTTTTGAAGATCCTCTGAAATCACTTGAGATCCCGAAGAAAGCTCGTCTGTTGAAACAGCAACTTGATTACTAATTTCTGTTAGTCCCTTATTTTCTTCTTCAATTTCTTTTGCAATTTGTTCAACATTCTTACTAACAGAACCAGTGGATGTTAGTAATCCTTGGAGTTGGCTTACCATTTGTGAAAAAGAGCTAGTAAGGGTTCCAATTTCATCTCGCTTATCATACTTAATAAGTTTGACATCTAAATGACCTGCTGCAATTTGTTTAGCATTATGAGATAACTGCTCAAGTGGTTTTGTAATAGAAGTTGTTAATCTGTAGCTTAGCAAAATTGTTGCTAGTATCAAAATGACACAACCAATACTGGAAAAAAGGATGATAAATCCCATTTTCGATTTCAAATCTTGTTGTAGTAAATCATAATGATTAGACGCAAATAGGTCTAATAAAAATAAATCATTTAGGACACCTTCTGTACGAATTGACTGCCTCTTTACTTCTGAAGGATCTAATGCCTGCAATGCTTTTTGAGCCTCATATAGTAATGATTTATACTTTTGATCCGCTTTCTTAATAACTGGTTCAGCATGGGATAACGTGTTTAAGGCCAATACCTCTGAAAAAGCTTCACTAGTTAAGGTAAGATTCTCCATTGCTTCTAACTTGTTAGCGTCTGTCATATTATAGGCAAACGTGTTTAAGCTCTGTTTTGTAATTTTCATTTGTGCATTTAATTCCTGCACGGACAAAAGGAATGGTACATAATCTTGATTGGATTTTTCTATTTCTGTCATTTTTGCAATAATGAAGCCAATCATAGCAATTGCCAGTAGCAATGATACGATAGAATTGATTAGTAGTTTCTTTTTTAGGTTCATACGAAAGGTTAATTTAGAGATTGACTTATTGAATGGGTTCTTTGAATTCTTTTTCAGGTCGTTCATGCTGTTTCTTTTCATTCTTTACACCTCCTAGTTCACTGTTATCTTTCCACTTACAATCTTCTCTTTATAGTCGTCGATGGTTTTGATTTGTTGCATATTAAACGGCACAACTCGAATTGGTGATAATCCAACTCCATTTTCTTTTAGCCCTAGTTGAACATGACCTTTTGGAAACTCACCATTTTGAACATACTCAGCAATTACTTGATATAAAGCAACATCGACATTTTTAAGCATAGATGTCATTACAGCTTTTTCGGCGTAAAAGTATTGATCACTATCTACACCTATGGCTAATACTCCATTTAATTCTGCTTCTTTTAACACACCTACTCCTGTAAATCCTGCAGCAGCATAAAGGACATCTGCTTCTTGTTCAATCATTTCAGCAGCGATTGATCTTCCGAGTTTATCATTTCCGAAATCTCCCGCATATTGAACAAGAACTTCGGTTTCAGGTTTTATTGCTTTCGCTCCTTGGGTAAAACCCTCTACAAATTTATGAATTAATGGTACATCTGCTCCCCCAATGAATCCAATCTTCTTCGTTTTCGTTGCAAGTGCTGCAGCAATTCCAGCTAAATAACTTCCTTCATCTTCTTTAAATGTGATAGACGTGATATTTTCTAATTCGGAAATTGAGTCTATCAGAACAAATTTTTGTTTTGGAAATTTAGCTGCTACTTTTTCAATGTCCTCTTGAACCATAAACCCTAATCCTACGACAATATCATTTCCTGCTTCAACAAGCTCTGTAAGTCCTTGTTCATAGGTAGTCGAATCAGAGAGCTCACGATAATCAAACAAAATGTTTAGCTCATCTCTCGCTTTTATTAATCCATAAAAGGCAGAATCAGAAAATGACTGATCACCTAGTCCGACGTCTGACAACATAATACCAATTTTAATTCGATCTAACTCATTCGTTAGGTTTAGATTTTGATTTGAGCAACCTACTAAAGAAAGTATTACTATTAAAATTAATGGGAAAATCTTATTTCTCATGGTCAACGCTCCTCTTTATAAAGTAAACCTTGTTGAATAACCTTTATTATTTTCCGACAATATTCGACTTTAGTCAATGGTAGCATTTTTAAGATATTGTAAATCTTACGTCCAAAAATGGGAAAAAGCTCATATTTCTATGAGCTTATTGGTTTATTTTCTTGTGGTAAAATAGGTCCATCCCTCTTCTTGATACACTTTGTTATCCTTCATTAATTTTCCTAACGCTCGCTTGAAAGCACCTTTACTCATATTAAACCGTGCTTCAATATCCTCCGGGTTAGATTTATCCCAGAATGGCATTGCGCCTCCTCTCGTTTCCATATAATCTAAAATCACCGTTGAGTCTTCATCAAGTGCTTCATGTTTTCTCGGTAGTAACGATATGTTGACCGTTCCATCTTCTTTTATATCAATAATTCGCCCTTCAATTCTTTGCCCTAATCTCGGTTCCGTGCTCCGTTGAGACTCATGAATAAACCCGATAAATTTTTCATCCGTATACATATAAGTTCCGACTTTTACAGTTCGAAATACAACACCTTTTACATTTCGATTGAATGCTTCTCTTGTTGCTGAAACTGAGATATCTCTCATAACAGGATCGGTTGCTAGCTTTCCTAGTAAACGCCCATTTTTATCCTGCTTTAGGCTACAATAAAGCTTATCACCGATATCAGGCCATACCTCTTCAAAAAGTGGTAGGTCATCCTTTGAAACAAGAATATCTTTTGTTAAACCGATATTAATAAAAACACCTAAATCTTCTCTTACTTCAACAACGTCTACCCACTCATATGTATCTAATGTAATATGAGGTGTTTTCATCGTAGAAATTAACCGGCCTTGATGGTCGTGATAAATGAATACATGAACTGCTTCATTTATATCAATTTCACCTATAATTTCATTAGTGGGAAGTAGTACTTCATCCGTCCCATCTGTCACATAGTAACCAAAATCAACCTCTCTTGATACCTCTAAATCTTGCATTAAACCCGGTATAATCATGTAATTAACCCTACTTTCATTATGGATACTATTATCATTATTGCCATTTCGCCCCATTATATCAACTAATATCATATGAAAAGCTTGAAAAAGCGACATTCGTTTAGTAGGATATGACCAAAGCAAAAGCCTATTCCTTGTTTATCCCCTAGAAAATTCGTACAATACTGTTAATAATAGCTATTTTTCAAAGAGGGAGAGTTACACATGTCAAAAGAAAGTTCATTCGATATTGTCTCTAAAGTAGATATGCCAGAGGTGTCAAATGCCATTAGTATCGCATTAAAGGAAATTCAAACACGCTATGACTTTAAAGGTAGTAAAAGCAGTATTTCGTTAGAAAAGGAAGAAATTGTTCTCGTATCAGATGATGATTATAAGATGGAGCAATTAAAGGATGTTCTAATTGGAAAGCTTATTAAAAGAGGAGTTCCTACTAAAAACCTAGAGTATGGAAAATTAGAACCTGCATCAGGTGGTACAGTGAGACAAAAAGCAAAACTGGTTCAGGGCATTGATAAAGAAAATGCAAAAAAAATTAATACACTTATCAAAAACTCAGGTCTTAAAGTAAAAAGTCAAGTTCAAGATGATCAAGTACGTGTAACAGGCAAAAGCAGAGATGACTTACAACAAATCATCTCTCTCATTAAAGGGGCAGATTTATCAGTTGATGTACAATTCATTAACTATCGTTAAAGCAGGGAGTAGCTCCCTGTTCTTTTTTTGTTTCGTTTCACATTGTGACGACTACTCCTTTCATAGTTCCTTCCCTTTTCTCACATACTATTTCATAGTTTGTTTGGAAAGGAGCAAGTCTTATGAGTGATAATCAATTACAAAACACATTACCACCACAGCACCAAAACCATCAGCCCGGTATAGAATCAGAAATGAATCCCAGACCACAAAGTGTAGATTCCTCCTATATAGGAAGTGGAAAGCTGAAAGAAAAAGTTGCAATTATTACAGGTGGAGATAGTGGGATTGGTAAGTCAGTTGCTATTTATTATGCAAAGGAAGGTGCAGATGTTGTCATCGTGTATTTAAAGGAACACGCCGATGCGAATGAAACAAAGAAGTTTGTAGAAAATGAAGGTGTGAAGTGCCTTCTATTGGCAGGAGATATCGGAGACGAACGCTTCTGTCAAACTGTTGTGAATGAAACGGTTCAAGCGTTTGGAAAAATAGATATACTTGTCAATAATGCAGCTGAGCAACATCCACAAACGAGCATCGAACAAATTTCAAAAGAGCAGTTAGAAAAAACATTTCAAACGAATGTTTTCTCGTTATTTTATTTAACAAAGGCAGCCCTACCATATTTAAAAATTGGGAGTGCTATTATCAATACCGCATCCATCACAGCCTATGAAGGAAATGAATTACTATTGGACTACTCGGCAACGAAAGGGGCTATTGTGACTTTTACTCGTTCCCTTGCAAAGCAGTTAGTCGGAAAGGGCATACGTGTGAATGGAGTAGCCCCTGGACCGATATGGACTCCTTTAATTCCATCCACCTTTACTAGTGAAAAAGTGGCATCCTTCGGGGCAAATACGCCTATGAAACGTCCAGGACAACCGTTTGAGTTAGCACCTAGTTATGTTTTTTTAGCAAGCAGTGACTCCTCCTATATGACAGGGCAAATCTTGCATGTAAACGGAGGAAAGATTGTTAATGGATAATAGTAAGAACAAAGGGCTCAGGGCGCCCGTTTAGCCTCATGCATAGCAAATGTTCCTTGCAGAGAAAAAGGGCGCTCTTCCCTTTTACTCTTCAAGGGTTATTTGACCAAGGAAAAAGTGATTTTTCTTTTTCCCTCGAGTAGGATAAAATGGCAAAGATCATCGCCATTTTATCTTGGCTGGGCGCTGGAGCCGGATTACTACGCACATCACTCAGTTATCCTGAAATAGTGCGCATTTATAATTCCTAAGCAAAAATGAAGGCTGAGTCACTCTTGACTCAGCCTTCTCCTCTTTCACTTGATGCACGTAGAACAACTCTCCTGTATTCCACTGGTGACATACCTTCTAGCTTTTTAAAAAGCTTCGAAAAATATCCTTGATCTTCTATCCCTACCTCTTTACAAATAGCTGCAATTTTATCATTCGTAGTTGCGAGTAGCCTTTTTGCCTGAGCAATTCGGTATTGGTTTAAATATTGTGATGGATTGATCCCAATTGTTTTTTGGACACATCTTGTAATGTAATCTGGATGAAAATGTAAGTACCCAGACATATCCGTCATTTTCATTGGTTTTTGATAGTTTTCTCTAATATATTTTAATGCGTCTTCACAAACTCTTTCCGTTGCTGACGGTATTTGCAATGCTTGCTTTTGTAGCTGAAGGAGTAGCTCTTGAAACAATGTTTGTTGTCTTAAGGAATTATCTGGTGTCTGTTCATTCCCTATTAAGACGAGTTGATGGAGCATTTGCTCAAGTAATTCTCGTTGACTTATTTGACCCGATTGTGGAATATAGAAGTCGAATAGAGCTGGCTCTTCAAAAGTTCCCTCACGGACAGTTAGCTTTGTCCAATCAAGGTCCATTTTGTCCACTATCCTACAAGCTCCCTCCAAGACAAAATGAAGCCAATAAAACTCTGTTTCCTTCTCACATCCCTTGTATCCATAATGCTCATTTTCTGGGATTAAAATGATGTATTGCCCCTCTTCAACATCGAATTTCTGGTTATTTTCCACCATGAATAATGTTCCACTCTTTACATAAAGGAGATCAAACACAGAGAAGGTTCGTTTAAAATGTTTTTTACCTGTACTAAATACTGCCTCTCCCCCTTTAATAAACGTAGGAAAGGGCGGTACTCGAAATGAAATGTAAGACATAATATTCTCCTAATTGACGTCGGATTTGTACCAAAGTAATCGTATTCGTCTCTTTTTATTATAACGAAATGTATGTAAACTAGAGAATGTTATGCAGAAATTAGTTATTGTAATGTTTACATTTGATTTTCGGAAAAGTCGAATATTTTCCATTATACAAAAGGGGGAACAACATGAAGAAGATTGAACGGAAATCTGTTGAGAAAATGACCCTTTTTGCATTGACCTGGCCTATTTTTATCGAAATCCTACTCCATATGCTTATGGGTAATGCTGATACCCTTATGTTAAGTCAGTACTCTGATAATTCTGTTGCGGCTGTTGGGGTAGCCAATCAAATATTGTCTGTAATTATTGTGATGTTTGGGTTTGTTGCGACAGGTACTGCCATCTTAATTGCACAACACTTAGGGGCAAAGGAATATAAAGACGCAACAGAAATTGCCGTTGTTTCCGTTGGGGCAAATTTATTATTCGGAGCTATTCTAAGTCTAATACTATTTGTTTTCGGTGAAACATTCCTGAATCTAATGGGAATACCAAACGAATTAATGGATGAAGCCTATATTTATTTAGTTATTGTTGGTGGCTTTTCTTTTATACAATCCATTATTATGACCATTGGTTCCATTATTCGGAGTTATGGTTTTACAAGGGATACGATGTATATCACAATAGGAATGAATGTCTTGAACGTCATTGGTAACTATCTCTTTATATTTGGTCCATTCGGCATACCAGTTCTAGGGGTTCAGGGAGTTGCCATTTCAACGGTTGTAAGTAAAACACTTGGACTTGTAATATTACTATGGTTATTATTCAAACGAGTAGAGCACCCACTGCCATTCTTACAAATTTTTACACTACCGGTAAAACATATAAAAAACCTACTCCGTATTGGCATCCCTTCTGCAGGGGAGCATTTATCATACAATCTTTCTCAAGTAGTCATCACATTTTTTATTACCATGATTGGTACCGAGGCTTTAACGACAAGAGTGTATACGAGTAACATTATGATGTTTATCCTGCTGTTTAGTATCGCAATCAGTCAAGGTACCCAAATTATGATTGGTCATTTTATTGGTGCACGAAAATTCGAACAGGCGTATGAACGATGCATGAGAAGCTTAAAGCTTGCAATTCTCATTTCAGGTTCAATGGCGGTAGTGACAAGTCTATTTACAGAGCAGCTGTTTGGGATCTTTACAGATAATCAATCGATTATCAAAATGGGAAGTATGTTAATCTTTCTTACCATCATCTTAGAGCCTGGGAGAGCCTTTAATCTCGTCATAATCAACGCTCTTCGTGCCGCAGGTGATGTTAAATTTCCAGTCTATATGGGGATGCTCTCCATGTGGGGAGTTAGTGTAACGATTTCATATACTCTAGGAATCTACTTTGGTCTAGGGCTAATTGGAGTATGGATATCCTTTATTGCGGATGAGTGGCTACGAGGACTCATCATGTTAAAACGCTGGAAATCAAGAGTTTGGATGAATAAAACCTTTCTAAAAGAAGAAAAACCGGCCTAAACGAGTGTAGAAATACTACTTGGTTTAGGCTGGTTGAATAAAAGGCTTAGGGCGCTCCTTATAGACTCAGGCAGAGCAAATGTTCTGTCATGATAAAAGGGTGGTTTTCCCATTTATTCATGACAGGTTATTTGAACTCGAGTAGGATGAAAAGACAAAGATCGTCGCCATTGCATCTTAGCTGTGCGCTGGAGCTGGATTTAGCAGTAATATTGTATAAACTATACACCATAAACTTAGACTTTCTTAACTCAGAATAAAAAACACAGAAGCATTGAGCCACAGCTTCTGTGTTTTTTCAAATCTGATTATCTATTATTCTTTTATGTTAATCCCATATTCCTCAAACCAGTAGTGAATTTGGGCTAAATGTGCAAGCAATTGGGGCCCAGTCATCAATTGTCCAAACCACGGCTCTTTGAACGACTCTCCTCCCGTTTGAACAATATTCTTTAGCTTATCTGCATCAAAGAAATGGTATAGGGCAGATGATTTATTTTGAAGAATATCCTCTAACCAACCTTTTACGGCCTTTGTATAATTCGGATTATGTGTTTTAGGATATGGACTTTTCTTTCTGTAGAGCACATCGTGAGGCAATAATCCTTCTAATGCTTTTCTAAGGATGCCCTTTTCCCGATTTCCATACATTTTCATATCCCATGGTATATTCCAAACATACTCAACTAACCGATGATCTGCAAAGGGTACACGAACTTCTAAGCTTGCACCCATACTCATTCTATCTTTTCGATCTAGTAGAGTGGTCATAAACCATATCATATTTAGATAGAATAATTGTCTTCTATTTGCTTCTTCCTTCGTTTCTCCATCCAAGCTAGGAGTCTCTTTTACGGTTTCATCGTATCGGTCTTGAACATATTGTGTCAGCTTTAGTTTATCCTGCCATTTTGTTTGAAGTAGATCAACTCTCGCTTCTGTTGACCGCATCCAAGGAAAGGCAGTAGATGCGAGATCCTCCTTCCGATGAAACCATGGATATCCTCCGAAAATCTCATCCGCACATTCCCCTGATAATCCTACGACAAAGTCCTTTTTTATTTCTTTACAGAACCAAAGTAATGAAGAATCTACATCCGCCATACCTGGTAGGTCTCGAACGATCACAGCATCCTTTAAGCCTTTCACTAATTCTTCTGTTGTAATAACAGAGCGGTGGTGAACGGTATTAAACGTATCTGACATCAATTGTATCCATGGCTGATCAGAATTTGGTTGAAATTCATTTGCTTTAAAATATTTTTCATTGTCTTCATAGTCGATCGAGTAAGTATGAAGTGGTCCTTTTCCTTCTTTTTCAAAGGCTTCTGAAGCTATAGCTGTTATGGCACTAGAATCAACACCGCCTGACAAAAATGTACAAACTGGTACATCTGAAACTAGCTGTCTTGTCACCGCATCTTTAAATAGATATCGAATGTTTTCTGCCGTTTCCTCTACATTATCTAGGTGCGGTTTACTTTCCACATTCCAGTACCGCCATACTTTTAAGCCTTGTTTCGAGAATGTTAACGCATGGGCAGGCCTAAGCTCCTGGACTCCATTAAACACACCATGTCCTGGTGACCGTGAAGGACCTAGTCCAAATACCTCAGCTATCCCGTCTAATCCAATCTCAGCTTTTACAGACGGATGTGCCAGGAGAGCTTTTAATTCAGATCCAAATATAAGCGATCCATTTTTTTCAGTGTAAAAAAGTGGCTTAACACCTAATCGATCTCTACCAATAAAAAGCTTTTCCTTCTGTTCATCCCACACTGCAAAAGCAAATATTCCATTTAAATGATCAACACATGCTTCTTCCCATTCAATGTACGCAGTTAAGAGTACCTCTGTATCTGAATGGGACTGGAATGTATATCCTCTTTTTATAAGTTCAGCTCTTATATCTTCTGTATTATAAAGCTCACCGTTATAGCAAATTGTATAGGATTGATCAATTTTCTGTCTTGTCATCGGTTGTATGCCGCCTTCAGGATCGACAACCACTAGTCTCTTATGTCCAAAAGCTACATGATTTTTGATCCAAACATTTGTATCATCAGGCCCACGTAACGTTAACGTATTCGTCATCTTTTCAAGTGTACTACCCTCGTTATTCAAATACTGCTTGAAGGAGATCCATCCTGTAATTCCACACATTGTAGTCATCATCCTTTCTTAGCGTATTGTTTAATATCTGTAAACAAAACACTGATTCCATTGTATGCAAAGAAAAGAAAAAGGATTCAATAACCAAGTTATTGGAGTCTAATTTGATAAATTAATCTTACATTTTCAAAACCACTTTACTTTCAACTACCTATTTACAAGACAACTTCTCACATTTAGCTAGAATAGTCATAAAATAAAATGAATCAATTATAATTTAGTCTATTTATGTCAACACAAGAAATAGAAGTACTGAATAGACGGAGGAACTATATAATATGGATTTACAACAACGACTGCAACTTCTACCAAACCAAGCACGGTCATATATAGAAGGTACAATTGAATGTATTCATGATCAATGGGTTTTTTTTGACGAACAAGATGAGGCTACTTCTTTGAAGGAATTAACAAATCAAACTTTTGAAATCCTAATACAAGGAAAATGGATGACCTTTCAGGAGATAAATAAAGGAGTAGCGTTTGGACATGAAACGTACACCCTTAGACAAGGTGATCGTTTAAGAGTGGAGAAGCCATTACTTTACGTATATCGCGAATGGTTAACTGAATTATCTGATGAAGCATTGAACCATTTTGTTTCCATGATAAATGATGTAGGTTATTCCATATATGACTGTATTTATTGCTATAATCATTTGTTTCTTCAAGTTGGTAAAGAAAAGGGACAAGGCGTCAACTTTCTCATATTCGATAACGAAGTACAAATTTGTGCTGTCCAACATCATTTTGATAGAAAACATACAGCTAAGGACCGTTTTGAACTAACATTGAATAATGGAGCAAGACGTTTACTTATGAATACACCATAGTAGGGGGAAAGGTAATTGACGAGAAGAACTAAAGGCGCATAGCGACTGGGTAGCTCAGGCAAGAAGAAATGTTCTTTAATGAAGAAAAGGACGATCTTATCCTTTTTATTCATTACAGGTTAATTGACCTCAGGCGGCTGGGCGCTGGATTCGGATTACTAGGCAGGCACATCACTCACTGATCTATAAATGATGAGCTTTTATAGTTTCCTAAACAATAAGTAAAGCAGGGGAATCCCTGCTTTACGTAATATGCAATGTTTTTAAGCCAGCTTCAAATTCTCCTATTGAGAGTGGACGGTGGATAAAATAACCTTGTGCATAGTGACAATTCATTTGCTTCAATAAATTTATTTGATCTTCAGTTTCCACTCCCTCAGCTACCACTTTGACATCAAGTCCGTGTCCCATTGTGATGATTGCCTTTACAATCGCAATATCAGAGTTATCCATTCGCAAGTTTTGGATAAAGGAGCGATCAATTTTCAATGTATTAATCGGAAGGTTCTTTAAATAACTTAAAGAAGAATACCCTGTTCCAAAATCATCAATCGAAACTCGTACGCCAATTTTTTGAAGCTCCTTCATCAATTGGATACTATGAGTTGCGTTTCGAAGCATCACACTCTCAGTTAATTCTAAATTTAGATATTCTGCTGGAAGACCGGAGTCATGCAGTGCCTTCATCACTTCAGTGAGAAAATGGGATTGCTGGAACTGATTAGCTGAAACGTTGACAGATACAGTTAATAATCCTAATCCCATATCATGCCACAGTTTCGTTTGTTTACATGCTGTAAATAGTACCCATCTACCTATATCATGGATAAGACCTGTTTCTTCTGCAAGAGGGATGAATTCAACTGGTGACACTAGCCCCAATTTAGGATGGTTCCAACGAATTAACGCTTCACTACCGTATATCGTTCCAGTTTCTAAATCAACTAAGGGCTGGTAACATAAGAAAAATTCTTTCTTTTCAAGTGCCTTACGAAGGTAACTTTCCAGTTCTAAACGATATAGCGCTTGATTATTCATTTCTGTTGAATAAAATTTTATTTTGTTTCCGCCCTGTTGTTTTGCCCTATTCATGGCTGCATCAGCATTTCTTAAAATCGTTTGCTCATCCATGCCATCATCAGGGTACAAGCTTATTCCTATACTTGCGGTAATGAAATATTCCTGTTCCAGATAAAGTACAGGTTTTCCAATGCATTGTTGAATATCTTGTGCGATATTGACGATATTCTCAATATCAACTGATTTGGACAATAATAAAGTAAATTTATCACCAGCAAACCTGCCTAAAAAACTACCAGATGGTAGCACCTTTTTAATTCTATCAGCAATCATTTTTAATATTTCATCACCAGCATAGTGTCCAAGACTATCATTAATTATTTTAAATCGATCCATATCAATAAACATGACTGCTAGCTTTTTCTTTTTCTTTGTAACCCTTTCAAACATGTCTGATAGCTTCTCGGTAAACAATAGTCTGTTTGGCAATCCAGTATCATGATCATAATAAGCTAGATTCGTAATTTGTTCCTCTGCTTTTCTTTGTTCAGAGATATTTCTCCCAATCCCAAAAATACCGACCTTTTCACTATTAATGATGATAGGAATATTTTTGATCTGAAACGTGATTTTTTCACCCGCTTTAGTTGGTATATCGATGTTGTAATATTGCTCTTTCCCTTTAAGTGCTCGGTAAAAATGCATGCGAACACGAGGAATATCTTCTTCGTTTATATAATCGAGTGAATGCTTATTAATAATTTCTTCCTTATTAAAACCAAGCGTTTTTTCAAATGCTGGATTTACACTTGTGAAATTACCTCTTAAATCAGTTGAATAGACAATATCGGTATTATGCTCAAATAAAGATCTGAATCTATGCTCTGATGCTTCAACCGATGAATGAAGCTCCTCGATATCTTTTGTTGAGGCATAAGTCAAATGTGAAAGCGCAATCAAAGATTGTATTTCTTCCGGTATATCATAATTAAAATCTACCGTAATCGATGCTACCTTATCATGTGATTCACTTAGAGCTAGAAGTGTATATGCATTCCCTAATAGACGTCTTTTTCCATGACTAGTTGATATTTCCCCAAACCCAAAGAAACCGGTTGTGGAAGAAATTTTTTGTAATTGACGAAGCTCCGTTTCAGTTACACTGTTAAAATATCTTCTTCTAGTCATGCAGTTATAGACAAAAATTGTTTCAACTGGCTTTTTTACAAGTTGTTTCAACTTTTTGATCGATTGGTCAATTAGGTTAGGAAGGTCAACATATGCAAAGTGGACTTGCTCACCATTTGCAACTGGGCGATTAACAGTTATGGAACCGTCTTTATGTAATTCCTTGATGAAAAATAAAATCTCTTCCCCATTTCGCTCTGAGACAAATGGAAATTCAGGACCTGACCATGGCAAGTTTTTAACAAATTCATCACCTAAGTAATCAGCTAACACTCTTATTGGTTTTTTATTATTTATTCGATAAATTCTTTCATGATTTGCTTTTGATACAACAAAGGCTCTGCCCACTTTTTGTACACTATAATTAACAGATGAATGTGCATGCAAATGTTCACTCGATAAAGAGACACAAACAATACCAGACTCTAGCAATCTATCGTTTGTAAAAACAAACATATTATCTGATGGTAAGATAGCACCTGCTAAACCACCAGCAATGATTACCCCACTTCCTTTTTCATCAATACCGTTCAAGATGCAATCTAGTTCTAGCCTCGTTCCACACCCAAATAATAGTAAAGCCTTTGTATCTTCCTTAATCAAGGCAGAAGATAACTGTCTTCCTACTTCCAAACTATTTGAAGTCTCATCGACTTCTACTGAAAATGCTTGAAGCGTAGTAGAATGGAAAACGGTAAAGCTTACCACAATATTTCCTGAAGAGATTTCGCCTTGGTGAATCTCTCCATCTGTTGTTGTACCAATTAGAACTGTTTGCGGAAGCACCCTGTTAAGTTCCTTCTGCAACGCGTTAATTAGCTCTTTATCTCCTTGCCCGGTAAAGACTTGCGTGAGGATCACTTGCTCGTGTTGAAGATTATGTTGAGAAATGAAATGCTCAAGCTCATTAATAGTTGTTATATTGATAGAATATGTATTCACAATGACCCTCACCTACTCTATTTGTTTTCGTAGTATATTAATTTTGTGAATTTTTGCAAAATAATCAGCTAAAATTAATGTAACATAAATGGAAACTTTTATAAATTATTTTTTCGACAATCCATCTTCATCTTTTGACACAAAAAAACAAATCGCTAAAATAGCAATTTGTTTAGCCTAATACAACATATCCGAAATAAAAAACTAGTATTAACGCAATGACAAGTTGAATCCAGAAAACCTTTGTTGGCTTTCCTTTTCCACCTCTTGTTAAGATAAATTCCATTAAGAAGATAATCCATAACCCAATTAGTCCCTTAATATTTGCCTCTAATACTTTAAACTGATAGGCAGCAGCAAGCAAGTGCAGTCCTGTACCTAATACTAATAAATAAAACAATCGAAGAACCATTTGAACAATTTTTAGTGGTTTTTTCTTTCCTGCTCTAATCAAGAATAGAGCGACGAAGAAAAGAATAAGTGTAACAAACCAAGCTGAAACGTGTGCATGTATCATCCGTTCTAAACCTCCTGAAATTGTATAATATGTATGTCCACATGCTATCATATCATGTTTTTTATACAAAACAGAAGTTTTATCCTTCACTCTTGGCAAATTTGTACGATTTATTGATATAATGATAAAGGAAATTGAAAGAGTTTACATTGTTGAATTGGAGGTAGTTGTATGTCAAAAACGAAAGATATCATCAGTATTACTGAGAAATATGGAGCTAATAACTATCATCCGCTCCCAATTGTTGTTTCAAAAGCAGAAGGAGTTTGGGTAGAAGATCCAGAAGGGAATAAATACATGGATATGCTTAGTGCCTACTCTGCTGTAAATCAAGGGCACCGTCATCCAAAAATCATTCAAGCCTTGAAGGATCAAGCAGATCGAATTACATTAACATCACGTGCTTTCCATAATGATCAATTAGGTCCTTGGTATGAAAAGGTTTCAAAATTGACTGGTATGGAAATGGTTCTTCCTATGAACACTGGTGCTGAAGCAGTTGAAACCGCGGTAAAAGCAGTTCGCCGCTGGGCATATGATGTAAAGGGTGTTGAAAAGGATCAAGCAGAAATTATTGTATGTGAGGACAACTTCCACGGTCGTACGATGGCAGCTGTTTCCATGTCATCAAATGATGATTACAAGCGTGGATTTGGACCGATGTTACCAGGAATAAAAGTCATCCCATATGGTGATGTTGAAGCATTGAAAGCAGCTATTACACCAAATACAGCGGCCTTTATCTTTGAGCCTATTCAAGGAGAAGCTGGAATTATTATTCCTCGTGAAGGCTTCTTAAAAGAAGCTTACGATGTGTGTAAAGAAAATAACGTCCTTTATGTGGCAGATGAAATTCAAGCTGGATTAGGTCGTTCGGGAAAAATGTTTGCATGTGATTGGGAAAACGTGAAGCCTGATATGTTTATTTTAGGGAAAGCACTTGGCGGTGGTGTATTCCCAATCTCATGTGTGGCTGCAGATCGTAATGTATTAGGTGTATTTGAACCTGGCTCACATGGCTCAACGTTCGGTGGGAACCCGCTAGCATGTGCAGTATCCATTGCTGCTTTAGATGTTTTAACAGAAGAAAAGTTAGCGGATCGTTCTTTAGAGTTAGGAAACTACTTAGCGGAAAAACTAAGAGAAATCAAAAATCCAATCATAAAAGAAGTTCGTGGAAAAGGGCTCTTTATCGGTGTTGAACTACACGAGCCAGCACGCTCATATTGTGAGAGCTTAAAAGAAAAAGGCTTATTATGTAAAGAAACACACGAAAATGTCATCCGTTTTGCCCCTCCATTAGTGATTTCTAAAGAGGACCTTGATTGGGCGATTGATCGTATAAAAGAAGTATTATCTTAGTGAGAAGTGGGAAACTAGCGTCATTCCTCAGGCTGTCGAGAAAGTCTCGACAGCCATTTTTTTACTTTCTAATACAATATACGGTGGTTGTATCGTATACCTCATTTATTCTAGAAACAAAGGAGGAACATCCCAATATTTCCGTGAGAGGGAAGGGGTCTCATAGACATTTTGAGGCGCTTTGGCGGGTGAAATGTCTTTGATAGGGGTTCTCTTAGACATTTTGAGGCGCTTTGCCGGGTGAAATGTCTTTGAGAAGGAGGCTTTGGGCTATTTTAATGAGATTTGATTGTGAACTCCCTTTCGAACATTGAGGGTTTTTCTACAAACTAAGAGAAACCAACGTTTCTCCTAGTTTGTAACGATATTACCCTTCAATTTTATTTCGCAGCGTTCCAATTCCTTCTACAGTTACTTCCATAATATCACCAGGTTTCAGAAACTTTGGAGGTTTAAACCCTTTCCCTACACCTGCAGGAGTTCCAGTTGCTATAATGTCTCCAGGCTGTAGGGTCATCCCTCTTGATAAAATCGAAATAATCTTTTCAATTGAAAAGATACAATTTTGCGTATTCGAGTCTTGACGCTTTTCTCCATTGATCCATGTAGCAATATGTAAGTTATTAGGATCCTCAATATGGGAGGAGTGCACAATCCAAGGACCAATGGGACATGTAGTATCCAAGCTTTTGCCAAGAAAAAACTGCTTGTGCTTAGCTTGTAAATCGCGCGCAGTTATATCATTAAGGATGGTATAGCCGAATATATATTCTTTCGCTCGGTCCTCAGGAATTCCTATCCCTTCTTTGCCAATAACGATCGCTAATTCTCCTTCATAATCGAGCTGATTAGTTATCCCACTGTGATTAAGTACGATTCCTTTATGCCCAATGACAGTAGTAGGTGCTTTTGTAAAGATAATGATATCTTCTGGGATGTCAGCAGCACTTCCCATCTCAATAGCGTGGTCAGCATAGTTTTTTCCTACGCATATTATATTTTTTCTAGGTTTTGGGATAGGTGATAGAAGTTGAACACTGTCAAGTTCATAGAAGAAATGTTCCTGTAATGAAGGAATATGTTGAACAATTTCCTTTATCCGACTAATAAATAATTCTCCCATATCAATGGCTTCAACTAGGCTGTCAGGAACCCATGATTCACCAGTTAATGAGAATTCAGCCTTTTGTATATGGAGGATTGTTTTTTCGATCACAAGACCAATGAATGGTTTGTCGCTACCTGTTTTTGCTGTTACAAATTTCATCACTAGGTTAACCCCTTTTCCGGTGTTTTGTTCACTATATCATTTCGAGCAACGAGATAAAAATTCCTCCATTCAAAAAGCAGTGACATATAGATCACTGCTTAAAGGTTTGAAGAAATTGAATGATAGCTGGTCCTAATAATACAATAAATAAGCTCGGAAAGATAAAAAGTACAAGTGGGAAGAGCATTTTAATTGGTGCTTTCATGGCCTCTTCCTCAGCTCTTTGTTTCCGTTGATCTCTAACCTCAGCTGATTGAATTCTGAGAACCTGCACCATACCAATTCCAAGTTTTTCTGCTTGAATGATACTGCTTATGAGGACCTTTATCTCATCGACTGCTAATCGCTCACGAATACCTGATAGAGCCTCTCTTCTTGTTTTTCCAAGACGAATTTCTTCTAAACATCGATGAAACTCACTTGCTAACACTCCTTCCTTTTTAGACACTAATTTACTTAACGCTGAGTCAAAACCTAAGCCTGCCTCTAAGCTAACCGTCAACAGATCTAGTACATCTGGAAGTTCACGTACAGCAAGTTGATATCTTTTTTTAATTTTTTGCCTTAGATACATGTTCGGTAATACCCAAGAGGCTGCAAGAGAAGTAAAAACCATGAACGTTAACCCACCTGTTCCAAAACCTAGGAGTACCCCATATCCAATAGCTAGGAAAGGAAACAAAATGAATATAGCAATTTGAACTAACCTGTATTCAACAGGAGTCATACCAAAGGGGTTTCCAGCCTGCAAAAGCTTAATCTCAATTTTTGCCTCTTTTTCTCCAGGTATTTTTTTCTTAAAACCTTTTTTAAATTCACGCCAAATGGGTTTTAACATCCGCTGGAATAAGGACGGTGTCACTTCAGCATTTGGGGGATCCTCGTAAGATGACTCGGAATTTGAATTTCTATCAAAGACTAACGAGATTCTGCGTTTTACCCGTTCTTTTCTTTCATGTTGAAAGACAAGGATGGCATAGACGATAAATGTAATAGTTAAGAAAAAGGTAAAAAACAACATCGCTTACACCTCAATTGTGGTAAGTTTCTTTATACATATAAATCCAATAGTCCCTGATACTAACCCAGCACCTAGCATGATTAAGCCAATGGGATTGGTAAACAGTGTTCCAATATAATTGGGCTCAATAAGATAAAGAATACATGCAAGAATAATAGGAAGTAGGCCAATGACTATACCTGAAAGACGTCCTTGGGCAGTTAAGGTTACAATTTGTCGTTGAATCTTCGTACGGTCTCGTATCGTTTCGACAATCTTATCTAGAACGGTAGCTAAGTTTCCACCAACCTGACGTTGAATGACTATGGCTTGGATCATAAGGTCTAAGTCCTCAGAGGGCATTCTCTCTTTTAGTGCATGCAGCGCTTCATCAATACTGCTTCCATATTGCATTTCACGAAGCACCGTTTCCATTTCTTCTTTGATGGGTGAATGAGCTTCCTCTACTACTGTTTTTAATGCTTGTGGAAAGCTAAAGCCTGCTCTTAGAGATCCTACGACTGTTGTTATCATATCAGCTAGACTTTCATTAAAGGCAACAATCCGTTTTTTCTGCAGTCTTTTCAAGTACATCTTTGGAGCAAAAAAACCTAAAACACCACCGATAAGTAAGAAAACGATGTTACCTGAGATCAGTAAAAGCAGTCCCCCAGAGAACGCTGTTATGATCCACTGGAACATCACATATTCCTCTGGTTTTAACGGCAGGCCTGCTCGATCAATTTCAGTCTGCAAGCGATGATTATTATCTTTTGATAAGACTTGTTTACGTATTTTCTGCTTTGTTAATTGAAGCTGGACAAGAAGGTTAAACTTTTTTCGGTCTAATAACTTCTTTTCTTGAATAGATAAATAATGCTTCATTCGTTTTTCAAGCCGGCTATTGGATAAAAAAATGATTTGAAGAATGGCGATAAAAAATAGAAAGGAAGAAAACATCACTAACGATGACAAATACCATTTCATCAGGTCCACTCCTCTCCTTCAATGAACACGCTTGTCGGAATAAAAATACCTGACGTTTCTAACATCTCATAAAACTTCGGACGAACGCCAGTCGGAACAAGGCTTCCCATGATTTTTCCTTTTGCATCAATTCCTTCTTGACGAAAAGTAAAAATATCTTGAAGTACAATGACATCTCCTTCTAGTCCTTGTACTTCGGTAATGTTTACGATTTTCCGTGAACCATCCTTTAGTCGTGTTTGTTGAATAATAAGATCAACGGCTCCTGCAATTTGCTCCCGAATTGCCCGAACAGGTAATTCTACCCCAGCAAGAAGCACCATAGTCTCTAAACGGGCAATCATATCTCTAGGGCTATTGGAGTGACCTGTTGCGAGTGATCCATCATGACCAGTGTTCATAGCTTGAAGCATATCAAGAGCCTCTCCTCCACGAACTTCTCCAATCACAATCCGATCCGGTCTCATACGAAGTGAATTTCTGACAAGATCACGTATCGTAATTCCACCCTTTCCCTCAATGTTAGGTGGTCTTGATTCCAATGAAATGACATGTTCCTGACCTAATTGAAGTTCTGCTGCATCCTCTATCGTTACTATGCGCTGATCATTTGGTATGAAATTTGAAAGGACATTAAGGGTTGTCGTTTTACCAGAACCAGTCCCTCCTGAAACAAATATATTTAAATTAGCTTTTACACACGCTTCGAGAAAAATAGCCATCTCTCTCGTAACAGTACCAAACTGAATTAAGTTCTCTATCGTAAAAGGGTCCTTGGAAAATTTCCGAATTGTAATGGTTGGTCCATTTAATGCAAGCGGAGGTATAATCGCATTCACACGAGAGCCATCAGGAAGCCGCGCATCAACCATCGGACTGCTCTCATCAATTCGACGGCCAATTGGCGACACAATTTTTTCAATCACATTCATGACATGTTCATGGTCTCTAAACAGTACGTCTGTCAACTCAATCTTCCCATTTCTTTCTACATAAACATGGTTTGGTCCATTCACCATAACCTCGGAAACTTCTTCATCCATTAACAACGGATTGATAGGACCGAACCCTGTTAAGTCATTAATTAACTCATCTACCACTTTCTTTCGATCTATTTTCCCTCGAAACGATTCATCTTCCTTTATGATTTCGATTGCCATCGCGTCTAATCTAGGGATAATTTCCTCCACATTATCGTCCTTCATTTCAGCGATAATTTGTTTATGGAGACGACTTTTTAATTCTTGATGTTTGTTTATAGGTGGTTTTGCCGTTTTTACATGTTGGTGAGTAGTTGATTCCGAACGTTTTGATTCTCGAAACGCAGTTAACAAGTCTTTCTTAGGGGCTTTCGTAGGAAATAATTCCTCTTCTATTTCGACTTGGGTTGAGTCCATCTGGTGTTTATGTTTTTCTTCTAATTTCTTCAATAGACTCATTCTACTTCCTCCTTTAAACGCTTCCTTGTAAATAGCTTTGTAAGTAACGACGGACCTTTCGTTTTGATGATGGAAATTTCTCTTCTCGAAGAAATTTGCTCTGCCATTTTAAAAATGGATTTAGCGATTTCTGTTTTCCCATGATTCATCACAAAAGGTATCCCGATATTTAAAGACTGAGAAGCTATTTGAAAATCGTTTGGAATGAAAATTGGTTCTTCCTCTCCAAGAATATCAGCTACATCTGTTGCTTGTATCACACTTTCCATTGTGGCTCGATTGACAACAAGTCGGACCTTTTCTCTAAGTCCGAGCATATCCAATGTATCAAGCATCGATTTTGTATTTTTTAATGTTGCCATTTCTAAATTTGTTACGATGAGAATTTGATCTGCTTTCTCTAAAATGTGTAATCCTTTATCTTGCAGACCTACTCCAGTATCTGCTATCACATATTCATGCTGCTTCAGGAGTAAAGGGATTATTTTTTCTAGTGTACGTTCTGTAACAAGATCTGCAAATTCTGGTTTTTCTGGGGCTGCTAATATCCTTACACCACTCTCATGATGAGATAAATAGCTTGCTAACGTATATTCATCTAAACGTTCCAATTCTTGAATGACGTCTTTTATTGTAAAAGTAGATTGTAAATCCATAGCAAGACTTACGTCTCCGAATTGAAAGTCACCATCCATAACACCTATACGTATATTTTTTTTACAAAGGGCAACTGCAAGATTCACGCTTAAGAGAGTTCGACCAATTCCACCCTTTGCACTGCAAACAGCAATAAACTCTCCGCGTTTTTCGTTGTTCGACTCATGTTGTTCTAATTGTTGACCCATATTTTTCACCTCTATCCTCTCACTCCTTTGATTCGGGAGGACTCTTTACTGGTTGAAGTCTTGTATGAAGTGTAAATTGAATATTGCCTCGTTCAGAAGCGTTTATTAGCTTTACTGCATCTATAGGTTGTAGTTCAAGAGTAACAGACGAATATTCCACATATTCCTCTGTCGTATCTGATGCAGCAATAAGCTTTCGACCAACTGCTAAAACTCTTGCCTTTTGAAGAATTTGAGTTGTTTCTACTACTCTAGGATTTGTACTTATCTCCTCACTAAACACAACGTCCACGAAATCCTCTGGTTCAATCAAATTAGAAATGGATTGGACGAAATTTACACCAACTGAAACGGCTCGATAACCATCTTTCACTTTTCTTGAAACAAATATTTGTTCCTCTAATTCTGTTTGAACGCGATGTTCTAATAAAGGCTCTCCTGCTTCGATAGGAGAAGTGACATATTTTCCTTCCAAGTATGATAAATCTGTAATAACCTGTGGATGTAACCCTTTCTCTGGTACTTCCCTTAACTCGATTAATGTTCCGTTTAGTTTTGAATTAGCCGGGATTCTCTCTTTTGCGACTACAATCTCTACCATTGCTTCACTCATAACTACTTCTGTGTCAAATTGCTTCATGTAATTAAAGAATAAGAAGGTCGTGATACCTCCCATTACAATCGCTAATAGTAAAATAACTTTTGATCTCATGCTTGTTCACCTACTCTGTCAGTCTTATACTAAATGCCCCTCTACTTGCAGCTGATTCATCTATTTTTCCGGGTCCAGTCATTTTAATAAACATCCCATGTACCGACGTATCTTTGCCAGATACAGGCTTAGTTAAATAAAAGTACGCAAATCCTTTTACCATCACTTTCTTTATTTGTCCACCTGACGTATCGTATGCTTGATACACAGGGACTAATATAATTCTTGAGCACTTTTTATCAATCGCTGTTTCTAATGTGTATGGACAATTATCAATCCGTTCTTTAACAGCGTCCCGAGTCTTTCCTGCTACATTACCAGTTTGAGTTTCAATTATATCGCCAACCCTAATTTCATGCTGATAGCCATTCATGAAATTATCATAGTACGTAGCTGCTCCTGGTCCGCCAAGTGCTAATATTCCGAACCAGCCGTGGTCAACTCCAGACGTATCTGTTTTAAGCTCGTATTCTTCGTATAGTTCAAGTTCAAATCGTTCATCAATTCCAAGTGGAACTGCCCCCTTGGCTTGTCCCATTATTCCAACTTCTGCTGAAGCTGTTGCTTGAACAGGTGCTTGTTCCATGCCAAGTAAAGAAGCAAAGGACAAATCTACTTTTTTCTCCAGAGAAAGTCTCACCAGATCCTCCTCTTGAATGGAAATACTTTGTAAACTAGTTTGCTCCTTATGGAAATGAAGTACTTCCTCTACTATCCCTCTTACAGCTATTTCACCCTCTATTAACTTTTGAGCACCTGATAACGCGGCTGCATTTGCTGTTTTTTGAAGATGACTTTTCGTGACATATAATGAACCTCCATCAATGACAAGTCCTGTCATTGCTAATAACCCTAGCATGGCAACTGATACTAAAATTAGTGCAGTTCCATTTTCTTTCTCTATTAATCTACTAAGTATCTTTTTCATCGTATTCCCTCACTCTACACGTATGGTTGAGTCAGCATGAATGCGAACTGGATTCGGAACCAGACTTGAGATGATAGGTGTGATTAGTGTGACAGGAAATTCAAGATTTACCGTGACATAATCACCAGAGGTACGAGAAGCTTGATTTGGTGTAATTGTTATTGATAATTGTGCTGGATCACCTATGTCTATATAATCTCGAGCAAAGTCTGTTATTTCGATGTCCGTTTTCCCCAATCCGCCTAATCTTGCTGTTTCCTGAGTCGCTAACTGAAGATGTGAATAAAAATAGAGAACTCTACCAAAATCAATGATACCTACTATAAGAAGCAATAATATGGGTAACACTAGTGCGGTTTCTACTAATGATTGGCCCTTTTCGTTTCTTACCATAAAAGCACCCACTCTCTATTAAGTAAGCTTATGATGGCTCCTCCTACTATTGCCACTCCATATGGATAAGTGGTTTTTAACCCATCTTTGTCAATCATTAATGGGATTTTCATTCCCATCTTAATACAGGCTGCTGAAAACAGAATGGACTTTATTCTCTTTATAGCCCCTTTTCTAAATAAGAGGATCAATACGCCCATGACTCCGCCTATAATGGCCATAAAGATGGCTGTTGTTAGCACAAACATGACTCCCTTTAACGCTCCAATAAGTGCTAACAGCTTCACATCTCCAGCACCCATTCCCCCCATAAAGTAAGGGATTAACAGAATCATAAATCCCACAACAAAGCCAGTAACACTAAACCATAGTCCAGATAAACCATCCATCCAAGCATTGGAACCAATGGCTACTACTAGAGCTGGAAAAATGACGATATTATATATTTTCCTTTCTCTTAAGTCAGTAAATAGACAAATGGTTAATATGATGAGCATAGTAAAATTAATCATTTTATCACTACCTCTATTAAACTGTTAGAACAAAAGCTCAGGGCGCCCCGTTTAGCCTAAGGCAGAAATGTTCCTAAATGTGAAAAAGGGTGCTTTTCCCTTTTTATTCATTTAAGGTTATTTGACCTTGTAGCTAGGTGCTGGATCTGGATTCCAAGTGACTAGCCCATTCTCTTGCTGAAAAACTTTTATACTTTCTTAATAATTTTGAAAAACTTGGCTAGCGACCAGTCCTTCGACGCCAGCGTTCGCCTATTTTTTTTTATGCAGTTTCCTATTTGTAACGCAATAATAAATACGCAGTTCTTTAACTACATGAAAAATTTAATACTTTCCTATGAGCTAAAAAGAGCCCCACGTTTTGAAAACGTATGGGGCATATACTATTAGTTGATATAAAATAAGTATTAAGGCTATAACTGATAAATTACTGACCTTCACGATTTAATACAGCATTTGATACTGTTTCAAACATAGCTGTAATTTCATCACGTAACGCTACTAATGCACCAACAGCTGCTACGGCGATAACACCTAGTACCAATCCGTACTCTGTCATCCCTTGCCCTTTTTCTTCTTTTATTAGCCCTTTTAGTTTGTTCATTATTAATCTCTCCCTCTTCATTTTTTATATAACAAAATTACTTGAATAGAATTATTGACCTTCACGATTTAATACAGCATTTGATACTGTTTCAAACATATTTGTTATTTCATCACGTAAAGCGATTAAGGCTCCAACTGCCGCTACCGCGATAACACCTAATACTAAACCGTACTCTGTCATCCCTTGTCCTTTTTCTTCTAAAAATAATCCTTTTAGTTTGTTCATCATGATCTCTCCCTCTTCATTTATTTGATTATTCCCTACTTAATAGTATGGCGAGAGCATTTTCAAACATTGCTGTAATTGCATCACCAAGTATATTGAACAACCCGATTACTGCAATTGAAACTAGTCCCAATACTAACCCATACTCGGTTAGTCCTTGCCCATTCTCTTTTAGACTTAAGTCTATTAATTTCTTCAACATACAACCTCCTTGAATTACACTTCAAATGAAAGGACATCTCCTACTTTTAAACCAGTAGATGCAACCGTTCCTTCAGGTAATTCAATGACTGACTTTGCTTTCCGATACACTTTCGTGACTTTTCTCGGTTGCATCGATTCAACAATACCTACAACCTTCTGGTTATCATCCATAAATAATACGTCAATGTTGTAATTCATGAAGTACGTATGAACCGATTGGCAGGGCATGATGTGAAGTGCACAGCCTGAAGGGAGTTCACTAGAAAACATTAGCCCTTTTAATCGTGTGAAAAATGTATTTGCTTGTCCGATCTGATTAGCTAACTCGAGCTTCGTTTTCAGGTTGATGAGCTTCACCCGCCTTTTCACCTCCTTGTAATTAAAATAGCCCCACCTTTACCGAAAGTGGGGTTTTAGCTATAAAAAATGAAACGCCCCTATTCTTTCGGTAACTGGCTGGCGTAGTGTGTTTTTATCACACCTTAGCCCCTTTAGCTTTGCGTCACTGATTTTCATCAGCTTTGCCTTTATCGAGAATCAGCGTTTATGCTTCTGACTGATCTCTTGTAACTATCATAGGAGATATAACGGAAAAGACATATCCATCATAGAGCTTATTTTCCTCCTGCTAAATTATTGGTCTTTTGTCACATTTCGTTAAAAAAGATAAAGAAAATTGCAAAAGAAGCTTCATTTAATACCAATTGTTGGCTTTTTGTAGTCCATGAAAACTAGTTAACTGACAGAATTATTAGAATTCTGCAAATTACTGAGCTAATTCGTGACCATTCAACTATTTATTTTGTAGAAATATGCTATGTTTTGTAACTTTAGCACTTCTTTTATCGAAACTATTCCTTTTCTTTTCATAGTTTGTATAATTATTCTGTACATCTTATTACATATTAATTGTATGGATTCGATGATTTCTAGATAGTAGGAGAAGAAAAATGCTTGAAGTGATGATTGAGGAAAAAAGAAAGAAAATGATTTTCTTAGCCCTGGAATTTGGGCTTACAGCAGAAGAAACCGTAATTTGTAGCCAAGAATTAGATGAATTAATCAATAAAAAACTAGGCATCTAACTAATATATACGGAATTTTACAACTAGAACATGTAAGACTTGTCAGATAGACGAGTCTTTTTTATTTTTCTAAAGATTTTACTGTGACTTCGTGAACATTCCCAGGCATTTATCCATATTATACTGCATGTAATCTATTGAAAAAGGATGTTTTTAATGCCTGCTATTGTCGGTGCAGTAAAAGTTATTAGTATAGGGGCCTCGAGTGTCTTCAATATTGGTGATGTATTTATGATGACACCAAATTCTACAGCAAAAACCTTTTCCGGGGCAGGATCCTTTAATACTGGTGATGGTCTGCGGGTTTATAATAATCAGAGTTCAACGAATACAGATGATAATGATGCCGTTGATCAACCTATTGTAGATTTCAATTAGGAGGGACCTGTGATGAATTTCTATATTAATCAAAATATATGTATTCACCAGTTGAAAGTTGGCAGTGTTTCCAATTCATCGGTTCTACAAATTGGAAGCGCTGGAATGATTAAACCACTCTCAAACCTTTATAATACAGGTGGTTTTAAAGAGGCTGCCCCAAAGGCTGTTAGTCCTTATACAGGGCCAGTTGAAGGTGGAGGAGAAGTGGAGGGACCTGTTGTACCACTAACACCACCAATTGGTTAATTCATTTCCAGCTTATATTCTTAAACAGTGTTTTCAATTGGTGGAAGAATCTATTGAACTCTTCGTCCTGCCATATGGCTTCATATAGCGATTCGTAACATAGGCATTCACCCAATTCCAATCCAATGCATACAATAAAATAAGAGATTAGTTCGTCATGGGATGATTAAGCAATAGAAATTGAAAAGGGTGATCTTTTATGTACAACAACGGATATAATTTCTACGAATATTTACAGCAACTAGATCATTTTTTCCGATTGCAACAAAAAGAAATTGAACAATTAAAGAATCGAGTAAATACGCTTCAACAAGAGGTAGTTGAACTAAAGAAAAAGCCTGCTACGAATATAGAAAAAGTGGAATACAAATTTGACCAACTGAAAGTGGAAACATTAGAAGGGACATTAAACATAGGGTTAAATCCTTATCATTCAGAGCAGGTTGAAGACTTCGCTGTAAAGCAAGGTAAACTTAGTGTCCCAAAGTCTATTCCACAAGATGTTCAAGGCTATGTTAGAAAAGCTATCCAAGATTATTTAAATAAAAATGGATATCAATCAATAAGAAACCTTCAAGAAAAACTTGGTGTCCCAGTCAATGATGCCTATTATGACTTTATGATTCAGGATGTAAACAGACAGTTAGATGGACGTATTCAGTTTTATTTAGAACAAGTTCATCCCAATGAATGGAGTAATGAATCTCAATCCAAAGAGGCATCGGATCGAGTAATTGAAAAAATGAAACAGGATATTGAAAGTGCATTTGCGGCTTTCATTCAACATCTTCCAAAGGAATGGAATGGTGATTAATCATGAATTTTACTGTCGTCAATAAAGAAATCAAGGTCGATGATATTAGAATCGTTGGTGTATCAACTTCATCTATTTTTTTAATTGGAGATACCGAATCCATTTGTTTATCTTCTACCTTTGACACACCCCCAGAATCATTAATTATTGGACCTTTTGTACCGTTACGGGGATAAGGGAAAGCATCATTCAATGGAAAATTAATCTGTAGGATAAGGTACTACTAGAATTTGTGTAGTTATAGAAGGGAATGTGCTTATGTACCATCGTACATCTGTCGTGAATAATTGTTTTGTAAACTCAATTTCGTTCAGCTCCATTTTCGAGATTGGAGACGCCTTCAAAATTGATGCTAATACAAAGGCAATTGCGGTTCAGCGTGAATATCCTTACTTCCTTGATGATGAAGCAGATTTTTCATCGTACCCAATTTTTACCGAACCTATCCCAACACCTGTACATGACGAGGATGTTCGAACTACTTTTATACATGAAAATCCTGTTATTTCTGTTTCATCAACAGCTATTATAGGTTTATCGAGCTCGTCTATCTTTCAAATCGGCTCAACTAACCATATTCAGTCTGAAGCTCGTATTAAACATATACGACAATTATTACCACGTGAAGAGGAATAGGATCTAACATGAACATATTTACACCCAACTCATAAACTAAAGATGAGAGCTAATTTTAGTAAACAAAAGGGTGTTTTATATGCCTTCAATTGTAGGACCAGTCGTTATCAATAGCGTCGGTGGGGGAGTTATCAATTTTGGAGATTCGTTTAATGTTTCCCCTGTCAATACGTCAAAAACAAATGCTGGCTCTGGTGCTTTTAATACTGGAGATTTTATTATGACAAACAATGGGATTAGTGCAACCAATACATTTGATCCCGATTTGAATGACCAACAAACAACAGATATTGCCTAAAAGTGTTTCTCCCTAGGAGGATCTCTTTTAGGCATTATACTCATCTATACTCTCAGTTTCTAGAGGTTATTAGATTGCCTCAAAACAGGTAAAAGCCCCCAAAAGGGAGCTCTGAAATCAACATTGTATTAAATGTCCGCCATCAAAAAAGTACAAATATTTTTCATGTAATGGCTTTTTCCATATTCCTTCAATCGCCTTACTATAAAGCTCGATCTGAACTTTATACCGATCATGTAATACAGCTTTCGCTTGTTCAATGCCACCTGTGAATTTACCAGTGATTGTATCTGTTTTAAAGTCTAATAGGACAATCCCTTGGTCATCCTCAAATAATAAATCAATGACACCTTGTAGTAGTATAATTTCATTCTCACCTTTCCACTTTGGATAAGCTTCATTAGAAGGTAATCCAACACTAAATGGAACTTCCCTCATGACATTTTTTGCGTGCAGAATTCTCTTTCCTAGCGGGGATGAAAAAAATTCAACCACTCTATTTGTATCAATCATGGAAGCCTGTTCTTTTGTTAACAATTCATTGATCACCATAAGAGATAACTGTTCGCATACTGATTCCATAGTAACAGGGGAATCTAATTTGATATGCTGCATCACCATATGCATAGCTGTTCCCTTTTCAGCCGGTGTTACAGACTTTTCTTGTAAAAATCTTGGTCGTTCGGATATGGACTTTTGCATGGTTTTGATTAAGGTAGAGTCACTATATACATCTCGTGCCTCTCGCATCCGCTTAATTTCAGATACTGATTGTTTAGATCGATGAGTGGCTGCCTGTTGATGTGGATATTCCCATGTTAAGCGGTTATATACCAACTCAGCTAATTCACTTTGCATAGGCACTGTTTTACCATTCTTAATAGCGTCCAACACATCTTGGTCAAGCTCACTCTCAGCACCTTTACGAACCTCCAGGTTAGATGGGTCTATCAAGGAGATACTCCACTGTGAGGGATGATGCTCGATGTCCTGTGAAGTCTGTATGGTGGAACTGCTTCTCAAAATCTCACAATGAGAATGCCTGATAAGAGCTGGACCAATCCAGTCCATATAACATTTGGCTGTTGATCGATCATGGCTTGGAAGCAACCAGTCTTTATTTTCCAGCTGACTACACCATTTCTCTAATTTTTTTTCTAGTCCCTTTACAGCTCCTATGAGAAACAACTTCTCCTTGGCACGTGTTAAAGCAACATAAAGCACACGCATTTCTTCAGCTAACATCTCAGTTTTCATTTGTTGTTTTATCGCTAATTGTGGCAATGTTGGATAGCTTATTCTTAGTTTAGGATCAATAAATTTTGTTCCGAAGCCAAGATCTTTATGAAGTAAGACGTTACTATTTAAGTCTCTAACATTAAATTGTCTTGATAATCCAGCTACAAATACGACTGGAAATTCAAGCCCCTTACTTTTATGAATAGTCATAATTCGGACTACATCTTCCTGTTCACCTAACGCTCTTGCCGCACCTAAATCATCTCCGCGATCCTGCAATCGTTCGATAAAGCGAAGAAAACGGAATAGCCCTCTAAATGACGTTGATTCATATTGTCTTGCCCTATCATACAGTGCTCGTAAATTAGCTTGACGCTGCTTTCCTCCTGGCATGCCCGAAGCAAAGTCATAAAAGCCAGTTTTTTGATAGATTCTCCAAATAAGATCAGATAATGATCCTTGTCTTGCATACTTACGCCATTTTTGTAGCATTAAATGGAACTCCATTAACTTTTCATAAAGTAAATGGTATTCTTTTTCAGCTACACCTTCCTGAAGTAACGTTTTTACCGCTTCAAAGAAGCTACCTTTTTTATGCTTCGATCTAATATAGGCAAGCTCATTTGCATTTAGACCCACAATTGGTGACCGCAAGACAGCGGCTAGTGGAATATCTTGATACGGATTATCGATGACCTTCAATAATGACATCATAACGGAAACTTCGGATGCTTGGAAATATCCAGTAGAGAGGTCAGCATAAATGGGAATCCCTTGCTGTTTAAATTCCTCCATAATTTGAGGAGCCCAAGGCATAGAACGCAGCAAAATGACAATATCCCGGTAATGGATTGGTCTCATATTCCCAAGTTTTCGATCATAAACTTGGTAAGACTTTTGAACAAGCTCTTTTATCTTCTGTGCCATGACTCGTGCTTCCAACTGAACCGTTTCTAATTCAACAGAATCAAAGGCTTCTTCTTCATCTGTCTCTCTTTCCTCACCATCCTGGTGGATGATCATTAATTCAGCTTTTGTTAACGCACTTTCAGGATAGGCTGCTCCTAACTTAAGTTCTGCCTCAAAGTTGTATTCAATTTCTCCAACGGTTTCATCCATAATTTGTTTGAAAATGTAGTTTGTCCCATCAAGCACTTCACTGCGGCTTCGGAAATTTTGCGATAAGTCAATCTTCATTCCTATTTCATTGCCATCACTGGAGAACTGTTTATATTTTCGTAAAAATAACCCTGGTTCAGCAAGCCGAAATCTATAGATAGATTGTTTAACGTCACCCACCATAAACAGATTATTTCCTTTTGTAACAAGACCGATGATGGATTCTTGGACAAAGTTCGTATCCTGATATTCATCCACTAGCACTTCATGAAAGTGACGCTGGAAATATAGAGCAGCATCTGACGGGACTGTACTTCCATCCTCTAATTTTGTTAAGAGGATTTCCAAGCAGAAGTGTTCCAAATCACCAAAGTCAACTAACCCTTTCTCTTTTTTCAGCACTTCATAACGCTCTCCATATTGAACGACTAATGAAACTAGCGCCTGAACAGACGGTTGTAGCTTCACTAAATCCTTTACAAAGGATTCTGGTCTCCTAGTGAAATAACGCTCTTGCAATTGTTTCAGCATTTTTTTCGCTTGTTCTCTTATGTCTTTTACTTGGTCTTTTAAACCTTCATCAAACTCATCACCTTTACATGGCTTTAACGTACTAAAGGTAAGAGTTTGTATTCGATCATATAATACTTCCCAGCCTGACTGATGAGCTTGGAGTAATTCATGAATTTGCTGAATGTCTGCTTCAATATTGACAGCTCTAGGTGCAGGTCCCCCTGGGAATCTTGTTATCTCAAGTGCTTTCACTAGTAATGACTTTACACCCTCTAATTGCAGCGAGATTTCCTTTTGTAATGGCTCTATAAAATCTAAATGATTGATACTCGTTTCTTCTGTTACTTGATAGGACTGGGTGAGCTCATTCAACCACTGCTGAGGATGTGGATGGGCTCTTGATTCATCATATAGCTTACGAACCATTAACTGTAAGTCAAGGTCACTTCGATCTCCTGTGTATCTATCAACAAGATCAAAGAAGGACTCATTACCTTCAATTCCATATTGTTCCTCAAACAACTCTTCCATGACCTCATCGCGAAGAAGCTCGGCCTCCGTATCCTCTGCAATACGGAAGGATGGATCAATATTAATCATGAAATAATACTTTCGAATAACTTCTAAACAAAAAGAGTGCAAGGTAGAGATGGGTGCACGGTTTAGTAAGCTTAGTTGCCTTCGCAAATGAAGCGATGCAGGATTTTCTGATAAGGCTTCTTCTAACGCTTCACCAATGCGGTGCCTCATCTCTGCGGCTGCCGCGTTGGTGAAGGTTACGATAAGTAATCGATCTACATCAATCGGGTGATCCTTATCCATTACTTTACGTATAATCCGCTCAACAAGGACTGCCGTTTTTCCGGATCCTGCAGCTGCTGCTACTAATATATCTGACCCACTTGCTGCAATCGCCTTCCATTGATCATCTGTCCACTGCACGTCACTAGGCTTAGGAGGAATAGAGTGTTTCATGTTCTTTCACCTCCGTTTGGATTTTCTTTAATATCGATTGATCATCTGATGCTTCTAGCAATCTGAATGAATTTTCACTTAATGATTCATCAAATTGACAAAATGCTTTAAAGCTACAATACGTACAAGGGGTTTTCCCTTTCAATTGATAAGGATTAATGTCTACTTTTCCATCAAGCATTGTATTTCCAATTTGTTCAAACGTTTTTCGTACATGCTTACGTAACGTATTAAATTCTTCTTCACTTGCAACCGCGGAATAATCATAAAATCCACCTGTTTTTTTCAGCCCAGCAGAAATAATCTTGGAATGACCCGAATCTAGAGTTGTATCCATTAATCTTACTGCTTCTTCATCCCCTAATAAGAGGCCTTTCATTTTAAAGCTTTTCAGCAATTCTTCTTCAATGTCTTCCATATCTAGTTCCGCTTTTGCTTTAATAATCGGATTATGAACATGAAAATATAAAACCCCTGCTGGTATGGCAACATCACCAATCCATGCTTTCGCATTTGATAAGACGATATCTAAATACGTTAACATTTGTAGGGATAGACCGTAATAAACCTCAGAAAGATTCATAGACTTTTGACTAGATTTATAATCAACAATGCGTAAATACGTACCGTTTCTTCCTTTTGCAGCATCGACTCTATCAATTCTACCGATAAGCTCCATGTTTACATCATTTTTCAAATTAAATCGTAGTGATGGCAATTGTCCATTTCGTCCAAATCCTAACTCTAAACCAACTGGGGTAAACCCGCTGGCTTTTGCATGCTCACTTAAAATAATCGAAGCTCGTCCAATGACTTGCGTTAATTTTCTTTTTAAGTAATGATAACGATTCGAGCTTAGTAAAATCTCTTTTTGAATACGGGGTGCTAGCACTTCAACGATTTCATGAGCCATGTCCTCACATTGCTTCTTTGTTAATTCACCCCACGTTAAATTGTACTCTTGTATTCGATCGGCAATCATTTTTAAGGCAGCATGGAAAAACTGACCGATATCAGGTGCTTCTAAACGATAGATTTGACGTTCCTGAAGCTTCAGACCATATGATGAAAAATGGGCGAAAGAACATCCTTGAAAGAGTTCCATTCTCGAAACACTCGCCGTCATCTCTTTCCCATATAACTCCTCCGTTAAGTTAGTGGTTAGCGGTTTTTCACTATTTATATAGAATAAGCTACTAAGCACCCTTGAACGTAAATGCATCCACTCCTTTTTCTCTTGAAGTGTATTATAGACATCCCACCATAGTGGAGCAATTGGATAATGTCGAGTCCATTGCTGCATTTGTGTAGCTAAGTAAGAGATTGTTTTTAATGGATTTGTTACATACTCTAGTTGCTCGTCTATTGGTAAACCCTCTGGATCCTGCAAGACAAGCTGTTCTTTTAAAGTAGGAAAAATATCCTTTATTCGTTTTATAAAGATGGAAGGAACGAGAGACTTCCCTTCCTCATTTGCAAGCGGATAGGACAGCCATAGCTGCTTAGATGGTAAACATACAGCCATATATAACAAAAATTGCTCATCTAATAGCTGTTGTTTACTGCCTGGTGCCAATGAAACACCTGTTTTCGATAAGACATCCCGCTCATCTTCATTAAGGATTCCTTCATCACTTGGAACTGCTGGAATGACACCATCTGTAACACCTAAAATGAAGCTTGCTTTTATATGCGAAAACCTTGAATGCTCAAAGTCACCCACTAGGACTTGGTCAATGGCAGGTGGAACAAGTGCAAAACGGAGAGACTCCATGCCTGCCTCCATCATGGATTGGAAAAGTGATAATGATAAAGGCTCCTCTCCCATTAGTTCCACAAATTGATCGAGTAAGTCAATGACCGCGTTCCAAACTTGATCATGCTCCCTCGATCTACTTACATCTCCAGATTTTTCAGCTTCATTCCGCCAGCTTTCCAGCTTTTCAGGTACTTGCAGCTGTTCTAGAAGATGGTACAGTGCTTCAGCAAAGCCTCTTCCCGTATGAGCAGTTTTGAGGTTTTTTTCAAACTGCAGAAGTGGTGTTGTAATCATATCTTTTAATTCATTTATCTTTTCTTCTTTTTCTACCTCAGCCGATGTTTTTGCTAAGCCTTGATCGTCTATTCCTACAAATCGGTAGTACGACCATTTACCAGCATCCCTCCACTTTTTGGATTGAATGCCATAAGCCAGTACATAATTTTCTAGTTGATCAAACTCTTCACGAAGCTGAGCCTCATCTGTCCCAACTGGAAAAAGTATGTCTGTTTTTACGAGCCTAAATACAGACTCGTATCTCCAATTACCCGTGATAACCTCCATAGCGGAACGTATAAATTCAATCAATGGATGATGAAGCATCGAGCGCTTTTCATCAATGAAAATAGGAATCTCATATTCTTGAAAAACGGTTTCAAGGAGGTCATGATACAAACTTGTATTTCGTAAAATAATCGCCATATCACGGTATCGATACGATTCTTCTCTTACTAGCCTAATTATTTCTTTCGCTGCTGCTTCTACCTCTACTCTTCGGTTACCCGCTGCTCTAAGCTTCACAGTTGATGAATCATTCGATGGTACAGTCGGACGCGATTCGAAATGTGATTCTAGATGAGAAAGTGCTTTATTTTCTGAGCCTCTTCTATTTTGTGTAAGAGAATGAATGTTCATTTTTGTGCCTGTTGCTTCTGCAAGGGTTACGAGTTGTAAATACGTTTTCCCTGTCATATGGAATAGATGAAGTTCATGTGGCTGATATGACAGAGGCTTCTCTAGTGTTAAGGCAATTTTCACTTCCTTAGAAACCTTCATTAGTTGCTGTAGGACCTCAAATTCTTGAGGAGTAAAGCTATGAAAGCCATCAATATAGATGGTTGCCTGTTTTAAATAAGTTGAGTATGGTATTTTTTCAGATAGTAATCGTAAGTAATCCTCTGAGTCTACATATTGATGCAAGAGCTGTCGTTCAAACTCTTCGTATATGATCGAAAAGTCATGTAATTTATGGGTTAAGGTGATGTCATTTATATTTCCGTCAAGATTTTGAAGTTGTTGTTTGATAGAATCTGATGTTACACAGTAGCGTTTACATTCCTTAATCATGCTTTCGATTTGGTCAATAAATCCTGATTGATTTGCTGCTTTTTTAAAAACAAGGAATTCGTTCTTTCGGTGCTCGATGATTTTTCGAAGTAACATGCTCGTCCCGACATTATCTAAATGATAGCGGCTAATTCCTCCCGTTTCCTGCAGAACACGCCACGCAAGTCGAGAGAAACTAAAGACTTGTGCCCTAAGCATACCTATTATACCTGGTGTTGTAATGAGATCATACTCGATTTGGAAGGTCATTTGATCAGGAACTAAATACACAATAGGATCTCCCATTGGCTTTGTAAGTAAATGCTCTCTTACTTCTTCAAGCATCTCATATGTTTTCCCGCTTCCAGATCTTCCTACTAAGACATGAAGTGTCATTCCTGACATCTCCCCTTTTTCTTTCGATTCTATATTCCTATTACTCTATTGTACTTGAAGTATTTTCTTTTGTTCAATGGACAACCATTGGAAGTTCAAAATAAGACGACTTACCATCCAAGTGATGCCTGCATAATGTAACGTAAATGATTAACCAAAAGGCACCACATTTTTAACATAGGGTGGGATTTTTTTGGGCTCAACTCCTAAACAACAAACAGCACGATACCATCTTATTTCCTTTTTACTCATTTTTATGGGTTTGTTCGTAGCTTGCAATATTTACACATTAATTCCGCTTTACCCCATCATTTCGTTAGAATGGAGCACTCCAATCACTTCTATTGTAGGGGGAAGTACCTCTTTTATGTTTTGTTATGCAGTTGGATTACTACTATTTGGACCGATTTCAGATCAGTGGGGACGGAAAACGGTTATTGTCATTGGTATGCTTTTATTTTCGATAACGAGTCTTTTCGTTGCCTTTTCTGAGCAACCATCAACACTTTTAGTAACAAGAGGAATTCAAGGTTTCGCTGGAGGAACATTTGCTCCAGTCGCCTTTGCGTATACGTTTGAATTGTTTGAAGGGAAATATCGTACGCTTGTCCTCGCTTTAATTAATACAGGTTTTCTCGTTGCAGGTATCATCGGCCAACTCATTAGTAGCACGTTAGCAAACTTGCTTGGCTGGCCCTCTGTATTTTATTTTTTCTCCATCGTATATTTCTTATTATTCGTATCCTCGTTTTTAATCCTTCCAAGTCGACCAAGAAATTCTCGGAATGGTCCATTCGTACCTGTATCAGAGTTTATCCTTTTCATAAAAAATCAAAGCTTGCGATATTCCTACATGATTGCGTTTAGCTTATTGCTTACTTTTGTAACGTTTTATGACACTCTTGGTGCACATCTTGCTGGCCAGGTTACTCCCAATCAATTATTTGTTATACGCTCAGCTGGATTAATAGGGACTATTCTATCCTTATACGGGGGGAGGGTTATTCATAAAATACGATTAAAAGGTAGCTTATTAGTAGGGCTTATCATGCTCATAGTAAGTTTAACGGCTTTTATGATATTCTCGAGCTTTCTTCCCATTCTGTTCGTTTCCATATTGTTAGTCGCAGCAATTAGCTTATTACTCCCAACCATTATTATGCTTATCGGTATATTAGGTAATGCTGCAAGAGGTAGTGCAATTTCACTTTATTCGTTCACGTTGTTAACAGGTGCTTGCCTTGGGTCTCTATTGACTAGCCTATTAGCTTTTAAATTTGTCATTCTCACCTTATTGCTTTTATCTATTGTCAACCTATTGTTGATTCGGAAAATTTCCTTTCCAATCGAACCATAAAATAACTCTTATTAGGAAAGGAGAGCTATATTAAGTATTAGTTCATTAGTTCTCATTCATGATTGATCTGCCATCATTGGGATGGGGCCAACCTTATTCGGTCTTGTCCTGTATTGAAAAATCAATCTCCAATATTCCATAACTACTTAAATTTCTTACCGAAAATTGGTGGTGGTACTTTAGCTGAAGTATTCGGTATTACATTAGTCATTTTCGGAAAATATGGTTCTTTTCTCGCATTATGGCTAATAGGATCACTCATCGTTTAAGTCGCGATTGGTGTAATTATCCCTAAAGCCAAAAAGCTGGCTGCATGGGTGCAGTCTAATGAAAGTCAATCTTCCGTTGACAATTGCTGTATGTGTTGCCACAACTCTTGGCGCAGTAGTAAAGCTAAAAGGATCAACATGATGATGTTGATCCTTTTAGTTCTTTTCTAACTAACAATCGATTGATATTCTGTTTGAAGATATTTCTTATCTATTTTTCCTACGTGTGTTTTGGGTAATTCCCGCATTATATTGAAATACTTCGGTACTTTATATTTCCCTAGTTTTGATAGACAGAACTGTTGAATTTCTTCTAGCGTTAATGATTGTCCTGGTAAGACGGAGATAAAAGCAGTCACCGCTTCTCCCCATTTAGGATGGGCTAATCCAACCACTGCGACCTCAAAAACAGCCGGATGATTTTGAATACATTGCTCCACTTCTAGTGGATACACATTTTCTCCACCTGTAATAATCATTTCTTTTTTTCTGCCTACAATGTAAAAATACCCTTCCTCATCAAATTTGGCTAAATCACCCGTATGTAGCCAGCCATCGATAATAGTTTGTCTTGTTGCTTCTTTGTTGTTCCAATAATGGTCAAATACATGGTTACCATCTAACAGAAGCTCTCCGACTTCATTTACATTTGCACTTGACCCGTCAGTCTTTAAGATTTTCACTTTATTAAACATCATCGGCTTACCAATAGATCCATTTCGTTTTTTTGCTTCATTTGGATCAATATAAAAATTGTTTGGTCCTGCCTCCGTTAAACCATATCCTTCTTTAAAGGCAATGCCTTTTTTCGAAAAGGCCTCATAAATCGTTAATGGACAAGGTGCCCCACCCGATAGAAACGTCTTTACAGATTGAAAAGTTGCCTTCTCAAAAGCTGTCGTTTGTGAAATCAAATGATACATGGTCGGCACCATTAGTAGAATGGTACAGCTCTCTTTTTCTATTAAATGTATCGCATTTTCCGCATCAAAATCCCTTGAAAACAAGACCGTTCCCCCCATCACAAGGATAGGTATGGTTAATGCATTTAATCCCCCAGTATGAAACATCGGTAAATACGTTAACGTCACATCGTCTGCTGATAAATTCCAACTCACAATGGTATTGAGGGCATTCCATTGAATGTTAGCGTGAGTTAAGACAACACCTTTTGATTTCCCAGTCGTTCCACCTGTATATATAATCGTCCACGGATGGGTCTCATCTACATTAATTGCGTATGCTAGTTCTTGGTTTATAAAGATAGCTTCATAGTCTTGATGATCAACTTGAATACTAGCAAGTTCTTCATTCATCAAATCATTGAACCGTGAATGATATCCTAAAAGCTTAGGTGTGCAGTCTTCAATAATTTGATTTAATTCATGTACTGAGAGTCGCCAATTAAGGGGTACAAAAATCGCGCCAATTTTTAAACATGCAAATATAAAATCAAAATAGCTTATATCATTTGGACTTAATAGAGCAACTCGATCACCCTTTTTAATGCCTTGTTCCATAAAAAAACATGCGAGTGAATGGGCTCGTTGATTTATCTCTCTATACGACCAACGCTTCTGTGTATCTCCGTCAATAATCGCACTTTTAAATGGTGTTAGCTGCGCACGCTTCTCAATCCAATCTATATCCCACCTCACAGGCGCATCTTCCTTTCCCAAGCAAATTATAATTACTACTATAAGATGCTGGGTTGCAAACGAGTTACAGGATGGTGGATTTCCGTGATGGATTCGAATAGATAAAAGATTATTGGTGAGTTTTTTAAAGGGCTGTCAGCATGATAAGAGATGGTGTTTATTTAGGGTAATACTAACATATGACGGTTATCTTTTGGATTGTGGAAATTAACATATGGCATGGCACTGGGGTTATTCGACTTTTGGATCGCGATTCTTCTTCAAAATGTTTATTACTTTGGGTTATTCGACTTTTTCATCAGGATTCTTCTTCAAAATGTTTATTACTTCGGGTTATTCGACTTTTTCATCAGGATTCTTCTTCAAAATGGATAGAGTCTATATAATTGTGTAAAAAGAAAAGGGGTCATACGAATCCCATGTTACAATGTTTTCGACCAAGAAAATTTTGTACAGGAGGATTTGTTATGACCC